>CAYODY010000001.1:0-183614 GCA_964402965.1 uncultured Candidatus Saccharibacteria bacterium
AATATGTATCGTGCCGCGAGTAACGTTACTCCGACTAAACCAATTGCGAAGAACGGAGAGATAATTATAGAGAGAAAAGGTTGTCCAGAAATATTATGACGCCAGTTTAAATCACCTTGGAAGAAAAAGGCGAGAAGGCTTTGTTTAAATACTTCAAGAAGAGTGCCAACTAAATTTCCTTGATTTAGTTCCGGGTTAAAAATTGAAACTTGACCACTTCGCCCAATGAAAGATCCAGCGTGAGTGTAAAAATAGTAAGCGATAGGTGCAATAAAAGCGCTAAACCCAACGCAAAGCACGATGAATGGTCCAAAAAACTTTTTGATTGCTTGGAAGCGTGGGTGTTCCGTTGTTGCATAGAAAATATCTACTAGTAAAGGCCAGAGTATTGCAATGACCACAAGAGGAACCATAATTCTGTACGCAATGTAAGAATAAAAACCTAAAGCAAAAATTGCGCCTGTTGCAAAAGACCACAAATACCTTTTTATTTTAGTTGGCGCATCGTATGCTAGAAGACCAAAGTAAAAAGTCAAAGCAGTGAACATTGGAATTAGGTTTGCTCGAAAAGCGGTACGAGACAATACGATATGCCATGTCGAGACTGCCATAAAAAATGCGGAAAGTAGTGCGATGTTTGTGGCGCGTGATGCTATGGCAAGTGCTCCAGATTCTTCATCTTCATCATCTCTCTTTTTTCCAAATATCTGAAACAGTTTTCTTGTAACTAAGAAACATGCAATCACTCCAATAACACCAACTAATGCAGAAACAATATGGTGTTGCCATGGACCTTTGCCAAAGATTTCAATACTTCCCCAAAGCATGTAAAAAAATAGCGCTTCACGGCCATTTCCACGTTCGTAGAATGGTTGAAGTTGGCCTTGTTGCATAGAGTTAATATCTAGACCGTTAGCGGCTTCGTCTGGGAACAATCCTCCGGGCATAGACATAATTTGGTAAAATCGGAAGAATATTGCTAGGGCTATTACGGCCGCCAAGAGCCATTTTTGTTTTGGTGTCATTTTTGTTATACTTTGAGTTGTTAACCTACAAATTATGGAATTTATTAAATTAACAAAGCGAACTTGGTTAATCTCAATTGTTATCTTCATTGTAACACTCATAGCAGTGTATTTCAAAATGCATGGCGCTCCAGGAACAGTTGCTTTGAGATACAACATAGTAGTTGGTGTGAACGAAGTTGGTAGTAAGTATGAACTTCTTAAAATTCCTTTAACTGGTTTAGCAATTGGTGCTGTGAATTTTACTTTAGCTCGTTTACAAAAATTTGATAAATCTTTTTTACCATTTTTGGCAGCTTTGGTTTCGGCATTGGTTAACGCATTTTTACTTTTAGCAGTCTTGTTTTTATTTCGAGTTAGTTAATTATTTTATGTTTAGAAAACGCACTCGCAGAGAACGATTTTGGGAAATTCTACCTGGACTATCTTTTTGGACAGTATTTTTTGGTGCGATCATCCTTTCAGCAGTCAGACCAATGTGGGCGGCAATTTTTATTGTTTGTTTTGATTTATATTGGGTGTTAAAGGCATTAAATACATCAATTCACTTAATTTCTAGTTATTTAAAATTCCGTGTGTATGTAAAAATTGATTGGTTGTTACTAATCTCTATGATGCCAGAACGCCAAAAGTTGATTGAGTTCATGGAGCTATCCGCTAGCCAATCAAAAAAATATATTGAAAGGAAATTCTATACAGACGAAGCAAAATCTCTTTCAAACTTCAAAGATAACGGAGTAATAAATCAACCATACACAGACTTCTATCATCTAATAATCATTCCTTTTGTAGATGAGTCTGAAGAAGTGCTTACGTCTACTATTTCTGCGTTAACCAATGTTCAATACCCTCATGACAAGATGATGGTTATTTTGGCTTCTGAAGAACGAGCAGGAGAACAGGCTCAAGTGACAGCGAAAGCAATGGTTGAAAAGTTCCAAGATAAGTTTTACAAAATGTTCATTAGCGTTCATCCGGATGGACTCGAAGGTGAAATTAAAGGAAAGAGTGCTAACGCTAGCTGGGCGGTTTCATCTACTTTGCCTGAATTGGAAAAACTTGGAATAGATGAAGATCATGTTTTGCTTTCGAACTTAGATAGCGACACAATTGTTCATCCGCAATATTTTGCCCGCGTGATGTATGCATTTTTAACTAACGAAAAGCCTTACAGGCATAGCTATCAACCTATTGCGGTTTATAATAATAATATTTGGGATTCTCCAGCGTTTATTCGCGTGGTTTCTGTATCAAATTCTTTTTGGCAATTTACAGAAAGTTCCAGACCAGATAGACTTCGAACTTTCGCATCTCACACAATGACTTTGAAAGCTCTTAAAGAAGTTGGGTATTGGAAGAAAGATATTATTAATGAAGATGGTTATATTTATTGGCAATGTTATTTGCACTTTAAAGGCGACTACGGAGTGGTTCCATTATTTATTCCGGTTTCATTAGATACATGTTTAGCAGATACTTTCTGGCAAACTTTAAAGAATCAATATAAGCAAAAAAAGCGCTGGGCATACAATGTTGAATACTATCCGTCTTTGGTTCCTGCTTTGTTAAAAAGCAAGGCGCCACTAGGCGATAGGTTGTACAAACTATTTCAGTACGTTGAAGGAAACTTTAACTGGGCAACTGCGAGTGTGTTAATTACTAGTTTGGGTTGGTTACCATTGTTTTTTGGTGGTCCTGAATTTAGAGATACAGTTGTTGCATATAATTTGCCACACGCCACCAGAACATTAATGACTATTGCAACAGGATTCTTAATTTTTAGTGTATATATTAATTTAATCTTACTTCCACCAAGACCTAAGAAATACAGTATCTGGAGAAGCGTGATGATGTATTTGCAGTGGGTTTTGGTTCCATTTACTTCATTGGCATTTGGAAGTATTCCAGCGATTGAAGCTCAAACTCGTTTGATGTTCGGTTGGTATTTAGAATTTTTCGTTACACCAAAAGCTCGTAAAGGCGAAGTTACTGCAATGACTATGAATGAAATGCAGAACACATCGCAATCAATAGATAATCAAAAATAATGAACTATTTTGGTTTAGCATTATTTAGCTTCATAATTGCATTCCTAGTTACTCCGTTAGTGCGTCACTTTGCTTTTATGGTGAATGCTATTGATGTTCCTCGTCCGCCACGAAATTTACATACACACACAGTTGCAAAACTAGGAGGTCTTGCAATTTTCATAGCGTTTGGTGTTGGTGTGTTAATTTTTGTGCAAGGCGGGGGAGTAGACCCACTGTTAGTGCCGTTTAAATTTGTTTGGGCAATGCTAATTGGTGGTTTAGTTTTAATGCTTGGTGGGTATATAGATGATAAATACGAACTGCCACCATACATGTTGGCAGTATTCCCCATACTCGCTTCGCTGATTGTTGTTGGGAGTGGAATTGGAGTAGGGATTACTCAGCTTAGTAATCCATTTGGCGAACCTTTTAGTTTGGATTTTAATGTATTAGGAATTCATGCGCCTAAGATTTTTATTTTCTTGTGGATGCTCGGAATGATGTTCACAACAAAGTTTCTAGATGGTCTAGATGGACTTGTTGCTGGGATTGGATTTATTGCAGGACTTACTTTGTTTACTCTATCTTTGACTGCAAATGTTAACCAACCAATAACAGCAAGTTTCGCAATTATTCTAGTTGGCGCGTTAGCAGGTTATTTAATTTACGCATTCAACCCAGCATCAATTTTTCTTGGTGAAGGTGGAAGTACATACATTGGTTTTATTCTCGGAGTTTTATCTGTAATTTTAGGTGGAAAAATTGCTACAGCTCTACTTGTCATGGGCATACCAATTTTGGATGTAGCCTGGGTAATTTTACAGCGTTTGTGGAACAGGCGAAGTCCGTTCCGTGGCGACAGATTACATATTCATTTTAAATTAATAGACTTAGGTTTTACTCAAAAACAAACTGCTATGTTGTTATATGGTCTTTCCGCCGCGTTTGGTTTTACTGCTGTCTTTTTGCAAAGCGCAGGTAAGTTGGTTGCGCTCGGGATTCTTTTGGCGATCATGGTTTTGTTAGTGTTGTTTGTTGTTAGGATGTATAGGAAGAAGCAAGTTGATGCATAGACTTGATGCATGAACGTTGACTTTATTGTGATTTTTGTGTATAATTGCAACTGTGATTTAAATCAATACGTGAAAAGACATAGGAGGTAGCCAATGACTTTAGCGTTAATTAACGCAGATGAGTTGCAAGAGATAGCGTTTGTTCTTGAGGAGGTAAATTCTCTTTTGGAAGTTCGCAACGAGTCTAAGGCTCTTGATTTGTTAAAAAGCAATTCTGATTTAATTATCAGAAATTGGCAGACGGTTCTAAGTGCTGTAGGTATCTCTCATAATTTCAAAGTTTTGGAATATTGTTTAGATATCATTATGCCAAGAGTGGATGAGATCGGTCGAGAGAGATTGTTTAGGTACTTGCTTTGCTTGGATCGAACAGTTGAACTCTCAGGAATGTATCAGATACCAAGAATTCTGTCGTTCCTAAACCATGATCAATTTGAGGCTGAGCTTGAGAAATGGCATTTAACCCGGCTTGTAATTGAGTTTATGTTTGGAGACAAAATTGGGATTTGTGTACTGCGAAGAAGCATGAAAGATCTGCATTCTCATCTCCAATATTACTGAGCTTTTACCAAATCAGCAGTAGTTGACAAAATGCCCCTTATTCGTTAAGATTATGGGGCATTTAATTTTTATTAGAAATATATATGTCATTTGCAGTCATTGCTACCGGCGGAAAACAGTACTTGGTTTCCCAAGGTGAAAAAATTCAGATCGAAAAATTAGAAGGAACAGCTGGTGATACTATTACTTTCGACCAAGTTTTAGCTACTATTTCAGATTCTTCTTATGAATTGGGTAAACCAACTTTAGCTGGTAAGACAGTAGAGGCTAAAATTATTAGCCAAGGACGTGGTCGTAAGATCGAAGTTCTAAAGTACAAGCCAAAAAGCAAGTACCGTAAGAAGATTGGTCATCGCCAAGCTTACACAGAAATTGAAATTACAAAGATCTAACTCAAAATAAAAAAGGTATTGCCACCTCAACAAGCTTCGCTACATTTTTGCTTCGCAAAAATTGGGCTCAGATAGTTTCGTTAGGCAATACCTTTTTTATTTTGTAAAAATATTTTATTTATTTTTTATGATCTCGTTCGTATGCCCACTGGTTGGCAGCATAAAAACTTTCAAAAGTTCCGGCGTCTATCCAGTCACCTTCTAGGATCTCAACTTTAAGTTCACCTTTTTCTAAATACCAGTTATTGAGGTCAGTAATTTCCAATTCACCTCGTTCTGATGGTTTAATGCTTTTTGCCGCTTCTACTACGCGGTTGTCGTAAATATATACTCCGGTTACCGCAAAGTTAGAAACAAATTCTTTCGGCTTTTCAATAATTTTTTCTGCTTTTTGGTTTTCATCAAATTTAACTACACCAAAACGCTCTGGGTCGGAAACTTCTTTTGCAAACACAGTCGCGCCACTTTTAAAATTTTTAATACTGTCTGAAATATCAGCTTCAAAAATATTATCTCCAAGAATTAAAGTCACATCGTCTTTATCGTCCAAAAAGTTTTCACCAATAATGAATGCTTGTGCAAGCCCGTCCGGTTTGTCTTGAATTTCATAAGTAAAACGAACTCCTGGACCAAAGTCCTTACCGCTTCCTAAAACTTTCATATAGTCACCGCAATGATCTGGTGCAACAATAATCAAAATTTCTTTTATTCCGGCAGACAACAGTTTCTCCAATGGATAGTAAATCATTGGCTTGTTATATATCGGTAAAAGTTGTTTAGAGGTAACTTTGGTTAGTGGTCGTAGGCGAGTGCCTTCACCTCCTGAGAGAATAATACCTTTCATAATTTCTGTGGTTTAAGTTAATTTGGAATTATTATTGATAATCTACTCAAATACTCTCGTTAAGGTACTCACGCAATGCTTCTTGCCATGGGCGGAGTTTCGGGAGTTTTGTGTTCATAAGTATACCATACTGAGGTCTGTCCGCAGGACGAACCCAATCCTTAAATGAATTGGCCTTTAGCGCAATATTTATGTTTTTAATTTTAAAAATTTCCTCCGCCCATCCGTACCAACTAGTTTGGCCATCATTCACAAAATGATAAATCCCGTATGGGTTTTGACTCGATACCAATTGCAAAGTATGATTTGCGAGGTCAAATGTCCAAGTTGGCTGACCATATTGGTCGGAGACACATTCAATTTCAGATTTTTGTTCAGCTAGTTCTAGCATTATGTCTACAAAATTCTTTTTACTAGATTTGCTTTGACCTTGTTTTCCGTATAACCAAGTCGTTCTAGCTATAAATGTTTTAGAACAATGTTTTTGAGCTTCAACTTCGCCAAGCAGTTTTGATCTGCCATAGTTGCTTTGTGGATTTGGTTGGTCTGTTTCTTTATATCCGTTGGGATCATCTCCAGAAAAAACATAGTTCGTACTATAGTGAACGAATTTAGCACCAACAACTTCTGCGGCCTTAGCAAGGTAGCCAACTGCTGTCCCGTTAATTAAGTTTGCAACTTCAGGCTCATCTTCAGCTTTATCTACAGCGTTGTATGCCGCGCAGTTAATTATTGTTTCTGGTTTTATTTCCGAAATTTTTTCTAGAACCTTAGATTCATTTGTAATATCTAAATCCTCAATTCCTAAGTAAACTGCTTGGTTGCCGAGCATTCTTTGGAATTCGCTTCCTAACGTACCGTCTTTGCCAATTATTAAATACTTCGTCATATTTTAGAATTTATCTGGAAATAGGAATTCCATTGTTGGGTTATTGCTGTCTTTTTCTGAGATTACAGGAGTTGCTGTTTGCCATTCAATTCCAATTCGCTCGTCGTCCCAAGCTAAATTTCTTTCCATGTTTGGAGCCCAATACTCCGTCGTTAAATATGTATAGTCAGCATAATCGCTGAGTACTAGAAATGCATTTCCACAGTTAGCAGGAATGAATATACTGCGGAAATTATCTTCTCCTAAAATAATTGAAATATGCTCACCAAAAGTTTTTGAATCCGGTCTTGTGTCTACAACGATTTGCTGAACTTGACCGTTTACGCAAGTAATAAGTTTATTCCACGGAGCAATGTGAATTCCCCTGAGTGAATCGCGTTTTGAGCGAGAGTGGTTTGCTTGAGCAAATGAAAATTCAAAACCTAGTTTAGAATCTAAATCGCTTTTGCGAAAAGTTTCTCTAAAAAATCCTCGTTCATCTGAAAAAACAGGACGTTCTATGATGTATACACCTTCTAGTTCTGTCTCTGTAATGTAATCTGACATTTTACTCGTGCTTAATTCTCAATAATTTGCTCACCTTTTTTCTCGTAGAACTGCTCGCTTTCTTCTGCTTGTTTTTGCCACCAATTTTTATTTGCCTGATACCAATCTATGGTAGTTGCAAGCCAAGTTTTAAAATCTGCTTGAGGTTCCCAACCGAGCTCTCTATTTATCTTAGACCAATCCACTGCGTATTTTACATCGTGACCAGGACGGTCTGTAACCATTTCCAAACGAGATTCTGGTAAGTCTAAATGAGACAGAATTAATTTCGCGACCTTAGTATTAGAAATTTCATCTGTCATTCCTCCAATACAATATGTTTCGCCAATTTTTCCTTTTTGCAAAATTGCATCAATCGCTCGGCAATGATCTTCAACAAACAACCAGTCGCGAATTTGATTGCCAGGTGTGTATAGCCGAATATTTTCTCCGTTTAACAAACGCACTATAGAGCGAGGGATAAATTTTTCGGTATGTTGAAATGGCCCAAAGTTGTTACTGCAATTGCTAATCGTAAAAGGAATTCCGTAGGTTTCTCCGTAGCTTCTTACTAAATGATCACTTGAAGCTTTGCTTGCCGCGTATGGACTATTTGGTTCGTATGGAGACTGTTCGTTGAATTTATAATTTTGTTCCAATGGGATTGAACCAAAAACTTCATCTGTAGAAATATGATGAAATCTAGGAATTTTAAGTGCGCGTGCCATTTCTAAAAGAACGTGAGTTCCTAAAACATTTGACCTTGTAAAGACGTACGGGTCGGCAATGCTTCTGTCCACATGACTTTCTGCCGCAAAGTGGACTACGCAACCTGCACCAGACATTGCTCGATGGACTACTTCTGGATCGGTCACATCTCCTTCAATAAATTCAATCTGGTCTTTAACTTGAGCTAAACTTTCTATATTTCCTGCGTAAGTAAGTTTATCTAAAACTGTAATTGAGTCTTCTGGGTGATTTTTACGCCAATAGTGCACAAAATTAGCGCCAATGAATCCAGCGCCACCTGTAATAAGTATTTTCATATATTCAGTATATCAAAGCTTGGCTAGCCCGTAAAAAAATAAAAACGCATCATGGGAAGACGCGTTTTCGTTTGTGTAAACTATTTCGAATCAATGATTTTCTCAAATGATTCAAAATCTTGTAAAAATTCTCCTACAAAGTCAGCATGTGCACTCAGTGCTTTCTGGGAACGAATCCTGAGGTACTGCTGGCCAATTTTTGTAATAGACTTCACATCATTTTCGGCAAGCACAATGTGCTTCCAAACTTTCTCCTCCTGTTCGTTAGTGTCGGCATACTCAAGCGCAGAACGGAAATCTTTAATAGAGTCGTTTGCACGGAGGTACGCATTTAGGATATCTTCGAACTTATTGCCGAAGTTATTGTTTTGTTCGAGTTTTTTAACGCCCGCTTCGAAATGCTCTGTAAACAAAGCTTCTCTTTGAATCCGCGCTTGTTGCGCTGCTTCATTGGCGTAGAAACTCAAAACCCAAAGTGAGTAAACACTTCCGACTGCGAAAAGAAAGATTCCTGCTAACTTCAACAGCTTAGATGCGCAGTTATCGATACAAAATGTCATCTTGGCTTCCTCCTGTTTCCTCTGCCTGTAGTCTGAGCAAATCATACTCTTTTTGCTGTAAAAGTCAATGGCTTTGGTTAAATAAAACCCACTGTAGGTTAGTTTTCTGCTATTATATAGACATGTCTAAAGTTGCTTTGGTTAATATTGTCTACAATTCAATGAAATATATTCCGAAGGTTTTTCCTTCGGTATTAAATCAGACACATAAAAACTCAACCTTTTATGTAGTAATTGCAGGCAATGAAAATGGTGAAAAAGAGTTTATTCAAGAAAACTATCCTGAAATTGTAATTATTGATCCAGGGTATAACATTGGTTTTGCTAAGGGTCATAATGAGCTGTTTTCTTCCATAGGTGCAGATTTTTTTCAGCTTGTTAATCCTGATTTAGTTCTAACTGAAAATTTTGTAGAGGAAATGCTAAAGCCATTTGAAGATCCAAACATTGGGGCAGTTTCTGGAAAAATTTTACAATACGATTTCGAGAAAAATTCAACTACAAATATAATTGATACTACTGGAGTTCTTATTTCAAAATCTGGACGTGGCCGAGATAGGGGACAACATGAAGTAGATTCTGGTCAGTACGATACTCAGACGAACTTAATTGCTGTTTCAGGCGCCGCGGCTATGTATCGAAAATCTGCTTTAGAAAGTGTAAAATATACGTATCCAAACAGGCATGTAAAAGCAGGACAAACTGAGTATTTTGATGAAGAGTTTTTTATGTATTGGGAAGATGTAGATTTGTCTTGGCGAATAGTTAATAGTGGGTGGAAAATTCAGTACAACCCGAAAGCTATTGCTTACCATGGTAGAACAGCCGCATCTAGTCCTGGAGGGTACAAAAAAGTCTTGCAATTTATTAAACACCATAAAAAAATATCTTCAAGAATTTTAGAGTGGAACTATAAAAATCACATTTTTATGTTCATAAAAAATTCACCTAAATTCTATTTTAAATTTTTTCAAAGGGAAATTTTCTATCAAATATACGTACTTGTTTTTGAATCAGCAACTTTAAAAATTCTGCCAACATTTTTCAAACAATTGAAAAGCATGTGGCAGAAAAGAAAATTTATTCAATCAAACCGTAAAATCTCAATAGAAGATATGGAAAACCTTTTCACTAGCTAAGTTTTGAAAACTCTGATTAAAAATTAAACTCCCATTTAACTCGAACTAACTTACTATGACTTTGTCTATAATAATACTTTTATATAATTCACGTGATGTAATTGAGGTAACACTTGATTCTGTTTTTGCGTCGAAAGTAAATTTTCCATACGAAGTCATTATAGTAGATAATAATTCTCCGGATGATGGTGTTGAATTAGTTAAGACAAAATACTTAAGCCGGCCTGAATTAGCAAGTAAAATTAAATTAATTTTACGTGACAGTAACGATGGTTTTGGAATAGGCAATAACGCAGGGTTAAAACAAGCAGTGGGTGACTATTTGTTGCTTTTAAATTCTGATACAAAACTTTCACCTGAAAACTTAGAGATCATGGTGGACTTTATGAAAACCCGACCAGATATTGGTGCCGCTACTTGTAAGTTAATAAAAGCAGATGGGGAAATAGACTTAGCATCTCGTCGCAGTGAACCAAACTTAGCTCGGTCATTCTTTAGATTGTTCGGCTTCCAAAAACTATTTCCTAAAATCTTTGGTGGCTACAACATGTTAAATAAAAGCCCGGATATAGAAAGTGAGATTGAAGCATGCAGTGGTGCGTACACTTTAATGTCCAGGAAAGCCTATGAAGTTTCAGGTGGTTTTGACGAGCGATATTTTATGTATGCTGAAGACCTTGATCTTTGTCGGACAATCCGCGAATCTGGATTAAAAATTTGGTGGTATCCAAAAACAACATGCGTGCATTTTAGAGGGCAGTCTACTAAAAAAACATCACAAAAAATGCTTCATGCTTTTTATCATGCAAACTGGATTTACTATAAAAAGTGGTATAGCACGAAATACTATCATTTAATGGATCTTCCTGTGTATTTTGCGAATTGGAGTTTGTACTACTTTAAATCAGTGCTAAATTTTTTCAAAAATTGACAAAAGCCTAAAATTTAGGCATAATATAACAAATGTCAGATGAATCTTTGCACCCCACAGGGGAACCTAAGAAACCGTTAATTGCGTCAGAACAAATGCGCAAGTTTTTAAATATGGAGTCTGGTCAATCACAGCAAGAACCACTACATGCGGGAGATATTCCACCAGACTTACCATTTTTAGAAACATTAGAAACTCCACCAAAAAATGCTTTGGAAATAATGAGTGCAGGTGCAAATCCAAAAGTTGGAGAAGGGAAACATTCAAATCCAATCACTCAAATTTTGCGTCCTTCTACAGAAAAAGGCCACGAAGCATACGCGTTTGTTCTTTGGGCATTAAAGAGTATTGTTCCGTACGTTGTAATTTTCGCTATTGGGCTTGGCTTGTACTTTTTCTATTTCAGCGATTTTTCTATTAACAATTTATTCAAGTCCAATAACTTAACAATTGAAAATGTTAGTACGACAACAAATGCAGATTTGGAAAAACTTAAGACTTCTGAAAAAATAAATTACGATGCTTGGATAAAACAATTTTTCTTTGAAGTAAATGATGCTGAAATTATTTCTATGGATACAGATGTATCTGGAAATGGTTTAACTAACTTTGAAAAATATTTATTAAATTTAAATCCGAAAGTTTACAGTACTCGAGGGGGCAATCAGCCTGATGGGCAATTGGTAATAAATGGCACAAGTCCATGGACCGGAAAACCTTTCACTGACAAACAAAAAGAATTAGTAGATAAATACTTAAATAAGGAAGTAATTAGTAATCGCATTACTGCTGCGGCATTAACACGTGGTGCAACAAAATTTGCGGAATATGTAAATCCTGATTCTCCATACTACATAACTCCAAGTACAGAACAAACCGGAGTACCTCAAACACCTGGTAGTTCAGGAATCTATGAGCCAACAAATACAAACCCTGAAATTGTAAACAATCAAACGGCGGGGAATGTAGCACAGCAAACACAGAATCAATCTCAAGGAAATCTAAATTCAAACACAGATATCAATCTAAGTGTTCCTGGAAGAATAGAAATTCCTTCAAACAATATTTCAGTACCATTAATATGGACTACCGCTGTTGCAAATTTTGAAAAGGACTTAAAAAAGGGAGTTGTTCACTACCCAGGAACAGCGCTTCCAGGTCAAACTGGAACAAGTTACATTTCTGGACATTCCAGCGGATATCTTTGGGACAAGTCACCATACAAAACAATTTTTGCTGGTTTAGGAAATGTAAAAGATGGTACTTCGTTTACAGTTACAGTAACTCTTAAAAATGGAAAACAGGTTAGGTATAATTATGTTGTTGAACGTCGTGGGGAGTATGCAGCGAACGATCAAGCACAATTTGTGAACACAGCAGATTCTGTTGTAGCGCTATCTACATGTTGGCCAATAGGAACTACAGCAAAACGATTAGTTTTGTTTGGAAAACTCACTCAAACAGAGAATCTATAGTATTTCCTTAGTCAATACTTCATTAGATTTTACTATTTTCCGCATATTTAAGCCATAAAAAATGGCTTTTTATGTGCTATTATTTAATTATATACACAGCTATTGACTTATATGCATTTTTATGTTATATTATTGGGTCATAGTTGAGTTTGGTGAGAAAACTGTACTCACAACCTATGGCTGATAGATTTATGTCCATCACCCTGAAATATTAACTTAGTCAGGGCTTTGGTGGACAATGATCTGTCTAATCAATATCAAACTGATAGTTAGCAGAAACTTTAGTAGGTTTGAACAATTGTTGTTTGAGTCGTTACTAAAGTACACAATTCCTGAGGAGGATAAAAAGATGATTCAGAAATTTTTAATCGCAATATTTTTGCTGCTGGCGTTGTCAGTGGTCGGATTTGGCCAGGAATACAACCTGGTCAAGGTGCAGGACAACGGTGCTATACAGAAATGTGGCCCGTTGCCGGACTGGGACTTCTCAAAAGTCGTCCCATACAAGCCGCGATTCAGAACCGCAGCAGTCGGGTATGTTCGTGTCGAGAGATATAATAAAATCACTCTCGCTTGCGAACAAACGTCGTTGCCCAACTACCGTTCGAACAACGGTTATGGTTGGGTGCTAAACGTCGAGGGAAGCCATTATGGTTTCACTAGTACTGGGCAAATTCGGTACCTTGGTACCGCTGATGGTGCTTACCTGAAATGTCACAACCACGTTGTGGGATTTTGGGAGGTGAATGTGAATATTGTTGAGGAAAAGGAAGAATTTGTTCCTGTTCCGAAACCTTCGCCTTCACCTTCGCCCAGTCCCTCGCCTTCGCCGTTGCCTGTCGCACCGATTTGTAAAACGGTGAATGGTCAAGCCAACACTGTTGGTCTGACTATAGAGCAGGCCGTCAAGAGCGGTTTGCTTGTTGACGGAGAAGGAAACTGCGCCCAGCATCCTGAACCGGTGGTTCAGGAAAAAGTGAAGAAGAAAGGCGCTAACAAGTGGCTTTCTGCACTTTGTGGAGCCGCAGGTGGTGGGATAACCGCTTACCTGAGGACCGGACAGCTCGGCGGAACTCTAGCAGGTGCTGGAGTAGGCAGCGGTGCTGGCCTTGGTATAGGCTTCATTCCGGGTTCAAAAACCTGGTACGGTTGTTTTGGCGGCGCAGCGGGGTTGTTAATCCCGAAGAACGCCGTAAAGAACCAAAGTAACGGAGGAGGTCCAATCCGCGGTAGCGGAAACGGGCAAGGTGCGCCGGTCGTTAGGCCGACTCGCCAATAGTCCCTAACGTAATCTGTCTCATCTGTCCTCTAGTCAGCGGAATCCATTTGCATTTATTTGCACTTGGTTTCCGCTGATTTTTTTTTGTTTAATTACATTAGGCTTCTAAAATTCCCCGAAACCATTAAATTTGTTATACTTAATACAAGTAATTTAATAAAAAATGAAAAAACTATCAGTCGTCATTCCAGCATATAACGAGGAAAAACGTATTGCTGAAACTTTGGCAAACATCGACAGTTACTTAGAAAAACAGAGTTATGACTACGAAATTATCGTAGTTGTAAATAATTCAAAAGATAGAACTGTTGAAGTTGTAAATGAACTAGAAAAATCCACGATTCAAAAAGCGACAGCTTTAAACTTAAAAGAAGGTGGAAAAGGAAACGCTGTTAAGCGTGGGATTTTAGAGAAGGCAACAGGGGACATAATTATGTTCATGGATGCCGACAATGCTACTCCAATTAATGAGATTGAAAAGTTTTTACCATATTTTGATCAAGGTTTTGATGTAGTAATTGGTTCAAGATATACAAACCCAGACTTGGTTAAAGTACATCAGCCTTTTTACCGAATTGTTCTTTCAAGAATGAGTAACTTGCTTATTCAATTCTTAGCAGTTCCTGGGATTAAAGATACTCAACTTGGTTTTAAAGCTTTTACAAACAAAGCGGCAAAAGAAATATTTCCTATCGTTACCGTGCTTCGTTGGGGTTTCGACATGGAAGTTCTAACAATTGCATTGGCACGTGGGTTTAAGATTAAAGAAATTGGTGTGTCTTGGACAGAACATGGTGGCGGACACGTTCCATTAATCGCATATGTTGAATCTTTAATTGATCTTTTCAAAATTAAATTACGTTCAATTACTGGTAAATACAAAAAATAGAATTTTAAAATAGATTCTATTAGCTTGCAAATTTCTGAAACAATTCCTCAACTCCGAACGTTATACTTACAAATATCCAAATTATAAATGAATAAATTCTTAGTTAAATTTTCTTTTGGTTTTTTAATCGCCGCTGTTATGGGCGGTGGTTTTGCTTTTTTTAGTGTTGAAGCTCAAGCAAAATCAGGCGAGGTAAACTATGTTATTCAATTTAAAAATTCTGAGTCAGTTCAAAATGCTCAAACTGCAGATCCTCAAATTAATTTAGAAAAAATTTACGGTTTTGCATCGGATTCTAAATTCGGTAGTTACTACCGATTCAGTTCTGCCAAATCTTTGGAGCAAATACGACATGACTTTAATGGGTTGTATAAAATTTTACAAGTAGATAATTCAATTACAACAAGTCTAAAAACTTCTGTACTCACTCCGGACGATCCAGGGTTTACAAAAAATTCAGCAAACACAGACAAACAATGGGGTTTAGTAAAAGCCGGATTTTTAGATGCATGGCAAAAAAGCACAGGTGACAAAAAAACAATAATTGCAATTGTAGATACAGGTATAGATGGTACTCACGAAGATTTAAGAAATGCAAAAATTGTTAAAGGTTACGATGTAGCTAGCAAAAGTATAATTTCAGGTAAATCAAATTCAGATGACAACGGACACGGAACTTTAATCGCTGGAGTTATTGCAGGAACAGCAAATAATTCCAAAGGAATTGTCGGTGCTGGTTATAACTTAGGGCTAATGCCAATTAAAGCTCTGGACGCATCTGGTTCCGGTACTTCATCTTCAATCTCTCAAGCAATTGTTTGGGCAACAGATAAAGGCGCAAGTGTAATTAACTTGTCTTTAGGTGGCATGGGCTTTGGTCATGACACAGTATTGGCAGAAGCCATAAGCTATGCTTTTGCGAATAATGTTGTAATAATTGCTGCGGCAGGAAATGATGTAGCAGTTACCGGAGGAAATTTAGATGTTGATCCAGTTTTTCCCATTTGTGATGATAACGGTAAGAATATGATAATCGGAGTCACTGCAACAGACGTTAATGATTTAAAACCTTCATTTGCAAACTATGGTAAGGCATGTGTAGATGTCTCTGCACCGGGACGTAGGATACTTTCTACTATTAATCATGATCCTGCTACTGGTGGAATTTCTCCAAACTCATATGCGTATGCATCTGGGACATCTCTAGCAGTTCCATTCGTTTCTGCAGAAGCAGGACTTTTAAAATCGCTATATCCAAAAGCAACAAATAGACAAATTAGAGATCGTATTCTAGCAACAGCAGACAATGTAGATAGTTTAAATATTAGTCAGTGTGCCGGAGGTTCGTGTAGAGGATTCCTTGGTTCTGGCAGAATTAATGTTGCCGCAAGTTTAGTTACGCAAATAATTACTTTAAATGATGGAGACTTAGTACAAGAACAATCATCAGGAAATTTTTACTATATAAACGGTGGGAAGAAACAGCTTGTTAGTCCATTTGTACGAAGTCAACGTTTTGCATTCACTCCAGCAAAACTTGTAACCCAAACAGATTTAGATATGTTCTCTGAAGGTTCATACGCAGAACCTCAAGACGGAACATTAGTGAAAAGTCCAAATGATGGCGCAGTGTATTACATGCAGTCCGGCTTGCGTAGACCATTAACTTTTCAAGTTTTCACAATGCGAGGCTATAAGTTTTCTGACATAGTTACGCTAACTAACGTTGAAGTGAATTCTTGGGTAGAAGGTAGTTTCCTTACACCCCCAGATAATATTTTAGTAAGAGGAGAAAAAAATAAAACTTTGTACGCAATTACGAACGGAGTTTTGCATCCAATGAACTATAAATTCTATGTTGAAAGAAATTTACAAAGTATGCCAATTGTAATTTTCCCAGACAAAGATATTCTAAAGTTTTCTATCGGAGATGCATACATAATTCAATAAATTAAGTTGCATTCAAAGTAGTTTTCTAGTATTGTTAATATACCCATAAAATAAATTCGCATGAAGAAACAAACATCATTTATAATTATCACAAGTTTAATTTTTTCGTTCTTAATTAACGGAAATTTTGTTTATGCACAAGAAGCAATTCAGGCAGGCTTCACTCCAAATAATTTAATTGATGATAGTGTTTTCTCAAACACAAACACTTTTTCAAGTGCATCAGGTATACAGCAATTTTTGCAGAGCAAAGGAAGTGTTTTAGCTAATACAAGTGAGTCATTCGTTGCGCAACTCAAAGAACCAACAAGTACGATTTTAAAACAGACTTTGGAAGACCCACAGCCAAACTTAAACCGTAACAGAACTGCTGCAGAATTAATTTATGATGCATCTCGTTCAAGTGGATTAAACGCACAAGTTATCTTAGTTACTCTTAATAAAGAACAAAGTTTAATTTCTGGTCGCCAAAATGCAACCCCTGAACAACTTCAACGCGCATTAGACTTCTCAATGGGTTTTGGTTGTCCAGATAGCCAGCCTTGTGGAAGTATTTACCAAGGTTTTTATGCTCAACTTTTCGGTGGTGTGGATGCGGAAAACAATCGTTACTTGGGAGCTGCTAAATCTTTAATGAAGTCTTTTCAAACTCCAGGTGGTCGTGGACCATACTACAATGGAGGCACAAGTAGAGTCGGGGATACTATTGTGTTAGATAACACACTTGGTGGGTATGAAGGGGTTCAACCTCAACAAACAGTTAAGCTTTCAAATGCTGCAACCGCTGCGCTGTACAGATACACTCCTCACGTTTTCAATGGTAATTACAATTTTTGGAGATTCTTTAAAGCATATTTCGGTGCTCCAAATTCCAATTCAGTGAATACAAATACCAGAGTGAAAAATGCAAACCTTATTCGTGAATCATCATCTTCTCCAATGTACATAGTTGAGAACGGTGGTAAATATAGAATCGTTCCTTTTGTAGCAAAAGCTAGAAAGTTAGACACTTCAAAAGTAAAAAATGTTTCGTCCGATGTTTTAAATAGCTACAACACTTTAGGTTTAGCTGCTGCTCCAGACAACACTTTAATTAAGTACAATGGCGCGTACTACGTCTTTAAAAATAATTTAAAGCAACAAGTTTCTTTGGAACAAATTAAAGCAATGAATTTAAACTCAGCGAACGCTATAGAAGTTGAGCTAGTTGACTTTGCTTCATTCAACTCGTCAGATCCTGCTCCTGCACAACCTACTACTCCTGCAACTCCACCTGCTACTCCTGCTCCACTACCTTCAGGTATACCACCAGCAGGCAGTTTGGTTAAAAGTGCTTCCTCACCAACAATATACTTATTGGAAAATGGTCAAAAGAAGCCAATGGACGGAGAAATCTTCAGAAATAGAAAATTCACTTTTGCAAATTTGGTTACTCTAACTCAAGCTCAAATAGATAGTATTCCGCTAGGTCCTTTCCCAGCCCCATTAGATAATACATATTTTAAAGATAAACTAGGTCAGCTATATGTATATAGAAACGGTAAACTAAGTACGATTTCAAAAATCGCAGCAACTCAGCGTTTAATAACTCCTGACTTCACTTTTGGAGAAGATTTAGTTAAATCATTGCCAATGGGGTCGCCTGTAATGCCAAAAGATGGAACGCTCGTAAAAGGAGATAAAAAGGCAGAGGTATACTTAATTAGTGGAGGGTTGGCATCTCCAATGTCTGGACCTGCATTTACTGCAAGGAAGTTTACTTACAGCCAAATCCAAACAATTACCCAATCAGAAATGGACTCATTTTCTAAAGGTCCAGCAATTACTAAATAGTAAAACTTGAAATTATTATTAGAAAAGCCCTCGTGAAAACGAGGACTTTTTTTATAACTCATAAATTGATACAATGAATACAACATGTCCAGCCCATCCAAAAATATATTATGGTTAACAGTTTCTAGGGTAGTTTCTCTACTCCTTTTGTTTATTGCCTACAGACAACTGTTCAAATATTTAGGACCATACAACTATGGTCAATTTCAGTTTGTACTTTCGTATGTAACTCTATTTGGAGTGGTTATTGACTTTGGTTTACAGCAGTACATTGTAAAAAAGATGAGCGAAGATCGTTCAAGGGCGAAACACTATTTCCATAATTTTTTAGCAGTAGAGGTTTTATTGGTCGCGCTAGTATATGCCGCAATGATCGGTGTTGCTCTATTTAACGGCTATGAACCAATAGTTTTTAAAGCCATTTTGGTGGCAGGTTTTGGAACTGCTATAACTGGGTTGTCCTATCCGTTCTTGGCTGTTGTTACTGCGTTCTATGATTTAAAAAAAGCTGCGTTTATTAATTTCTTGGCATCGGCTGTAAACGTAACAATAATTTTTGTGACTATCTATGTTGGTGGAAGTATTGTAATGCTAACAACACAACAGGGGATTGTCGCAATTCTTTCTTTTATAATTTACTATCAGTTTGTACAGAAGTATATAGGCAAGCCTCATGTTCTGAAAGGAATGAGCGAGCTAGATTTCTCTTTAGTAAAAACTATGTTTGCGGCAGCATTGCCGTTCGCTATTCTAGTCGGGTTTAGCACTCTATACAATAGAATTGATGTAGTTTTAATTAAACACATGTTGGGTTACACAGAAACAGGTCTATACTCAGCTGCGTATAAATTTTATGATTTGGTAGCATTTTTCCCAGCGGTTGTTTCTCATGCATTGTATCCATTGTTTGCAAGTTTAATGGTGACTCGTGACTTAGTACAAGTTAGATCTATTTTGGAAAAATATCTGCGTTTCATGATGAGTCTTGCTATACCAATGGGAGTCGGTGGAACTATTCTTGCCAAACCAATAATCACATTGCTCACAAATAGCAATGAGTATGCTGGTGCTGCTCCTGTCCTATCTATTTTAGTTTGGGCGCCAGCAATTCTATTTGTTTACATAATTGTGAATTCTCTGGTTATTTCTCAATTAACAAAATGGGCAACTGCAATAACTGGCGTAAATGTCCTGGTTAATATAGTTGGAAACCTAATTCTATTACCAAGAATAGGAATTATTGCAGCAGCAATAATGACTGTCGTTTCAGAATTTTTGCAGGGTCTGTTCTATTTCTATTTCGTGCGCAAGAAAATTACTGATTTTAAATTTATTTCATATTTGTGGAAACCGATTATAGCTAGTGCAGTTATGGGATTAAGTATTTGGTATATACAGTATTTGCACGTTCTCATTTTAGTAGCAATTGCAGTTGTAGTTTACGCGGCATGTTTGTTCGTTCTTCGTTTCTTCCAAAAAGACGATATCGCATTTATTAAGGGATTGCTTGGTCGTGGTGTTTAAAAAAGAGAAACAATCTATTGAGCCAATTCGAGTGATGGTTTTTGGTACGTTCGATATGGTCCATGCAGGACATAGAAATATGTTTCAACAGGCAAGGGATTTGGTAAACCACTTTAATTCAAGAAATTCAGGAGTAAAAAACAATTCAGGAGTAAAAAGTTCTACTGCCGAAAACAAATTAAAACCGTATCTAATAGTTTCTATTGCAAGAGATAGAAACGTAAAACGCATTAAGGGCAGGAATGCGTCGCGCGGGGAGAGGGCGAGGATGGAGATGGTGGGTAAGGCGCGGGGTGTAAATAAAGTAGTTCTAGGTGCAACGGGGAATCATATTCCGCATATAGTGAAAGAAAAACCTGATATAATTGCATTAGGTTATGATCAAACCGCTTATGTCTCAGGATTAAAATCTGAGCTTAAAAAAGTTGGCTTGAAAACTAAAGTTGTTAGACTTAAGCCATATAAAGAACATATATATAAAACATCATTTTTAAAAAATAGAAAGTTAAAATAACTAATAAAAATATATGCAACAAAATCACAAAAATTTAATTCAAATCGCCGCATTGGTTGCAGTAACAGCCGTAGGTGTTTTTTGGATAGTTAACTACAAGTCAAACGTTCCAATTAAACAATCAAATATAAATTCGGGCTTTAACGAATTACTTTCAAATAAACTTACGATTAGTAATGTTGGCGCAGAGTCTTTCGGTGATTTAAAAAAGTTTGCTCAAGTTGTGGAGACAAAAAATTCTGGAGATGGTGGTAATAGCGCAAATACAGTTGTAGCTACAAACAAAGTTGGAAGTAATTCTCCACAGAGCGAAATTTACTCTGGAACTGCAGTTGCCACATCCAGCGCTGGGAATGCTACTGGTTTTGGTATGGGAGTAGGCGGCGGTGTCCCTGATTCAAAAATGATTGCCCCAGGTGAACCATATCCTATTCCTCAAAATTTCTCCTTTGTGTACAAGGGAAAGCCATTGGAAGAACTTAATCTTTTATCTGAAAATCAATCAGTCATGAAGCGTAAGCTTCCGCAACAAATATCTGGTTTTGTAAATCAAATCGCTGGGTTCTTAAGTTTTGGTCTAGTAGATATTAATAAATTTACAGATACTAAATTGTGGAATATTAGTTTTTATGAAGATCATGAATTCGGATATAGTTTTTATGGTGACTTTCAAAACGGAACAGTAAATATTTCTCAAAATTATGAAAAGTGGCCGCAACCAAAATATGGTTGTGAAAAAGATTATTGTGGTAATTTGCCTCAATTAACTGAGAACCAACTACCAACAAATGACGAAGCAATTGCAATTGCTTCTAAATTCCTCGCTGATTACGGAATATCACTAGATGGATATGGCTCTCCAGTAGTTCAAGATTATTGGAGAAATGAAATTGTTCCATTAGGTCAAGTACGTTATATTCCTGAACAAGTACAAGTTATCTATCCATTAGAACTTGAAGGAAAGCAGATATATGATGAAGGGTATAGTGTCTATGGGCTTACAGTAATGGTTGATGCCCGTACTAAGCGTGTTGTTAATGTATACGAGCTGAATTCGAAACAGTATGAAAAGTCAGAGTATGCTGGCGAAATAGATGTCAAAAAAATTCTGAAAATTGCTGAGGCAGGTGGATTTAGAAACTATTTGTATCAGGATCCAAATGCAAAAACAGTAAAACTAGAATTAGAAACTCCTCAAGTTCAATTAATAAAGATGTGGTACTACGACGAAGCAAAAAAATTCAACGGAGAATTGTATGTTCCATCGTTAGTATTTCCAATAAAAAATGCTCAAGAATCTAAGTATTGGCAAAAAAGTTTGTATGTCCCACTTGTGAAAGATATTTTAGATGCTGAGCAAAGTAAACCAATACCAGTAGATTTAGAAAAACAATATGAATCACGATGAAATTAAAAACGCCATTGAGCGTGTAAAAAAAGGTGAAGCAAAAGTAATTGATGTGCGTACAGACGCTGAGTGGAACGAAGGTCATGCTGTCGAAGCTTTGCATTTTGATAGCAAAAGAATAGAAGCAGGGGAGTTGCCTCCTGTAAATAAAGAAACGCCATTATATCTTTATTGCCGTAGTGGCGGGCGTGCAGGTCGAATGAAAACTTTATTGAAGAATGAAGGTTTTGCTGAGGTACATAATCTTGGAGGTCTGTTAGATTGGAGTGAGGCAGGTGGACAAGTAGAAAATTAGGCCAGTACAAAATTAAAATTAGACTAATTAGTCTAAAGATTTAGGTAATTCAAAATCGCCAATTTTTGTGCGTTTAAGTTTAAGCAACATAGCTTTTGACCCAAGTTGCTTGCCTAGCTCTTGAGCTAGACTGCGTATGTAAGTACCGCTCGAACAATTTATTGTGGCTGTAATAAGCTTAAAGTTTTTAGAGGCTTCGCATTTAGAGCTTAAACTTGCCCAAGCATTGGCGATTTCAGTTTGTCTAAAATCCCCACTTACTTTTGCTTGAGACAGAAAAACATATTCGTAAATATCACTCCAGCTTTTTTCTTCAAGTGTGGCTACATTAAAATCGTATATAGTGGTGGTTTTTGTAGGAATTTCTATGGAATGAAGTAGATTTTCTTTCGCCCAATGCCACAGTGGTTTTCCATTTACTTCAGGAGATGAAAATGCAGGCAAAGTTAAAGTTACTTCGCCAGTTAAGTTGTCTGCTATTTGTTGTGCAGACTCGACTGAGAAGTTTTGTGAAATATTAAAACTATTTTCATGAAATGTAGGGATTCCCAGAATATCTTGTGAGTCAGTTGAAATTCCAAACAGTATGGTAGCTTCGTAAGTTTTGTTGAGTTTTAAAAATTCGTCTTTTCGATGCACAGCATCACCAACAAGTAGCAATAATAGCCCTTCCGCCATAGGGTCTAAACGTCCTGCATAGGTTATCGGTATATCCTCTAATTCAGAATAACTAGATTTAAGTTTCTGAATTACTTCTAATGGAGTCATTCCAACGGGCTTGTTGTATATGATCATGTCATTCATTTGAGTATTATATCTCATATCCGCTTCGCGTGATATACTGAAAATATGGAAAATAATTCGCAAGAAAATTTGGAGATAGCGGTTTTTGCTGGAGGATGTTTTTGGTGTACAGAAGCAGTGTTTCAAAAATTACGTGGTGTGCATTCTGTTTTGCCGGGCTACACAGGAGGCAATACAGACAATCCTACATATGAACAAGTTTCATCTGGGAGTACTGGTCACGCAGAAGTAATTAAGTTTGAGTACGATCCAAAGTTAATTTCTTACAGAGATTTACTAGAAGTATTTTTTGCGACTCATGATCCAACAACTTTAAACAGACAAGGTAATGATGTCGGCACTCAATATCGCTCATCTATTTTTTACACATCGGAATCTCAAAAAGAACAAGCGGAAGATATTATTACTGAACTGAGAGAATCGCATTCCTATACCAGCCCAATAGTAACTACTGTAGAGCCACTAACAAAATTTTACGAGGCAGAAGATTACCATAAAAATTATTTTGAAAGGAATCAAGGCGCGCCATATTGCATGGTAGTAATTAACCCAAAAATTAAAAAATTTAAAGAAAAGTTTGCATCATTAATACAAGAATAATATGTCAGAAGATGTACAAAAGATTCAAAAATCAGATGATGAATGGAAAAAAGATTTAACACCAGAGCAGTTTTCAGTTTTACGTGGCAAAGCAACTGAAGCACCATTTTCTGGAGAGCTGGTAGATAATCATGAAGATGGAATGTACACTTGCGCTGGTTGTGGTCTGCAGTTGTTTGACTCTGGAACTAAATTTGATTCTCATAGCGGATGGCCGTCGTTCACAGATCCAGTAAATTTAGAACATGTTGAACTTTTACCTGACCATGATGCTGGAATGGTCCGCACTGAAGTTGTCTGCAAACGTTGCGGTGGGCATTTAGGGCACGTTTTTGATGACGGACCACAAGATAAGGGTGGAAAGCGTTATTGCATTAATTCTTGTGTGTTAAAGTTCCATAAAAAATCTTAAAACTTTAGAACCAAAAACTAATGCAAATGATTAGAAAAATTCAGAGTAATCTGAAAAAACTAGGCACGCCGGAAAGAGCTAAGTCATCTGCGTGGTTTTTCAAAACAGGACCAGGTCAATACGGAGAAGGAGATGTTTTTTACGGAATCACAGTTCCAGAACAACGGAAAGTTGCAAAACAATTTTTCGAACAAATTACTTTTCAGGAAATACTGCAATTGCTAAAAAGCAAAGTTCATGAAGAACGTTTTGTTGCGTTGGAAATCTTAGTTATGAAGTATGAACTGGCTCAAAAACTTTCTGATCTAAAAACACAGAAGAAAATATTCGAATTGTATTTAAAATCAGCAAAGTTAGTTAATAATTGGGATTTAGTAGATACCTCCGCGCCGTATATAGCAGGAGCATATTTACACACCCGCCCCGCACAAGAACGTGCAAAAGTTTTGCGAAAATTAGCGTTGTCAAAGAATTTGTGGGAACGTCGTATTGCAATTGTTTCCTGTTTATTTCCAATTTCTCAAAAACAGTTTAAAGA
Source organism: uncultured Candidatus Saccharibacteria bacterium (assembly GCA_964402965.1). Lineage (GTDB taxonomy): Bacteria > Patescibacteriota > Doudnabacteria > UBA920 > UBA920 > UBA920. The sequence continues at coordinate 24,537 of CAYODY010000001.1, forward strand.
CGCTTTGGTGGTGTCTCAACTTCTTCTTTCCGACAAGCATGATCTAATCCATAAAGCAGTTGGCTGGATACTAAGAGAAATTGGAAAAAAAGATTTGGAAACCGAAATTTTATTTTTGGATAAACATTTAAAGAGCATGCCACGTACCACGCTCCGCTATGCTATTGAGCGATTTCCAGAAAAGCTTAGGCTAAAATATTTACGGACTTAATATATATCCACCTTAATATATCCACAAGGTCTAGTGTATGCCCTGTGTGGTATAATTAATCCTATGAATGATTTACAAGAAGTATTTAACCGTATTCGCGAAACTCGCACTAAAGCAAAAGAGATTCGCAGAATGTATCAAGATTCGCTAATTGCGAACCAAGAGTATCAAGAAATAAAAGAAAAGCTTGAGGACCTTAAATTGCGAAAGAAAGCAATTGAGGCAGAAATTCAAGAAGAGCAAATTGCCGATTTTCAAAAACTAGATGCATATAAAATGCATGTTAAGAATGACTTAGAAATGCTTTCAGATTTAGCACTAAATAAATTAGTCTCAGGAGAATCTGTAGAAGTCGTTGACGAAGCTAATAACAAGTACGAGCCATTATTTACAGTGAAGTTTAAGAAATCCTAAATGACAGAAATACCAAAATTGCGTTCACTCCAAGAGTTACGCTTGATGGTAAGACGTGTTATGTTGGAATCTGAAAAAATAGTTGGCAATAAGCCAAATGAGCTTAGGCTTAAACCAATGAAGTCGCAGTGGGGAAGTTGCAGTAGTCGAGGAGTCATATCAATCAATACAAAATTGATGTTTCTTCCAGATAGACTAGTTGCTTATGTTGTGCACCACGAAATGTGCCATTTGAAAGTAATGGCACATGACAGAAATTTTAAATTGTATGTAGAGGCAATGTTTCCGGATAGGTTGTTGCTAGATAAACAACTTCGTGGTTTTGGATATATTTTGCGTGCTGGGAAATTGGGGTAATTACTGGCTCACCGAGAACATAGTCATAACTGGAATACCTTTATTGGTCACAGCTTTATCTAGCGAGTCTGTGAATTTTTTATCTCCGTTGTCTTCACGAAGCATGGCAATGTACTTGCTTCCTGCAACGAGCATAGCTTTAATTTCTAAATCTTGTTTACCACCTGTAGAAAGCAATCCGCTTGTGCCAATAATTTTTCCAGCTTTTCCTTTGGCATCTACTTCGTGGATTGTTATAAATCCAGCTTTACTTAGAAAAACGTTATCTATAGTAACTGAGTCACCTGCTAATTGAGTGCTAACTGCAACTGTATCTGTGGTTGGAGCAGGGATTGGAGTGTTTTCGTCGTTTGGTACATCACCAATTGGCTCGGTGATTTGATTAGTGTCATTTACAGTTAAGTCATCGCTCTCTGGACCATAGTTTTTTTGAATATAAACGAAAAGTCCCGCACCAATTATAATGGCAATTATAATTAGCATGATCCAATGTTTTTGTTTCATTTTTTAGTAGTTAATTATATGAATATTATAGCATAATTTAGTGGTATATTGATAATATCATCTGCATCTTGTACAATGCGTTTATGGGTGAAATATATCAACCAAATCTGTATTCTGAACAAAGCTTAAATGAGCTACAGGAGGAAAAACGAATGGTAGAACCAATAACGCTTGAATCTGTTGGCGCGGCCATAGAAAGAATCGGTTCAAAATCTGAGCCTGTTTTGGGCCAGCTAATCGCTAGAAAAGATTCTCGTGGGAAAACTATCTTTTTGTATTGGGGAGAGCTTGCTCCTGAAGTAGTAAAAAATCTAAAGTTGGATTCTGCTGTTTCAGCAATCCTTCTTGACGATGATCTGCAGGCAAAATGCCAAGAGTTCGCTTCTACCTATTTCGAGCATGAAAGTTCGATTCACAAAACAGATGATATTCTCTCTACAGAGTATCTAAACGATCCAAAACCTTCACTCGTGCAAAATCAGCAAACAGAAGCTGAAATTAAAACGAGTGACGAACCTATTGGCAAGACGCCATCTGGTGAGCCTATGTACGCGCCAGATAAATACAATCCTGCCACAGGAAGATACGAATAGTTTCATCATAAAAGGAACAATAATTGACGGTAGCAAATTAAAGCACCGTCTCTTTTTATGTTAAAATACATTTATGATTATCGGAATTGAAGCAGAACGAGCAAATAACAAATACAAAACTGGCGTTGAGCACTATGTAAAAGAGCTAATTTTAGAGTTGGCAAAAATTGATTCTAAGAATCAATACATTTTGTACCTTCGAACTAAACCAGAAGAATGGTTTTTAGCTTTACCTAAAAATTTTACTGTGAAAGTGCTGCCATTTCCAATTTTTTGGACCCAGCTTCGTTTAAGTTGGGAGATGTTGTGGAATGCTCCAGATGTATTGTTTGTTCCTGCATCTACTCTCCCTCTGATTCACCCAAAGAGTGTTTATACAGAACATGATGTTGCATGGATCTATTTTCCAGAAATTTTCACTTGGTACATGAGACAATTTCATAGAATTTTTTCAGCACTGGCACGAAATGGCGCTACAAAAATTATCTCAATTTCTGAGTCTACAAAAAAAGATTTAGTTGAGCACTATAAAATTAGTCCTGCGAAAATTGCAGTTGTGCAACATGGTTATACAAAGACACAAAATATACCAGACGAACTTTCTAAAGAGGTGGAAACAAAGTTGCCCTCGGAATATCTATTATTCCTTTCTACTTTACAACCACGAAAAAATCTTGAATTACTCATAGATGCGTTTCGTGAATTTAAAAATGAACATCCAGAATTTCCACATAAACTAGTAGTTGTTGGTCAACCAGGTTGGAAATTTGAATCAATCTTGAAAAAAATTGAAGAAAACAACGACATTGTAGTGTACTTGGGACGGATAGCAGATAACGACCGATGGCCTGTATATAAAAGAGCAAAACTCTTTATTCATCCAAGTTTGTACGAAGGTTTTGGTATGTGGATACTTGAAGCATTTGAGTGTGGTGTGCCTGTTGCGGTTTCTGGAACGTCTAGTTTGCCAGAAGTTGGAGGAAACGCTTCGTTGTATTTTGATCCGCATAGTAAAGATGAAATGAAAGCAGTAATACTTCGTGTATTGCAAAATCCAGAGCTATCTCAAGAAATGATTGCTAAAGGTAAACAACAGCTTGCAAAATTTAGTTGGGAAAAGTGCGCTCAAGAAACATTGGCAGTTTTAGAAGAAGTCGGAAAAAAGGAAAAATAAAATAATATGACAACTCTGAAAAAAATATTTCCAACAGAAGATGTAAATAAAATTATTGTCACGCTAACTGCTTGGCAGTTTTTAAGCGTAGCATTAATGGCAGTGGGTACGTGGCCGGCGTACGTTGCGATTACTAATGCAATTTTGCTTTCAATTTTTATTCTGTTCGCAAAACCCTACCATAGTGTACTGTTGTTAACTCTTTCAATTCCGTTTTACATAATTTTGCCGAATCCATATGTTGAAAATTTGCCAATGTGGCGCGTACTCTTTGTGTTGTTATTTGTGGTTTGGTTTGTACGGTTACTTTTTGCACAAAAAGAAAGACTTAAGCAGATTTTTGAAATCCAGCATTGGCACAAACATCGCTCAATATCATTTGCAAGAGCGCGCGTGATATTAACACAAAGCATTAAAAGAATTGATTCTAGATTTATGATCTGGGATAGAGCTTTTTTGCTGCTGTTTATTTTAGCAATGTGTTCTTTGATCTTTTCACGATTCCCAATACATGGGCTTAAGCAAATAATCTTTGTATTTAACATTTACTTACTCTATGTAGTAATTATTAATGTAGTTACAGACGAAACTAAACTGAAAGAACTAATTAAATATACTTTTTATTCCTTAGGGATTATGTTAGCACTTGGTTATGTCCAGTATATTGGCACCTTGTTCGCTCTGCCTTACTATTTTTGGCAATACTGGGCAACGATGGTTTCAAGTTTGTACTATGGTCAAAGTTTAGCAAGTGTTTTAATTTATTCTAATTCTTGGTTTTCTTCGGATGGTAGTGGGCAAGCGCTACGTATGTTTGGAGTTTTGCCAGATACTCACGCTTTTGGGGTCATTAGTATTTTCTTTTTGGCATTTCTTATACCTCTTAAGAATGCAATGTTTAATTCTTTCGACTGCCCACGGTTTTTAAAATGGCTTTGGTATGGGTTGGTAATTTTTGCAGGTTTTGGAGTTATGGCAAATGGTACGAGAGGTGTTTGGCTTTCGATGCTTGCTCCGTTAGCTTTGACTTTTTGGTTTTACTGGCGCAAGAGTTGGTCGAATGGTTTCAGAACATTTTTCAAAACTATGCTAATGGTGTACATGAGTATTATTGTGCTATTCGTAGTTTCTCCTTACATTTCTACAGGACTAAATTTTATTAGATCATACAACGTGGACGACAACTTTTTAAATCGTGCAAGCAGTATTTACGATCTATCAGAAAACTCAAATGCTGGTCGAATAGATATATGGAAAAATAGTGTTAAATTTTCAGCCATGCATCCGTTTGGAACAGGGTATGGGAATTTCATAACATCAATAGTTCAAGAAATTCCTGAACAGTCATCTTTCGAAGATGTCTCTACAGAAAAAAACCTGCGATATAATTTACCTCAAGCTTTTGTAACAGCGCATAGTCTATATTTACAACTTCTAGTTGAGTTAGGTTTTGCTGGTTTGTTGTTATTTGCAGTTTTGCTAGTGCAATTCTTTGGAAAAGTTTCATCTTACTTAGAGTATGTGAAGAGTTCTCAGACCCAATTTACAAATTTAGTAATTAGTTTAAGTTTGGCTTTTGTGTGGATTTTAGCATATGGAGTTTTCGATCTAACAATTCTGAACGATCGAGTACTACAGTATTTACTTATATCTATGGCAATTTGTGGACTTATCTTTGTAAAGTATCATATTCAACACACAGATACAAAGAAACATCATTAAAAAGAATGATATACTAACTAAGTAATATAATTTCAGAACAGCTCAATTTTAAATAAACCTATATGAATGAAAATTTAGAAAACAATAATTTCGACAAAGTAACAGGGACACAGCCAGCTCCGAATATTCAGCCAAAAGAACCAAAGCACTACAAACGGTGGATTTTGGGAATTTTGATTATTTTCTTGGTAGTAGGTGGTTCGTTTCGTTTAGGCTATGTTTCTGGATCTAAAGGCTACACCGTAGACGCGAAAAAGTTTCTTGTTGTAAATAAAGCCGATGCTCCTCAAAAAGTAGATTACGATTTGTTATGGCAAGCATTAAAAATAGTTCAAGATAAATACATAGATAAAGAAAATATTGACCAAACAAAAGTTTTGTATGGAGCAATTCATGGTGCAATTTCTGCCGCTGGGGATCAGTACACAGAATTTTTTGATCCAGAAAGCTATGCTGGGTTTAAGCGTGATTTGCAAGGCAGTTTTTCTGGTATTGGTGCAGAAATTACCGCAGTAGATGGTAACATTCAAGTTGTTGCTCCACTAGACGGGAGTCCTGCGCAACAATCTGGTATTCGAGCCAAAGATTACATTTTAAAAATTGATGATGTCTCAACGGGAGGCATGACTAGTGCAGATGCAGCAGAGAAAATTCGTGGTCCAGAAGGCACACAGGTAAAATTAAATATTATTCGCGAAGGACTAACAGCACCTATCGATATAACAATTACGCGTGCAAAGATTGAAATTAAGAGTGTAAAACTTGAGTACAAAGAATACCAAGGAAAATATATTGCTGTTGTCTCTATTTTACGTTTTGGTGATGATACAAAAGATTTATTTAACTCAGCTGTACAGGACATAGTAAAGAAAAATCCAGCAGGAATTGTTTTGGATTTACGTAACGATCCAGGTGGATACCTAGAAACTTCTGTTGATGTTGCATCAAAGTGGTTAGAAAAAGGCAAGCTAATTGTGAGCGAAGAACATAGTTCTGGTGAAAACATTACATACAACTCAAGTGGCGATAATCGTTTGGGAAATATTAAAACAGTAATTTTGGTAAATGGGGGTAGTGCTTCAGCGTCGGAAATTCTTGCAGGAGCACTAAAAGACAATGGCAAAGCAGTGTTAATTGGTGAAAAGACTTTTGGTAAGGGAAGCGTGCAAGAACTTGTACCGCTAGGAACGGACATGGCGGTAAAAGTAACAATTGCAAAATGGATAACTCCAAGCGGGAAGAACCTTAACAAGAATGGCTTAGACCCAGACATTAAAGTACTGTTAACATCGGCAGATATTGATGCAAAAAAAGATCCACAAATGGATACAGCATTGCAGGAAGTTGTAAAATAATTCCAGAAAATTTTTAGCAGATTAAGTAAAGAGCGTTAAGTACAAAGCCCAGAGTTGACTCTGGGCTTTAATACAGAACGGTGCTATAAGCGTAAGGTCGAAAGATCTTCACGCTTTTCTTTTTACCTCAATTTTTGCTAGAATTACAAGGTAAACAATATTTTATGAATAAAATCACTGCTCAAGAGTTACGCACAAAATGGCTCGAATTTTTTAAAGAAAAGAACCATACTATTATTCCTTCAGCTTCCTTAGTCCCAGAGAACGACCCCTCTGTTCTTTTTACAATGGCTGGAATGTTCCCGCTGGTTCCGTATCTAATGGGACAAGAGCACCCAGGTGGTAAACGTGTTGCGAATGTTCAAAAATGTATTCGTACTATCGACATTGATGATGTTGGCGACAACACTCATCTTACTTTTTTTGAAATGATGGGTAACTGGTCATTTGGTGATTATTTCAAAAAAGAAGCAATCGAATGGAGTTATGAATTTCTAACTTCCGAGAAGTGGTTAAACATTCCATTGGAACGTTTGGCATTCTCTGTTTTTGCAGGCGATGAAACTGCTCCATTTGATGATGAAAGTTATGAACACTGGAAACGTTTGGGTGTACCAGAAGCGCGCATTGCGAAGCTTCCGAAAGAAGACAACTGGTGGATTGCAGGAACAACTGGACCTTGTGGTCCAGACACAGAAATGTTTTTTTGGATAGACGACAGCACCCCTGCTCCTGCTAACTATCAAGAGACATATCAAGACAAGCGTTGGGTTGAAATTTGGAATGATGTCTTCATGCAATATGAGCAGAAAGCAGATGGTTCTCTAGTCCCATTGGCGAAACAAAATGTAGATACAGGTATGGGACTAGATCGTGTTATAGCAGTATTAAACGGTCACAAATCTGTCTACGATTCAGAATTTTTCCAAGGAATGTTTGAAGTGATTGGTCAAAGCCAATCTGTAATTAGTGGAGATGAAGTTCGTGAGTCCAGAATTATTGTGGATCACATTCGGGCCGCTGTATTTATGGCAGGCGATGGCGTGGAGCCATCTAACAAAGAACGTGGATATATTCTGCGTCGACTACTTCGTCGTGCAATGGTGTATGCTCGTCGTTTGAATTTGCAAGAAAATTGGATGCAAGCACTAATAGGTAAGGTAATGGAAGAATATAGTCATGCATACCCTGAACTCGTGCAAAATTCAGAACGTATTTTCACAAATCTTCAAACTGAACAAGAAAAATTTGGTAAGACTTTGGAAAAAGGACTTAAAGAGTTTGGAAAGATGTTCGAAAAACAAGGAAGTCTATCTGGAACAGATGCGTTTAACTTATATCAAACTTATGGTTTTCCTTTAGAGCTTACAGAAGAACTTGCTCAAGCATCTGGCCAAGAAGTAAACAAGGAAGAGTTCGAAGCTGGTTTTCGCGCTCATCAAGATCTTTCTCGAACAGCAAGCGCGGGAACTTTTAAAGGAGGTTTAGCAGATAATTCAGATGTCGTAGTTCGCTATCACACGGCTACTCATTTATTACAAAAGGCTTTGCGCACAGTTTTGGGAGAAGATGTATGGCAAAAGGGTAGTAACATTACTGCTGAGCGTACACGCTTTGACTTTACATACCCACAAAAAATGACCGACGAACAGAAAAAAGAAGTGGAAGATTTGGTTAACAAATGGATTGCTCAAGATTTAGAAATGAAACAAGAAATGATGCCGTTAGAAAAAGCGCGCGAACTTGGAGCGATTGGACTTTTCGGTGAAAAGTATGCCGACATTGTTTCAATATATACAGCATCAGACAAGCGTACTGGCGAAGTTGTCTCTAGAGAATTTTGTGGTGGACCACATGTTGAACATACAAACTTAATTGGTAAATTCCGAATTGCGAAGGAAGAGGCGGTTTCTGCTGGAGTTCGTAGAATTAAAGGAGTTATTGAGTAGTTCTATAGAAGAGTAGTTCAATAGAATTTGTCTGCGTATTTGCAATCAAAATAAAATTTCGAAAACAAAATGAAAATAGAATTCCATAATTGCCCTGCACCACAAAAGTTTGAAACTTCATTGCTTCCAGACAAGCCGGCGTTTTTATCTTACTCGCCAAACTTTGAGTTAATGGCAGAATTAGCAGAAGAATTTAGTAAATACAAGAATCTATTATTAATTGGTCATGGTGGCAGTATTTCAAGTTTTTATGGAATATATAGCGCTCTTAAAGAGCAATCTTTGAAAGATGTATACTTTTTAAGTACTGTGGATCCTGATGCAATCTGCGAGCTAAAGAAAACTTTAACACCTGACAATACACTAGTAATAGCAATTAGCAAATCTGGAGAAACAGTCACGCAAATAGAAGCACTGATGCAATTTGCGAATTTTCCAATAGTTGCAGTAACAGGTTTAATGGGACCTTTGTATGAAATTGCATCCAACCTAGGTGCAAAAATTGTAGCGCATCCAGCAATTGGTGGAAGATATACTGGGCTTACAGAAGTTGCTTTGTTGCCAGCAACTCTTTGTGGCTTTGATGTCGAAACAATTTTTAAGTCTGCGCAAAAAGTTTATCAGACTTTCAACAAAACAAACGACGCATTTAATTCAGCAAGTATATTTTACCAATTAGAAGAAAAAGGTTTCGTAGATGTGTTTATGCCTGTTTATGATGAACATCTTTTTCCTTTCACAAGTTTAATTGTTCAACTTTGCCATGAAAGTTTTGGTAAAGATGGTGAAGGTCAAACGTATTTTGCTCACCAAGCTCCAGAATCACAACATCACACCAACCAACGTTTTTTTGGTGGACGTAAAAATATTGCAGGGTTTTTCTTAGCGACAGAAAAACCTCTTCACGATTTAACAACTACAATTCCAGACAACGCCAAAGCGCTATCCTTTAAAGAAAGTACTTTAGGAGTTTTGGACGGTATTCCTCTTTCAGTTTCACTTAGTTCAGAACTTAATGGAACTTTGGAAGATGCTAAACTAAAAAATATCCCTGTAGCTATTCAACAAATTTCTCACAGAACAGCAAGTGAAATGGGGGAGTTGCTAGCTTTTTGGCAACTTTACGCAGTTTACAGTTCATTACTACGAAACGTAGATCCTTTCGACCAGCCTCAAGTGGAATCTTCAAAAAAAATATCTTTTGATAAGCGACTGCAGTACAAAGGTAAGTTATAGAAAGAACTTTTCAAGGCATTGCGGTATCTTGAGAAAATCTTTAGAATAAATATAGATACAGACTAGAAACCCTTAAATATAAGGGTTTTTTGAACCGATTTGAATCAATTCGAGGAAACTTCTAGAAATTATGACAAAAACACTTTATTTAAATTTAGAAGATGATGTAGCCAAAATTGCTGCTAAGTTAAAGCGTGAAAAAGGTGCAGATGTAGTATTGGTAATTCCAAAGGGTAGTTACATTTTTTCAGACAGCATAAACATGCGACTACTTAAAAAACAGGTAGACATGTTGGCAAAAAATGTTTCTATTTTAACTATGGATGAAAAAGGTCAGAACTTTGCTCAAGAAGCTGGCTTTGCTTTAAAACATTTGCCAAAAACAAATCGTTCTCAAAGCTTTTCAGATATTCGTTTCCGTTCATCACCTGTACCAGAAACAATTGCCGTATCTGAAACTCCAAGTTATATAGCAGATGATTTCGTAGAACATGCAGTTCCTACAAAGCCTACTAATAGAACAAGATCTATTGAACCAGAAAAAATAGCTACACCGCGTCCTAAGAAGCCAGCAAGTAAAAAAGTTATTGAGTTTACTGGAAAGACAAAAGCGCCGCATATTAAAACAGGTTCAGGAAATTTTGCACAACAAACTTTTAAATCCCACACTCCTTTAAGTTCAATTTTTGAAGAAGAAAAAGTTGAAAGCAAAGACAATATTTTTCTACCTCCAAATTCAAAGTTAATGGATGCCCCGCGTCCTCGTCGTTCTTACAGAGGATTTGTTATTGGATTTGTCGCGACTGCATTAATAGTAGTATTACTACTCGTATTGGTAATTTTACCAAGCGCCAATATTACTGTATTTGCTAAATCACAAACAGTTGCGCGAGACATAGACGTAATTGCAGATACAAAAATTCAAACTCCAGACTCTCAGAAACTAACAGTTCCTGCGACAGCAGTTCAAGAAAGCCAAACAATTGCAGGTACTTTTCAAACAAATGGAAAAAAAGAACTGGGTAGTAAAGCTGAGGGGCGTGTGGCTTTGTACAATTTAACAGGTAGTCCACTCGCTTTAAAAGCATCGACTACAACTTTAACCATTGGAAGTAAGTCATACACATTCAAATCTGATCAGATGAATGTTAAAGCTCTTACAAGTCCTTCGGCAGACACAAACGCAACTCTTGCAGACATCGTTGCGTCCGATGGGGGAGAAAGTTTTAATGTTCCTGCTGGAACAAGAATGGAAATAACTAACGTTGCATTTGGAAGCAAGCCCCAAAAACTTTACGCAAAAACTGTCACGCAAGTAATTGGTGGTAATTCACGTTTCGTTTCTTCTATCTCTAAAGATGATTTAACTAACGCACAAAATTCATTAATCAAAAAAGTTGTAGATGGAATTAATGCAAATTTGGCAAGCGCGAATGTAAAACTTGTAGATGGAGCGTACGATATTGGAACACCTACTTTCACAACAGATAAACCAGAAGGAACAGAAACACAAAGTTTTACTGCTCAGCTTCAAGTGACAATCACTGGGTTAGCTTTTGATGAAACTGCTTTGAAAAATATGGTTCGCAGTCGTTTGTTATTTTCTTTAGGGGCAGAGAAAACCCTGCAAGACTTAGAAAAAGATACTGTAATCTATCAGATTAAGAATTTAGACCCAACTAATGGTGTGATGCAACTCGCGTTACACTATGAATCTCAATCTAAACCAAATATTGAAGAGTCTATTTTGAAAAATAAATTGGCAGGGAAGTCCAAGCAGGAAGCTTCTGAGTTAATTCTTTCTAATCCAGATGTAGATCATGTGGAAATGGTAGTGCAACCTAGCTGGGCGACCTCTTTACCAAGATTCACCGGTAAAATCCACTTAGAAGTCAAAGAATAGTCGAAAACTGGTCTAAATAGTTGACAATATCTTCAAAACCCTTTAAAATTAGTCCTGTAAGTCAAATAAGTTAATTTCCTAAGGAAAAACCAATAATTTGGGCAACGAAGCAGAAAAACAGACAATTGAACTAGAAGGTAAAGTCATTGAAAGCTTACCAAACGCAGTTTTTCGTGTTCAATTAGATGCAGGTCAAATTATTCTTGGTCACCTAGCCGGAAAGATGAGAATTCACAGAATTCGCGTACTCCCAGGTGACAAAGTCCTTCTAGAAGTAACTCCATACGATTTATCCAAAGGACGTATTATTCGCAGACTACGCTAGTAGTTCTAAAATACAACCTTTCGTTAATATATTTATCAATATTTAGCGGCCTCTAAAGCTGCGGAAGCAATTACTAAACCTGCTTCCTGAATTGTAGCCTTAAAGGCTTGCAAGGATTTCTAAAGAATGAAAGTTCGAGCAAGTGTAAAACCTATGTGTAAGAAGTGCAAAATCGTAAAACGATTCGGTCGTGTTTACGTTATTTGCGAAACACCGAAACATAAGCAACGTCAAGGATAACCTTGCTGTTTTTTATTTTATTAATTAACTACTAAAGTATGGCTCGTATCGCCGGAGTAAACATTCCAAACGAAAAAAGAATAGAAGCATCCCTCCAATATGTTTATGGAGTTGGATTAACGATCGCTAAGCGTGCTTTGAAAGAAACTGGTGTAAATCCAGATATCCGCACAAAGGATCTTTCAGAAGCAGATTTAAACAAACTACGTGATTTTCTTGAACAACACGTGAAAACTGAAGGTAACCTTCGTCAAGAAGTTCTTCTAAACATCAAACGTTTAAAAGAAATCGGTTCTTACCGAGGTATGCGCCACAGTCGATCTCTTCCTGTTCGTGGTCAACGTACAAAGACCAACTCTCGTACCCGTCATGGCAACGTTCGTAGAACTGCTGGTAGCGGACGCAAGAAATCATCAGATAAGACCTAAACTATAGAACTATGTTAAAAGACGAAGAAACAATTGAATCAACTGCTAGCGACTCAGGAGCAAGTGCAGCAGAAATAGTTGCAGCGGAAGTTGCAGCAGCTTCTGCAGCATCAGCAAGTCCTTCAGCTAAGATTAAAGGAAGCAAGAAGAAGCGTTCAAAGATTAAAATTCCAAAAGGAAAAATCTTTATCAATTCTACTTACAATAACACTATCATTGCCGCAACAGATCCATTAGGAAATGTATTCGCATGGGGTAGTGCAGGATTAGCTGGATTTAAAGGATCTAAGAAGTCTACTCCTTACGCTGGTGGAAAGACTATGGAAGATTTGCTTGCTCGTATTAAAGACCGCGGATTAACTGAAGTAGAAATTTTCATCAAAGGTATTGGTACCGGTAGAGAATCTGCTATTCGTGCTCTACAAGCATCCGGTTTGAACGTTTTGACTATTAAGGACCGCACTCCTAGCCCACACGGTGGTGTTCGACCAAAGAAGGTGCGCCGCGTTTAGGCAATAATATTATATGAGATATACAGGACCAAAAGTTAAAAAAGCTCGCCGTCTAGGCATGGCCTTTACGGAAAAAGATGCTCGAATTATGGCACGCCGTCCAACCCCTCCAGGGCAACACGGTGCAAGTCGTGCTCGCGTTTCAGAATACGGATTGCAGTTGCGTGAAAAGCAGAAGGCAAAAATCAACTACGGTGTAGCTGAAAAACAATTCTTACGCTATTTCGATAAAGCTTTGAATCGCCCAGGTGTTACCGGTGATTACTTGCTAGAAATGCTAGAACTTCGCTTAGACAATGTAGTATTCCGTTTAGGATTTGCAGAAACTCGCGCTCAAGCTCGCCAATTAGTAAACCACGGTTTCTTTGAGGTTAATGGCAAGCGCGTAGACATCCCTTCTTACTCTACAAAACCAGGGGATACAATCGCAGTACGAGAAAACAAGAAGAAGAGCAAATACATGGAAGTTCGAAAAGAAAAGCTAAAATCAGTGAAGACCCAAGAATGGGTTGAACTGCAACCAGCAACTCTTTCCGGTAAAGTACTTTCTGTACCAACTCCAGACCAAATCGGTAACGTAATTAACACTCAGTTAATCGTTGAACATTACAGCCGTATTTAATCTATCAATTAATTAATTATTAAATAATTAACGCTTCTCGAGGATCGCAACCACAAGATTATTGGACGTTTGAGAAAAACGAGCCAGAAAGAAGCAAAAGGATCTTATGGAACAAATTCCATTACCACATCAAGCCCGAACTGAACATTTGGGCGGCAACTCATACGAAGTAACCTTGGAACCATTGTACCCAGGTTATGGAGTAACAATTGGCAACGCGATGCGTCGTGTTTTGCTATCTTCAATGCCTGGTGCTGCAGTAACCGCGGTCAAAATTAAGTATGCTGACCACGAATTTTCTACTGTACCGCATGTAAAAGAAGATGTAATTCAAATTATTTTGAATTTAAAACAACTTCGTTTACGAAGCTTCTCTCGCGATGCAGTTCGCTTAACACTAAAAGCTAAAGGCGAAGGTGTTGTAACTGCAGGAATGATAGAAGAAACTGACCAAGTAGAAGTTACAAACAAAGATTTGTACATTTGTACTTTGGACAGCAAGAATGCAGACTTTGAGATGGAACTAATTGTTGAACAAGGTCGTGGTTATGTACCAGTTGAAGCTCGTGATTCTAGCTCAAAACTAGAAATTGGTATGCTTGCAATTGATGCAATCTACACACCTGTTCGTTCTGTATACTTTGATGTTTCAAACGTACGTGTTGGTGGAATGACTAACTTTGACAAACTTGTTCTAAAGATGGAAACAGATGGAACAATTACTGGTCAAGAAGCAACAGATATTGCATCTCACATTTTAGTTGATCACTTCTCAATGCTATTTAACAACGAAGGTGCTGCTCGTATTGAAATGATGGCTCCAAATCTTGTTGAAGAAGAAGCATCAGGAAGCGAAGCTTCTATGGATGAAACACCGGTTGAAGTTCCAGTAAATACAGGTACAAGCTTGGATGAATTAAATCTTTCTAATCGCGCTAAAAACGCACTTTCTAAAGCTGGGATTTCTAGCGTAGAAGCTTTGCAAGGTCTAACAAACGATGAAATCACCAATACTGGTGGACTCGGTGAAAAGACTATTGCAGAAATATTAGAAGTATTAGGACGCAATCAGTAATAATTTTTAACCACAGATATGAGACATTTAAACAAGAAAAAATTTGGAAAAGGACCTGACCATCGTCGCAAACTTTTGCGCACTTTGGCTAGTTCAGCAATTCTTTATGAAAGAATTGAAACTGGCTATGCCAATGCTCGTGCTGTTAAGCCTTACATTGAAAGACTTATCACTCGTGCAAAAGTAGATTCTCTAGCGAATCGACGTCATCTTCTATCTAAGTTAACCCGCAATGCTGCTTACAAAACTTTAGAAGTTTACGGTCCAAAGTATGCTTCTCGTAACGGTGGTTATATGCGTCTAATTAAATTAAACGATCCCAAAGCCGGCGCCTCAAAAGTCGTATTGGAATTTGTAGAATAAGATATATGGCAAAAGTAATTAAAGGACAAAAGAGTACATTACCTACAGCAGTCGCTCGTAAGTGGCATGAAATTGACGCTTCTAGTGATTCTATGGGCCGAGTAGCAACTAAAATTGCTAATCTTCTTCGTGGTAAACATAAGCGTGATTTCATTCCTCACATGGACATGGGTGATTTTGTGGTAGTTACAAACATCGATAAAATGAAGTTCACTGGCCGTAAGATTGAACAAAAGAAATACTACCATCACTCAGGATACTTGGGTGGTTTGAAGACAAAGACATTGAAAGATGAAATTGTTCGTAGCCCAGAAACTGTCTTACGTAAAGCTGTATTTTCTATGATTGATGACATTAAGTTCCGCAAGACTTTACTATCTCGTTTGAAAATTGCTAAAAACAATGAACACTCATACAAGATAGATAAGCCAAAGGCTAAGCCTGTGAACAAGGAAGCAAAATAATTATGGATAAAGAAACTACAACAAAGAAAGCGGCTGTGAAAAAGCCAACTACTGCTAAGACTGCTGCTGCAAAGAAACCGGCTGCAAAGAAGCCTGTTGCAGAAAAAGCTCCTGTAGCTGTGAAATCTCCAATTGCTGAAGCAGTGGTAGATACACAAGACGCTATTAAATACGAAAAGCCAACCTTAGCTAAGGGTCGCTACGTATTTGCAACTGGTCGTCGTAAGACTGCTGTGGCGAATGTTCGTCTTTTTGCAGGAACAGATGATAGCATGGTAAACAAGAAGAAATTGGATGTATTCTTTAACCAAAAGTCTATGCAAGATACATCAGTTCGTCCTTTGGCTCTTACTGGATTGCTTGGAGATTTTTACTTCATGGCTAATGTCCGCGGTGGCGGAAGCAATGCACAATCCGAAGCTATTCGTCATGGTATTGCCCAAGCTTTGGCATCTATGAACGATGAAATGAAGCTTGTGATGAAGAAAAACGGCTTTATGACCCGCGATGACCGTAAGAAAGAACGTAAGAAACCAGGTTTGCGTCGTGCGCGTCGTGCTCCACAGTGGGCGAAGCGTTAATCCTCAACGATTACTATATACAAACAAAACTCCCTCGATTGAGGGAGTTTTTAGTTTAAGAGGTGATTTATTTGTCCAAATCCAGTCTCAAACTTTCCTCTTAGTTCATGGTAATTAAAAACTTGATTTTTTATTTAATTAGGACTATACTATGGTTACTAAATTTATTAAATAATCGCTTATTTAAGGTAAGTGTTTCTAATCAAATAATATGAAATATATGAACAATTACGAATCTAGTCCGCGTTCAGTTTCAAGTTATGGCACTCAAGCAAAGCCGTCTTTTCGAGACTTGGCGCTTAAGAGTGCTGTTTTTGTAACTGCATTTTCGATGGTCTTTTCAGTTTTCATGCCAATAGCAAAAACTGCACAAGCCAACCATGATCCATTCAATGGTCAGGTATTTGTTAAAGAAAATAAAAACCATAAGGTAGATATTTGTCACGCTCCAGAAGGTCAAGGTGGAGCAAAATATAATCAGCAAAATGTGAGTATTGATTCAATTGTAAAAAACAATGGACATGACTCTCATTCTTCAGATGTAATCCCACCATTTCACTACAAAGAAAAAAATAACTCTCAAAATGTAATTTCTTATAGTGGCAAAAATTGGAATTCATTAAACGAAGCTATTTGGAATGCAGATTGTAAAGTAGCAAAGTTAACTCTACTTAAAAAAGTTCAGGGTGGAGACGCTCTAGCTACTAGCTGGACTCTAAACGCTGATGGACCAGTAGATTTATCTGGTGCAACAGGCACAAGCGCTGTTTCAAATAAAACAGTTCCTGCTGCTCAATACACTCTTTCAGAAACTGGCCCATCTGGATACTCAGCATCAAATTGGGAATGTGTTAACAAATCTACTCAACCGGTTGCTGTAACTGGAGGAAATATTGTTACTTTAACAGATAGTTCCGAAGTAACATGTACAATTACTAATACTTTTATTGATGTGGAAATCGATCCATGTCTTTTAGATAACATTGTAAATGAAGATTGTAACCCAGATCCATGTGATGAGTTAACTAAGAATTTGCTCACAAATCAGGTAATGGATTGTAATCCATGTGATTTAGAATCTGCAGTAAATAACCCAGATTGTAACCCAGATCCTTGTGATCCTAATATCGTCGCATCAAAGCATGATTCAGAATCAAATAATGAAAATGATAATTGTCCAAAGCCAAAAAAGCGCTATTTAGTTATTAAAAAAGTTTGGCAAGGTTTTGAAGGTGAAGCAGGTCCTTCTAATAAAGGTGAAATTCAGGTTAATGTAAACTCAGACCTAGATGAAGAAGAATGTGATTACGACAAAAAAGGGGAGTTTTCTTGTAAAATCCGTTTCACCGAAGGCACAACTGTTTCTATTGATGAAGAAAATATTCCAGCTGGATGGACAGTAGATCAGTCAACAGTAGGCGACATAGTTCCAAATTGTGATGAAGATTCCGAAGATGATAATGTTGGGCCTTTCAAACTATTTGGCAAAAAAGACGACAAGGGTGATGAAGATGATAAAGATGATAAAGATGATAAGGATTGTACACATACAATCGTAAATGTTTACAAACCAGCGGAACCTTGTGGAACAGAATTAGTAGCGAACGGAAATTTTGAACTTCCAGAAGTTAAGGATGGTGCTAATTGGGAAGTTTTCCCATCAGGTACTCCAGGAATGGGTTGGTCTGTTAATTGGGTTCGCGAAAGCAAAGACTCTCCAGTTCCAGCTAATATGGAATTGCATGAAGGCGTAAATGGATGGCTAGCACATAGCAGTAACCAATACGCTGAATTGGATTCAGACTGGGGAGGTCCTTCTAGTAATCAAAATGGCGAAGATGCATCTGTTGTTATGTACCAAGATTTAATTACTGTACCAGGCGGAACATACACAGTTAGCTTATGGACATCTCCACGTCCAGGCCAAGGCAATGCTCAAAACAAGACTGAAGTCAAAATGGGTTCTACATTGCTAGATACTATTATTGAAGATGGGTCTTCAAACAGCAATACTGTTTGGACTAAGCACACTTACAGTTTTGTAGCAGAAGAATCAATGACCCGTTTAAGCATTACAGACTTAGGTGTTGGTAATACTCTAGGTGGTTTTGTAGATGATGTTTCTGTAAAACAAGATTGTCTTTCAAACGTTACAATCTGTAAATATGATAATACTGAAACTCCACTATCTAACTGGAATGTATTATTAAAGGGCGATTTGTTAGAAACAGTTACTGTAAATTCTAATAGTTCAACTGGGGCTAACTCTGTAAACGCACTGGAATCAGGCCAAGATTATTTGGTTGAAGTTTCAGGGACATGGCAAAATCGTACATTCGAAACTGTAGATGCAAGTTACACAACTCCAGACAGCTGGTCCACAGTACTTCCTGCCCCTCAAGGTGGTTACCCGGATGACTTGTTGGAAACTCAAATAAATGGAAATTTTGTAAATTGGGGTCCTTACTCAAGCGGTCATAAATATCAGCTAACAATGGCTGGTAATGGAAGTACAGCAAATTTCAGAGTATTCGATGGTGATGCAAATACTAATACTCAATTCCCAGATTGGTTCGGAGATAATATTGGATCTTTAACAGTTAAGATTTACCCTGTATACCAAGGAATCACTGGTGTTAGTGGTTGTGTAACTTTAGAAAATGTTCCGTACAACAGCTATAAGCTTGATGAAATAATGCAAGCAGGTTGGGAAAACCAATCCGGTCAAAACACAACTTCTGTTGTAGATTCATCTACTGAAACATTTAATCTAGTAAACAAATGTACTGGTGAAGAATGTCGTCAAACAAAACCACAACTACACTTAATTAAAGTAGTGTGTGATGATTTCTCTGACATTCAAGGAAACTATAGTGCAGATGAATATGATGATACTAATGGTAACTATGTTCACTTCAACAATTACCCAGAATTTAATAACGTTGTAAAACCTGTTAACCCAGAAGAAATCCCAAGTTCCGAATCTGGTTGTGAAACAAGATCTGGTTGGAGCTTTACTCTTTCTTCTGATCAAAACCAAGATCAGGATGTACAAACAGTGACTACTGGTGAATCAGGAGAATATGTTGGCGATCTACCAGAAAGCGGAGTTCTATGGGTTAGCGAAGTAATGCAAAAAGGTTACGACTTTGGTGCCATCCGTTGTTACAACGATGCTCTAAATGGGGATAACCTAGAATTCATAAACTTAGAAGGTGATTTGCCAGCAAATGTTTACTGTATTGCATACAACATTGAACAAATAGTGCCTTGTGAAGTTACTCCTATTTACGCGGTAAGTGGTGCAGCAACACAATTCCTTGGATTAAAAGAAGGTTCTGCTCCAACTGATTTGAAAAACCCAGCAGATTATTCTGGTGGTTCAGCAGGTGCTGTCCCTGTAACTCCAACTGGTTATGCAGGAGCATGGGATGGTTCGGCTTTAGATCCTATTATGACTGCCTTACCTGGAGCAGTTTACGTGAGCAATGACACGGTACAACCAACCTTTGGTGGTGGTGCAGGTCACGATGGTTCAGTGGATTCATGGAGACTGTTCAGCGATACCTTTACTATTCCAGCTGGTGCAACAGGAATATCTTCACCAAGTTTGCACTTTGCAGCGGATAATGAAGTTTCAGTATTCTTTGATGATGTCTTAATTGGTTCAAGCGCAAGCTTTGGTTCTGTAACCAGCGTTGCTCTTCCGTCACTAACACCAGGAACTCACACATTGAAGTTTGCTGTTAAGAATTACGCTTTTGACCAAACAAATAACCCAACAGGTGTTATCTATAAGTTAGATACAATTACATATGACTGTGATAGTCATGGCGACTCTCACCGCAACCTAGCTGGTATGGTTTATTTGGATGAAGACCAGGATGAAACTAAAGATCCTGAAGAAAATCCAATAGAAGGTCTAACAGTTAAACTTATACGCGCTACTGCAGATGATGAAGATGAAGACTTGAATTTGGAAGAAGAAGAAATTGCTTCTGATGTCTCTGATGTAGATGGTAATTACTCATTTAGTGATGTAGCTGATGGATGTTATATCCTACGTGAAGTCCCTGAATCTTACCAACAAACAGAACCTCCTGTAACACATGAGTATTATGTTAAAGTAGGGGATGCAGATTGTAACTTTAATCTAGTTACTTTCGCAGACTACTTGTTTAAAACAGCTAACGCAGCTGACTCTTCTACAGTATTCGTTGCGTACACAGGACAACCACTAAACTTTGGAAACTTTTTGTCAGGTGGTTCTAATGGTGGTGGTTCAAGAGGCGGCTCTAGTGGAGGTTCTACTCCATTAAATCCACAAGTTTTGGGTGATACCACAACAGTACCTAGCGTACTAGGAGCTACTACAGAGCTTCCTCGCACAGGTTCTCCAATCTCAGTACTATTCGTACTAATCACCCTGTTAAGTGGGGCAGTTTTGGCACCAAAAGTGCTTAAAATTACTCGTTAAACAGGTTGGCATGCATTGAAGCATGAAACTTAGCTAAAACTTAAAAAGGGCCCCCTAGAGGGGCTCTTTTTTGTTATACTAAAGACATGAAAACCTATTTTAAATACTTGGGGATTATACTCTTAGCTGTTGTTATTGTTTTCGTATTGCTAAATTTCGATTATTTTAAGAAACAACTGAGTTATATCTTAAGTAAACCTCAAACAAAACAAGACGACCAAGCGCTAAGTAATAGTGAGAATTTAAAAAGTATAATGGAGCAAAACTTCCTATCTATTCCTAGTTTAGATATAAAAGCTCCAATTAAATTTGTAACTCAAGCTAATGAAAAAGCTTTCCAAGAAGCTTTAATTGATGGTGTTGTTCAATTTCCGGGAACAGCTAAAGTTGGAACAGTTGGGAATACATATATTTTTGGTCATTCGTCAGACTTCGCTTTTAGTAAAGGAAAATATAAAACAGTGTTCGCACTACTACCAAGCATAGACATAGGCGCGGAAATTATTGTTTCGGACGAATCTGGAAAGGCGTTTACGTATGAGGTGATTAAAAAATTTGTTGCAAGCAAGAAAGATGTGCATTTGCTGGACCAAAATACAAATGGTGAGAAAATTCTAACTGTTCAAACTTCGTACCCAATAGGAACTGCTTTACAGAGATATATTGTGGTTGCTAGGTTAAGAGAATAATCGCATATATAAGCCATTTTTTGGTTTTCCATGAATGGAATTTGCAAAAACCTTAGGAAAACCCTTGACATCTCCTGAAAAATCCTTGATTTTACTGGGAAATTTGTATATTATGAATTCGTAATCAATTTTCCTTTGGAAAAAACATTAAACAAATCCGTAGCCTAATGGGCGCAGGATTTAAGGATACAAACATGACTAAGTCAGAGACTCTAGTAGCCTTGGCAGAAACAACTGGCAAGACAAAAAAAGAAGTAGTAGAAATGTTAGATGCAATCGTTGCATTGGCATACAAAGAAACTAAGAAGAGTGGTGAATTCACAATTCCTGGTCTAGGTAAGTTGAAGAAGAAACACCGTGATGCACGTCAAGGACGTAACCCAGCAACTGGTGAAACTATCCAAATTGCTGCTAAGACAGTTATTAAATTCACTGTTGCTAAAGCTGCTAAGGACGCTATCCTTTAATTTTCAGATAAAACAAAAAAAGACTACATTCCACGAAAACAAGCTTCGCTACATTTGCTCGGCTCACGCCAGCAAATTGGGCTCAGATAGTTTTCTTAGGAATTAGTCTTTTTTGTTTATCAAAGTGAAAGAAAAAACTAAAATAAAACCTCGCACAGTGCGAGGTTTTTAATCAGTAAGAGGGGACATTGGTGTTGTCTTCGGTGGTGGATCTGTTGGTGTTGGCGTTGTTGGTGAAGTAGTTACTGGTTCAATGGCTTGGTTTGGGTTTGCCAGTACTTCATTTATCTTTTTAAGGATTTCCTCAGTGGTAAAGTATGCCTTCACCAGGTAAGCCTGCACATTGAGGGCTTTTGTTTTGAGAATGTCTTTATTGCTCCAAAGGTTAGAAAGGACAATAATTGGAGTTTTGGCAACAGCAGTATCTTTATGGTGGCGAATCTTTTCAAGGACTTGAAAACCGTCTACTTCAGGAAGCATAAGGTCTAGGAGGACAATATCTGGTTTTTCAGCAATAATAAGGTCAATTCCTTGTTGACCATCTTCTGCTTCTTTAACATCAAAGCCGTTAGCGGAGAGTTTGTGGACAACAATTTCACGCATAGCCACATCGTCTTCTACCATAACAACTTTAATTTGTTTTGGTGATTGCTCAGCCATTTTATTTCGTATAGTTAGGCTCTACTTTTGCGTATGTGCATAAGTGAACTTTAAGTAACTAATTAAAGTATAGCATGATTTATAAAAATACCGTATAATTTAGGTAGAAATTCATATCATGAACTGGTTTTTAATTGCATTACTAAATCCAATACTTCACGCGTTTATCAATCACTTTGATAAGTATTTATTGTCTAAGTACATTAAAGGTGGTACTGTTGGCGCATTAATATTATTTTCGGCACTTTTCGCCGTCGTAGCTTTGCCTGTAATTTTTTTCATTAATCCACAGGTATTGAGTTCAGTAAGTTTTTGGCAAGGATTAATTCTAATGCTGAATGGCGCGCTTCTAACAGTTGCCATTCTTTTTTATTTGTATGCATTAGATACAGATGAAGCTTCGTATGTTGCACCGTTCTTTCAACTCGTACCTGTTTTCGGGTTCATTACAGGGTTTTTAATTTTAGGAGAAGTGCTAACATCTCAACAAGTTGTTGCTGGATTGGTTATTCTTGCGGGAAGTTTTTTGCTCTCCTTAGAATTAAACGAGGGTAAAACAAGAATTAAGAAAAAAATGGTTTTGTTGATGCTTGGCTCATCATTTTTTTATGCCATAAACGCAGTAATATTTAAATCCATCGCAGTACATCAAGGGTTTCTGGATTCTTTGTTTTGGGATATGGCAGGAAAGTTTTTATTTGGTGTAATTTTGTATTTCGCTGTTGCGTCGTATAGAAAAGAATTTATCCATTTAATCAAAGTAAGTGGAAAAGCAGTAATCTCGTTAAACGTTTTTAATGAAATAATTGGTTTAATAGGGGAGTTTGCTCTGATTTTCGCAGTTTTGTATGCACCGGTGGCGTTAGTGCAATCTGTTAGTGGTATGCAACCAGCGTTTGTATTAATCATCGGCGTATTTTTAACTGTATTTTCCCCGAAGTTTGCAGAAGAATCTTTGACCCGAAAGTTTTTAGCTCAAAAGATTCTAGGAATAGTTATAATTACCATTGGTGTTTATCTATTAGAATTTTCAATTTAACAGATATCTATGCTGCCTAAATTTCCAGTATTCAAAAAATTAGAACTTAGTGACCAAATAGACATCGAAAAAATTACATCAAAATATCAACCTTATTCCGATTTTGATTTTTTTAGTATGTGGTCTTGGGATGTACTTGGAACTTACAGGATTTCTGAGTTGAACGGGAATTTAGTAGTAGTACTTCTAGACCACTTTACAAATGATCCTGTCTACTCATTTATAGGTAATAATCAATCAGAAAAAACAATTAAGCAACTCTTCGCTTTTTTTGAAATTATTGATAACCCTACTCCTGTAATGAAATTAATCCCTGAAATTTCTCTCCAGGATGTAAACTTTAAAAAATACCTCATAGAAATTGATTTAAATAATTACGACTATGTTTATAGTACAATGGAGTTATCAACCTATGAAGGATCTAAATTCAGCGGGAAAAGAAAATTATCGAATAGATTTTTTAAAAACCATAATAACGTTGAATTGAAATTGCATGATTTAAAATCAGATTTTGTTAAGTCTGAAATAATTAATTTTTCAAAATATTGGAAAAGCCAAAAGACAACGGAAGTTGATGGGTTGGATTTACAAAAAGAATTGACTGCGATTCAGAGGTTTTTGGATGCTAATTTCGAAGAATCGTTTTGCACTCTTTTGTATGCTGATCAAAAAATGGTTGGGTATCAATTATTTACTCCGTCAACGCACGGATATGCAATTTGCCACTTCGGTAAATCAGACGTTAATTTTAATGGGGCCTTTGAATATATGATGAGTGAAAGTTGCAAATTGCTGGTTAATAAAAATATACAATTCCTTAATACAGAAGAAGATTTGGGAATACAGCAGCTGAGGTTTACCAAAAATTCATATCATCCAATTACACTACTCAGGAAATACACAATCAAAACCTTGTAAATCATGATATAATTTATATGTCAATATTAAAAAAATATGATAAAAGACTTTTTTAAGCAATTTATTGATAGTAAATGGACTAAGATACTATCCGCGATATTCGCCATACTAGTAATATGGTGGATAACTATATTCGCCAGAGGGTTAGAAGAAGGGTTTGAAAATGACTATTTCACCTTAGCTTACCCAATTTTGGCTTTAATGGGTGGAGTTGCTGGTTTGGTGTTCGCAAGAAAATGGGGTGGATTTAAGAGTAAATTAGGAATGTCCATTTATATGTTTTCTTTTGGTTTGCTTGCACAATTTTTTGGACAATTACTCTACAGTTATTATATCTTCATTTTAGGTGTAGAAGTTCCATATCCTTCATTAGGTGATGCAAGCTATTTGGCAAGCGTAGTGTTCTATATATTTGGTTCTTACGAACTTGCAAAAGTCAGTGGGATTAAACTTAGTTTTAAATCAATTTCTGGAAAATTAAAGTCATTCGGAATACCATTATTAATTCTTGTAGTATCTTATTTGGTATTAATGAAAGATTATGATTTTACTTCTGCTACACCGCTCTTGTTATTTTTCGACTTTGGATTCCCAATCGGCCAAGCAATCTATGTTTCTTTCGCAATATTGGCACTACTAATATCTAAAGATATTCTTGGCGGTATGATGCGAAAACCAATTATGCTTTTGATTCTCGCCTTGATATTGCAATTCATCTCAGATTTCTCGTTCTCTTATCAGTTTAGCCAAGGTGTGGTCTACACTGGAGACATCCTAGACTTACTTTACTGTACATCTTACTTCCTCATGGCAATATCACTATTCTCAATAGGAAATATGTTCTATAAAGTTCAAGAATCCTAAGTAAAACAAACATGGAAACTCTCACAAAAACAATGACAATTTTTGATCAAATTTCAGTAAGAATAATCAAAGAGCAAGAACTTGTAATTGGACCATTAGCATGGGACGAAGCCAAAAAAGTTTCAGGTTTAACTGTGGTGGATCAAGCTAAAGGGGAAGTTACTATGGACGGAGATCCAAAAGTTATCCTAAATAGTTTAGTTGCCCAATACTCCAAACTGTTTGGTCGTGTATCTGCAGAAGTCTGTAAAGATGCGGTTCAAGATATTATCGCCGAACTTCCACAAGACCAAGTACCAGATAGCCTTAAAGCATAATAGAGGCACTAGCTAATTTCGGCGACTTCACTACTGAATAGCCATATAACGCAAATAAAAACTAAAATGCCACCACAAACTGCATCCAACAGCAATTTGGAAGAGATTAACAAAGAAATTTACAAGCATAGCCTTGAGCTGGCTATTGTAAATAAAACTTTATCTCTTTTAAAAAAGCTCTACCAAATTAGTCTTTTAACACTTAACCCGGCATCTCTTTCCGAAAAAGTTTCGGATACAGTCCGGGTTGATTTAAATATGGAAGCCGTTGGTGTGTTTTTGTATAACACAGAAAAAGATTTTCTTACTCCTTTTAAATTTGCTAAATCAGATAGATTCACGAAAACTTTAGATAAAAATAAAGTTAAACTTGATGAGGTTTTAATAGAAAAAGCATGTACAAATGACTTTTTAAAAAGCATCCTTTCAGAAAAAAAACTTGCTGAAACTTCTAACCTTTCGGATGTGTGGAATGGAGTGGTGGATACAAAACAACTTCATGCTATTTCGAATGAATCACATATTAAAACATTATTACTCTACCCATTGGTTGCACAAGATAAAGTAATTGGTTTGCTAATTTTAGCGCTAAACCGAGAGTACGAAATTTTAAGTAATTACGAAAAAGATTCTATTAATAGCTTTAACGATGTAGTCGCAGTTGCTTTGGACAAAGCGTTAATTTATGAACAGTTGCAAGAAGCAAATAAACAATTGTTGGCGCTAGACAAAGCTCGCGCTGAATTCATCTCTATTGCTAGTCATCAACTGCGTACACCTCCTGCCACCATTAAATGGTACTTGGGGTCTGTATTGGCTGGCGACTTTGGTGAACTGTCAGAAGAACTTTCCGCCGCGCTTAAACGTACCAATGTAACGAACGATGCGCAAATTGCAACGATTGATGATCTTCTAAACGCCTCTCGCATTGAACGTGGCAAACTTGAATTCTTCTTCGAAGAAAACCCACTTGAACCTATAGTCTCATCTTTGGTAGAACAAATGCAACCTCTTGCTCAAATGAAAAAGCAGTCCATAGAATACACTCCTCCAAGCGGGAAACTTCCTAACATTTTAATGGACAAAGAAAAGATTCGTCAGGTCATAAATAACATGATAGACAACTCCATTAAATACTCCAAAGCTGGGCCAATTAAAGCAGTTCTAAAACAAGAGAAAGAAAATCTTGTTGTGAGCGTTACAGATACTGGAAAAGGAATTGCCAAAGCTGAGCTTAATACTATTTTTGAAAAGTACAAACGAGGCAATGACTCCGTCACACATGCTACCGGTCTGGGATTGGGTATGTATGTTGCCAAAGTTATTGTAGAGCAGCACAATGGCCGTATTTGGGCGGAAAGCCCTGGAGTAGGGCTTGGGTCCACTTTTAGCTTTAGCCTCCCAATTCATAGCGAATTAACGGCTACTACGGTGGATTTAGCCTCCCAAATTGCCTAGCTTGCCAACGGAAAAACGACTCAAACTCAAATTCAATATGATATACTAAACCTATGGTAAAAAAGACATTTGCTATAGGGTTTTTAATTATTTTCTTACTTGGTGGACTCGGACTTTGGCGAGTGTACCGGTCTTATGAAAATCGTAAAGCAGAGGCTTTGGCGCGAATGCAAGCGAAGGTTGCAGAAGTTACAGTTACTACAATTGAGGGCTGGAGCAATGTAGAAGTTGCGGAATATTTAGAAAAGCAAGGCTTGTTTTCAAAGAGTGAATTTTTATCTGCTTTAAACAAATTCGACACATCGAAATTCCCATTAGTTCATGCAAGACCTGCAAATACAAGTTTGGAAGGTTATCTTTTTCCAGATACGTACCGATTTAGTAAAGATGTAAAACCTGAAGAGGTGATTTCAAAAATGCTTGCGAATTTTTCATCCAGATTAGAAACTATTGGCGTTAGTTCAACAGACATTGCAAGTAATCAAAAATTTAATGGCTTGTCTTTGTACGAAGTAGTAACTTTGGCATCTATTGTCGAAAAAGAGAGCGGTGGAAAAGGTGCAGTGAGTGGAACGCTTTCTTTGCAAGATGAACGCAATCTTGTTGCAGGGGTTTTCTTTAACAGATTAAAAATCGGCCAAGCTTTGGAAAGTGATGCCACTATTAACTACATAACAGGTAAAAACAATCCTTCTCCTTTGTTTAAAGATTTAGAAGTTAACTCAGCGTATAACACCTATAAAAACCCTGGTCTACCTCCAGGGCCAATTTGTAATCCATCTTTAGGTAGTATTCGTGCTGTGCTAAGTCCTGCTAAAACAGATTATATGTATTTCCAGCATGCGCAACCAAGTGGAAAAGTAGATTTTAGTAAAACTTTCCAAGAGCACGTTAGTAAAAAACAATAGAAAAAATGGAAGAGCAATACATTCTACATTATCAACCGATGGTTACTTTGTCTGACTATAGAATAGTTGGGGCAGAGGCGTTGGTGCGTCGTGTTGAAGGTAAAAAAATAATTTCACCTAGCGACTTTATTCCAGATGCTGAGCGCACTGGGAAAATTATTTCCATTGGACAATGGGTGTTAGCAGATGTGTGTCGTCAAATTAACGAGTGGCAGGGGAGCGGAGTCGAGCCTGTTCCTATAGCGATAAACATTTCTGCACGTGAACTTTTCCATACCAATTTTACTGAAAATGTTTTGGAAGTTGTGAAGGCTGCAAAAGTAGATCCAAAACTAATTAAATTTGAGTTAACAGAAACTTTCCCAGTAGAAGAACTGGAGCGTGCCGATAAAATTCTTAAGCAACTAAAAAAACAAGGTTTTACCTTGCTTATAGATGATTTTGGTACCGGGTACGCGTCTTTAAAATATTTAACTTATTTACCGTTTGATGGTGTAAAGATAGACCAGACTTTTGTTGCAACACTCCCAGATAGTTTGCCAGATGCCGCTATTATTTCTGCAGTTTGCGGATTAGCGAGACAATTAAAGTTAAGAGTCATTGCTGAAGGTGTCGATAAAAAGTCACAGTTAAATTTCTTGCGCGCTGTTGGCTGTAATTCGGCACAAGGTAACTATTTTTGCAAAGCTGTTTCAGCAGAAGCTCTTACTAAATTATTGCAAGGGAAGCGCAAATTGCCTGCTTAGTCAGAACTCTATTAACTTCAATTAGCTAGCTACGATAACAACAATTAACTTAGCTTAAAGTCTTTATATCCTCGCAAAAAGTCGTCCATTTTGGTCGGCTTTTTTCCTTCTAATTGAACAGACATTAGTTCAAGGTAAGTGTCTTTTGCACATGGGATTATTGCTCGGTTTGCTGGGTCACGCGGTTCGTCTTGTGCAACTACACGGCATTCCAAAATTTTTAACTGTTTTTCAGGCTCGCTTTCAACTGGTGAACATTTTGTATAGATCCCAGGCCACAACGCAAATGCACGCCACATGTTGTATATCTCTTGTGCTGTTTTCGCAGTAAAGTCTACAAAACCATCTTCTTTTTTAATTAACTTGGTGGAAGTAGCTTCGTCATGAATTTGTGTTCGTGGTTCAATGCCGTTGTCTGCGTACACGGGAAGTAGATCAATTAAGATATGCGCAGAAAGATATGAAAGTTTTTCTGCTAGAGTTAGAAATGTATCTGTTGGTTCAATGTCTATTGCACCTTGAGCAATTATGTCACCATGGTCAACAAGCTCGTCAAGAATGAAAATAGTTGTGCCGGTTGTAGTTTCTCCGTTGAGTAAGGCATATTGAATTGGTGCAGCTCCTCTGTATTTTGGTAGTAACGAAAAATGCACGTTAATTGTTTTTAACGGTGGAATATCTATGAGTTCTAGTGGAAGTATTTTGCCATAAGAGACGACAATAAAAATATCTGCGTTGAGTTCTTTTAGATGCTGAATAAACTCCGCATTGTTCTTTACTTTTTCGGGTTTAGATATTTTTAACTTGAGCTCATTTGCACGGTCGGAGATTGCAGATGGCGTAAGAATTTGTTTACGTCCAACGAGCGCGTCCGGACTGGTGACAACTTCTAAAATTTCGTGCCCCGCTTCGTGTAACGCAGTTAGGATTGGTGCTCCAACAATAGATGTTCCAAAGAAAACTATTTTCATACTTTTAAAATATATTATGCTAATTCATTAAACCTTCAACTTTTTAACAAGCGCGCGGAAAATCTCCGCTTCGTATTGGCAGTCTACAATTGCATTGTGTCTGTTTTCAATTTTCTTAACACCCAATGCTGTACCAACATCTTCCAAAGTAAATCCAGCAAACTTTTTAGGATTAGTTAATTTCTTGTGTTTCGCCATGTAGAAGTAACAAAGAGGCCATAAATTAAATGTGTATTGCAAAGTAAATGGGTATTTCATTTTTACAGAACGATATGCGGCAGGGAAAAAGACAATATCTAAATTTCCGCCGTACATTGCAGGGGTTACATCTGAACCAAAAGTTTTATTAAACTTTTTTAGTGCTGTTGCCATGCTTGGAGCATTTTTTAAATCTTCTGCTGAAATCTTATTTACAGCCATGGCTTCGGGGTCGCGTTTTGCCCATCGTTGAGGTTTAACAAAAGTAGAAAAAGACTTTTTCTCTTTCAAAGTTTTACGGTCAAGCAAAATTGCCGCAATTTGAATAATCTCGTGCTTGGTTACATCTAGTCCTGTCATTTCTAGATCGAACAGTAAAATATCTTTTTTGAACATAATTTAGGCTTATTTAAGGGTAAATTTCATTTTTAAACTTAGTTAGCTATTATTCGCTGCAGTATCCAGCTACAATTAGCCAGCTACAATGCGTTTAAATACTTCCGCGGCTAGCCGTGCTTTTTCTAACGCATTGCTTCTATTTTTAATTTTCAAATTAAAATGTTGAAACAGTGTTTCTAGAGTAGGCATTTTTTTAATGCCATAGTGCAAGGTGTAAACATATCCCAATGACCATAGATCTAGAATATGCGCATCGTACTCGTAAGGGATGAAAGTTTTTTTAAAAGCTTGTCTTAAAAATTGCACATTCTGAACTGTGTGAGTTGCTAGCAGGGGAGTGTATCCAAATTTAGTTGTGAAATTTTTTATTACTTCGTGCAGTTTTGGACTTGTTCTTAGGACATCAAATGGCACGTTCAAAAGTTGAGCGTGTTGTTCTAATGTTTGATCAATAAAACTAACTTTAACATAAGAGTTAAAAAAATCTTTTTCTAAAAGATTATCTTTGTCGAGTAATATTGCAGAAAGTTGAACTATTACGTCGCGATCTAAATTGGACCCAGTTGTTTCTACTTGGAAAAATAGTATGTCTTTTATGAATTTCATTTTTTTTCTGCGTATTTTGGTAATAGTTCTTCACCTGTAGTTATCTTTTCGAACTTATCTATTATTAAGATGTTATTTAAATGATCTATTTCGTGCTGTAACACTCGCGCAAGGAAGGTATCGTCAGTAATGGTAAACTTTTCTCCATTAGTATTGTAAGCTTCTACGGTAATTTTCTTTGGGCGTTTTACTGTTCCAAAAACACCTGGGA
Organism: uncultured Candidatus Saccharibacteria bacterium; assembly: GCA_964402965.1. Classification (GTDB taxonomy): domain Bacteria; phylum Patescibacteriota; class Doudnabacteria; order UBA920; family UBA920; genus UBA920. The sequence continues at coordinate 55,493 of CAYODY010000001.1, forward strand.
GTGACAAGCATCCTTCTTCCATTTCAGTCATTACTTTTGAACTCTTTGTAATTTTAGGATTGATGATGGGAAAAGCAGGGAGTCCAGCATCTTCTAAATAAATTAGAGCCATATCCAAACTTTTGCTAACTTGAGTACACGCAAGACCAACACCATTCGCAGAAATTACGGTGTCGTGCATGTTTTTTATTAATCGTAAGATGTCTTTCTTGAGGGGGAACTTTAACTCCTCAACTGGTTTGCGCAGCACTTGCGCTGGTAGTTTTGCAATTGGTAATATCATTTCTTGTTTTCAGCGTTATATTTCTTGATTAAATAGGCAAATAGTTTGCCGGGGGTTTTTACTTTCGGATTTTCCATTATCTCCCCAGCAATTTTGCGTAATGTGTCTTCGGGGTAGGTAACTGCCATTTTAAGATAGAATCCAAAATGGGCACGATCATTAAATAGATTTGCCAAATCATCAGCTAAGACATGTGCTTTGCTATGTAATTTTGGGTCACGTTTGCGGACCAATTTGTGCTTTGGAACCAAATCTTTTAGAGAATCCATATATACATTATACCTTACTCGCTAAAATTGCGCGAAAACTGTATAATATTAAGGATATGACTACTAAATCAATCTTATTAGCAATCATAGTTTTAGGTATATTTATTGGAATTATGGAAAAAGTTCCACAGCGTTCTTGGGATTGGTTTTCTAACACTTCTATTGGTAACCAAGTTTTAAATTACAAATCAGGGAATCAGGTTTTACCAGACCCACTACGCGGACTTATTGACCCAAATATTAAGAGTCAATTAACCATGGAAGGCGTGGTGAAATATACAAATTTACAACGTGGTACAAATGGACAGTCTACACTAAAGATAAATGCAAAATTAAATGCTGCTGCAATGGCAAAAATTGATGATCTTTTTGCTCAGCAATATTTTGAACACAAATCTCCAAATGGTAATACTCCTGCAGATATAATTAAGGCACAGGGCTACGAGTATATTGTAGTTGGAGAAAATTTGGCGTTAGGAAATTTTAAAGACGACGAAACTTTAGTACAAGCATGGATGGATAGTCCAGGGCATCGTGCGAATATTTTAAATCACAAGTATCAAGAAATTGGTGTAGCAGTAAAAAAAGGAATGTTTGAAGGTAACGAAGTTTGGTTGGCTGTGCAAGAGTTTGGTGCTCCACTTTCTGCATGCCCTCCAGCAAATCAAAGTATAAAAACTCAACTAGATGCAAACAAGTCTTTACTGGCAGAGTACGAAACTACTTTAAACAGACAAAAATCTGATTTAGATAGCAATAGTTTTGCAAGTCCTGCTGAGTACAACAGAGCGGTCACACAATACAATATTTTAGTAAAAAAGACTCGTGAATTAAGCGAGAGAACCAAAGAGTTGGTGGATCAATATAACGATTCTGTAAATAATTTTAATAGTTGTCTAGAAAGTAATTAGAAATTCACAAAGAATGATAGATATTGCAGGTTTAAAAATTAGTAATATAACAAAGCGCGAGTTACTAGAACAAGTCCGTGAACGTGTCGCTAAGAAGCAAAAAACTTTTGTAACAACACCGTACTCAGAGTTTTTGTACGCGAGCATGCGTAACCCAGAAGTCCGGGAAATGTTAAATAAGTCAGATTTCGCAATACCAGATGGGATTGGGATTCTTTGGGCTCATCTATTTTTGTCTCGTCCTTTTAGTTTTAAGAATTTCTACCTAAAAATTATCCAGTCGTGGTTTCAGGTGGTGTGGACAGGGGCATCTATTATTTTCAAACCGAGTTTGCTGTATAGAGAGATTCCAGAAAAAATTGTTGGAGCAGATTTAATTTGGGATTTGTGTGCAATGGCAGAACGCGAGAATTTTTCTGTGTTTTTATTAGGTGGCTTTGGTCATACTACGGAAATTGCAAAACAGAAACTTTTACAAAAATTTCCTAAACTGCAAATTGCAGGGACTTCAAATAAGAATCCTAAAGATGTTGAAGTTTTGGATCAAATCAATTCTGTTAAACCAGATTTGCTTTTTGTAGCTTTCGGGCCAATAAAACAAGAGAAGTGGATTGCGGAAAACTTACAAAATATTTCAGCGAGTTTTGCAATTGGTTTAGGAGGAACTTTTGACTACATAGCAGGAACTAAAAAAGCACCACCAAAATTTATCCGTCGTATTGGATTGGAATGGTTGTATCGGTTAGTTACTCAACCAAGTAGGTTAGCAAGAATTTACAAAGCGGTTGTTGGTTTAATAATTTCGCTCATGCGACACAAAGTTTTTTCTTCAATGCCTTTTCGAAAAAATGTAATAGCGGTTGTTCTAAATGATGAGGGTAAAATTTTTATTGCCCAACGGAATCCCAGAGATCCGTACTTAGTAAAAACAGCAGGTGGAATTATGCTTGAGAAGTATGCAAATTATTGGCAGTTCGCTCGTGGTGAAGCTGAAAAAAATGAAACCTTAGAGGAAACAGGTAGACGTGAGTTGATGGAAGAAACTGGAATTACATCTGTTGAGCTAAAAAAAATTTCTAAACAAACTAGCTCGTATCTTTGGAACAATTCATTAAGACCTTTATTTGGGAATATATACAAAAAAAAGGGACAAAATCAAAACATTGTCTATTTTAATTTTGTTGGAGAAGATTCAGAAATCAAGTTAGACCAAAGGGAGTTAGTCAATTATAAATGGGTAAAAATGAGTGATTTAGATTCAACTTTGCACCCGGAACAAGCAGACGTAATTCGTATAATAAAAGAAGATCTGGGTGTTGAAAATCAGGCTTAAACTTGCTATAATTAAGCTCTAAATTAGAAATAGATGAATATTACAAATCCAAAAATCCGCACAAGATTTGCCCCAAGCCCAACTGGTTATGTTCACGTTGGTAGCTTGCGCACATCACTTTTTAATTATTTGTTCGCAAAGAATTTAGGCGGAGTAACTGTTCTTCGTATTGAAGATACAGACCAGACTCGTTTAGTAGAAGGTGCGGCTGAAAATTTAGTTTCAGTTTTGGGAAAACTCGGAATAACTTTTGATGAAGGCCCAACTTTAAATGAAGCAGGGGAGTTAGTTGAAGTTGGGGAGTTTGGACCATATACACAATCTAAACGTTTAGATATCTATAAAAAATACACAGAAGAACTACTAGAAAAAAAAGCAGGCTACTATTGTTTCTGTTCATCTGAACGACTGGATGAACTTCGTAAAGAACAAACTGCTTTAAAGAAGCCTCCAATGTACGACAGGCATTGTCGTAATCTTTCAGAAGATGAAATTTCTGCAAAGCAAGTAGAGTTTAAGGAAGCTGGTAAAAATCCAGTAATACGCCAAGCGAATCCGTTAGAAGGTGAAACCATTGTGAACGATTTAGTATATGGCGAAATAAAATACGACAATGCATTGTTAGATGACCAAGTACTAATTAAGTCAGATGGGTTTCCTACTTACCACTTTGCAGTTGTAATTGACGATCATCTTATGCAAATTTCTCACGTAATTCGTGCAGAAGAATGGATTCCTTCTACTCCAAAACATGTTTTGCTTTACAAGGCATTTGGCTGGGAAGCACCGCAGTTCGCACATATGCCGTTAATTTTAAATCCAGATAAGAGTAAATTGTCTAAACGCCAAGGAGATGTAGCTGTAGAAGATTTCTTGAACAAAGGTTACTTACCGCAAGCGTTGGTGAACTTTGTCGCATTTTTAGGATGGAACCCAAAAACAGAACAAGAACTTTTTTCAATGGAAGAGCTTGTAGCTCAATTTGATTTGGCAAAAGTAAACAAGTCCAGCGCAGTATTTGATGTGAATAAATTAGACTGGATGAATAGTGAATACATTCGTGCTATGTCCAACTCAGAACTTGTTAATGCTTGTAAACCGTATTGGAAAACTTCTTGGGATGTGTTAATGATAGAAGGCGAAAAATTCCCTGAAAACTATTTAGAAGCAATTTGTGCTTTAGAAAAAGATAGACTTAAAAAACTTTCAGAAATCGCAGAAAGAACTAACTACTTCTTCGCAACTCCAGATTACGATGGACAGATTTTAGTTTGGAAAAAATCTACACCTGAAATAACAAAGCAAAGTTTGGCATTGCTTCAAGATTTAGTTCGAATTACCGATTTAGAAACTTTACAGTCTATAGAAAAGTTTGAAAAAACTGTGAAAGACTTTATTGCAGAACATGAGTTAGATAACGGTTCAGTATTGTGGCCACTGAGAGTTGCTATGACAGGACTTGAAAAGAGTCCAAACCCATTTGAAGTTTGCGCTACAATTGCTTTGGGCTGGGGAAAAGATGAAGTTCTATTCCGTCTAGAAAAAGCAATTAGTCTTTTGTAAATCTGTTACATAAAGTTTTCGTAAAACTTTGGCAAAACCACATCAAATGTGATATAATTATCTCAAATGATTGGTAAAAACTCTGAAACCAAAACTGTTTTTAAGCTTCTCGTATCTGCCGGAATAATTGGCTTATTTGGGCTATTTTTGGTTGTTGGAAAATTCGTTGTGTTCAATGATGCTCAAGCTGTGGTAATAAACCCAAGCATAGACTTAAACGATAGACTTCAGAAAATTCAAGCACAAATCAACGCTTACCAGCAATCCATTAGTCAAACCAAAAAGCAAGGAGCTAGTCTAGCAAACGAAATTAGCATGTACGATAACCAAATTGCATCTTTGGAGTTACAAATGCAGGCTAATTCTACTCAAACAGAAGACACAACATTGCAAATTAAAGAGTTGCAAACTCAAATAGACCGTCGTCGTGCAGAAATAGATCAAAATAAAGTTATTCTAGGTTCATTAATTCGCCAGCTTTCTGAGTTAGACGAAAACTCGTTCTTGCACATAGGTCTTGGTACAGATAATTTCTCATCATTCTTAGATCAAATTCAGTACAACCGAAGTGTGCAAGATCAGGTATATTCTTTAGTCGTCAAAATTAAAGAAATTAAGGCGAAATTAGAAGTTCAGCAAGATGATTTAAAGAAACAACTCGAAAAACTAAAGCAACTTGGTGAGCAGTTAAACATTGCAGAGAAAGCTTTAGCAGATGAGCGTTCTTCTAAGTCAGAATTATTAGCAAAGACAAAAGGAACAGAGAAGAACTATCAGAAATTACTACAAACAAGTAAGGGTGAGGCAGATAAAATCCAACAAGAACTTTACGATCTTGACCAAGCGGCACGTGGACGTGCTGGAAACCCAAGCATCTCTGCTAAGAAAGGTGTGTTGGCTTGGCCAATGGATGGTGTGTTAACTCAAGGTTATGGAAATACTGGGTTCACTTCTCTAGGTTACAATTTCCACAATGGAATAGATTTAGCCGCCCCTGCTGGGAAGCCAATCTATGCAGCAGCAGATGGTACTGTTGCAAACTGTAATTCATCTCAAGCTGCCTATGGAAACTGGTGTACTATCTATCACTCTGTTTCCACAAATGATGGAATTCGAGATATCGTTACGTTATATGCTCACATGAGCTCTATTAAAGTTTCCCCAGGATTGCAAGTAAAAATGGGTGATTTAATTGGGTACGAAGGTAATTCTGGAAACACAACTCGTTTGCTATATGGACCAGATAGGGGATACCATCTTCACTTTACTGTTTTTGACCGTAAAGGTTATGCCGTAACAAAAGGTAAATATGGTGACTACTATGTTCCAAGCGGAGTAACATATAATCCACTTAATTTCTTAGGTAAATAATTTTAGATAATGTTCGACAAAATAAAAAACCTAAGGCGTGTAGGGAAAGCTTTAGCGCTTAGTTTTGTTATTTTCCAAATAGCATTTAGTCAAATTGGCTTTGCTAGTGCACAAACTGCTTCACAAATCCCTGGCGGTTTAAAACCAGATACTTCAGGAGCAATAAACGTTCCTCAATACGATAAAGGCGTTGATGCTAGTATTGCGCAATATTTATGCGTTCCAGAAAGTGTAGATGAAGGCGCTGCGCTGTTTCAATGTATTAGCAAAGTATATAGATTTGGAATTGCGTTTGGAGCAATTGCCTTGGTGTTCTTTATTGTTTTGGCAGGATATTTGTATATGGCAGGAGGGGAGGCGAGTAAAGAAAAAGGTAAGACTATTTTTACAACAGCACTGACAGGTATGATAATTATGCTTTCCAGTTTTGTGTTGTTAAATTTTCTTAACCCTAGTTTAACTTTAATTCGACCAATTCAAGCCCCTATTTTTAGTGCAGTAGATTTACCAAGTTGCGAGTCTATTGGTTTTAGTGGAACTTGCGTACTTCCTAGTGGGCAAGTAAGCGTCGGTGCTGGTGGTGGCGTTCCTGGGTCTGCGAGTGAGGCGGCTGTCGCTCCTTTAATAGCAAAGTATGCAAAAGCGAATGGGCTAACCTATTGTCAGTTGTCGTCCTTGGTAAACAAAGAATCGTCTTTCATTACTAATAATGTATCGAATGGACCTCCTAACAGGGTAGACATCAAAAGCACTGCTAAATATTATGGTTTACCATTTACTAATGGATCACCTCCTGGGCATGGAATTGGGTTGGCTCAAGTATATATTTATGGACCTCCGCCAAGTAAATTTTGGACAAATCCAAATACTCCATCACGCGATGGAAAGGAATTTGGGTTTAATAAACCACTCACTATTCCAGATTTGGTAGATCCAGATACAGCATTAAGTGCAGGTGCTTACTTCTTTGCATCAAAGGTGGGAAAGAATAAAGGGGATATTGGAGCAGCATATGCAGCGTATTATGGTGATCCCAATCAAACAAAAGAATCTACTAAAAAAGTTGTAGCAAAAATGTTAAGTATGTACGCAGAATGCGAAAAGAAACAAAAATAATATGTTTGAATTCATAGAAAAACACAAAAGATTGATAATTATTATTGTGATTACAATACCAATCATAATGCTACTAGTTTTGTTATCTTTAAGCATGAAAAATGAAACTAATAATGTTACTCAAAATTCTGATAATAGCATTGACTTGGTAGCTAAAGAACTAAATTATCCATTTTTATTAGATAGCACACCAGAAAAAGATCAATATTTAATGTTATTAGCTAAAAGAATGACTGAGGATTATGGAACTTACGAAAGTTCTGATTTAAGATCACTAGAGTCTGTAAAAAATCAATCAACAGAATCATTTAAATCTACTGTACAAAACCTCATTGATAAAGTTAGTTCTGAAGTAAATATTTCAACAGAAGTTGATCCTAACTCGATAGAGTTAACTCGCTTGTCCGAAAATACTGCAAAAGTGCAAATGGATGCTATCACAACGAACATAAATAATTCTAAAAATATTGAGATTTCTAGCGAAGTCAAATTATATTATGATGGCACGTATTGGCTAGTTGATAACATTACTTTTATAAATAAGTAAAATGCAAAATTTGAAACACATTATATTTGGTACATTTTTAGGTTTGACGTTATTCATTCCTACGTTGGTTCTTGCGCAAGCCACAACTACCGCTCCAACCTCGGGAGTTTCTGGTGCAACAGAATACAAAGGGGTAGATGCCAGCATTGCTAGTTACTTGTGTGCCCCTAGTGATTCTGTTACAGACAATAGCCAAGATCTGCCAAATTGTATAAATAAAGTATATAGATTTAGCATTGCTTTTGGTGCAATTGCTTTAGTGTTCTTTGTTGTTTATGCAGGATATTTGTATATGATAGGAGGGGAGACAGGTAAGGCAAGTGCGAAGACAATGATTCAAAATGCAATCATCGGTATTTCACTTTTATTGGGTAGCTATGTGATTCTAACTTTCATTAATCCTAATTTGGTTATTTATAAACCAATACAAGCTCCGTTGTTTACTGCGAATGATTTTCCTAGTTGCGAAGAGATTGGATATACAGATAGCTGTACTATTGACCAAGAGTCAGGCAATACTAATACAGATGGTATGACAAGAGGTACTGCGGCACCTTGTAAAGGAGGTTTAATCTCAATACCATCAGAGATACCTCATAGCGGAAAAGTTACTCAAATATGTAAAGATCTATCGGATAAACTACTTCAACTTGTAAAAATATTACCTCCAAAGGGTGATAATGCATGGATAATTTCTCAAACTTTTTCAGCTTCTACTCCAAGTAAAAGTCGTTGTCATCACGTGTTGGGATGGGTTAGTCCTACTGGTATAAAAACTACTGAAACAGGTAATTGTGCTGATTTCAATATGGTGGGGCAAACACCAGGTAAATCCCCATCAGATAAAAGTTATGCTAATTTATGTAAAGCGATTAAACAAATTGGCGGACTTAACTATTTGAATGAAGCTAGTACAGAAGCAGAGTGTGGACCATTTGATTCTGAAGTAAAACGTACTGGCTCTAATTTGCATGTGAATTACATAGGGTCAAGTGGTGGCGGTGGAAGCAGTTCATCAGCTGGTGGAACAAGACCTAACTGTATTCCTGTAGCAAAAACTCCTGGAGTTTGTGACGATAATTTATCGTCTGGTTCAAAAGCTCCTGATGATGATTTTCAAAATGCAGATCCTGGTGTTAAAGTTGCTTTCGATACTTTAAAAAAGCAATATAAGAATTTAAATGCAAAACAGGTTTATAGGTCTCCCGAGTATGGAGCTCATATGCGCTCCTCGTTTGAAGCATATGCATTTAATCAAGGATGGACCGAATCTCAAATTCGTTCATATGGTCAGTATTGCGCAAGTCAAAACATACTATACGTCACTGCCGCAGATGCTAAAAATTCAAATACAATTACTTATGGCAAAAAACATTTTAACGATCATTTTGCGAGCAAAAATTTAGACCCATTAGAAGCCCCGATGACTTGTTATTCTGATCATGGCAGAGGTTTGGCAGTTGATATAGAACAAACAAGTACTACTCAAACAAAAGCTTTTGAGCAGGCTGCGAGAGCTGCTGGTCTTTGTCATAATGTTCCTCAGTTCACAGCACATGGCCATACAACAAGAAAGGATTATCCCCATTATGTTTTATTCAGTAAATTCCCTCAAAAAGAAAAAATTTGCATAAACTATTATTAGCACTTAAAGCTATATAACCAACCTAACTTTCTTCTCGCGAGAAAGTTTTTTTATTTCCATTTCGCGTTTGGTTGCTGAGCTTCTGCTAGTGCATGATTCTGTGTAAACTATTTTCTTGGCACCTCGAGCTTTGGTATATTTAGCACCCATACCGTCTTTGTGTTCTTGGAAACGTTTTCGCACATCTAAAGTAATTCCGGTATACAGAGAACCGTCAGAGCAGAGGAGTATGTATACAAACCATGTTTTTGTTTTAGTCATAAATAATCTTGTAGGTTCAACTCAAGAATATGTCTTGAGGAAATAACTGAGAAAATAACATAAAGTTATTCTAAATTAATTGTATCATTTCAATAAAATATTTTTCCTGCATAAAAACAGGCGAGTACTCCACTTCTTCCTTTTAGACGACCGTCGCTTGAAAAAAGTGAAATGACCTGATTCAGGGGATTCAATAAATAGGTGATAATTAAATATAAAATACTCTTAGCGTGACTTGAAACAGAGGATACACATTTATATGAAAAAGTTTTATAAGATTAAATACAGACATTAATTAAACTATAAACTAATATTAATTAAATCAATCCAAATTGCTGTTTTTACCTGATTTAAAGAATATTAGATACTATCTATGTCGCAGAAGATACATTGTGCGACACGCAAAGTATTTCTTTTTGAATATTCCCCTTGTAGTTTAAGGTAAAGATTTAAGCAGACAATAAAAGCCCGGTTATATCCCCGCGCTCTATGCCTACTAATATTCTCTATGATCCTTATTTATATTTTTATTTAAATAAATAATTATTTAATTCTTCGCTCTCCTCTAAGACCTTGTCTATGCCTTAGAGACGGTCGTTGTAGGTTAAAAGTAGTTATTGTATATCTGCAATTTAAGCCTACTAATTCAAACTCTTTACCTTACGTAGCATTGGAACTAGATCAGCCAATGCCTCTATTACGAAGTCTAGATCCTTTTTGGTAGTATTAACACCCATGGTAAACCGAATAGCGCTGTAGGCTTGGCCTTGTGTTGAGCCTAATGCAATTAAGACATGTGAAGGATCAGTACTAGTAGTCGCACATGCACTACCAGTAGCAACAGCTATATTTAAGTTGTCTAAATATAGCATTAACGTTTCGCCTTCAACTCCATTAAAACTAATATTAATGTTGTTTGGCAACCTGACTAAATTTTCGGATACAGATTTATTTTTGCTAGCTGGTTGTTTAGTTTTGGAAATAATTTCTGGACCATTTACTATAAATTCATCTACTCTTTTCGAAAGACGGTCGACAAAATATTGTTGAAGGCCCTGTAAGCGAATACTTTCTTTAGTGGAACTTTTTTGAGCAAGGGTAAGTGCTGTTGCGAGTCCTACAATCCCAGGTACATTTTCTGTTCCACTGCGTAGATTATTTTCTTGACCACCGCCATGAATGATTGGTTCCAATTTTGTCCCTGTGCGAATATATAAAATTCCAGTTTGCTTTGGTCCGTAAATTTTACTTCCGTTCAAAGTCAGTAAATCAATTTTTAACTTATGAGTGTCTAGACTTAATGCACCTGCCGCTTGGCAAGCATCTGTGTGAAATAGAATCTTTGGTAAAGTCTTATTGTTTTTAGTTAGGCTAGTTCCCTTGCCTAACATTCGAGCCTTGTTTAAACCACTAAGCCATTTCCCTATCTCTGCGATTGGTTGAATAGTTCCGACTTCATTGTTTGCGTACATAATAGAAATCAATACTGTATCTTTGCGCACCAAACTCTTTAGATGATCTAAATTTACAAAACCTTCTTTATCTATTTCTACGTAGCTAATTTTCCATCCCCATTTTTTTAATGCGTCCATAACATGCAACACAGAATGATGTTCAATTGGGGTGGTAATTATATGACCCGCTTGTCCATGGGTTTTTTGAAAAGCTTGGGCAGTGCCAAGAATTGCCATGTTATTACTCTCAGTGCCCCCAGCAGTGAAAACAATTTCGCTACTAGATGCATTCAAAACTTTTGCAATTTCTGCACGCGCTGAGGTTATGGTTTGTTTTGCCCGAACCCCGCTTTTGTACAAAGCAGACGGGTTGGCAAATTCTTTAGACCAATATGGCTGCATAGACTTTAATACGCGTTCATCTACTGGTGTTGTTGCTGCGTAGTCTAGGTATATGTATTTAGAAGATTTTCTCGAAGATTTTTTCATAGTCAAAGTATAACAAAAAGGACAAGTTAGTAATACATTACTTTCTTGTCTCTTTTCGGTGTTCTATTGCTAGTGATATGGCTATCATTCCTGGAACGATAAACATCACCGTAATAATTGCAATTATAAAGAACTCATTCATTTTCTTACCTCCGATTTTGATCTATTTTAACTAACTTTATAATAACATATTTTCTCGGTTTTGTCAATGAGCACGTACGTGGGATACAAACGTGTTCGTGGGATACAAACACGTTCGTGGAAACGTCTGTGTATGTTTGGAATGAGTATCTTAGTACGGTGTTATCTACTAGACTTAGTAAACCCCGCAGATAGAGCTTCATCTTCTGTATTAAAACACTGCACTGCAGTAGTTCTGTTATAGAATGAACCGCCTTGTATATGGTAGATTTTACTTTTACTTCCTTTCACTGGGCAATTTTCTTGATCAATTGATTTGGTGTTAGTTGTTTGAGTGTTTGTGGTCTCAGTTGTATTTGCGGTATCATTCGTGGCGTTTGCCCCTGTTTTCGTGGTATAATTATTTAAAGTTCGTGGTGATATTGATGAACTAGTGCTATTGTTTACACCATTGTTGAGGTGAGGTCCGCTCAATCGACCTGCGCCAAATCCACAAACGAAAACAAATGCCAAGCACAACCCAGCAACAACCACTGGCTTCCCTTTAATAGTTATCTTTTCAAAATCTAAATTTTTTATAAAATCAATCATAAATTAGGAGGGGTTAATAAATAATAAATATATGCAATACGCGTTTATTTTAGGAAGAGTTTATACTCTTTCGCTCGCAGAACTTTTTTCATACTTCAAGACTCATGGAATTGAGATTAGTATTATTGATGCGTCTCCAGAGGTGTTGGTGGTAGAAGTACCAGGTCAATTAGACTGCCAAAAGATTCAAAAGGAACTTGGTGGTGTAGTTAAAATATTGCGTATCGTGGATACTTTAAAGAAGCGTCCCGATGATTCCATCAATTTTGCCCTTCAGCACTATTTTAAGCCAAGTAAATTAAAAACAGACTTTCTAAAAAACTATAAAGGCAAAATCCAGTTTGGCGTTTCTGTGTATTTATTGGACATGCAATTGAAAGCATTCGGTGAACCAAAACGTTTGGGAATGTTCATTAAACGCGCAATGCAAGATAGCGGTGCGAGTATTCGCCTTGTAATCCCTGAATTCAATTCTCTTGCACTTGCTTCTGTAGTAGTCACAAAAAACCTATTGTTAGAGAAAGGTGCAGAAATCTGTATCTTGGCTAGTACTAACCACGTGTACGTTGCAAAAACTTTGGCTGTACAAGATTTCGAGGACTATGGCCGTCGTGACTATCAGCGTCCAATTCGCGATGATAAGCAAGGCATGATTCCTCCAAAAGTTGCCCAACTCATGCTTAACTTTGCTGAAACAAAACTTGGTGAAACTATGTTAGATCCATTTTGTGGAATTGGTACAATCGTCCAAGAAGGCGTATTGCTTGGCTACAGAATGCTTGGAAGTGATATCAATCCAAACGCAATTACAGGTAGCGAAACAAACCTTGAGTGGTTCCGCAATCGCTATAAGATTGCAAAAGGAAAATTCCATGTTGAAACAGCGGATGCCCAAAAGGTTTCATCTCTTGTTGAAAACTTGGCAAAAATTGGCGCATTTCCAAAAATCTCTGGAATAGTTACTGAAGGGTATCTTGGGCCAATGTATACTAAATTCCCCTCCCCTGTGGATATTGAAAAGAATTTTAAGGACCTAACTGAATTGTACACAAATGCCTTTCAAGATTGGATAAAGTTTTTATCAAAAGGAGATAAAGTCGTAATTTGTATACCAGCATATAAGTCTTCACGAGGTTATACTCCCCTGCCTAGCCTTGACTTTATTACAAAACTTGGCTATAATATTGTAGATCTGATTCCCTCTATTTTGGCAGATTCTATGCCCTTTTTACAGCTCACAAGCCGTAAAACCGCTGTGTACGATCGTAAAGACCAGATAGTCGCCAGGGAAATCGTGATTTTCGAGAAAGCATAGCTTTCAAAAAATCTTAATTATAATTATATTTTATGGCTCATAAAAAAGCCGGTGGCTCGACCGCCCTGGGTCGTGACTCCGTATCAAAACGTTTAGGTGTTAAAATCTTTGGTGACCAATGGGTTAAAAAAGGTGAAATCATTGTTCGTCAACATGGAAATAAATTCCACGCTGGTGACAATGTTAAAACAGCTGGTGATTCTACTCTTTACTCTATGGTAGATGGACTAGTAAAATTCCAAAATAAGATGTTGGTAAAATTCCATGGTAATTTGCGCAAGACTCGTTTAGTAAGCGTAGTTCCTGCAGATTACAAACTTGGAAAACCTTCCGCAATTAAAGCTATGGCTGAAAATGCTGTTGCTAAGAACACTCAAGCAAAGGAAGAAAAAGCTAAAGTTGCTGAAACTATAGAAGTTTAATACTTAGCTTAATTTAATTAAAAAGATAAATTCTAAATTAAATTCCAAAGATAAATGCCGCTCCATAGTTGGGGCGGCATTTTTGTTGTTGCGTCATGGTCAGCATTTTTGTGGTCAGTGTTACATACGACCAACTGCTAATCGGCGGATGTTCGTCTAACTTCGATCCGGCCAAGATGACCCAGTTCTTCATCGGTCCCGTCTCCGAAATTGTATTTCGGGAGTTGGGCTGCTGAAGCTTTTTGCTTTTGTTTTTCTTCAGCAGTTAGTGTATGTCCACAGTCGGGACAAAACGATCCTGAGACTCTCGTCCCGCATATGGGACATTCAATTTTTCCTGCCATGTCTGTTCCTCCATATAATATAGCCTAGAAAGCTTTAAGCGGAATTGCTTTAACTTTCCGTTAAAGTAACACAGAATTGAGGAAATGTCAATATTTGAGTAAGTCTTATTTGTTCTAATCTTCGCCCTTGTCTTACCATTTCTACAGTTGATATTTTTACGTCAGACTACTTAGGGTCTAGTTTAGAATGCTTCACAACAGCACGAATAAATTCAGCAAACAATGGATGTGGTGCAAATGGTCTAGATTTAAATTCTGGGTGGAATTGTGTTGCAATGAAGAATGGGTGTTCTGGTAATTCAATAATTTCTACAAGTTCTCCATCTGGTGTTGTACCAGAAACTACTAGACCAGCTTCTTCTAGACGTTCACGATATTCGTTGTTGAATTCGTAGCGGTGGCGATGTCTCTCAGATATAGTATTACCTGCTTTTCCACGCGCACCTGCTTTAATCCATCCTCCGCGTTGGTAGGCTTTTTCAGTTTTAGTACCAGGAGTCAGTACGCAATCCCATGCTCCAAGGCGCATTGTAGCGCCATATTCTCGCTTTAGGAGCATTTTTTCTTGTTCAGGCATTATATGTATAACAGGATGCTTAACATTCTCTTCAACCTCGGTTGTGTGCGCATTTCTAATTTTTGCTACAGCTCGAGCGAACTCGATTGTAGCGAGTTGCATTCCATAGCACAACCCTAAGTAAGGAATCTTTTTTGTTCTGGCAAACTTAATCGTTTCTATTATTCCATCAATACCACGACTGCCGAAACCTCCAGGAACGACAATTCCATCAAAACCTGTGAGGACTTTTGCTGTACCTTCTTTTTCAATACGAACACTTGGAATCCAGTTCAGATTAATTTTTGCCTTGTTTGCCCAGCTCGCATGTTTTAACGCCTCAATGACTGACACGTATACGTCTGAAAGTTGGTATGAACCAGTCTCGAAGTATTTTCCCACCACGGCAATTTCTAAAGTTTTCTTTTGGGAGCGAGTGGTTGTAATGTTTTGAACAAGTTTAGTCCAATCCTTCATGCCTTTTTGCTTGCCAGCTTTTTGAGGAGCAAGGCCAAATTGCTTGAGCAACTTATCTGCCAAACCTTCTTTGTCAAAATTAACAGGTACCCTGTAGATAGAGTCTACGTTTGGTGCAGAAATAATGTTTTCAGCTGGAATGTTTGTAGTCCATGCTAGAGTTGTTTTACGACGATCATCTAGTTTTTCTTCAGCACGAGCAATTAAAAAGTCGGGTTGAATTCCAGAAGAGATTAGTTGCTTAACAGAATTTTGTACAGGCTTAGATTTCATCTCGCCAATACTTGGTGGTGTTGGAAGATATGCCACATGCACGTGCGCTGTGTCACGACCGTCGCGATACTTCATGATTCGGTTTGCTTCTATGAACAAAATGTTTTGATACTCTCCTACTGTTCCTCCAACTTCGCAAATAACAAAATCTGCTTTGCGAGCGCGAGCAGCTTGTTCTAGCCTATTAATAATTTCTTCTGGAACGTGAATTGCAACTTCTACATCTTCACCATTGTATTCAAAATTCCGTTCTCTTTGGATTATGGTTTGAAACAACTGTCCATTAGTTACGTAATTGGCTTTAGATAGATCTGTATTTAAAAAGCGTTCATAGTTTCCTAAATCTTGGTCGGTTTCCATACCATCGTCTGTTACAAAAACCTCACCGTGTTCTTGTGGTCGAATTGTACCAGCATCTACGTTTAAGTAGGCGTCGCATTTAACTGGTGCGACTGTGTAACCGCGAGATTGAAGTAGTGCGGCTAGGGTTGAGGTTGTAACACCCTTCCCTACTCCAGAAATTACTCCTCCAGAAACGAATATGAATTTAGTGTGAAGTTTTGTAGCTTTTCTTGCTTTTACGTGATATGACATGTTTAGTTTATTTTAAATTTACGTTTTTCTATTAATATTGCTTTTGGGTTACCATTTTCATCTTTACCTGCTTTTGCACTATATACATTAATCTGAAAATTAAATTCATCTATCCATTCAATATTTGCTCCAATTGTCCCTAAACAACCTTCTATTCCGCAAATATCGAATCTTTGATTTGCTGGTAAAGTCGCTAGTGTTTTAACACTATCGTTTTCTAGGTCAAGTAAAAATAATTTATCAACAGCTTTGATGTCTTTTGGATCGTATATACTTGCACCGAATAGGCCAGATGGAGAGGTAGTAACGCCAAAACTGTCATAGTATGAACTGATATTTAATTCTGTAAGTTTATTTGTATTGCCGTCGTATTTATATAAACCTTGAGATCCTTCAGTGTATGCAAGGGAAAAATATAGATTTGTTTTTGATTTAGATGTCCCAAGAAGATTTAAGAAATTATAAGGAGTAGCAGAATCAGTTTTTGGCAACAGAGATTTTATACTGGGAACGACTAAAGTTTTTTCATTTGTTATAGTATTCACTTTGAAAATTTTGCCATCAGAGTTTTCAGGCTTAATCTGTTCATCATCTTTCCTATTTAGCGAATACTCATATGTGTAATTCTCATCTGACTTGGATTCAGAAACTACAGGAGTTTTGTCAGTTAAAGTCGTCTTTTTGTTAAACACTACAATAGCCAAAGCTATTAACGCGAGGATTGCAATAACGCCTGCGATTATTGCTATTATTTTAAAATTTTTCATAGTGCTTCGATGTTTAATTTAGTTTTAGCGTTTATCCCGTTGCCGAGTTTAATGTTTATGTTATGTATTCCGAGTTCTTTAATACCTTTATGCGCATCTATTTGGTTTTTATCTAACTGAAGTTTTGTTTTTTGATATATGGCTTGAATAATATCTTTTTCGTGCACGCCACCAAACACCTGTCCCTTGTCGCCTACTTTTACCTTGACTGTGAATGTTCTACGTTCAAGCTCTTTTTGTGTTTCTACGGCTTTTTGCAAATGTTTAGTTTGAGATGCAGACTTTTCTTGCATTTCTTTTTGAAGTTTTTTCTGGGCTTCAGCAGAGGCAAATACAGCAAGTCCTTTTTTGAGCAGCATATTATTTGCTAGGCCGTCGGCGACATCTTTAATCTCCCCTTTTTTGCCAATTTTTGGCACATCTTTGAGTAAAATGACTTTCATAGGTATAAATAAATTACAAAAATAAAAAAACTCCCCATTCGAGAGTTTTGGCTCTTTTTCAGTATACTACCACTTCAAAATCGGCGCAAGTTTTTACACTTTCAAATATTTACGCATCGCCATAAGGCTGGAAATGGTGCTGAGAATGAAGGCAATGACCAATTGAACTAAGACAAGCAAAGCAAAAATTCCTAAACTTCCAGTAAATGTAGTGCCAGATGCTGTTAAATAGTGACTCACTTTTGGAAGTAAAGTTGTATACACTGGGAATATAAGTGCGCTGGTAATGATGGTGGCAAGTAAGCTATACACCATTGCTTCTATTATGAATGGTCCACGAATGTACCAATTTGTCGCTCCAACCAAACGCATAATTTCAACCTCTTCTCGGCGGTTGTAGATTGTTAGAGTAATGGTGTTGAAAATAACTAGAACTGCAATGCTAGAAAAGATGATAATTAGCACGATTCCAACAGTTACAATGAATTTTAGCAAGCCATTTAAACGTTCAATTAAAACTCTATTGTCTTCAAAGTTAATTTTTTCTATTGCAGATTGGTACTTGTCTGAGTTTAACATTTCTGCAATTGCTGGATATTCTTCTAGGTTTTTAGCTTTGATTTGAAGGGTTGCAGGTAATGGATTTTCGTTCAATTGCCCAACTGACTCTAAAAGTAGAGGGTCATTGGCGTGATTCTCTTTAAACTGAGTTAACGCTTCTTCTGCAGAAACATAGTTAACGCTTGCAATTCTGCTGTCTGCAGAGAGTTGGTCGCGGATTTCAAAAATTTGGTTTTCGGCTAAACCGTTTTTAAAGTACGCGGAAATGTCTACGCGTTGTTGAATTGTTCGAACAGATGAATTTGTAATTACAAACATTAAAGTCAACACAGAAAGTATTATGAGGGTAATTGTCATAATAAGTGTTGATGCCGCAGCTAACCAAACATTCCTACGGAAGTTGGTTAGACCCATGCGAATTATTCTGAAAAATGATACTGTATTTATCACGTTAGTATAGTTTAAAGTTTGTACTTACCCTTTTCTTGTTCAATCGTAATCTGACCACCCTCAATAGTTATAACGCGCTTGTTGATTTTGTTTACAAGCTCCGAAGCATGAGTGGCAAGGATAACCGTTGTACCAAGTTGGTTAATCTTCATTAATAAATCTAAAACCTCAGCTGCGTTTACTGCATCCAAGTTTCCTGTTGGCTCATCTGCTAAAAGTAGAACTGGACGATGAGCAAGAGAACGAGCAATAGCAACACGTTGGCGTTCTCCACCAGACATTTCGTTAGGGAAACTATCTCTTTTATGAAGAAGACCAACAAGTTCTAAAATTTTAGGGACATCTTTGTTGATTTTGTCTTTGGTGTGACCAGATACTTCCATAGCAAATGCAACATTTTCAAAAGCTGTGCGGCGTGGGAGTAGTTTAATGTCTTGAAAAACCATTCCAATCTTTCTGCGCAAGTAAGGTAGGTCAGTTTTTTTAACCTTAGACATATCTATTTCGTCAATGAGGATTTTACCATTGTCTAAACTTTCCTCACCGATGATTAGTTTCATTAAAGTAGACTTCCCTGCTCCGGACATTCCGACAACAGAAATAAACTCTCCATGGTTAATTTGGAGATTGATGCCGTTTAGCGCTTTGTTTTTACCGTAGAATTTTGTTACGTTTTCAAATCGAATCATGTTGGCTTAATTATACCATAATTTTATGCTTACATACACAGTACAAATGTAAATTACATTCGCAAAAGTGGATAACTTGACGTTTTGTAAATATTATTGTATAATGCCAAAGTGATTTTTTGAAACGTTCATTGAATCACATAAACGTTCCAGGCGTCTCCTGGTTTTGTATGATATGGAGGAAATATGAAAGACTTAAGCGATGCACGACCATCTGAAGTGCTCGTGGCTCATGGAAAAACGACCAAGGTCGACGGCAAAATCTTTAGAACAAAGAAGATCGACAGGATCTACTTGTATGGAGTAGTTTCCGTGAATCTGAACCGCATCAGCCACAGGAGTAGTCTAACTGAAATCGAAAGAGGTGTCCTTTACTGGCACTTCTTCGGTGGCGAGAAAAAACATCAGTTGGACGATTCCTATCTGGCACAGTTCGGCCGACATCTTGCTACATGTGAGATTTGCGTGAGCGAAATGCTCAAGCTTCCAAACTTTGTCGCCCTTGCGGATTGGGAAACTCTCGGGCAGGAACCTGATGACGACATTCATCAGTCGTTCTCGGCTGAAGAGCACCGTTTTGACCAGGCCATCCCGAGCCATGTACTGGCGAACCAGATACGCTACGGCGACTGCCGGGACAGGTTCGACATTAACGACGATTAAATTTACGGTCGTCGCAACAACTTTAAAGGTTGCACTCTCACGAGTCGCAACCTTTTTTATTTATCTATTGTATTTGACTTTCTAAATACTTTTCTACAAAGTTATCTAAGTTTCCATTTAGGACTTTATCTGGATCTGTTTCTTCGTATTCTGTGCGATGGTCTTTGACTAATTTGTATGGGTGTAAAACATAACTACGAATTTGATTCCCCCACTCTGCACTTTTGAATTCCCCGCGGAGTTCTTTTTTTTCTTTGGCTTTCTTTTCATCTTCCAAAGCTTGCAAGCGCGCGCGAAGAATTTTCATTGCGACTTCTTTGTTTTGATGCTGACTTCGCTCGTTTTGAATACTAACTTTAATTCCAGTAGGAATATGAGTAATGGTAATGGCGCTATAGGTCGTGTTTACACTTTGCCCACCTGCACCACTGCTGGTTGAAGCTTTAATTTCTATATCTTTAGGATCAATAGTAATAGCTTCGGCTTCTTCTAATTGAGGCAGTAGTTCAAGAAGTGCAAAAGATGTTTCGCGAGTATGAGCTGGGTTGAACGGTGATTGTCTAACTAGTCTGTGCACTCCTGCTTCACTTTTTAGTAAACCATATGCAAAAGGTCCACGCGCTTCAACGGTCACAGATTTTATGCCTGCTTCACCGCCCTTAGACTGGTCGATAATCTCTGTGTGTAATCCTTTTTGTTCACAGTATCTTAGGTATTGTCTGAGTAACATTTCTGCCCAGTCTTGAGCATCTGTTCCCCCAGCACCTGCATGAATGGAGAAGATTGCATTATGGTCGTCGTATTGTTTAGACATCAAAACAATAAGCCGATTTTTTACATAGCGCTCTTCTATTTCTGAAACCTGTTTTTCTAGATAGCCAACTGTTTCTTCGCTTTCGTCTGTGTTGCTAGTTACAAGCTCTTGGAGTTCTATTAGATTATTTTCAATTGATGACCAAAAATCCACGAACTCTTTAAGTCCGTTATACTCTTGAGTAATGCTTTGCGCAGTTTCTGGATTATCCCAAAAGTTTGGGACCTGCATTTTATCTTCTAGTTCCAGAATACGTTGTTCTTTCTGATCTAAATTCAGCTGGCTCTTTAAATCTTGAACCTGTTGAAGTAAATTTGTAAGTCTTTTAGTGAGTTCGTTCATGGGTTTATTATACTGGAAATCTTGCTTTAAAAATAGGTAAGAAAAACCTCTCCAACTTGTGTAGGAGAGGCTTTGATGCAGGACTAACTATAGTCAGTCCTGGCGTTTTGTATAGGTTATGAAGTCAAAAATTAATCCATCGGGAGTTTTGTGAGATTCAAAATCTGCAGGATACCAAATCACTGGATCAATTTCTGGGAAGTACCTAAGTTCTCGCATCCCTTCCGTTGGAAAGGATTTGGCAATTTCAGTGACTTCGATTTCTTCAACTAGCGGCATTGCAGCTTCATAAAGACTTGCACCACCACAAACATAAATGTCTTTACCAAAAAATTCACCAACTAGGGTTTCATTTTGGCAAAGAGCAAGGGCTTGCTCTAGGTTAGGGGCAACTAGGACATCATCAGGAACTTCGTAACCAGCATTGCTAGTCACTACAATTGTTTTTCTCCCAGAGAGCGGTCTAAACTTGATGGGAATTGATTCCCAAGTTACCCGGCCCATGATGCAAATATTGCCCATGGTTTTGGCTTTGAAATGCGCCATATCCTCCGAGAGTTGCCAAATGATTTTGCCGCCCGCACCAATTAAGTTGTTCGCGTCTAACGCGACGATTGCTTTGATCATAGTACTCCTTAAACAGAAACAGGTGCTGAGATTTTCCCTTGATGATTGTAATTAATGAGTTCGATGTTTTCTTTGCGGAATTTCATCAAACCATCAAAACCCTTAAAATCCTCTGCGCCTATAAATTGGAGAGTAGGAAGTTCTCCTGGTGTTCGGGAAAGTTGTTCTTCAACTTGATCAACATGGTCGTTGTAAATATGAGCGTCCCCGAAAGTATGGATAAATTTCCGCGGTTTCATTCCCATCGTATGCGCGATCATGCAAGTGAGGAGTGCATACGATGAAATATTGAACGGTACTCCCAAGAAAAAGTCCGCACTCCGTTGGTACAGTTTGCAAGACAGATGTTGCTCTCCGTTGATTACATCAACCTTGAATTGGAACAAGGTGTGGCAAGGTGGCAGAGCCACGTTGTCAGCTTCAGCAGGATCCCATCCACTTACGATGTGGCGCCTTGAGTTCGGTTTGTTCTCCAGTTCTCGGTACAACCGTTGAATTTGGTCGTAACCATTTTTTTCGGGGTAGTCACCGCCGAAACTGCGCCATGTGTAGCCGTAGATTGGACCAAGATCGTTTTCTTCTCGACCGAATCGTGTGGTTTGTTCTGCAGTCGCCCAGTCATCCCAAATTGTGATATTTTTTTCCTTGAGCGTGGCGTTGTTAGTGTCCCCTGAAAGAAACCAAAAAAGTTCCTCAGCGACCCAGCGAAACGGAACACTCTTGGTGGTCATAATTGGGAAACCCTTGGTCAAGTCGAACGACATTTGAACTTCACCAAAGAGCGATGTAGTTCCTGTGCCAGTTCGGTCATCGTGTTTCACGCCATCTCGCAAGATTTGACGTAGAGCATCTTGATATTGTTTCATTGTTTTCTCCTATTTTACAAGATTGGTTGGTTCAACATCTTTGAGTGCGATTCGGCGTACAAGTTCCCAAACTTTCGTGTGAACTTGTTGCGGGGTTAGCAAAACACCATTTTCTACACACTCAATCAGACGTGTGTTGGGAAATAGTTCAGCAATTTCGAGGTATACCGCTTCAGCACGTTTGAGATGTTCTGGATCGTTTTCGTGAATATCGCGCTTACGATTTTCAGATACTGATCGTTTTTCGATCAATTCCAAAGTCATTTCCATTGGAATGTGCAAAATGATGTTTAGATCAGGCTTCGGAATATTGAAAGTTCCAAATTCCAAATTGTCTAACCATTTGTAGAACTTGATGCGTTCATCTCGATTGACAATTTTACCACCCTGATGACCTGCGTTGGAAGTGACGTATCTGTTTGTAATTACAGTCTTGCCACTCTGAAGCATCTCGCGAAGTTTAAAACTCGCGTCGAATCTATCTACCGCATAAAATATAGAAGCAGCTTCGGCATTCAGGTTTCCAAAATCTCCAGCAAGATACTTCTCCAACATCGCTGCGGAAGGTTGTCCGTACTGTGGAAAATCAAACATCGAAAAATCGTACCCAGAAACCTCGAGTGTCTTAGCCAATAGGTCTGTTTGAGTTTTTTTCCCACTACCATCAGTACCATCAAGAACGATGAACTTGCCTGGTTGTGAAACCTTCTCCTTGTTGGATTTTCCGAAAAGTCTTTTTATCATAACTTATTTTCCTCCTTTATTAAGTTAAATAACTTTGTAAAGGATAGCCCCTATCCATATTAACTGTCAAACTACTTTTTAAACTTAATCCATTCATTATTCTTCAGGAAGTTTTTGTAGTACTGTGATGCTTGTGGTTTCATAGCGCCGTAGTATTTACTTCCTAACTTCCCTTTTCCGTATGGGGTATCTGCTTTGGAAGATAGATTGATGAATGTCATTTGCCCTATCGGCATTTTGTAGTAAAGTTTTATTGGTAGCTCTGCAATATTGTGTAGTTCTAAAGTAATGCGTAATTTATTTCCTGGGTCTATGTATCCTGCAGTAGCGTGAACTATTAAACCAATTCTGCCTAGACTAGATTTTCCGTCTAAGTGGCCCACAACATCATCCCCTAGTCCAATAACTTCATATGTCATTCCGAGTGCGAATTGTCCTGGATGCAAAATGAAGTGAGATTTTTCATCTATCTTCACTTTGTCCATCATGTTGTCTATATTTTCTTTAGGGTCAATGCAGATTTGGTCGCGAGTTTTAAATACCATAAAGTCTGCACCAAGATGAACATCGACACTGGCTGGTTGAATAGCTTTTGGGAATAATGGGTCTACAACTATTCGTCCGGTTTTGAGTGATTTTTTGATGTCTTTGTCTGATAGGATCATATGTTTTTGTGTTAAGATGTCCCCCTTTTTTAAGGGTTAAATTAGCGTTTAATTGGCTATGAGCAAATTTAATGTTCTAAGCTCACTAAATTGTACCATAGATTTAGGTGTTAAAAAACAGCCCAGAAAGGCTGTTTTTTAGTTCAAACACTTAAGCTTTAAAGCGGATTCCAGGTCCCATTGTGGAGTTTAAAGTAGTGCTGATTACGTAGGATCGTTTTATTGCAGCTGGCTTAACAGAATGTAAAGCTTCCATGAATGTTTTAAGATTCTCTTCAAGTTTTGCAGAATCGAAATCGGTTTTACCAATTACTTGGTGCACGTTTCCAGAATTGTCGTTCTTGAAGCTAACTTTACCACCAGCAATTTCTTTGATAGCAGTTGCGATGTTTTCAGAAACTGTTCCTGTTTTTGGGTTAGGCATCATACCTCTTGTTCCCAAAATTTTTGCAATTTGTGCAAGTTTAGGCATCATTGCAGGTTCTGCTACAGCAATATCGAAATCAGTTTTTTCTGTTTCCTTAATTTGCTTAATTAATTCTTCGCCACCAGCAATTGTCGCTCCAGCAGCTAACGCAGCTGCTTCGTTTGTTTCTGTAACGAATGCAGCAATTTTGCGGGTCTTCCCTGTTCCGTTAGGCAAAGTTACTGAACCTCTAATTGCTTGGTCAGTTTTCTTTGCATCGATTCCAGTTTTAATGTGAACTTCGATTGAACCAACAAACTTTGTTGTTGCAGTTTTCTTTGCTAATTCAATAGCTTCTGCAATTGAGTAGACTTTTTCTTTATCAACTTGTTCCGAGTTAGCCTTGGCGCGTTTAGATATGATGGACATAAAATTTCCTTTCGTGGTAGAACGAGTTTGGTTTTTAAACCTTGCTCTCCCACGTTAATTAATAGATTAAACTTCTTTTCTAGCAAGTCTCCAGTGATACAAGAATACAGGCGTTGCAATTAGAATCATAGACATTGCCTGAGCGGCATCGCTTTGTTTCTGTGCATTGCTCATATTTTTTGCGTAATTGGGGTCAGAACATTCTGGAGATTGTGCAACTACGGTTCCGTCAGGATTTTTTACTTCCTGAGGACAGTAAACATTCTGATACGTTAATTCATCGGCTTTCGGGAACACCCAAGTTTTGATTCCTAGGTTGATGAGCATTATCCCAGCTATTACTAGAATAACTAAAGATATAAGCGAGACTAAGTATAAATATACTTTTTTTATCCAAGAGAGGTTCATATGAGCTCCTTTACTCGGTAACGTCTACTCCCATAGAGCGGGCAGTACCGCGAATTATTTTTTCTGCTTGCTCGATGCTGTTTGCATTCAAGTCAGGCATTTTCTTCTCTGCAATTTCACGAATTTGTGCTGCAGAAATTTTTCCAACTTTTGTAGTTAGAGGGTTTCCACTTCCCTTTGCTAAACCAATCGTTTTCATGATTAGGTTAGAAGCTGGTGGAGTCTTAAGTATGAAGTCGAAACTACGATCTTCATAAATAGTCATTTCAACGGGGATAATCAGATCTCCCATAGGAGCTGTTTTATCGTTGAATTGTTTGGTAAAGTCCGCGATGTTAATACCATGGGGCCCAAGGGCGGTACCAACAGGTGGAGCTGCAGTTGCTTTTCCGGCAGGAAGTTGCAACTTTACCATTGACTTAACTTTTTTTGCCATTGTCTTGAGTAGTAATCCTTCTTAGGGACGAGACCGCACTCGTAAGTGCAAGCCGACTACTTATATTAATGATAATCCAATTATGGATTTTACACGGAGCTTTATTTCAAAGCTCCGAAAAAATTCACAATCTAGCTTTTCTTTACTTGCAAGAAGTCTAATTCAACTGGAGTTTCGCGGCCAAAGATTGTAACCATTACTTTTACTTTACCTTTAGCTTGATCTATATCTGAAATCTTTCCTTGATATTCTTTGAATGGACCATCAATGATAGTAACTAACTCGCCTACTTCAAAGTCTACTTTGAACTTTGGTTCTTCAGTGCCCATGCGCTTTTGTAGGAAATCCCACTCTTCTTGAGAAACTGGTGTTGGGATAGTTCCGGAACCAACGAATCCTGTTACGTTTGGTGTGTTACGAACAACATACCAAGAGTCATCTGTTACAATCATGTTTACTAGAACGTAACCTGGGAAAATCTTTTCTTCAATAGTAGTACGTTTACCGTCACGAATTTTGATCTTCTTTTCTTTTGGTACTACGGCATCAAAAATTTTATCTTGCATGCCAAGATTTTCAATACGTTGTTTAAGGTTAACGGCAACGCTATCTTCGTACCCGCTGTATGTATGTAGGACGTACCAGTTTTTTTCGCCGGTGGTTTGTTGCTTAGACATTTAGAAAAAATTAAAATTCTTTATGATTACTTAATAAGACTTTCAAAACCTTTTAGAAGGCCAAAGTCAGCTGCACCTAAAATTACTGCCATTGCTACACTAAAAGCAATAACAGTTAAAGTGTAACGAATTGTGTCTTGGCGAGATGGCCAAATTACTTTGCCCAATTCTGCCCAAACATCTCTGAAAAATTGAATAATTTTTGACATTTTTTTATAATTTTCCGCTTGATTTTAGTAACGAAGCTAGGGTTTTCCTTAGGAAATTTCCTATTTTGGCCAAAATTTCAAGCTTTTTTAAAACCCGCAACGGGGTTTCCCCTATTATACTATGTTTTTTGTTAGAAAGTCAAATATAAAAGGCCTGTAAGATTCAGGCCCTTTATATTAAATATCTAGGTTTTTAACTGTTTTAGCGTGTGTTGTAATGAACTTCTTTCGAGGTGGCACTTCGTCGCCCATGAGTGTTTCAAAGACTTGAGAGATTTTTTCCAAATCTTGGATGTTAACATTTAGCATTACGCGATTTTCTGGGTCCATGGTTGTTTCCCAAAGTTGCTCTGGGTTCATTTCTCCTAAACCTTTGTAGCGTTGAATATTGTATTTAATTCCACCAACTGCTTGTACAACTTTCTCGCCATCACTGTCTCCTTCTACTTCTTCAGTTGCAAAACCTTCTTCGTCTTCAACTGTGTCCTCATCTTCTTCTTCAGCTACAACTCCCTTCTTACCTTTCACAGGTTTGTTCTTATCTTTTTTGTCTTGAGCTTCTTTAACTAAGCCTTCTAGAATCTCTGTACGTTCTTCATCAGAGAATGCGTATTGATGAGTTTTGCCAACAGAAACTTTGTACAAAGGAGGTTGCGCAATGTACAAATGACCATTTTTGATTATGTCTGGGAAATAACGGTAGAAAAGAGTTAGTAGAAGTGTGCGAATGTGAGCACCGTCTACGTCGGCATCGGTCATGATGATAATTCTGTGGTAGCGAAGTTTTGAAATGTCGAATAGATCACCAACGCCAGTACCAAAGGCAATAATTAAATTCTTGATTTCTTGGTTGGTAAGCATTTTATCTAAACGCGCACGTTCAACGTTTAGAATTTTACCTCTTAAAGGTAAAATGGCTTGGAAACGACGATCTCTACCTTGTTTAGCAGAACCACCAGCTGAATCTCCCTCTACAATGTAGAGTTCACATTTTTCTGGATCGCTTTCGCTACAATCAGCAAGTTTTCCTGGAAGTGCTAATCCGTCTAGAACGCCTTTTCGAATCACGCTGTCACGTGCAGCGCGTGCGGCCATGCGTGCTTTTGCTGCAAGAATACCTTTTTCAATAATTTTTCCTGCATCTTGTGGATGTTCTTCTAAGTAAACCTCTAATTCGTGAGATAGAATGGCATCTACTGCTGTACGAACTTCAGGGTTTCCAAGTTTGGCCTTTGTTTGGCCTTCGAATTGAGGGTTTGGAAGTTTAACAGAAATGATTGCCGAAAGGCCTTCGCGTAAATCTTCTCCTGTAAGTTTTTCAGATTCTTTAACAAAATTGTTCTTAACGGCGTAACTGTTAATTACACGAGTAAGAGCGGTTCTAAAACCTGTAACGTGCATACCGCCTTCTGGGTTGTACTCGTTGTTAGCGTATGCCAAAACAACTTCATCGTAATCGTCTGTGTATTGTAGAGCGACTTCAACAAGGATATCTCCTTCGTAAGTTTTGTTTATGTAAATTGGAGAATGCTTAACTTTCTTGTTACGGTTAAGCTGTTTAATATAGCTAACTACTCCACCTTCAAAGTAATATTGGTAGGTTAAGTTTACGCGTTCATCTGTAATGATGAAATGCAAACCTTTAGTTAAGTAGGCCTGCGAACGCAAATGTTCTAGAATTGTTTTAAATTTGAAAGTTGTTGTTTCAAAAATAGTTCCATCTGGATAGAAAGTTATGGAAGTTCCAGTTTGATGAACATCATTCTTCCCTACTTTTCCGACTTCTTTAACTTTTCCTTGTGGCACACCAATTTTGTACTTCTGTTCGTATACAATTCCATCTTTGCGTACTTGAGCTGTCATGTTTGTAGAAAGTGCATTTACAACCGCAGCACCCACACCATGAAGACCGCCAGATACTTTGTATCCGCTTGCATCTCCACCAAATTTACCACCAGCATGAAGAACTGTTAAAACAGTTTCAAGCGCAGATTTTTTTGTTGTTTTGTGAATATCTACTGGAATACCGCGACCATTGTCGTGAACAGTAACACCACCATCTTCTTGAATGATTACTTCAATTTTTGTTGCATGACCCGCCATGGCTTCGTCCACGGAGTTGTCTACAATTTCCCATACAAGATGATGCAATCCTGTTTCAGAAGTTGAACCGATATACATTCCTGGACGTTTGCGAACAGGATCTAGTCCTTCTAGAACTGTGATGTTTTCGGAGGTATAACTTGCTGCTTTTTTTACTTTTTTGTCTTCTGCTGAATCAGCCGAATCTTTGGTGGTTTTTGCCATTTCTATTAGTATTTTACTTAAAAATTAGCCAAATCTTTGGCTAAATACCTAAGTAAATTATAGCATATTAGGTTAAGTTTTTCCACAGTAAAAACAACAAAAAACCCGCTTATACAAGCGAGTTTTTTAGTAAAAAGTATATCTATTTTTAGATAAGGACCTATCGTAACTCTGCATCAAACTGTTTGGCAGTTTGGCTGTAAACCTCGGCTTGTAGAGGTTCAACTTCCTCGGCTTCTAGTGTGCGGTCTGGACTGCGGTATAGGACGCGGTAAGTGTAGCTTACGCGGTCTGCACCAAATTTCTCTGCGTTTTCGTATTTATCCATAAGCTGAACTTCTTCTACAAGGTCACCACCTATGTCGCGAATTAAGTCGAAGTAATTGTTAGGTTCAAAAGTATTTTTTACAATGAATGAAATGTCACGAATTATTGGAGGGTATTTGCTAACTGCTTCAAATTTTTGCCCAAGATGTAATTGCTTCTTCACGCGTTCATCTTCTGACCAAAGCAATCGAATGTCTGGAAGTTCCATTCCAATAATCGCAAGGCGTTCTAATCCAAAACCAAACGCCCAACCGTTGTACTGTTCTGGATCGACGTCTAATCTTTTTAGTACTTCTGGATTTACAAGTCCTGCACCAAGTACTTCTACCCATTGATCATCTTTATCTACTTCCATTTCCAATGAACTATGTGTGTATGGGAAAGTGTCGTCGTTGAAACGGTATTTTATGTCTGGACCAAATGCTGCTTTTACAACATTTGCCAAAACTTCTTTTAAGTCGTCTTGAGTAATTGTGCGTTCGCTAGTTGGGTGCAAATACAGTCCATCCATTTGATGAAAAATATTCATATGGTTTCGGTCAATTTCGTCTTTACGATAGACTTTTCCGTAAGACAAAACACCTAGTGGTTTATTGTCTGCAATTTTTGCACGTATTTCTGGTTGTTGAAAATAGTAGTACCACATAACTGTTGTGTGTGTACGCAAAATATTTTCTTCGTCAACGTAGTAAGTATCACT
This sequence comes from uncultured Candidatus Saccharibacteria bacterium, assembly GCA_964402965.1. Taxonomy (GTDB): domain Bacteria; phylum Patescibacteriota; class Doudnabacteria; order UBA920; family UBA920; genus UBA920. The sequence continues at coordinate 84,978 of CAYODY010000001.1, forward strand.
TTTTGAACGAGCAGGATGTTCGGGTGGGAAGTTAAATAAATCGAAGCTTGCACTCGCTGGAACTATTTCTGGAATGTCTATAATGTCGAAATCCTTAAACTGTTCAAGCCCAACAATATTATTCACAAGTTCGCGAATTGGACCATCTTCCCTGCGGGAAAGGTCGGCCATATTTAAATAGCGCTTGATGCGCTCTGCTTCGCTGTCTGTGCGTTTGGCTAATTCAATTTTTAAACGATCTTCTGTATCTGAAGGTATACTTAATCTACTCATATAAAGTTAAATTCGTGCTTAATAAACTGCTATTACTGCAAAATAGTACCAATTTCTGTAGATTCTGGCAAGATCATTATTTCTGGTTTGTCGCCTATTTCTTCTGATTTGCCCAGTTCAAATGCGGCGCAGATCATTCCTTGGCTTTCTATACCTCGAATCTTTGCTGTACCAAGAACGAAACTTTCATGCTCTTCTGAGTGTATATTGTGTGCGATAGTTGCTCCTGGAAGTGCTAATGCTACTATTGCACCTTCCTCAAAGTTAAATGCTCCGCAAACTACTGGACCAATTTCTCGCGTGCCATCTGTTAAAGTAATAACTCGCAGACGGTCGGCGTTTGGATGCTTCTCAACTTTAGTTACTCGAGCCGCAATTACAGCTCCACTAGTGGGAGGTGTTTTGTTTGTAGAAGGAGTCGTTGTATTTACTGAATTTGTTGGTTTGTTTCCAAACAACTTTTTAAAAATATTTAACATTGATTTCTAAATTAAGTTTCTAGTAGTACTTACACTCTTTTTCGTTACACATGTATCCTTTTTTCCCTGCTGGAGGATTTTGTAATACAGCTTTGATTGTAAATGTTTCAAAGAATTGACCTACTTCGTATTGGTAAATCATCCCATTTGGGTCTAACGGCACATCTGTAATGTAACGTGGAATTAATGCACTTGGGAATTGGTCGTTAGTTGGGAATACATTTGTTTGTTGACTGTTAGAGTCTATATTCGCAGTTGAATAAATTAGTAACGCACTTTTAATGCTTTCTAAGTCTGTTATTCTTTGTTGATCGTTAACTGCTGCTTCGTCTTTTTTAGCATCGTCTTCAGCATTCTTGCTAGTGTATTTGATTAATTGATTTTGAGTTTCGCTGTAATATGCCAAAGTAAAATCTACCCCGTTTGGAGAAACTTCATAGCTATAAACATAGCGCTCTTTGTTGATTGGGTCGTTGTAATTTGTAGCGACGGTGTTGTATGAGCCAATTAGGTCGCTCATTGTTACGAAGTCTTTGCTGGTTGGAAAAGCTTTTTTGTCAGCTTTATATTTCAAAAGTGCTGCACCGACTTTTTTAATTGTAGTTTGGCGTTGGCTGTCTCTGTCTAGTTTAGCTTGAGGAGACATATCTAAATTTAAACTTGCAAGGGAGTCTGCGTCTGGATCTGTAAAATCGTAAAGCTCCATTGCGGCAGGACCAATTGTTGTAAGAGTTGGTTGATGTAATCCAAATCCTTTCACTTTTTCTTTTAGGGCAATAATTTGTTCTGGAGAATATGGGATATTTGTTTTAATATCATAACCACCTTTTACAAAATCTGAATCGGTATATTCCCCATCTCGGAAAGTACGGGAAAGCAGTGGGTCTGTTTCGAAAATATGAACTTCGTCGCCATCTGCAACGCCGTCGCTGTCGCTATCTGGATTATTTGGATCTGTTCCAGTATCAAACTCTTCTTTGTTTGCCAGTCCATCATGGTCTGGGTCGGATTTGTCAGCACAGGTGGTTTTAATGGTACAAGTTTCAGAGCCAAAATACCTTGCTAGCCACTCTGCAGGGGTTGTGACATCTGGGTCAGTAACTGGAGCAATAGGTGTTTCTACTGTTGGAGTTTCAATCGGTTCTGATTTTTTGTTGAGTAGAAAGAACCACACGCCTGCTCCAATTGCGGCAAGAAGAATCACAACAGCAGGGATCCATACAAATTTGTTTCTAAAAATTTTAAACACGCTACTTTTTGAATCCATGGTTATGGAACTTCCGCGAGTCTCTGCACTACTAAAAACAGTTTCTGACTTAGAAGCATTAACTTTGCGCGAAACAGGAGCTTTATTGCCTGTTACTTCTGGCATAACGTTGTAGAAAGTAGAAGGTTGTTTTTCGTCAGACATTTATTTTGATGTTGAGCTAAGCGTTTAAAAATATTTCAAGAGTGATTATGAAAAGTATGAGTGTTAGTCCAACCCACCAGAATAGTAGGCTTGCTGATTGGAGGATTAACAACCCAGAAATTAAAAGTGCGAGAAGGATTGCTTGTCTTGCAGAAGTCCTAAGGTGTTCTGTAAACATCCCTGGAGTGAATCTTTTCCTCAAGAGAGTTCCTAGTAGTGTAATTATTCCTATCAAACTTAGTGAAAGGGTGATATAAAAACTAAATTGTCCTACAAGTCCTGCTGTATTCGGATCTATAAACCACAATACAGAGCCAAATGCGGCAACAAACAGAATCGTTCCCAATAGAATCGGGATTAAGTAGGTTCGTGTGGTGTTGTGGATCTGCAACTTAGATGAGCTTAATTTAATTAAACAGATCAGGAAAGCTGATCAGGCTGAATTACACTGCTGAATTACATTATAGAGTGGTTTAATTATACCACATTCAGCTCGGTTCTCCTACTTTTTGAAGAGTTTGCGGATCTCTGAGAATATAACTGCTCTAAGTTCAGGACTAGTTGCGAATTTATACAAGTATGGGGAAATCGAAAGAAGGATGATTAAGGCAACACCTGGAAGAATATACATATCAACATTAGGTATGACTCTTCCAAGATAGTATCCTAGTACTGTTAATCCTGTAGACCATAGCAAGCTTCCCACAATGCTATAAGTTAGGAATGTGCTGTATTTCATATTCCCTACCCCCGCGAGAGTTGGTGTGAAAGTTCTAACAATCGGCACGAATCTCGCTAGAATAATTGTCTTCGGACCATGGAGTTTAAAAAATGCATTTGCTTTTTCTAAATGAGATTTGTGAAAGAAAAAAGATTCTTCTTTTTTGAAAATCTTTGGTCCAAGTTTTTTGCCAATATAGTAACCTGTGTTATCTCCTGCAAAAACGACAATAAAGAGACCAATAATTATTACCCATATATTTAAAACACCTTGGGAAGCTAGAATTCCAGCAGTAAATAATAGGCTATCGCCTGGTAAGAAAAATCCAAAAAGAAGACCAGTCTCTGCGAAGACAATCCCGAACAATCCAAGATATCCAACAGTTTTTAAAAGGGTTACTAAATCAAACATAAGTTATAGTTAATTGTTTATTTGCTTAAATATTATAGCAGATCCGGATGGCTACAATTGTGTCTTTTGCTTTTTTTGTGAAGTTCTGCGAATTTGTCGTACTTCACTGCATCCCTAATTTCTTCAATAGTTTTGAGAATTTTTTCTTTAAGCAAAGTTAGTTCATCTGGCGCAGCTTTTGGTACTGTGACTGTTTCATTTGGATAAACATACCAATACTGCAAATTCTCTACTTCCATATTTAAATATTCCTCACAGGCCCATTGGTAAATACGCAACTGATCCACCCCTTCACTATCAGTTTTAGTTGGAACTTTTTCAGAAGTTTTATAATCAATAATTTGCAGGCTTGTAGTTTCTGTACCATCCTCTTGTGTAATAACAATACCAGAATCTGCTCTGTCAATCTTACCGTTAAAGGTGTACTGGTTTTTATCGCCTAGTTTTAGTGAGAAAGCTTTTTCGATTAATACAGGACTAACTGGTTTGCCCGATTTTTTCTTTTCCAGAGTTGTAGAATAGAAAGTTTTAAGAATTTGTAGACCTCGTTGTCTGTATGTTTCTTTTTGTTCTGGGCTTTCATACCAGTCGTCAATCCATTCCTTTTCGAATAATTCAAAAAGTAATTCTTCTGGAGGAAGTTCTACTTCAGTTTCTTTGGTAAACAAATCTTGCTGAGGCATGGAAAAACTGTGTTGGTAAGCTTCCATGTATTTCTGTAAGACATTGTGAATTGTTGAACCAAAACTTAAGTGATGATTTCCTGGTAATGGAAGCTTTAGATAGTAGCGGTACTTGTATTCAAGTGGGCATTGTACAAACTGAGAAATTTGACTGAAAGAAAAATTTTCTGGTAGCTGTTTGTAAATAACTTTTTTAGACTTTGATTTGTTCGGAGTAAAGACTACTTTCCCTGTAGCTTTGTGTACTGTATCGCTTGGGATTAAGTTAGTTTCGTTCAAAAATATTGATGGTTTTTTGTATTTTGCACCACCGTAATCTGTTGCCCAACTTAGATACAAATGAGTCTTGGCGCGAGTTACTGCAACGTAAAATAGACGGCGCTCCTCTTGTAAATGGAAATCTCCTTCCGGGAGAATGTCTTTTACTAATGCTTCTGGTAGTTCAATTGCATCGCGCTTTGCACGAGTTGGGAATCGTTGGTCAACCATATTAATCAGAAAAGCGAATTTGAACTCCAATCCTTTTGAGCTGTGAATTGTCATGACCTTTAAACTTTCAGGTCCTGAGTTTGGATCAAACTTAATAGTTCCATCTTCCCCTGCTTTGAACTCTAAGTTAAGTTCATTCAGAAAACCTCGCATAGTTCGGTCTTCTGCAGTTTGTACATATGCTTCAATTTTCTTATAGAACTGCTCAAGCAGTTCCCTATTTTGAACATTCTCAAGTGTTTCAACAGCGAGTATAGCATCTATAGAAAGATCTTCTACCAATTCAACAAAAAGTTCTACTGCAGATTTTTCTGTAGAGAGCTGGGTGTGTTTTGTTAAAAGTTCTAATAGAGTTCTAATTTTTAGTTTTGAATCCTCTGAAAGAACTGAAAGGGCTTCTTCGCTGTGCAGTGCTTCATATAGCGATATCGTTTTTCTGTTTGTAAACTGAGTTAAGTGCGCTACATCTAGTGCGTCTAATTGGAACTTTGGGAAATTCAAAACTCTGTAAAGCGCGCTGGATTCATGAAAATTTTTGAGTAATTTTAAATAATTTATAATGTCGGAAATTAAAGGTTTCTTGTACAAACCTTTGTTGGCTACAAAACTATATGGAACTTGTTTGGCCTCAAGTATAGGTATAATTTCAGTTGCGGCGGAATTGGATCTAGTTAAAATACAAAAATCATTCCACGAAGTTTCTGGGAATCTCTCTTTTAATTCTATTGCCTTTGTAACTACTAGGTTTAATTCTTCACTTAAGTCTTTTCCTTCAAGAACTTGAATTTCTGTTTCGGATTTTTCGTGTCCTTTTAGGCGCTTGTCTATTTTCAGTTTTGTTTCTAAACGATTCGGGTTATTTCCCTGAATGAAATTGTATGCTAAATCCAAAATTTTCTGAGTACTACGGTAGTTGTCTATTAAAGTTAAGCTTTGAATTGTTGGGTAATCTTCTTTTATTTTCAAAATATTAGATACTGATGCACCTCTAAACTTGTAAATAGATTGATCGTCATCGCCTACAACCACTAAGTTTTGTTCTGTGCCTGCTAACAAACGGATGAGTTCGTATTGGGCGACGTTGGTATCTTGAAATTCATCTACCATTAAAAACCTAAATTGCTTTTGGTAGTATTTGAGTAAATTTGGACGTTTCTTGAAAAGTTGAATTGTGTAGTGAATTAGATCTCCGAAATCTAAGTACCCGTTGTCTAGCAGTAGTTGCTGATATGTTTTGTATGCATTGGCAAGTTCTTCAAGACGTTTTTGCTCTACAACCAAATCTTCATCTGGACCAATAGGAAGTTGATTCGCACCGTTTTCTGCTTTGAGTTTTTCAGCGTAAGCAATGTATTCGTCCGGAGTTATGAGTTCGTCTTTGCACTTAGAAAAATGATCCAAAAGTGCGTCTATGAATTTGTTTGGACTACCAAGTGGTTTGTAGTAGTCTAGTTTGAATTCGTTGAAGTTTTTGTAAATAAAAATCCACTGACGAGTTGAGTCCAGAAGTTCGAAGTCGTTAGATAAGCCAATGTCTATACCATGCTGTTTAATAATTCTTTCGCAAAAACTATGGAAAGTTGAAATCCAAAAATCATGGACTCCTAATGGTACAAGCATGTCTACTCTTTCTTCCATTTCGCTTGCAGCTTTGTCTGTAAAAGTAAGAGCTAGAATTTGGTCTGGTTTAGCCAGTTTCTGGTCTATTAGGTAAGCAATTCGACGAGTAATTACGGTAGTCTTCCCTGTTCCAGCACCAGCAACAATTAAAAGAGGCCCATTTGTGTGGGTCACAGCTTTTAATTGTTCAGTGTTTAAATTTTCTAAAAGATTTGGCATCTATTCCTTTCCTGAGAAGAAACCTGCCCATTGTTTCCAAAGATCATTACCTTCATCTTTGTAACGAACCCAAAATTGAGACGGGTTCACAATTTGGACATTTTCGTATTTCTCGATAGAAAGTAAATCGTTGTCGCGCGTTACTAAATAGTCAGCACCTGCTTCAACCGCACTCTCTAAAATTTTATTGTCTTCTGGGTCGCGCACAATATTAATTTGACGTCGATTCACAACATGGTTTATTTGCGAAAGTAAATCATTGATTTCGTTTTCGTATTCTGGGTTTTCTACTAAACGACGCATAATTAACTTATTCTCTTGAATAGTTTGATGGTTTGCGTACGCTTCAATTTCCCCTGTCCTCACAGCGTCTATAATTTGTTTTTCGTAAGAGTAGTCGTCTTTAATTCCGTCTATTATTACATTTGTATCTAAAACTATTTTCATTCTAATTTTTTCTATTGAAAGGTGCTCTTAGGTTTTGATTAAGATCTGGCGTTTTTCCGTGCGGCGCGGGCTTGTGGTGTTCGACTGCTTGGGCGGGCGCCTGTACGACCACCTTTAATGGCCATCAGGAAACGACGAGGATCTTCATCTAAGTCTATGAAGTTATCTGTGAGCTCTTTAATCTTACTCGAAGTAGATTTTCCAAACGCAACGGTTTCAGTAAGTTGGCCTGTCATTTGTAGGTATTCTAGTAGAGGCGCGAAGTCGCCATCGCCACTTGCTAAGACAACTACGTCGAGCTTGTTCATTTGCTTAATGATATCCATAGCAATGCCGACATCCCAATCGCCTTTTTGAGTTCCACCAGCAAATGTTTGTAAATCTTTTGCTTTAACTTCGAAACCTGCTTTTTCAAGTGCGTCAAAAAAAGTTTGTTCTTCTGGCATATCTGCTTTTACAACATATGCAATGGCGCGGATTAAACGACGATTACCAAGAGCTTCGTGCAATACTTCGTTGAAGTTTACTCGAGAATTGTAAATGTTTCGCGCTGAGTAATATAGGTTTTGAACATCAACAAATATTCCTACTCGCTGATCCGGGTTTCTTATAGACATAAAAAATAGTTAAAAAATTAGATAAGGTTATTCAATTAAATTTTTAGATTCTTCCGCAGCAAATTCAGTAACCTCTACTTGCTCCATTTGTAAGGTAGCAGCATTTTTAATGTTACTTTGTAGTTTAGTAAAATCGTTAGCAACAGTACCCATTGTATTGGCAGAATTCTTAATATGATTAGCAAGAATTCCTAAGTTTCGGCCGAATTTATCGGATTCTTGTTGGATTCCAGAAACCATATGCAAAAGCTTTTCAGCAACTTCGTTAACTTGCTGACCACGTAAGGCTATTAAAATAATTTGTAAATGATGGTATAAAGTGTTTGGGCTCACCATGTAGACTTTTTTGTTGCGGGCGTATTCAACTGTTGCCATGTCTTCTAAAGCTTCATGGAAAACTCCCTCGCTTGGAATGTACATTAGTGCAAAATCAAAAGTTCCTTCTTGAGTAAGGATGTATTTTTTGTGAATTTCATCAATTCGCTTGCGAATATCACGTAAAAAAGCTTTTTTCAAATTTTCTGCAGAATCTTCCTCTTTCGCTTCTTTGTACAAACGAAAATTTTCCATGGAGAATTTGCTATCTATAGAAAGAATTTTGTCTCCTACGAAAACAGCCATGTCTACAATTTCACCGTTGCTAAATTTATACTGGGCTTTGTATGAATTTTTATTTAGCACTTGGGAAAGCATGTTCTCTAGCATTTCTTCACCAAAGTTTCCGCGTGCTTTTGGCGAGGCCAGAACTTCGGACAAACGACGAATGTCTGGACCAATTTGCGACATTTCTCCAAGTCTTCCTTGTAGCGCACCAATTACTTTTGCGGCATTATCAAGGCGCTCGTTGATGTCTTTATTAGTCGCAGAAATAGACTTTTCCATAGCATCTTTTGTGGCTTCTGTACCGGTTTTGATATCGCGCATCCATTCCATCATTACTTTCATATTAGTGTCGTCAACTGGTTTCTCGGCCGACTTTTTGAGCGTCGAAAGCATATACAAAAGAACGCCGAATCCGGCCACAAGTAAAGCTATGATGATATATAAAAATGTTGTCATATGGTTAATTATAGCAGAGGGCACATAAACCAGCTACTGAATCTATTTAATGCCTCTTAAACCCAAAACACGCCCCTCTAGAAGGCGTGTTTTCGGAACTTTGTTAAGTTATATCAGCTTTAACAGCTGTATTAATTATATCAGGCTATTAGGCACGCGCAAGGGCTTGGGCTGTGGATATTCTCGTTTATTTTCCCAATTTTTTTAATGTGCCAAGAGTCAATAAACTAGCAGGATATATTGTGCTAATTTTTTGCATGTATTCTTTGGAATTATAGATTTCATCACTAACAAATGTTATAACGCCGTAATTGGCAATTGATTTTGCCTTTTCTTCGGTTAAATCTAAACCAAGTGTTATTTGAATCATAACGTCAATTTTACTCATCTGAACAGTTTTTATAAATTGTTTATACCTCTCTCTTAGAGTTCTTTTGGCACCAATTCCGTATACTTTATTCTTTATTTTAAAGAAAAAGTCAAATTCTGTTGAACTGTCTGCTTTGTCATGAGTTTTTGATATGTCATTTGCTTTTATCCCCAAACTAATAAGGATATTATATATTCTGTCTTCATAATTTGAACCTGCATCGGATAGAATCGATTGATTGATACTTTCTGAAAACATTAACATAAACATCTGATTTGGTTCCAATCCTTTAGTTTTTAGGAATCTATAATCATGAAATAGAGAATTAACATATTCTTTAGTTGATTGAGAAATGAAACTTGTATCTTTATCTTCAAGCTTTGAAAAAAACAATAGAGAGAGTAAAGCGCCATTAACTCTAGTGTAATATGGTTTGCTTTTTGAAATCGTGTCGTATTCGACTGAAAGTTGATTTACATTTTGAAGTGAGGATAAGTTAGATATATCTCCAACTTTGGCTTCAGCGAGCAGTAAAGGTTTAATTTGAATTAATTTAAGTGAGAAAACAAAAGTGATTAAATCAGTAGTATTTTTAACTTGATACATCATGGCAGTAAGCCCTACTTTTTTAGTTTCTGAAAGCTGGTCTATTAAATTAATAAATATTGCTTTAATTTGATTGAGTGATAGTTTGGAGTTAGAAAAGTATGCTTCCAAGAATTTATTGATTTCATTATCCGATAATTTAATAGCACCATTAAGCTCCTTTAAGAAAAAATATAGATTAAAGTTAGCATCAAGCTTATTCCTTTTAATTTTGACCTTATTTATTTTCATGTTTTTGCAAGGTATTAATAATCTGTTTTGCTAATGTTTTGATTACAGGCACTGCAACGCTGTTACCGAATTGTTTATACATTTGATTATCGCTATTTGGCAAAACAAAAGAATCTGGAAACCCTTGGAGTCTTGCAGCCTCTCTAGGTGTTAATTTACGAGGGTTTTTATTTTTTTGTTCAATTAAAATTTCAGATCCGTCTTTGTAATATCTTGCTGATATTGTACTGGTATACTTGGATTTTCTGTTAAACAAAGAATAGCCAAAACCATTACCTTTTTCTCTATGTTCTTTTTTTCTTCTTTGGTGTCCTGCCCATAATTTATCAGAAATTGTATACTTAGGATCAATTTTCTTTTCAAGAATATCTCCTAATTTTGTTGCAGGTTTTGGTTCATCTGGAAAAGTAAATTCTATATTCCCTTTAAAAGCAACAATGTAAATTCTAACTCGATTTTGAGGCAAACCAAAATCTTTAGCATTATATAATCTATGATAAACTTTATAACCCATATCCTCTAGGGTAGAAATAATCACTTTTAAGGTATTCCCTTTGTCGTGGCTTGCTAAATTCCTAACATTTTCTAAAAATACAACCTTTGGTTTATGGTGTTTAACTATTCTCGCTATATCAAAAAATAAGGTTCCGCGAGTATCTTCAAAGCCTTTTTTTAGACCTGCTTGAGAAAATGGCTGACATGGAAAGCCTGCTAATAACATATCGAAATTTGGAATTTCTTCTGGAGATATTTTTGTGATATCTCCGTATGGCAATTCGCCGAAGTTTGCAAGGTATGTCTTTTTCGCTGCCTCGTCCCACTCTGAAGTAAATACGCATTCACCGCCAGCATTTTCAAAACCCATGCGTATCCCTCCGATTCCTGCAAACAAATCGATAAAAGTAAATTTAGCAGATTTAATTTTGTTAATAGGTTTAGTAAATAAGTCCCTAATTATAACTTTGCGTTTTAGAACGGTAGTATTTTGCATGTATAAATTATAGCATTAGAGCGATAAAGTTTATAGAAAAAAACAACCCTCTCTAGAAGGATTGTTTTTATATATACGTGGCGGACTGAACGGGACTCGAACCCGCGACCTCTCGCGTGACAGGCGAGCGCTCTAACCAACTGAGCTACCAGTCCATGTTATTTATTGGCGCGAATGCGCTAAAATTTTCTTACACTTTTATATTTATTTCTATATTGATCGGGTTGGTACCGACGACAGGGATTGAACCTGTGACCTAAGGCTTATGAGTCCTTCGCTCTACCAACTGAGCTACGTCGGCTTATTACCCTACTGCGCTACAATTAGACTTGCAATAATTACTCTTGCGCTGTTGCGAATTTTATTGATGCGGCTTATGCTTCTGCATAATTTTTTTGGTTGCGGGGCCGGGATTCGAACCCGGAACCTCAAGGTTATGCATACCACTATAGCTTTCGCTACTCTATCGAAATCGATTCGAAATAGATTTGATGGTCTGGACTTTCTCTTCATCCATCTATATAATGGATGCCTACCATTAAGTCTCTACACCTTCCTGAAAATCTTCAGGCTTGGCTCGGGATTGCCATCTAACAGGGTTCCCCGAATTTGATAGGATTCACATCTAAATTACTTTAGATGCAGCCCATAGTGAGATAAGTTCAAAGTTTTCTCGGTAATCAGCTGACTTTGGTTTACGTTGACGTTTGTCAGTTTCAACTAAGGTAAGCGTGCTACCAAAACTTATAAATATTTCTACTGGAAAAACGTAAAAAATTCGTTTTTCAGGGATGTATACAATAGCGAAGTCAAAATCTTGTTTATTGTACAAACTTCTTATCATAAATCTGCGATTAGTCTTAGTGCGTCTAACATCAACACAATAGTTTTGATCAGAAGTGTTAAACCAAGCAGATTTTACTTGAAGTTTTACAAGCTTTCCATTTATATCAACTATTAGATCGTAGGAATGTCTGTCGCCCACAGGCTTCGAAACTCCCCATCCAAACTCTAATAGTTTTAGAATAGTGGCTTGTTCAGCTACATCGCCTTTTAGTTTAGTATCCATATAAAGAACTTTCTCGAGATTGAGCCTTGCGAGCTGCCAATTGCTCTACCCCGCGTCAATATATATACCAAAAGGTACTTGGAGATTATATCACTATTACTAGGATTTGGCAAGGTTTTAGGTAAAATTTATCATAAATTTAGTCAAGTAAAACAAAACCGCCCCTTGCGGAACGGTTTCGTCGATTGCTTCGAAGCAATTATCGAATTAACGACGACGCTTCTTAGCAGCTGGCTTACGCTTTGCAGCTGGCTTACGCTTTGCTACTTTACGCTTAGCTGGCTTTTTAGCGGCAGCTTTTTTAGCTGGACGCTTTGCTACTTTACGCTTTGCAGCTTTTTTAGCTGGTGCGCGCTTTGCAGCTTTTCGCTTTTTTACGGCCATTGTGGCTAGTCTCCTGAGACAAACTATTTTGGGATTGTCTCAATTTAATTTCTACTTCCTCACAACCGAAGTTGCGAAGGCTAAGTAGTACAAGTAATTTTTTTCTTTCTGTTTTTCTATCGTTTAGGTTGCGTAATTTTTTTTACGCGTTGTTTCTGTTTCTCAGTCGTTACAATTGAACTAACTAAATTATAAAGTTTTTATGAAGTGAAGTCAATAGATACTGTGCATAACTTTTTGTAATTTATTTATTAAAATTTTATTGTGCAAAGATTTAATTTCTTTTTCTAAACGTAATTTAGAAATATTTTTAGTAGTTGTAAAATATTTTTTTAAAACACTTTCTGTTTTAGAATCAAATTCAAATTGTAATTTTATTTGAAATCTATATGCTCGAATAATTCGTAATGGGTCTTCTAAAAGTTTTTTAGTTCCATTGCCGATTAAACGAATTACCTGGTTTTTTAGATCTTCCAGTCCCCCGTGAAAGTCCAGAATTTCACCTGTGCAAGGGTTGTAATATATAGCGTTTATTGTGAAATCCCTTCTATTACTGTCTGTTTTTGGACTAGTTATGAATCTTACTTCAGGGAATCTGTTATTGCTGTATCGCTCAGTTCTGAATGTAGATATCTCTACCTTTGAGTTCCCTTTGTGAGCTACAATAACACCGAATTTTTCATGCGAAGTAGAAAATTTAACTTTATTAAATTTCAGAATTTTTTTAACTTGCTCTGGAGTAGCGCTTGTTGCAATATCCACGTCTGTAAATTTTCGTTGTAATAAAAAATCACGAACTGCACCGCCAACAAAATATGTTTTCGGATATTCGTGAAAAATTATTTTTTGAACAAGTAAAGAAAATTTTGGAAACTTTACACTATTCATAAATTATTGTTTGAATACACCTTCACTTGTAATTCTTGTTTTGCGATGAGAGTGTTTGCGAGCAATATTTATTCGACTTAAGTTACGACGTAAACTCATTGCAGCTAAAGCGTATTCTTCATCAGAAGAAGTCTGTTCCTTAAGAATTTTTTCAGCTTCTAGCTTGGCTTCTTCTGCTCTATCAAGATCTATTTCGTAAAAATGTTCGGCGGCATCTGCAAGGATTACAATTTCACTTCTGTTTTTACCAGCAACTTTTTCTTCGGAATGCTTGACTTGTACAAAACCTCCAGCAACGTGGATATTGTAGTCTTCTTGCCCTTCATTTTTAGCTATTAACTCGCCGCTTACTAAAGTTGCGATGAATGGCACGTGACCTGGTAAAATAGTAATTTGCCCCTCTTCTGTTGGGCAGACCAAACTAGCCACTTCCTCTGTAAGTAGTGAACGTTCGGGGGTGACTAATTGTACTTTTATAGTATTCATGTTTCTTTAATTTAACAGATGCCTGAAATTATGGTTTTTAAGCTATGGCTTTAAGCTACAACTTGGTCAATTCCACCCTTCATGTAGAATGCTTGTTCTGGCAATGCGTCGTGTTTACCTTCTAGGATTTCTTTAAAACCACGAACTGTGTCTGCGATAGAGACATATTGTCCTGGGCTACCAGTAAATACTTCAGCAACAAAGAAAGGTTGAGATAGGAACTTTTGAATTTTACGAGCACGTGCAACAACTAGCTTATCTTCTTCTGGAAGTTCTTCCATACCAAGAATAGCAATAATGTCCTGCAAGTCACGGTATCTTTGTAGTGTTTGTTGTACTCCACGAGCTACTTCATAATGTTCTTGGCCAACAACTAATGGGTCAAGAATTGTTGAGGTTGAGTCTAATGGATCCACAGCAGGGTAAATTCCAAGGTCAGAAATCGCACGAGAAAGCACAACTGTTGAGTCTAAGTGAGCGAATGTTGTAGCTGGAGCTGGGTCGGTAAGATCGTCTGCAGGCACGTAAACGGCTTGCACAGAGGTAATAGACCCTTCTTTGGTACTTGTAATACGTTCTTGTAATTCACCCATTTCTGTTGCTAGTGTTGGTTGATATCCTACAGCAGAAGGAATACGACCAAGAAGCGCAGAAACTTCTGAACCTGCCTGAGTAAAGCGGAAAATGTTATCTACGAATAGCAAAATATCTGCTTTGTTATGGTCGCGGAAATATTCTGCCATTGCAAGACCGGAAAGAGCAACACGAGCACGTGCTCCTGGTGGTTCGTTCATTTGACCGAACACCATGGACATTTTGTCGATAACTCCAGATTCTTTCATTTCGTGGTAAAGGTCATTTCCTTCACGAGTTCGTTCCCCTACTCCAGCAAAAACAGAAAGTCCACCATGACCTTTAGCTATATTGTTGATAAGTTCTTGAATTAAAACAGTTTTTCCTACACCAGCACCACCGAATAGACCAACTTTACCACCTTTAAGGATAGGACAAATAAGGTCTACTACTTTAATACCAGTTTCTAAAATTTCGCTACGGGTAGATTGTTCAGTAAGTTTAGGGGCTGGAGCGTGAATTGGGTATACATCTTTTACTTCAGGAGCAGGTTTCCCATCTATTGGATCACCTGTTACGTTAAACATACGTCCAAGGGTTGCTTCGCCAACTGGTACAACAATTTGTTTACCAGTGTTTTTTACAGCTTGACCGCGCTTAATTCCGTCTGTGGTAGACATTGCAATTGCGCGAACAATTCCGCCAGAAAGTTGTTGTTGAACTTCTAGTACTAGCTTGAATCCGTTGTTGTCAATTTCTAAAGCTGTATAAACTGCAGGTGGTTCTCCTTCAAATTTAACGTCTACAACTGGTCCAATAACCTGAGAGATTGTTCCCATTGTAGCGTCCATAGATTCGCCTTTTACGGCGGTTGTGGATGTATTCATATTTTCGTTATTCTTTGCCATAATGTTAATTAAATTATTTCTCTTATTTATTCCAGAGCAATTCTACCTGCAGTTATTTCAGAAAGCTCAGTAGTAATTTTGCTTTGTCTTAGTTGGTTAAAGGTTAAAGTTAAGTCGTCAATTAAGTCTCCCGCCGCTTCTGTTGCGTTTTTCATCATAACCATGCGGGCAGAATGTTCAGATGCATCACTTTCTAGAATTGCTTGGTAAATCTGACTTTCTAGTACTCGTGGTAGTAAATGATCTAGAACTGCAGAACGGTTTGGTTCGAAGACAAATTCCCAAGTGTTAATTTTTTCTGTGTCCTTAGCCGATTCTTCTTTCCAGTTAAACGGTAGTAAGACTTTGGCTGTTGGTTTTTGCTCTAGCGTTGAAACAAAGTGATTGTATACAACAAGGATTTTTCTGTACTTACCTGTTTTAAATTGATCGGTTATCATTTTCACAACAGGATATATTTCACGAACTTGTTCTGTTGAATCGTGTTTGGTAAACTTGGCGATTAGTTCTGTCTTGCTTCTTGCTACGGCTTCTGCTCCTTTTTTACCAACTGATATCACCTCTGCTACCAACTCAGGTTCACCTAATTGCAAATCACGTAGTTTATTTAAAAGGTTGCTGTTAAATCCGCCAACTAAACCTCTGTTTGTTGTAACTAGTACAACTCCTATCTTTTTGGCTTCTGGATATTCTAATAGAAGTGGGTTGCCATACTTTTCAACATTACCAACACTGCTAATTAGCTCACTTGCTAAACTAGCATAATTTCTACTAGCAAGAGTTGCGTTTTGTGCTTTACGCATTTTTGCTGCAGACACCATTTGCATTGCCTTCGTAATTTTACGAGTGCTTTTAATGGATTTTATTCGTCTTGTTAGTTCTTGTGTAGATGGCATTGGTTACAAATTTACTTAACCCATCCTTGTTTGAAAGCTTCAATTGAGGCTTTCAATTTTGCCTCAGTATCTTCTGAGATTTCTTTAGTGTCACGGATTGCTTCTAATACAGATTTTCCTTGAGTTTCCATGAATTCAGTTAATCCTTTTTCAAATTCTCGCACTCTTTCCACTGGAACATCATCCATGAAACCATTGTTCACTGCATATAGTGAGACAACCTGTTTTTCCATAGCTACTGGAGAGTATTGTGGTTGTTTCAAAAGCTCTGTTAGACGACGTCCAAGGTCGAGTTGTTGACGAGTGGATTCATCTAGATCAGAACCGAATTGAGCAAATGCTTCAAGTTCACGGAATTGCGCTAACGCAAGTTTTAATTTTCCAGCAACTTTTTTCATCGCTTTTGTTTGTGCGGAAGAACCTACACGAGAAACAGATGTTCCAACGTTTACTGCAGGACGAATACCTTTGTAGAAAAGTTCAGCTTCTAAGAAAATTTGACCATCAGTAATTGAGATTACGTTTGTAGGAATGTAAGCAGAAATGTCCCCAGCTTGAGTTTCAATAATTGGAAGAGCGGTAATTGAACCACCGCCGTAATCAGCATTTAATTTAGCAGCACGTTCTAGTAAGCGAGAGTGCAAATAGAAAACATCTCCTGGGTAAGCTTCGCGTCCTGGTGGGCGGCGAAGTAACAAAGAGATTTCGCGGTATGCCACTGCTTGCTTTGAAAGGTCATCGAAAACAATCAACACGTCTTTACCTTGATCCATGAAATATTCAGCCATCGCACAACCTGAGTAAGGTGCAATGTATGCCAATGAAGCAGATTCAGATGCACCACTAGAAACAACGATTGTATATTCCATAGCACCTTTAGCTTCTAATTCAGCAACAATCTTCGCAACTTTACTTTCTTTTTGACCAACAGCTACATAAACACAAATCATGTTTTGACCCTTTTGGTTGATGATAGTATCTATAGCAACAGCCGTTTTACCAGTTTGACGGTCACCAATAATCAATTCGCGCTGACCACGACCAATTGGGATTAACGCATCAATAGCTTTAATACCTGTTTGTACGGGTTGGAAAACTGATTGACGAGTAATAACTCCAGGAGCGATCTTTTCCACTGGATAGAATGCAGAACCTTTAATGTCGCCTTTGCCATCTTTAGATTCACCAAGTGCACCAACTACTCTACCGATTAATGCATCACCAACAGGAACAGAAAGGATTTTACCAGTTGCTCGGACAGTGCCACCTTGTTTAACTTTTTGGAAATCACCCAAGATAATTGCACCAACAGTGTTTTCTTCAAGGTTTAAAGCAACTCCAGTTACTCCATCACCAAAATCTAACATTTCCATGCTAGCAACTTGAGTTAATCCGGAAATACGTGCAATACCATCTCCTACTTCCAAAACTGTTCCAACTTGCTCAACGCTAACGCCTGGATCGAACTTTGTTATCTGATTTTTTAATTGTTCTACTATATTATTTGCCATATGTTTTCTATTAGGATTGAGTTAACGTATCTTTTAAATTCTCTAGTTTGTGCTTCACACTTCCGTCTATTAGCGTATCCCCTGCTCGGATGACCACTCCGCCAACAAGATTGCTATCTACTTTATGTTTAAGTTCTATATCTTTACCAACAACTTTGTTTAGATCGTCTAGTAATTCTTTATTTAACTTTGCATCTAGTGCTGTAGTTACTTCAACTTCTGTAATTCCCTTTTGAGCTCTTTCATACTTTTCGTACTCGTCAATGATTTGTTCGTATCTGGAAAGGTCACCATTTGCTCTAAGAATATTGATAAAATTTTCTATTAAAATGTCGTGATCTTTTGTTTTAGTGTCCGAGATTGAATCGTAAAGAGCCTGAGCATATTGTTCGTTTGTAAATTTCATTAAGCCTTTCCTCCTTGTTCTGCTTTCTTAAGTGCTTCTGAAATTAATTCTTTGTCTTTCGTCGCATCAATTTTTTGCTTAAGAATAGTAGATGTAGCGCTTACAACGATTTCAGCAAGTTCAGATTTAGCAGATTGGATCATGGCAACTTTTTCTTGTTCTAAGCGAGCTTTAGTTTGTTCTACTAGTTTAGTTTGCTCTTCGTTTGTGGCTTTTAATGTTTCTGCCTTTAATGCCTCTGCGTTTTGCTTCGCTTCAGTAATAATTCCACTGGCTTCTGCGCGGACTTTGTTAATTTCACTTTGCTTCCAACCTTCAAAATCTTGACGGTCTTTAGTAACTTGGTCTGCTTCTTTTAATGAAGCTTCAATTTTTTCAGTTCTATCTGAAAGTCCTTTTGTAACAGGACCAAAAACCCATTTCCATAATACAAAAATGATAATTCCAAAGTTTACTAATTGCGCTAGGAAAAGTTTCCAATTCAAACCGAACATTCCAACAATTCCAGTATCTTCACTGTGTTCTTCAGATTCTGCTGTCGTTGCTTCTTTTGGAGTTGCTTCTGTTGAGCCTTCGGTGGTTGTAGTTTCGGTAGTTGTTTGTTCTGCAGTAGTTGGTTTAGCTGTCGAGGCAGAAGCTATATTAACTACATTAAAATTGGCAAAAAATATAAATGCCAATGCAACAACCAAAGTCGAAATTGTAAAATATCTCTTTATCATGTTCTATCAAAAATTAAATAATAATATTCAAAACATGCTCTTTTTTGTTGGCCATGTGCAAACAAACAAGAGCAAATCTGATTACTAAAGAATAAAAGTAATAACCAAAGCGTAAATAGCGATAGCTTCAGCGAAAGCCATACCAAGAAGCATAGGAACGAATAGTTTATCTACGCTTTCTGGATTGCGACCAATTCCTTCCATAGCTTTTGCACCAATTTTACCAATAGCTAAAGCTGGTCCAATACCACCAATAGCAATTGTTACTGCCTTGGCAATCAACTTCATTGATTCTGCGTCCATAATTTTTCCTTTTCGCACCATTTCACATTTAATTTCGACTGAGTTGGATTTTTAAAGTCGTGTTTAAATATTTGAATCTAGTGCTGTTAAGTGATAAATATCAGGTTTCAAGTCTTACTTTTGTAAGTTTTGAACTCTGATTCAAACCACCAAAGTTTGTTGTGATCAAAATATTTTTGAGCTAAACAGTTGGAGTCGGTTCAAGATCTTCAGAATGTTCTTTATCGTGACTGACAATTGGCGTGGTCGCAATGGTTAAATACACTAGTGTTAGCATTGCAAAAACAGTTGCCTGCACAACACCTACAATTATTTCTAGCGCCATGAAAGGCAAAGGTAAGAATACTGGCAGTATTCCTGCTAGTACAGTCAGTAAAACTTCACCAGCAAAAATATTTCCAAACAAACGCAAAGAAAGTGAAAGTAGTTTTGCGACTTCCGAAATAATTTCTAGCATTCCAACAAAAAATTCAATAATCGCAGTTAGGATCTTAATAGGACTTCCAGATTTAAAACCGTGCCATAGGTCGCCGAGTTTAATGAATTTATTTGCGTATTTAAAGAATCCTATGACAGCAATTCCCAAAAAGTGTGAGACAGTAACTGCAACAAGTGCCATTGCGATTGTCATGTTTAAGTCAGTGTTTGCAGGACGGAAAAGTGGAATAAGTGTTACTTCTCCGTGATGTATAAGGTATCTACCAACACTACCAATTCCTGGAAGTAAACCGATCCAGTTAGATACTAATATGAAAAGAAATAGTGAACCAACCAACGGTAAAAACTGAATTGTTTTTTTGCGACTTTGTGTTACTGCATCGAAATACTGATAGAGCATCTCTAAAACGCTTTCGAAGAAATTCAATATTCCACCAGGAGCTTTGGATTGATATCTCTTTACGGCACGATTCACCAAAAAAGCGAAGACAACAAAACCCAACATGGTGAGTGTTGAGTTAATCACAGTATTTGTTACTGGGAAATTACCTATATGGAAGATCGCTTCTGCTGATAATGGTGGTAAGGCTGTCATTTAGTGAGTTAATCTATGAAATCTTTGTACAAATCTGAGATTCTCTTGTAAAACCAGACTGTGCTTGTTAATAGTGCTAAAATTAGGCTTAAAAATAGGAAAATTTGGTTATTATAGTGAACAGATGCCCATTTTCCTGCTGAACCAAAAAGAACCAATGGAAGAACAATTATGAAGCCAAACTGGAGGACAAAAGACATACTTTTCATTAAAGTAATTTTCTTTTTGTTCGCCTTTTCTTGTTCAGTTTGGGAACTGGATACAGGTGTTGGCTCGATTTTTTCTTCGTTCATATATAGTTCTATCTAACGCAAAAAGTCTAACAAAAAAAGGTGCTTTTGGCAAGACAGGCTTTTTTGGGCAGGGTTGACTTTTTGTGCTTCTTTGTGATTAAAGCAATATTTGGAAATTTGAGTGGTGCTGAAGCTAAAGCTGGAGCCGGCTGCCGGACTTGAACCGGCCACCTACGGTTTACGATACCGTTGCTCTACCAGATGAGCTAAGCCGGCAAATTTGTATAAAACTTATATAGCAAAAGGGGTTTTTATGATTTTTGGAGCGGACGACGGGAATCGGACCCGTGTCTCAACCTTGGGAAGGTCGCATACTACCACTGTACTACGCCCGCATAGATAACTTCCACACAGATAAATTTATTATAACAAAAAAGCCCTCGTCTGAGAGGGCTTTTGAATGTAGATTAGAACTTAAGAAGCTTGGAAACTTTTACACTCTCTTGTGCTTTTTTCAACCAGCTCGGGAAATCTTCAGTTTTTACAAAAATTTGTTGAATGTGAGTTTGCTTGGCTCCGTCTGGACCATCATTGTTTAATTCTAAAGTTTTTAGAATATGTAATCCGTAACGGCTTGCAACTAAATTAGTATCTCCCACCTTAGCATCCTTTAAGCCTTCTTGGAATTCTGGAAGTAATTCGTCAAAAATGATTACCCCACTGTCCCCTGCGAAATCTTTAGTTGCTTCGTCTTGAGTGTATGCTTTAGCTATTTCATCAAAGTTTCCACCAGAAGATAGTTTGTCTTTGAACTCTTTTGCCTTTTTGTAAGGATTTTCGTTCAAGTTTTCTTGTTTGTTGAACCAAAGCATTAACTGGGATTGTAAAATTTCTTGGCGGATCACTTCTGTTTTAAATTGCTCTGGATCCATCTGATATGTTTTTGTAAGTTCTTCTTTGAACTTAGCTTCGTCACCACCTGCATATTGCTTGATTATATTTTGGTATTCATCATCAATAGACTTAGCAGATGCAGTAACTCCGTATTTATTTGCTACTGCTTCAATTTTTTTGCTTTCTAATAATTGATCGAATACGTCTGAACCACTAATTTCTGAAGTTGCACCTTGAATACCTGCAATTTGTTTAGCTAGATTAACTCTAGAGATAACTGTTTTTGCTGGAATAAATTTTAAATCTACAATCGCCGCTGGAAGTGGTAAATAGTTAAAAACTTTTTCTTTTGTACTAGTAAGAGTGCCAGTGTAAAGCCATGTTATACCACCGACGATAATGAAAACAATAACAATGACTATGCTTACAATCAAAAGTTGTTTAGTTTTCTTGCTCATATTTTTTTTAGCTGGTTTTTCAGCTTGGATTTCTTCTTCTGTTTCTTGTGACATTTTTCTTTTCTCAACACCCGAAGGTGAATTAATTATGTTGATTTCGCAAAAATATACTCCCACCATTTTTGAGGATTGGATTTCGGAGCTTCATTTTTATTCTCTGACTGATTCAGCATTCCACCCACTGGGTAATTTATTACTATTTCCCCATCTTTCTTTAATCCAAGCTGTTCTCTAGCTAACTTCTCTTTGTAGCTATCTGACGCGAAGTACTGCAAAGACTGCTCTAATGCGCTGTTCTTTTGAAGTAAATCTGCTTGTTCTTGTTTTAAAGCGTTTATTTCCGAATCAATTTTACGGCGTGTTTGCCATTGCTGTAATTCTAACCCAAAAACAGCGATTAGTACAATAATCGCACCAAATAAAAACAATTTATTTTGAAAAATTTTCGGGAGTTTCATGTAATCTAAACGACGTGTATTGAGGTATGTTTATATTATTCTTTGATCTTTTTTAGTGTAACCTGCTCGTTCTTGAAGATGCTCTATGTCATCTGTGCTAAAAGCGTGATCAGATTTATTCTTTGTTGCACGAGCATGCATGTCCCATAGATAGTCTTTTATTTCCATTGGGGTATTTACATTTTTCATAATCATAGGTTCCATTAAACCCACAACTTGAATTTCAACATTACCATACCCGACAAACGAGGAAATAATTCCTTCAGTTTTATAGCTAACGTTTAGAACACGTTCGTGTGGTGTTTCTACAACAGTCTTTTTAAATAGACTTTTCTGATCATAGTGAATTAAGCGCAAGTTTGTTACTACGTAGGTATTTTTATACCAAAGGTAAACTTCGTAAAGTAAATGAACAGCTACTATGAAAGTCCAAAACCAAAGTACGGTAGTTATGATTCCCCCGTAACCTCCGTATCTTAGTACAAAGTACCAAGGAATAATTACAGTGAAAATACTCATGGTAATTGGATGAATTAGAACAAAACGACTTTGTCGGTATGTTTCTCGAATGTGTTCATCTTGTTTTAAAGCGATGTCCATAGTATTAAATTTGAATTTAGTTAGGTGTATTCGAAGTTAAATAGCAAAAACACTGCCGACCATTGAAATACAAATTAGTGCAGTTACTATGATAAAGATAAATTGCAAAATATTGCGATTTTTATTTGGGCGAATTTCTTTGCCATTTTTTAATTTGGTTTTGCTCATTTTTGTAATTTACTTTTGAAGTTGTTTAGATTATTTTTTAAGAACAGCTAAGAAAGCTTCTTGAGGTATATCAACTTTTCCTACACGCTTCATTCTTTTCTTTCCAATTTTTTGCTTTTTCAATACTTTCATTTTACGAGTAACATCACCACCGTACAAACCAGTTGTTACGTCTTTACGGAATGCCGAGATTGTTTCGCGGGCAATAACTTTGGCACCAATGGCCGCTTGAATGGCAATTTCAAATTGTTGTCGTGGAATTAGCGTTTTTAGTTTGGATACAAGTTCGCGACCTTCGGTTTCAGCAAATTGTTTATGCATTATTGCCGCCAATGCTTCTACTTTTTCACCACCAACTAAAATATCTACCTTTACTAGCTCGCCTGCACGTAATTCTATGAATTCATAGTTTAAGGAAGCATAGCCACTAGAAACACTCTTAAGTTTATCATAAAAATCCATAATAATGTTTGCTAGAGGCATTTCGAAAGTCATCTCTACTCTTTCACTTCCAACATATTTGATGTCTCCACTCAAACCACGACGTTGAGTAACAATTTCCATAATTGAACCTATGTATTTGGAAGGAGTAAGTATATTTACGCGCATCCAAGGTTCACGGATTTCTTTTATTCCAGAAGGATCTGGAAAACGTGCAGCGCTGTAAACAGATTCCGTAGTTCCATTAGTTAATACGATTTCATAGGCAACACTTGGTGCGGTAAGTACAAGATCTAAATTATATTCTCGAGTTAGACGTTCTTGAACAATGTCCATGTGAAGCAAACCCAAAAAACCAGTGCGAAAACCAAAACCAATGCTTGGGATATTTTCAGGTTCGTATTCTAGAGCTGAGTCGGAAAGTTTTAGTCTATCCATAGCTTCACGAAGCATTGGGTAGTCATCCCCACTTACTGGGAAAATACTGGCATAGACCATTGGGGTTACATGTTTGTAACCTGGTAGGATTGCAGTTTCTGTTTTTTTGGATGCCAAAGAAATTGTATCTCCTACTCTAGCTTTGCTAACATCTCGTAGACCGGTAACTATGTAGCCTACTTCACCAGTTTCAATGGCTGAACTTTTATCCATTTGAGGTTTAAAGAAACCAACTTCCAGAGCTTCAGCAGGAGTCTGACTTCCTAACATAAATAGTTTATCTCGTGCTTCAAGTCGTCCATCTACGACACGGATGTATGTAACTACCCCGCGATGAATGTCGTACATAGAGTCGAAAATTAGAGCACGCATCGGTGCTTCTGTGTCGCCTTTTGGTGCAGGGATTCTATTTACTATTGCCTCTAAAATTTCTGGAACACCTTCCCCTGTTTTTCCTGACGCGTACAGAATCTCTTCTTCTTTAAATCCAAAAACAGACATAAGTTCTTCTGCGGTTTTTTTGCGATCCGAATTTGGCAAGTCTATTTTATTTACAACAGGAATAATAGTAAGATCGTGTTCTACGGCTAAGTACGCATTCGCTAAAGTTTGAGCTTCAATCCCTTGAGTGCTATCTACGACTAAAATTGCTCCCTCACATGCCGCAAGTGAACGTGATACTTCATAAGAAAAATCTACGTGACCAGGAGTATCTATTAAATTCAAAATGAAGCGCTCTTTAGACTTTTCTGTCGTAGTAGGCGCTTCGTAGTCCATGCGAACTGGTTGAAGTTTAATAGTAATTCCACGTTCCCGTTCAATATCCATTTGATCGAGTAACTGCTCTTTCATTTCCCGTTTAGTGACTGTGCCTGTGATTTCTAGCAGTCTATCGGCTAATGTGGACTTGCCATGGTCAATGTGCGCTATGATGCAAAAATTGCGGATGTGGTCTTGTTTTAGTGCCATATGAGGCTAATTATAGCAAGAATTGTACTAAAAACAAAGAGTTTTCGTGGTTATGCTTGTTTGCGAATAAATCGCCAAAGTTTTAATACTCCTCTCCAAATTGCCTCTGATTCCAAAATTCCCCAGGCACGTGTTGCAACAATATAAACTACAGAACCAACAGTTGTAGCAATCCCTGCTTGTAGGAAAATACCAATGACCGTATGAGTATTTACTAAAGGATCCATAACATACAAAGTTGCGTAAGTTGCAAGACCAAGTAAAATGCTAGCAAGTAAAATTTTCAAACTTTGTGTGACTATTGTACTATCGAATACTTCCAAGCTTTTTGGAGAAGCTTTTGAATCATTTTTAAATACTCTATGAAGATATATGAAAAGTAATATGCATTGAACAGTGCTTGCAATCACGAACCCTAGTGCAATACCTACAACTCCTAAACCTTGCGCTAGTGAGTAAGAAAAAACTGCGTTAATTAGCATTCCTGTTAAACTAATTGCAACTGGGGTTTTTGTATTTTGTCTTGCGTAAAATGCTCTTGCAAACAATGGAGTTAAACTTTGAGCAACAAGTCCTAAAGCCAATATTCCCAATGTGTTGAATGTGATTATTGTACAATTCCAATCACATCTGCCATAACCAAGCAGTAAACGAACAATGTGAGCGCGGAGAAGTAGCAAGAAAATTGTCATTGGGATTACGAAGTACAGAACTTTAATGATTGTATGTTGTAGAGAACTGATGAAGCCTATTAAATCTTGTTTTGCAAAATATTCAGAGAGCACTGGAAAAATTGCTACTGCACTAGAAAGAGCAAAGATTCCAAGTGCAACTGCTTGAATGTTGTTTGCATAGTTAAATGCTGTAATTGAACCAGTTATTAAACCTGAACCTATTATCGAAACGATTACTAAGTTTATGTATGAATTGTCTAGCCCAACTATTCGCGGTAAAAATAGCGCGCCAATCTTTTTTACTCCAGCATCTCTAAATTCCAATTGAGGTTTCCATCTATATCCAAAACGAATTGCTTCTGGAATTTGGACTGAGACATGTAACAGCGCTCCAGCTATTACACCATAAGCAAGTCCAGCTAAACCAAACTTGGGGTACAAAAAAATTATTCCAAAAATAATTCCTAGGTTGTATAGAATTGGCGCAATGTTAACAATTAAAAACTTTTTCAAACTAATTAAGACGCTGGACATTACGTTTGAAATAGTAAAGATAATTGGTGAGAGCAACATAATTTGAGTTATGTGCGCTGTCTTCAATATTTGGTCTGGTGTAAAACCAGGGGCAATAAGTTTAGTTAAGGGTTTGGCCAAAAGGAAAATGATTAGACAAATTACAATCATTCCACCTGCCGAAATGTTCATAATGCTGTTGGCAATTGTAAATGAGCGAGGCTTATCTTTTAAATAGTATTCACTAAAAACAGGAATAAAAGCCACGCTCAAAGTTCCAAGAATTAGTAAGTTGTAAACTAGATCAGGGATTCTAAATGCTGTGAAATATATGTCTGAATCTGCACTCAAACCTAGATGGCTAGCAAGCAAAATATCACGAACAAAACCCATTACGCGTGACAGCAATGTAAACGATGCAATAATTATAGTTGCTTGACCAATGTGAAAAGTTGATTCTAGTTGTTGGAGTTTTTTAAACATATTATTTGTGTAGTACCAGACCAAAGAATGAGTCAGATTTTAATGATGAATTAAAAATTCCAGTTTCCCATGCTCTATTCCAGTCATCCGCCTTTACTTCGTATTCAAAGTTTTGTTCTAAAGTACCAGGTTGTTTTTGAACAATTAAACTTAAATGGTCAACAGGTTTTAATTTAAAAGGTAAGGCATAGGTTAATGTAACCGTCTTAGACTCTCCCCCATTTACAACAAGCCAATTTCCAAACCAAGTTTTTCCAGATTCTTTTCCAATGTTAGTACCACTGACTGTATCTTGTTTTACTTCAGCTTGCCAATTTTTCACAAATTCATCTTGCACATAACCTGTTAAGTCTAAACGAGGAATTTGAATGTCTGAATTAAATCCACTACTTGAAATTAAATTTGAACCTTCCGGAACATAGAATCTAATGAAACTTTTATTTTCCAAACCTGCTTCATTAGGAAGTGGATTTGTAACAGTAAATTTTATGGTATTTGTAATAACTCCTTCCTTCGTAATTTCTGAAAGAAGTTTACTGGAACGCTGAATATACCTATCTGTTTTTGTTCCACCTAGGTTGGAAGTAACTATGCCTAAATAGTCGCGGTCTGTCTCTGCAAGTTTTCCTCCCCAGTTCAATGCGAGAATTTTATTTTGTAACTCAGTTGACCTTGACCATAGAAGGATTTGCTTTTGAGATAAATTCTTCTGCATTACTTCAATGTAGTTCATTAATCCACCAGAACTACTTAGTTTGTCCATGAGTATTGGAAAGAAATCCGCCAAAAATTGTTTTGGTTGATTAAGCGTTTTGTCATAGTTCACTGAAGTTTCAGTTTGAGTTTGTTCTATGAAATTATCTTTTGTCAGAGTTACATTGTGTTGTGGAAGTGTAATTGGACCAGTTTTGTCGAGCATGTCCAAAATTACTTCTGGGGTAAGAACTATAATTAAATCTGGAGTTTCTCCACCTTCTTTTTCGTACATAGATGAAATTCTGCTAGCACTTTCTGGAAAACTCGCAAACCAATTGCTGTCACGCAAAAACCATTTATCGTTAACGGCGATTATTGGTTGAGGTGGTACAATGTTTTCTTTGAGTTGTCCGTCGTAATCGTAAACGCTTCTGATATCTAAAGATTTAATGCTTCCATCTACTAAAGTAGCTTTTCCTACAGTTCCCATAAACCCACCACTCGCTCTTAACTCATTGTTGTTTTGGAAAACAATAAGGACATTTTTTTGTCCAAGTAAAATTTGGAATAACAAAGAATATACATCTTTCACTGTGTCAGAGTTGGTTTGGAATATTGTTGCAATATCTTTTGCTGCAATGAATTGAGATCTCTTGCTTTCAGGAATTGTACTAATAGAAACTTTGTTAAGTTTTTCTGCTGCCAAATTTACACTCATTACACTTGAGTCAAGTAATTGCTGTGCTTTTTCTAAAGTTTGTTTATTCTTTGTTCCTGCGTCTAAACCAATAGCTCCAATTTTTACTGTGCTGAGTAGTTGTAATAATTGAGTTGTTTGTATTCCAGCTTGAGTAATTAGTTGAGCGGAAGAAATTAAATTATCTGCGTCGTATTTTTGTGGGATTACTGCTAACACGCCTTGCAACGCTAAGTCTGCAGAATCCAAAGTTTCTTTGCTGTTCTTAAATGCTTCTAATGCTTTTGTAAGATGTTGTTGTGTTAACTCAAAGTTTTGAGATTCTAGAGATGTTTTTGCTTCTTGAAGATAATTTAATCCTGTATCACTTGTCCCCAATACGCGACCCTTTACTTGCATACCACTTGCTACAAGATTTAAACCGTAAATTCCAGTCACTGAAATTAAAACAGTTAAAGAGAAAATAGCAATTTTCCTTCTAAAATACACTAAGTGAATTTTAGTGAAAATACTTTTTGTTCTTGATGGTATTGAATAAATAAATTTTATTATCGTAATCGGAAGTTTAATTATTTCTATTACTCCAAATCCTACAATGTAGCACAAGTTAACGAGTGATTTTATTAAAAAAATGAAGAATCTTATTATGTTTCCAAAAACACCAGTTTGTTTTGTATACGAAACTGGTTCAACTAAATCATGGTGCAAATAAAATTTTACTTCTTTTTTCATTTAAAATTTATGTCTTGCTAATTTGACGGACTTCAGATTGTTTAGAAATATTTAGCACTATTCCACAGCCAGTTAAAGTGATCACTAGCGCGCTACTTCCATAGCTAAAAAATGGTAATGGAATTCCTGTCAGAGGTAGTAATCCTGTAATAGCCCCTATATTTACAACAAAAGCTGAGCCAATTACTGCGATCACCCCAACAACTAGCATTTTACCAAATAAGTCGGGTGCTCGGTAGCTAATTTGTATGCCACGAAGCAAAAATATCCCAAATAGGGCGATGATTATGAGAACTCGAATAAAACCAAGCTCTTCGGCCATTATAGCGAAAATAGAGTCATTAATTGCTTCAGGAAGGTATGAATACTTCTGACGAGAATGACCGTAGCCATATCCAAACCATCCACCGCTACCTATCGCTATTATGGCTTGGTTAATTTGGTATCCAATACCTAAAGGATCTACAGATCTATTTAAAAACGCTGTAATACGTTGTACTCGGTAAGGTTCAAGTTTAATTAGAGCTAGCAATGAAACTACAAATCCTAAACTTAGCCAACCAAAGTAGCGCAGTTGAATTCCACCAACAAACATCATAATAGCTGCAGTTAATGAAAGTGAAATCATTGTACCTAAGTCCGGTTGCCAAAGAATTAACAAACAGAACAATCCAATGATTACAACTGGTGGGAAAACAGACTGCATAAATCCTTTGTGATGACTTCTTTCGCTCATCCAGCCAGCCAAGTAAATTATCAAGGCTAATTTTGCCGCTTCAGATGGTTGAAACAGAATTGGTCCAATATGAATCCAGCGAGTTGCACCGTTAGCGCTAAAACCAATTCCAGGAAGTTTTACCATAACTAATGCAACAAGAGTGGTAAGGAGAGCAATTGGAATCATTTTTTTCCAAAAATGATAGTCAATGCGTGAAGCAATATACATTCCAACTAATCCAAGACCAATACCATAAAAAAGTTGGTGAGAAAAATAGTAACTAGTGTAGCCAAAGTTTTTTTGTGACTCAACAGTAGAAGCTGACCAAAGCATAATTAAACCAGTCAGCAAAAGTGTCCCGAGTAGAATTAAGAATATGTAGTCAACTTTTTTCCTTGTCTTAGCCATGTTATTCACTTACTAATTTTACAAATGTAGTTCCTCGTTCTGCGTAATTTTTAAACATATCAAACGATGCACTAGCAGGACTCAATAAAACAACATCTCCCTTTTTAGCACGATCTTTTGTTTCTTTAATAGCTAAAGCGAAGTCAGTGTAAGGACCGAATGTTGGAATACTGCTCGACTGCGCATCTAATAATTGTTTTATTGTATTACCTGTTTTTCCAAGCAGTGTAATGCTCGCTATATTTTTTCTGCTAATGAGATCTTTAACTAAATCGGTGTAATCTAGCCCTTTGTCGGATCCACCTAATAACAAATGCACTGGTTCAGTGAAAGAATTTAATGCCGCAATAGTAGTGTCAGGTACTGTTGAAATTGAATCATTGTAATACATTACTTCATTTTGTTCTCC
Organism: uncultured Candidatus Saccharibacteria bacterium; assembly: GCA_964402965.1. Lineage (GTDB taxonomy): Bacteria > Patescibacteriota > Doudnabacteria > UBA920 > UBA920 > UBA920. The sequence continues at coordinate 114,773 of CAYODY010000001.1, forward strand.
TACCAATTGCAGTCTGTGTTCCAAACCTTTAAAATTTGTGACTGATTTAGTAATGTTCTCGGTAGAAATATCTAAAATAGATGCCGCAACAGTTGCTGCTGCGATGTTTTCCAAGTTATGAACGCCGCGCAGTGTTCTATTTGAGCAGTCAATAACTATATCCGCTTTAAATGGACTAGTTAAAATAATTTTTTCACCATCAATGTATGCTCCCTGAGTAGGTTTTGATTTAGTTGAAAAAGTATATTTTTGTCCTAATCCTTGCTCCCCAATTTTTACAGATGCCTCGTGATCCGAATTGTAAATTACAAAATCATTTTGATTCTGATGAGCACAGATAGATGCTTTTGCATTATGGTATTCATCTAAATTTTCATGGTGGTCTAGGTGGTCAGAAGTAACCATTAAGCAGATTCCTATATGTGGACTAATTGTAAGATCTTGTAATTGAAAACTAGAGAGTTCGTACACTACAAAGTCAGAAGCTTTTAACTCCGAAAGAAATTCCAATGGTTGAATTTTACCAATGTTTCCTGTTAAATAGGCGTGTCTAAAACTTGCTTTTAAACAGTCGTAAATAATAGAACTTGTAGTTCCTTTTCCTTTAGTACCAGTTATTCCAATGATAGTAGCAGGGCAGTTTTCAAAAAACCACTTTGTTTGGCTGGTAATAACTGAACCTTTCCTTTCCGCTTCTAGAATTTTTGGTTCATTGCGCCATACTCCAGGACTTCTAAATAAAACTGTTGATTCTGAAATTGTATCTAAATAGTTTTCTCCTTGAACAATCGTTGTGTGATACTGGTGTGCGAATTGTTTGGTGTCTTCAGGAAGTTTGTCAAAATTTTTGTCGTAAACTGTAGCGCTGATTCCATTTTTTGCGAGGTAGTGCAAAACAGCTTGCCCTTCTTGGCCAAATCCTAAAATCCCAATTTTTTCACTTTTTAATTCAGCAATAGTCATGTTACTCCCCTTTCTTTAAAAACACTCCGGAAAGTTCTTTAGACACAACTTTATTTGAAACTGCTAATTTACCATTTACCCAAATATGACTAATACCATTAGCATATTGATATGGGTTTTCTATTGAAGATTGAGAATCAATTTTTTTAGGATCAAACAAAACTAGATCTGCTTTAGCATCTATAGCAATCACTCCTCTGTCGCGTAATCCAACTTTTTTAGCAGGACCAGAAGTTAATTTGCGAATAGCTTCTGGAAGTGATATTGCTCGACTTTCTTCAACATCATGAAGGAACTTTGGCGCAGTGCCAAAACATCTTGGGTGCACCAACTTTTTGGTTGCATTTTTACTAGATTCAATCGCATAACCACTTCCATTTGTTCCGACAAATGCAAGAGAATGATGAATCATACTATCTACAACTTCTTTGCTTAGACTGTTGTCGAAAACCAAAATTTCGCTACCGCCATTTTCAATTAAATGCAAAAGAGCTTCTTCGCTAGTTGTGCCAAAGCTTGCCGCTATGCTTGAAAGAGGTTTCCCCGTTGCCATTAGTTTAGAAGATGTAGAAGCTATCAGTAGCTCAGGAATATTACTATCCGAAGTGTTTAAGGCAGTTAAAATTTTAATTCTCTGCGATGGATTTTTCAGTAATTCTAATAGGGTTTCGCGCCCACCCATTGTTGCCCAAGATGGTAAGTAGGTATATAGCGGTTGCCATGTTGAAGTGTATGGGTATAGGTCAAAGTGAATATTTGCACCACGATGCCACGCCGCTTCTAATTCCGTAAGAACATCTGTGACTAATGGCCAGTTTTTCTTGTGACGAATTTTTAAATGCGAGATTTTAATGTTTGCTCCTGCTTGTTCTGCACTAGCTATTACTTCTCTAACGCTTTCAATAATTCCTTCAGCTTCATTTCTAAGATGAACTGCAATGTATGCATTGTGTTTAGCAACTATCTTTGCTAGCTCGAAGAGTTCGACTTCAGAAATATTCGCTTCGTGTGCATAAGCAAATCCTGTGGAGATACCAAAAGCGCCCTCGTTTAAAGCATCCTCAGCAAGTCGTTTTAGAGTATTTAATTCTTCAACAGAGACAGCACTTTGCCTATCTCCAATTAAACCTCTACGTAAAGTTGAGTAACCGACTAGACTCGCAACGTTTGTACCAAATTTAAGTTTAGACATGCTATCTGTGAATTCCGCAAAACTACGCCAGTTTATGTTTGAGCCTTCCATAGCGTGCCATTTTTGTAAGCTGAGTAAAGCTTGTGAGGAAACCAAAGGCGCTAAACTAGCACCAGAGTTACCAACCATAACTGTTGTATAGCCCTGAGTTAGAATGCTTTCTAAACCTGGACCATCGAACAATCTCCAATGACTATCGCTGTGATTTTGAATGTCTATGAACCCTGGAGCTAAAACTTGTCCATTAGCTTGCACAACTTCCTTTGCAGGAGTATTTATTTCTGGAGCAATATTAACAATGCGGTCTCCTTCAACCGCAACATCGGCGTGAATTGCTTGGCCGCCAGTACCATCTATAACTAAAGCTTTTTTAATTAGCAGTGAGTACATTTATCTGTCTATAAAAAATATTATTACACCAATAATTCCTGCAACAACAGAAAGGATCCAAAAACGCATCGTTACTTTAGATTCTGGCCAACCTGATGCTTCTAAATGATGATGAATAGGAGCGGAGAGAAACAGTTTTCTTTTAAACAGTTTTCTCCAAATAATTTGAAGGAAAAAACTTAATGCTTCAATCACAAATATAATACCGATGATAGGCAGAATAAAAACAGTATTGGTCAGAAAAGCAACTATTGCTAAGAGCACTCCTAAGCCCATTGAACCTGTGTCTCCCATAAAAAATCTAGCAGGATGAACGTTAAACCATAGAAACGCCAAGAGTGCACCACATATTACGCCTAATAAGGCTGCTAAATCTGTGCGTCCTTCCATGAATGCGATAATAGCGAAACAGAAAAATGCTATAGACAACGTTCCCCCAGCAAGACCATCTAGTCCATCTGTTTGGTTTACTGAGAAACTTGTTCCTACAACAACAGCTATGAAAAATGGAATGAAAAATAGACCCAAGTAAACATCGCCGTAGAAAGGGATGTGCATAGAGTCGAAACCTAACTTTACAAAGAACCACCACGCACCAATACTTGCTACTATGGCATACAGAAATACTTTGAATCTGAAACGTAGTCCACGCCCTTTGTGACCCATGCCTTTAATGTCTAAAAGATCATCAGCAAAACCAACTAATGCAGCGCCTAGCATGGCACCAAGTGGCAAAAGAGTTTCTTTTCTAGTTAGAAAGTTTAAAATATGGAATTGAGAAATATCCAAAACTCTGTCCAATGTCCAAAAAACTAACATAACTATTACTGTTGTTCCCCAAACTAAAATCCCACCCATTGTTGGAGTACCTGCTTTTTTTGCGTGCATTGCAGTATACAAAGGTGTTGTACCATCCGAACGGATAGGCTTACCTAATTTGAAATGATAAAGCAATTGTGTAAGAAGAGGAGTCAACACAATTGCTACTAAAAAGGCTATCGAACTTAAGCTAAATATTTTAATTAAATCATCTGTTGGCATAACTTTATTATACCACAAATTCATTAATTATTAGGTTCAGAGAGAGTTTTTAACGCTCGGGTTTTCAAAAGCTTTGTATCGTTCTCTCTATTTGAACTACCTAAGACAATAATTATCAAATTCTGTTGTTCGTGGACTACAGATGTAATCATTGCACCCTTTGCTTCATCTGTATACCCTGTCTTTATTGCATGTATCTCAGGATCACCTGCTAATAATTTGTTAGTGGCTTTAACCGAGTAGCTCTGTCCATTTTCACTAACAAAAGAATACTGAAGTTTTCTATCTACTTTAGTAAAAATTGGCAATTTCTCTGTTTCATTAATTAGTAACAGCAAATCACTTGCTGAAGAATAATTTTGTTCACTATCGAATCCAATTGGATTTTCATAGTGTGTTGAGGTCATGCCAAGTCTTTTTGCCTCTGAGTTCATCAATTCTTCCATTGGCACTTTTTTTAGAGAAGTAATGTACACACCTAGGGTTGCAGCTGCGTCATTCGCAGACCCAATTAAAATTGAATTGATTAAATCTTCAATTTTGACCCTATCCCCAACCTTTAAACCTAAAACAGGGTTAATATTTAACGTGCCTGAAGATGTAACTGCCCAAATGTCATTCAGGTTACCATATTTTTGAACCACATAAGCAGTCATTAATTTGGTTATGCTTGCAATTGCTAAAGGAGTTTTTGGATTTCTAGAAGCAATCACTTCTCCTGTATTTTTATCTATTACTAAATAGCTTTCTGCTTTAACTCCTTCACCTATAATATCTTTGCTTTCTGAATCATCAAATGTTTTTCCTGATTGTGTATTCGTTGAAGGGCTGATTTTCGGAATATCTGGCTGGGTCATTTCTGGAGCTAGTGTAGGATTCGAAAATACAAAAATAACCATTCCAGTAACCAGAATAGCAATTACTCCAAACATTAAATTCTTCGATATTTTCCTTACTTTTTTGCGCATTTAACTGTGTATTTACACTATCATTATAATCTAAATTTGATTGACAATCTACCCTTAACTCGGTTAATATTACTTGGCAAGTATAAGTAAAGACAAAATATATATATGAAGGAAATTAAAGTTTCTCAAGATAATTTTGAACAGGAAGTACTAAAGTCCGATATCCCTGTTTTAGTTGATTTTTGGGCAGAATGGTGCGGTCCTTGTAAGATTGTTGGACCAATTCTATCAGAACTTTCTGTTGAATATGAAGGAAAGATGAAAATCGCTAAACTAAATGTTGACGATAATCCTGACCTTACTAGCCGTTACAACGTAATGAGTATTCCAACTATGAAGTTCTTCAAGGGTGGAGAAATTGTTGGAGAGCTTGTTGGTGCAGCACCAAAGAATATGATAGAAGCAGAAATGGCAAAACATATCTAAAATACTTCTCAATACAGATTGATCATAAAACTAAAAGCACTTTGCGTGAAGCAAGGTGCTTTTTTAAATAAACTATAGTTGATGAGTTTCGCCTGGCTGAACTACAACTGAACTAGAATTTGAATTTGTCTGACTTGTTTGATTTGTCTGGGCGTTTTCTGTAATTGGACTTTGTTTAACTACTTCAGACACATCATTTGTAGCGTGGTTTGAATTAAAAGCTTCTTCAATCTTTTTGGTAATTTGTTGTGACTTCTCAGTTTGTAGACTCGCTGCAGACTCCCAAATTTTATGCTGGTTTGTTTTTTGGGGTTTGTTTGAATTATTTACATTCCTATTATTTGCACCGTTTTTATTAAAGGGTTTGAAATCTTGCTTTTTATCTGCTCTCTGAGCAGGTTTTGGTTCATGGTTTTGTTCAAATTTTTGTACTGGTTTTGAATCAGTTTTCTGAGTACGAACTTGTTGCATCCTGTCTTTAAAATCTGCAGATATTTTTATAGCAGGAGTTTGTGGTTCAGAAGCTTGAGATGATTCGTTATGATTCGAATTTGCAGTTGTTTCGTTTAATAATTTCTCGGTTATTATTTCTGTTTTTTTCTCTTTTTGCGAAACTTCATTTCGTTCAGCAGCTTGAGCTTTTTCACTACCACTAGCACTTTCTGCCGCTGCTTCGTGGAATTCTGCACCCATCCAACGGTTAATCTTGTCTTCTACTTCTGCCATCGGATTAGCATAGCGCTCACGAGAAACTTTGATAACCTTCTCTGCATTGCCAGTAAACCATGATTCATCAACTTGAATACTTGTTGCTGTGAATGGATCACTAGCCACACCGTTAATCATTAACTTTAAAATCACATTGTATTTTGGAATGTTTACAATATCGTTTGGAGTAAAAGATGGTTCAAACTCTGTTTCTAAGTATTCAGCATCTGCAGCACCTACACGAAACACAACCATTGTTCCAACGTTACCAAAAACCGCATCACGCATTTTTGTATTTCCTTCTGGGACTAATTGGCCAATGTATTGGTGGCCCATCGTTAGGTTTAAACGATATTTTCTGGCTTCACTAAGAATAGTAGCAAAGGAATCAGTTACAAAGTTTTGGAACTCATCTACGTATAAATAAAAGTCTTTACGTTCTTTTTCTGGTATATCTACTCGAGACAAAGCAGCAAGTTGAAGTTTAGTAATAATCATTGCACCAAGTAATGCAGAGTTATCTTCTCCGACTTTACCTTTTGACAAATCTAGCAGTAGGATTTTTTGTCCATCCATAATTTCTCTTAAATCTATAGTAGATTTTGGTTGTCCTACAATGTTACGAATAACTGCTGATGACAAAAATTGCCCAACTTTATTTTGGATAGGCGCAACAGCTTCTGTTCGGTATTTTTCCGCATAGTTTGCAAATTCTTCCATCCAGAAAGCTTTCACCATAGGGTCTTTAACAGCATCAACAATTTTCTTTCTATATTTTTTATCTACGTACATACGGACAATACCTAGCATGGTATTTCCTGGACTGTCTAGTAAAGCAAGAATTGTATTGTTTAAGATGTATTCCATACGACTAGACCACATGCTCGCCCAAATTTTAGTGAAAACACCCATTAAACCAGAAGCAACCAAATGTTTGTATTTGGTATCTACGGCTTCTAAGATATTAAAAGCGATTGGATGATCTAAGTCAGCAGGATTGAAATATACTACATCATTAATTCGTTCATTTGGAACAAAATCTAAAATTTTACGAATTGAGTCACCATGTGGATCAATAAAACAAACACCTTGGCCATTTCGAATATCTTGAATTGCCATGTTTTCCATCATGGTTGTTTTTCCCATACCGGTTTTTCCAATTAGGTACATATGACGACGACGGTCATCTGTTTTAATACCAAAAGGAACTTGCCTATTACGGAAGCTTGTTTTTGCAAAGTAGTTAATTCTGTTTTCGTGTTCTATCATGACTGGTTTTTAATTAAATTGGCAAATTCGATGGCGGTTGAATTTTCTTAGCTTCTACAGATTCAACTGAAGGATTGACTATGTCTGAAGTAACAGGGAAATGGAATAGTGTTGCTAGTTCTTCTGAGTTAAGTATAAACGATGGATCACCAATCCACATAGTCCTAGCTTTGAAAGCTTTAAAAATATCTATTTTTCTTTGTCTCACCCAATAGTTAATATATGGCGCTTCTAAAGATGCAGAAATTCTATATTGTAGTTTAGGCGAAAAAGTAGGCCTAAAACCATTTAAATTAGTTGAGCTGAATATCTTCATAGGGCTAAGTAACATCTTTTTTGCGTCTGAATTAAAGACGTCTTTGCTACCCATGTGAAGTACTCTGATCTTTGTATCAAAGCAAGGTTTCCCTATTTTAGTTTTAATGCCTGTGATTTGAAGTTTGGTGATGTCATCCAACTGTTGGAAGTCTTTTTCTGCAGATAGTTTTTCAACAAGTTCTTTTCCTTCACTATTAAGCGCTCCGTCTGCAACTGGACGAATAATAATTTGTAGTGCATAAAACTCATTTTGGTCCAAACGAGTAAACACTTCTAATAAAGGAATTAGCGGATCCAAAACTTTCTCGCTGGCATCTGGACCTTTTAAACTAATGAATTCTTTGTAAGTGCGGATTGGAATACTTTGCGGAGCGGTTAATGTAAATTCTGAACCGAATAAATCGTACTTGTTATCGTCTGGGTCATAATCAAAATGTGCTAAATAGTCTTCAATTTCGTTAATTTCTATGTGAGGATAGTTTGCATAGAAAGACGCTTCAACAAGCTGTCTCTGTTTTTTAGGAACTCTCAGTACAAAAGAAATCGTACCTCCTAAGCTGACAATTTCCAACGATAGCCAAAACATAACTCTTCCTTCAAGGTATTTTTCTTGAGGACTCCAATTGTCAAAAAGCATGTGCAATTGGTGGAAAATTTGTTCTGCGTTGGCATAGCTAGTTAAGTTTTCCTTCGGCGCTTTGATTTCCAAAAAGACCCATTCTATAGTTTGTTTGTAGTTTTCTTGGATTTCGTTCATGTACAACTTGTACAGTATGACAATGGCTAGAACAACAAAAACAGCCCATCCACCATGAGCTATTATCCACCATACAATATTTAGAATTTGAATTACTGAGTCCATGAAATTTTCTTTTTGTTTTAATTTCTAGTCTAACGCGGAATTAAGAATTTAAATTAGATTTTAGATTGCTTCGTATAGATTCTTACCAACTTTTTTAACTAATTTCTTGTTAGATAATCCTACCAAGATAGTATTGGTTTTTACCATGCGACGTTCCAAAACTTTCTCTATAATTTCTTCTCGAGTAAGAGGTTTGCCAGCATCTTTTAAGACGTTTACTATGATGTCAGACACAACTCCTGGTTTGTAACCCCATTCGGAAAGTGCATAAATTCCGCGTCCAACCAATACAAAACGTTTATCTTTAATAAGTTTATTATGAACTGTTTCTTTGTATGCTGTTCTCTTATCTAAACCGTTTTGGTTAATGAGTTCTGTGATTTTTGAGTAATGTTCTGGTTTACCATGATGCTTCATCACCAAGTAAGCTTTATCTCCCACATCTTTAGGACGAATTTCATTCCAATGCTGTAATCCAAATTCGCCAAATGGATTTTTGTGAATTCCAGTTGCAGTTTGCAAATAATTTAAAATAACGCGTTCAGGAAGTTTTTCTTGGTACTTCTTAAAGAACTCAGATTCCATGAATTTTTCAATAAATTCATCTGGTTGCAATGGTTTACCGTGATTTTCAAGTAAGGATTTAGTAGTTGTAATGAATTCTGTTAAAAATTCTTTATCAAAACCAAGATGTGACCAAGATTGCTTCATGTGTTCATCTGCACCATGTTCTTCAAGTTCAGCCATTAAAGTAAGCAGGAATTTTAGTGCATTTACATCTTCATCTGAGTTTGCACCTAAGTGACCCATTAAAGTAGATTCGGCCATGATTCCGCCGTGCTCTGAGATAGTAGTAAGCAATAAATCACGCGCAGCCAAAAAAGAATCCAATTGTTGGACACCACGTTTTAAGTTCTTCAAAAGATCTTTTTCAATCTGACGAACACGTTCTCGTGTTAAACCTTGCTCTTCACCAACTGTTTTTAGTGTTTGCATTTCTTCACCGGAAAGACCATAACGCTTAGAAAGAATCGTTTTTTCACGATCTTTTAGGGGGTCTAAAATCTTACCGATAATAAGGTTTAGCTCAAATTGTTGCAAAGATTCCTTTTGATGGGAGTCGATGATTGTGTCTAAAATACCCATAATAAACCGATTATAACATAGATTTTGAACCATGTCAAACTATGTGGGATAATAAAAAAATGCTACCTCTGGGTAAGTTGAGGTGGCATTTTTTATGCTTGAAAATTACTAAATTGATTATTTGCGTTTACGATTTGACCAGTTTTGCCATAGAACCAAAATTGGAGATGCAACGAAGATTGAAGAGTAAGTTCCAGCTGCAATACCTATGAACAAAGCTAATACAAAGTATCGAATAGTTTCACCACCGAACAGTAGCATTGCAAGAAGTACAAATAATACTGTTAAACTAGTATTTAATGAACGAACTAAAGTTTGTGAAATACTATGATTAACAATAAAATCTAAAGGTTGTCCAGCGTATACTTTCAAATTTTCTCTAATACGGTCAAATACAATAATTGTGTCGTGAACTGAGAAACCAAGAACTGTTAACATGGCTGTTACGAATAAGCTATCAATTTCTATTCCGTAGAAATGACCAAGGAGTGAGAATATACCAATTACGATTAGTAAGTCGTGAATTAAAGCAATGATCGCAGCAACTCCGAACTGTAACGGTGTAAGTGGTCTTGCTACTTTACGGAAAGCGTATGCAATGTACAAAATGATACCAATTGAAACTAAGATTAACTGGTAAATCGCCTTTTGCTTAAGCTCTTGTCCTATTACAGGGCCAATAGAGTCAAACTTTTTTTCAGTGAAATCCCCTACTTTAGCACGAATGTTAGTGGTAACTTTATCATAATCCGCTTTGTTTAGGTTTTCTGTGCGGATAATTAGACCACGAGTTCCTGTGCTTTGTAGTTGAAAGTTTTTTATTCCTTCTTCAGAAATAACTGTCTTAACATCATTTTGATTGAAGTCTTGTTGGAATTCTATTTCAGTTACAATCCCGCCTTTGAAATCAATTCCAAATCTTAGACCAAAGATAGCTAAAGAAAGAACTCCGAAAATAAGAATGATTCCTGAAAGCGCAAAGAGATATTTGTAGTAATTAAGTATTTTCATTTTATTTCTCTATTTCCTTTCTCATGCTAACCCCGAATAACCAAGGGTGAGACAAAACTTTAGCAGTGACAAATAATTTTAATAATGTGCGAGTAATAGTAATGGCGGTGAACATGGAAATGATAATACCAATCGCCAAAGTAACTGCGAATCCTTTAATAGATGGAGTACCGAACATGTAAAGAATCAGAGTTGTAATTAAGCTTGAGACGTTTGAGTCACGAATTGAAAGCCAAGCTCGAGCAAATCCATCATCAATAGCTTTATTAATGTCTTTTCCAGCGTGCATTTCTTCTTTTAGACGTTCGAAGATAAGGATATTAGCGTCTACAGCCATACCAATAGATAGAATGAATCCAGCAATACCAGCAAGTGTAATTGTTACAGGAGAAACACCATTGAATAACATTAATAGGAAATAACTGAGTAGTGCAAGTAATCCAAACCATCGGCTGACTGTGAGTCCCAGTAAGAAAAATACACCAACTAGTATTACGGCTGTGATTGAAATTCCAACCTTAAATATAGCGACGGACATAAGTACGTAAATGATCAAGGCAAATATTGCTAACAATCCTGGAAAACGGTAGTTTGCAATCATAAATATTGCAATTAACAATAATCCAATTAAACCAGCAATGATAGATTTATCGATAGATTCTTTACCTAAAGATGCCCCAACATTTTGTTGAGATACAAGTTCAATAGGTACTGGAAGTGCTCCTGAATTCAATCTTGTAGCTAATTCTTTAGCAGTGTCTGATGTAAAGTTACCTGTAATAACCGCTTCTCCATTTGTAATTGCACTTTGAACAGTTGGAGCACTAATTATTTTGTTGTCCAAAAAGATAGCTACCTGTTTGCCAATGTTTGCAGAGGTGATATCTCCAAAGAGTTTTGTACCTTCTTCATCAAAGAATAGACGAATTACAAACTGTCCGCTTAGAGAACTTGTTGTTTGTTGCACGTCTGCGCTAGCTTTCTTAAGTTGTTTACCTGTTAAACCAGTTTGTTCCCAAACTCCATTTGGATCTACTACAACTTTTCCATCTGGTCCAATCGTAGCGTTTTGTGCTTTAGAAGGATCGCCTTGAGTTTTGAATTCAAGTAACGGAGTTTGTCCAATTAGTTCAATTGCTTTATTTACATCTGAAATTCCTGGAAGTTCAACCACGATTTGGTCATTTCCTTGAATTTGTACTAATGGTTCAGATACACCAAAACTGTTTACGCGGCGTTCAATTGTGTCGCGGACTGAGTTTAGTGCATCTTTTTGGTCACCTTGTGCAACATCTTTAAAGTTTGCTTTGTACACTAAGTGTGAACCACCTTGCAAATCTAACCCCAAATGAGTTGAAAACTCTTTTTTGTAGTTGATTTTTAACTTGTTTAGATCTATTCGGCTTCCATTTGGCCAAACAATCCATGCTGCGGCTAGGGCAATAAGTCCAATTCCTGCAAGCATTAGTACTTTCGTCAATATTGGTTTCATGCGGTAAATTATTTAATTTCTACAGTATTATAGCTAGGTTATGCCGATTTTGCAATTGATTTCAGGAAATTCTTAACATCCTTTTTATCAGTTTCTTTCCATTTAGATTTTATGGCTATTTGTTCAAGCACCTGCTTAATTGCCCTATTTGCCACAGGAACAGGATTCTTTTTAAAGAACGCTTCAATTTCTTTTCTGGTTTTTATATCGGAAAAACTAGAGAGTGCCTCAACCACCCAAACTATTAATCGTTCCTCTCTGTAAATTTCATGGATAGTTTTCCAATTTCTCCTTAGCCATTTCCATGCAACTTCCTTGTTTTGCGAATTGCTTAGAGCTGAGAACATTAAAATTGGAGCATCTTGTTTACGAACATTTTTAGACAGAATAAAATCCAAATTTTTTAAGAATATTTCTTCCTTTTCGAAAGTTACCATAGCTCTTCCTATTCTACGTTGTTCTTCTTGCATATGTGAAGATGTGTACATTTGCCTTAACTCTTTAGATATACTCTGGTGACCATTTTTTGCAGTTAGTAAATATACTGTGTTTTTTAAGTCGGGGTGAATTGTTTTTTTGTTCCTGGATTTAAATAGCTGTAGGGATTTTTTAATAGTATTTTTATTTCCATATGAACCGTAATGAAACAGAATGATTGAACGCAATTGTGTTTCCATTTGTGTTTCTTTCGGTTTTACTTCCCAGCCTACTCTATTTGCCATCGGTTTTAGAAATGCCAAATAGTAATTCGACAACTGCTCTTTCAGTTTTGAATCGGTTGCATAGAGATTATAGATTTCAGACATGCCAGACAATATTTCAGTCCAAATAATATAGCTATCTTCATCTTGGTACGCTTTGATAAATTCTAAATATGCGGATGTAGCAACTTTCCCTGATTTTACCATAGCCATTAGGTCACGGATTACACCGAAACGATCGACAGTGCTTAATTCTTGAGTTCTAATTGGCTCGTACAATTTAGCTAATAGACTTGGGCTATACAGAGTCCGGTAAAATCCAGTTTCACTCACATTGGCTTTAAAGTATGGTAAGTCATTTGGAATTGTTACGACTGATTTTTCTTTGGTTAGTAAGTTATTAGTTAACGATTCATTTTGAAATGGTATTTGCCAAGTAGTATTATCTTTGGTTTTTTCTAATGTGAATCTTTCTTGTATTACATCAATTTTTGAATTCGAGGTTTTAGAAGTATTTTCAACAATAGCCAAAAATGGATACCCTTCTTTTTCAGTCCAATTCTTCATAAACTTTCTAATTGGTTTCCCTGAGATTTTTTCAAAAGATTCCCAAAGATGTATTGACGACGTATTTTTGTAAGATTGGCTCTTTAAGTAATGGCGTAATCCATCTCTAAAATTCTCTGGACCTATGTAGTTTTGCAACATTCTTAAAACGCTTGCACCTTTGTCGTAGCTAATAGCATCAAAAATTTCATCAATCTCACTAGGATGATGAACTTCAACTTCAATAGGATGTGTACTCCTAAGGCTATCTAACTCTAAAGCTGTATTATGGTCGTGAAGTACAAACCTTGTCCAAATTTTCCACTCTGGAAAAATGCTATCTAAAACAATATACGACATGAAAGAAGCAAAACTTTCATTCAACCAAAGATGTGTCCACCACTCCATAGTAACTAAGTTGCCAAACCATTGATGCACTAGTTCATGGGCAATTGTTTCTGCTACTTGTTGTTTATTGGAAAACGGAGTGTGCATTTCTTCAACTAATAACGCAGACTCGCGAAATGTTACAGCTCCCCAATTTTCCATTGCACCAGCAGCGAAGTCTGGGATTGCTATTAAATCTAATACAGGTAATGGGTATGGGATAGCGAAATATTCTTCAAGAAAATCCAAACTTTTCTTAGCTACTTCTAACGCAAATTTTGTTTGTTTAGACTTACCTGGAGTTGTAAAAACTCTAATAGTCACACCGTTTTTAGTCTTTGATTCTACACTTTCAAATTCTCCAACCATGTATGCAAGTAAGTAGGTAGACATTTTTGGAGTTGGAGCGAATTTCACAACTTTGTAGTTACTGTTGTGATCTACTCCTTCTGGCGTTGGGCTAATTGTTTGGACAGAAGACTCAACTGTATTAGAAATAGCAGTTAGATGATTTGGAACCTCTAAAGTCAGCTCGAAAACAGCTTTATGCGAAGGTTCATCAAAACAAGGAAAAGCTTTGCGTGCATCTGTAGGTTCAAATTGGGTTGTAATTATATGTTGAACTTTACCTTTGTGAGAATACTTACTTCTATAAAAACCAGATAAGTCTTCTGTAATTATGCCTCGGAAATTTAAGTGTAATTCACCAGCACCTTTTGGAATTTCTTTTTGAAACTTTAACGTCACAGTTTCTGATTTAGTGTCATAGGAAATTTTTGCAATTTCTATTTTAGTAGCTTTTTTATTTTTACTAAATTGCCAAAATCCATCTAAAATTTCTATGGTTTTACAATGCAGAGAAATCTGTTTAACACTCTTACCTATTTCCACATGCACAATTTCAGAACCAGAAAAAGTAAACGACTCCATGTCCGGACGAATAGAAAGTTGATAGAAACTTGGTTTAATGAAATTTGGTAATCTTACTTTGTTTATGTTCTTTGCCTGCATTATTGTTTTAAAATTAATTTTTGAAGTTTTTTAAAATCTTTGAAAATAGTTTCGCGAAGTTTCGGAGAATACAACGGCGCTGCTGGATGATAACTTAGAAAGTATGTTCGCCCTGTTTCAGTTAAAGTAGTGCCATGTTTTTCACTAATAGAAACTTTTTGTTGGAATAACGAAATGGCAGAAGTATTGCCCAAGACAACAACTATCTTTGGTTTTATTACTTCAAGTTGTTTTTCTAAATGTATTTTGCCGTGGGAAATATCTTTCTCTTTAGGTGTCGTATAATTTTTTGGTAAATATTTTACGGCACTGGTGATAAAAACATCTTCTGGTTTTAAGCCAATACTAGCAATGAGTTCACGAAGGAGTTTTCCTGCTCTACCAACAAATGGACGACCAGTTTTGATTTCTTCTTTACCTGGGGCTTCACCGATGAACACAATCTTTGAGTTTGCACTCCCCTCCCCAGGAACGAGTAAGCCTTGCTTTTCTTTAAGACAAATTTTGCAAGTCAAAATTTCTGCTTTAACAGAATTTAATTGTACAGTTTTCTTGCTCATTTTGTTAATCAATTCAAACTTACTTGCCTAGCTAAAAAATTTAGCTAACAAGTTTTGCTACTCCATTTGCTAATTGTTTTTCTGCAATATTTGCAAGTGAACGGTTGGAAAATTTTATCTCTTGACCCCATTCGTTTATTTCTATAACAATAGCGGAATGATTTTCATTTTTTTGCTCTTTAAATAGAACGTCCTTACTTTGTAAGCCCTGTTTAATGTTTTCTAAATCTTCAACTAAAATTTCAATATGATCTATTAGGTCGTGAGTTGTAGCAATCGCGTCAGGTTTCGGCTCCATTATTTCTAGGGTTGAAACTGCTCCAAAGTTACCTGCGTCTAAACGTTCATTTAATTCTGCAATAGCAATGAAGCGAGGACCAACTTGTTCTTCAGAAAGTCTTTTGCAAAGAGGTTTATAGAGGTCTAAATATTGCTTGTAAACCTCTGTGTTTAAAGCTTTTACTGCAACATGATCAATTGGGACGTCGACTACTAAATTAGCTAAACCATATGAATAAAAAAACAGCTTAGCTTCTTCAGCATAATCTAAAAGTAATTTTTGTAGTCTATCTGGGTCTATCATTTTTTATTATTCTTCGCGGATAAGTTCAAATCGAGAAGTTGTTTTGCCGTCCACCTCGACATTTTCGGTAAACATTTTCATGGGTCTCACCCACAAATCCATTTCTCCGTACATGGCCTGGTACACCACGAGTTCTTCGAGTGTTTCGGAATGTTTTGCCACCCCCAAAACTTTGTATTCATTTCCTTTGTAGTGTTTATAGATTCCAAGCTTCATCTTGTTTATGCCCTAAATTCTAATTCTTTGCCAGTCAAATATTTTTGATGGTCTGGTGAATTAATTAGCCCACATTTTTTGTATTTCTTTCCGCTTCCGCAATAACAAAGATCATTGCGACCAATTCCTACTGCACGAGGATCTGCTTCAACTGCTTTGGCTTGAATAGCTTGAGGTTCAGCTGACCCAGCATTGCTTCCTGAGAGAATTATATTTCCTTGCTCAACATGTTGTTGTCCATCTTCATGAATATGCACACCAACTTTCAAAACTGAGTACACAACTTGTTTGTCTATATCATCAAGTAAGTTTTGGAAAAGATTAAATCCTTCTTTTTTGTATTCAACCAAAGGATCACGTTGACCGTAACCACGTAAACGAACTGAATCTCGCAAATGGTCCATTGTGTCTAAGTGTTCCATCCAAAGTGTATCTATGGATTGCAAGATTATGAAACGCATAATTTGCTCATAGTTCTCTGCGCCAATTTCTTGTTCTTTGGATTCCATAACTTTCACAGCGCCAACATAAAGTTCATCTATTAAAACAAATTCTCGATCGCTGGAATTTGCCATAGCTTCTTCTATTGTAGCTTGTTGAGAATTCGCAATAGGATAGATAGTATTTACAGTTTTAAAAATTTCTTCTAGTGCGCTTTTTTCTTCAGTATGCGCACTGAATGCAGATTGAACTATGTATTCAATTTCCTCTTTAAGTAGTTCTAAAACTTCATCGCGGATGTTTACAAATTCACTTTCTTGAGATTCATCTGTTTCTAAAGTTTCTTCTGTAAGTACAGGATTTGTTTGTCCTGCTAAGTAATTGCGACGACGTTTGTAAATTACTTTACGTTGATGATTTAGAACGTCATCATATTCTAAAACGTTTTTACGAGTATCAAAGTTTAATCCTTCAATTTTCTTTTGCGCAGATTCAATAGAACGAGAAACTAAACGTGCTTCTACTGGCTGGTCATCTGGGATACGCAAAGTTTCCATCATGCTTTGCATTCTTTCACCACCAAAAAGACGCATTAGGTCATCTCCCATAGATACATAGAATTGACTAGACCCTGGGTCACCCTGACGTCCACTACGTCCACGAAGCTGGTTGTCTATACGTCGAGATTCGTGTCTTTCTGTACCGATTACTGCAAGACCTCCTGCTTCTCTAACTTTTTCTGCTTCTTCTTTATTGATTGGATTTCCACCCAAAAAGATGTCCACACCACGTCCTGCGATGTTTGTAGCCAGAGTTATAGCACCAAAAGACCCAGCTTGAGCAATAATTTGTGCTTCACGTTCATGATTTTTAGCGTTCAACAGTTCAAAACGCAAACCTTCTTTTTTAAGGTATTCTGCTAATAATTCATTTTTTGCAATGCTGACCGTTCCAATTAAAACAGGTTGCCCGCGCTTATTTCGTTCTTTTACATCCTTGGCTATTGCAGCAAATTTACCTTCTTCATTTTTGTATACCAAATCTGGTTCATCAATTCTAATCATTGGTTGGTTCGTCGGAATTTGGATAACTTCTAGTTGATAAATTTTAAAGAACTCTTCTTCTTCTGTTTTTCCTGTACCAGTCATACCAGAAAGTCTATCGTACAAACGGAATAAGTTTTGGAAAGTAATAGTTGCTAAAGTTTTACTCTCTTGTTGGATTTTAACGTTTTCTTTAGCTTCTATTGCTTGGTGCAATCCTTCGCTGTAACGACGTCCAAACATTAAACGACCAGTGAATTCATCTACAATGATAATTTCATTGTCTCGAATTACATAGTCACGATCTTTTAAGAACAAAGTTTTAGCTCGCAAAGCTTGTTCAATATGATGCAAAGTAGTAACACCTTTACTTGTATCGTAGATGTTATCTAGTTTTAAGATTTGTTCAATTTTATTTATTCCATCGTCAGTTAAGGTTGCAGCTTTGTGTTTTTCATCTACATTATAGTCAACATCTTCTTGAAGTTGATTTACAATTTGTGAAAATTGTATGTATTTGTCTGTTGGGTCAGTATCTGGTTGAGAGATAATTAACGGAGTACGAGCTTCATCAATTAATATACTGTCGACTTCGTCTACAATTGTGAAAAACAAATCGCGTTGGCGAAGTTCAGAAGTGCGTTGCACCATGTTATCACGCAAATAGTCAAAACCGTATTCGTTGTTAGTTCCGTAAGTTATGTCTGCTCTGTACGCTTCTTGGCGAGAGATTGGTCGCATATGCTTTACGTCCAAAACAAGACCTTGAATCTGTCCTTCTATCTGTTCAATTTCTTCTTGGACAGGTTGAAAAGTTGGATCGTAAATGAAAGATGCTTCATGTTGAATACTCGCAGTTGTTAATCCAAGTTGGTCGTATACTTTTCCCATTAAACTTGCTTGCCAACGAGCTAAGTAGTCGTTCACAGTTACCAAATGTGTGCCTCGTCCTGCTAGTGCAAATAAAACGATTGGTAAAGTAGCGGTTAAGGTTTTACCTTCACCAGTTTTCATTTCTGCGATGTTTCCATCTGCCAAAACTAATCCGCCTGCAAGCTGAACATCATAATGGAATTGTCCGATAGCACGTTTTCCCGCTTCTCTTGTTAAAGCAAAAACTCGAGGACGAATTTCTGCTAATTTTTTGAACATAGCTTCTTTTGCAGATTTCTTTTGAGATCCTGCTGAAGAATCCATTTTCTCAGAAAATGGCTTTAATTCTTTCTTAAATTTTGCTATTTCATCTTTAATTTGATCATCAGTAAGGCTCGCGATTTCATCTTTATAGCTGTTTATGGTCGCAATTTCTCCTGAATAGATTTTTAAAGGGTCACTGGAAAATAGTTTTGAAAATATAGACATGAAAATATGAGTAAATTAGTAAAAAATGCCGTAAAATGGCGGTATTTCAAGGTATTATACCACTATTTATACAAATATAATAGCCAAAAATTTCGTTTATATGACTTTCCTTGGAATTGAGTGTGGCTAGATTTGCGTTCTATGTGTTTAATTTTAAAGTCAGAATAAAGATTTTGAATGTCTTCTTTTGTGAAAACTCGTTCTACAATTCTAGTTTCGGGCATGATGTAAGTATCTTTTTCGTTCATTGGAAACTTTTCTAGTAAGTTCTGAGCGTTTTTGTCTCCATCTTTACACAGTGCTTTAACAAACATGTACCCACCTGGTTTTAAAACTCTGTTAACTTCCTTTATATACGCAGTTCTCTCGGCTTCAGTTAATGAGTTTGAAGAGACTACATCAATAATAATATCGAATTCACTATCTCTAAGCGGAAAATCTTCACCTATACTATGCCTTAAGAATGTACACATTACACCAGCTTCATTTGCGCGTCCTTCAGCTAGTGCAATCGCTGTTTCTGAAATTTCCATGCCAGTGACCTCGCAACCACGTTCAGCTAAAAAAATTGAATTCTTTCCTGTACCAGATCCTAAATCCAAAACCCTCAACCCTTCGAGTTCAAGTTTTGCTGTTTTACGAAGCCACTTAATAAAATGTTTAAAATCTAACTGGGGCTCATTAGAATTACTAATCAGTTTTGGGTTGCGATATTCTTTTTCCCAGACGTCTGTTTGAGGCATGTGTTTATAAACGAACAACCCCGATTTCTCGGGATTGTTTTTAATCTAATTTCGTTTGAAGAATCTTCCTATTCTACGACGCAAACTTATTTGCTTATCTTTTTCTTTAGTTAACTGTTGTTTAATTTTAGGGAGTACAAGGTCAATTGCTTCGTAAAAGTCATTACCCATAGCATCTGCGTAAACTCCTCTAGGAGTTATATGCACTTCAACCCTGCTAAACAAACCTGATTTATGGTGAGTATCTTCCCCTATTTCAACGCGAATTTTGTCTTCAGGCTTCATAAAGCCTTCAATTGTTGAGATTTTGTTCTCAATAGTTTGACGAATCGCATCGGTCAAGGTTGTGTTTGTAGCTTTGATGTTAATGTTCATAATTAAATCTCCTTGTACCTATATTATAGCACGTAATCCCTGTAAACTAACTTGCTAACTAGCTTTTGACTAGCTAGATAAAGAAACCAAATCTTGAGCTAGGACGTTAAAATTACCTACCGCCATTACTATTACTACATCTCCAGACTTTGACTCACCTTTTAATATATCTAAAGCTTCTGATTTATCTTTCACAAGACGGACATTCTCGTGGTGTTTAGAAATTTCATCTACAACTTGAGCACCTGTTATATTTCCCTCTTGCACTCTTTCTCGTGCAGGATATATTTCTGCCAACAATACTTCATCTGCAGGCTCAAACGCTTTTGCTAATTCTGGCAATGTAGCTATTGTACGAGAAAAAGTGTGTGGTTCAAAAACAGCCCAAATTTTTTGATTCGGAAATTTTAAACGTGCTGTTCGAAGTGTTTCTAAAATTGCTGTAGGGTGATGTGCGTAATCATCGTAAACTTTAACGCCATCTTTTTCTCCTATGAACTCGAATCTTCGTTTCACTCCATAGTAAGTTGAGATGCCATCTTGAACCTGTTCTTGAGTAAAGCCAAGTGTGCGAAGAGTGGCAATAACCCCTAAAGCATTATAAACATTTATATGGCCAGATAAATTTATGTTGTAATTCTCAGTTAAATTCTCTCGTCCTTCTTTTGTCCAAACCACAGAAAAACTTGTTCCATCCTCAGTTGAAACTATGTCTGTAGCTCTAAAGTCTGCAGGCGCATCTAAGGCAAAGGAAATTTGCCCAACATTACTCTCGTACATAAGCTGAGTTAAAGCAATACTGTCTGCGTTATAAGCGACTAAAGCGTCTGATGGTAAGTCATGAATTAATGTTCTAAACTCATTTTGCATTTCTTCCAGAGAGTCAAATATATCTGGATGATCAAACTCCAAGTTTGTTAAAAGCAAAATATCTGCTTTGTATTGGTGGAATTTAGGGGTTGGGTCATTGTGTAGCGCTTTGTATTCATCTCCTTCAAATACAAAATAGTGGCCATCGCCAACATGAAAATTAGTGTTGTCATGTTGTAAAACTGCTCCGGTCATAAATGAGCTATCATCAATTGTTTGCAAAGTTTTTCCTAGCATTCCTGCTGTAGTAGATTTTCCATGAGTACCAGCAACTACAACTCGGAGTTTGTCTTGCGCTAATGCTGCCAAGAGTTCGCTAAACGAATGGATCTCGATTTCTTGTTTTTCAAGCCAAGCTATTTCTGGGTTAGTTGTGCCTTCACCGGCAGAGGCAATATACAAATCCGCATGAGCATTTGCTACATTCTCTTCTGCAAAACCTGCAAAGTATTCTATATCGTTGTTTTCTAGTACAGACTTAGCGGGATCATAAAGTTCTTTACTGTCCGATCCAGAAACTTCAATACCCATCTGCGCTGAAATTCCTGCCGCAGCAGACATACCTACCCCTCCAATACCAATGAAATATATCTTTTTTACATTCTCTAAATCTAACATAATCTAATTTGTTAATATTGTTTTTACTTTCGCTTCTCGCTCTAAAATCTTTCTTTCTTCGTCCGCTAACATTTGCCATAGCTGAGGAAGATATTGTTTAGCAGTTTCTCTACCAGATGTGTAGTAACTTTGTGTCTTACTGAAGTCTGTGAAGTGGGTGAATAAATATCTTTTCCAAAAAGGCATATGGGATGTGTCGGGAACAATAAGTAAATCGCACTCGAATTTTGAATCGTAATGTTTTGCCTGTGCTTTAATTGCCAAATCCATAGATCTATCTAATACAGTATACAAACGAGGATTATCTGAATGGTCTGCTTTTCCTAAATCAGGATATTCCAACAACTCAGAAAACTTGTGCCAAAGTTTATCTATTGGGCTTGGCCACAGAATATGTTTAATTATATCTACAACTTTTTTTAAACTAATTTGCCATTGACTGAATATATGTCTTGTAGCTCGCATGTCTACACCAATAACTAAGTCCATTCCTGCAGAACGTGCTACATTTCCAGGAACAATGTTCACAATCCCTCCATCTACTAGTTGGCGACTACCCCACTCAAGAGGTTCGAAAATACCTGGCAATGTACAACTAGCACAAACAGCATGTGCAATATCGCCAATTTGCAATACTACTTCTTCCCCATTCTTTATGTCTGTTGCAACAAAACCAAGTTTCGGAGTGACGTCTTCAAAACGTTTATTTTGAGTGAAAACTCGAATTTGTGATTCAACTTTATCTAGACTATACAGACCTCCTCGTCCTTTGCTTCTTTCGATTAA
Source organism: uncultured Candidatus Saccharibacteria bacterium (assembly GCA_964402965.1). Classification (GTDB taxonomy): domain Bacteria; phylum Patescibacteriota; class Doudnabacteria; order UBA920; family UBA920; genus UBA920. The sequence continues at coordinate 136,801 of CAYODY010000001.1, forward strand.
ACTAAAAACTAGTTCTTTATTTAAACCAAGAGCAAGTTTTTTTAATTCTGGTAAAGTACCGCTAGCATAGCTGGCGGCAACAACAGCACTTCCAGACATAGCAGAAATGAAATTAACTGGGAAATTATTTTCAGAGAGGACTTCTAAAAATCCAATATAAAAAACTGACCGCGATGAAGCGCCGCTAAAAGCAAATCCAACTGATGGTTTTGTTCTACTCATGAAGTAAAGTTTTTAAAACTGCCAGAAAATTCTCTGTAGAATTCTTTGGAATAATCTTTTGAATATTTGTGTGCAACTTTTTTTGCAAACCTACGTCAAACAAAATTTTTCTTACAGATTTTGCTAATGTTTCTGGTGTTATATCTGTTTGATCAATGACTAACGCCGCTTCTTTGTCATACAAGTATTTAGCATTCCATTCTTGATGACTATTTGGCATCGGGACCATTATACTTATTTTTCCCAAGGTCGACAAGTCTGTAATAGCTCCAATTCCAGAGCGTGAAATGACGACATCTGCAGAAAGATATGCTTCTAGCATGTGGTTAATGAATTCATACTGATGGTACCTTTCATGGATTGCTGGATTATCTGCAAGTGGTTTTATGCGACGACCAACGCCACTACTGTGTACCACCTGAGCAACCTTTAACAGTTCAGGTAAATTATGAGCAACTGCTTGGTTCAAACCCATTGCACCACTACCACCTCCAACAATTAATACTGTTGGCCAATCTGGATCTAATTTGAAAAACTTTTGGGCTTCTTCTTTAGTAGGGAAAGTTTTTCCATAAAATGAACAAGGATTACCTGTCCAGACTACTTTAGAATATTGATCATAATCTTTTGAAAATCCTGACCCTTGTTTAAAATCTTTAATTGATTTTTCAAAAGTTGTTGTAATTTTATTTACAAACGGCGCCATTAACTTATTTGATAGTGTAGGAATAATATCTTGCTGATGAATAACTCTAGGAATTCGTAATACCCACGCTGCTAAAATTACCGGAACTTGAACATATCCTCCAGCTCCAATAACAATAATTGGTTTAAACTTTATTAGTAAAGCCAGAGCCTTTAAGAAACCATAAGTAATTTGGAATGGAGATATAAAGTTTTTAATTGTCCAGTATCTTCTAAATTTTCCTGCAGAAATTTTGAAAAATTTATACCCTTTGTCTGGGACGACTCGGCTTGCTACAGATCTAGAAGTATCCAAAAAAATTGGTGTGATATCTGAATCCTGCGCATGCCATGTTTCGGCAACAGCCAAAAGAGGCATAATTGGCCCTGCAGTTTCACCGCCAACAAAGAATACGTTTTTAGATTTATTAGTTTTCATCTTCTGGTAAGAAATTATTTGTATTTGAATGGTACGCTTTCAAAGTTTCGCGAGCAGTTAACTTCCAATTAAATTGCATTGCTCTAGCCAAACTTTTCTCTTGCATTTGGCCGTGAAATTGTTGATCTTTAACTACTAAGTCCATATGTAATGCTATATCTTCTAGATTTAATGGGTCAAAGTAAATGGCTCCATTGTCGTACACTTCATTAAATACTGATGTATTTGATGCCAGAACAGGTAAACCGTAGCACATTGCTTCTAGTCCTGGTAAGCCAAAACCTTCGTGAAGTGATGCTGTAATAAAGGCATAAGCTCCTTGATATAGTGCTGATTGATCTTTATCACTCACAAAACCAGTTAAGACTAGGTGATTTCTATTAGCTATATCCAGTGCTTGGGTTCTAACTTCAGGATAGTGTTCATCTGTCTTTCCTACTAAAACTAAATCCATATCGTATTTGTATTTTTGTAAAAACAGATCGAACGCTTTAGTTAGCATTGGGATATTTTTTTTCCGTTCTAAAGTTCCGACGAAAATAAAATATGGCTTTTGGAGTAAAAACTTTTTCTTAACTTTTGCAATCGCAGATACTGCTAGTTCTTCAGAGTTAAATTCGTAAGGTGTAGGTGCTTCGTATGTGACAACGATTTTCTCGGGATTAATATTATCTAGATATTTTACTATTTCATCTTTCGCAGATTCAGTGACTGTAAAAATTGTACGAGCTCGCTCTGCTGCTTTTTGAATAATGTATTGATATGCGTAAAACTTCCAAATTCGAGATTTCTTGTGACCGCTAATTTTATGATGAACCATATCGTGAATCGTCACAACATATGGACGCTTGTAGAATATTGGAACATTAAAATTTGGAAAATGTACTAGATCAAAGTTGTAGGTATTCAAAAGTTTTGGAAATGTCCATTGCTCCTTGAATGAGTAATGTCTAATGTTTACTGGAACTAACTCCGCACCAAGTTCTTTAAGTTTGTTTAGATCTTCAGGATTGTTATTTTTTTCATGGTAAAAAACTACGAATGTATCTCCAAGGTTGTTTATTTTACTTTCTTCCAACATTGCAGAGAGCAACTCAAAACTATACCTACCGATACCAGCATTCATACTCCCACCCATTCTAAAATCAAATCCAATTTTCATATCTCTATTTTCTAGTTTCTGAGAGAACTTGTCTAACTTCTTCTGCACAATTCTCCCAAGTGAATTTTTTGCTTCGTTCTAAACCAGCTTTAATGTAATGTTCTCGAACTGAATCATCTGTTAGGAGAGTTTGAATTCCTATTGCAATATCCCCAACATTAAAAGGATTTACTAATATAGCGGAATCACCTGCTACCTCAGGCAAACTTGAAACGTTTGAAGTAATCACAGGAGTTCCAACTGCCATTGCTTCCAAAATAGGTAAACCAAATCCTTCGTACAGGCTTGGCCATACGAACGCTCTAGCTAACTTAATTATATAAGGTTTATCTGTTTCGGGAACATATCCAAGAAGTTTAATGAATCTTCGCTTAGGACTTTGTTCGATCTGTTTTAAGATAGCAGCATACTTCCAACCAAGTTTACCAGCAATTACCAGCGAAACAGGTTCATTTACTTGTTCAAATGCCTCAATTACTCGAGAAAGATTTTTACGAGGCTCAACCGTTCCAACAAATAGAATATAATCTCCTGGTAAAGAATAGGTATTTCGAACATCACGCAATTTGTCTACGCTTAAATTGGGTCTGAAATTTTCATGATCAACACCAAGTTGGGCAACAGTAATTTTACTTGCGGGAATTTTAAGTTTTTCAATTAAAGAGACTTTTGTAAATTCAGATACTGCAATTATTTTGTTTGCTCGTTTTACTAGTTTGTTTAAATTGATAACCCAATGCCAGACTCTATCTTTCCAACTGTAAAACTCAGGCATTAACAATGGGGATAAATCATGAACAGTTAAGACGACTTTTGTTTCTGGAGTAACCGATAAAGTATTCCAATTTGGCATAAACAAAGTCTGATGTTCCCCTATTAACTTTTCAATTTTAGGATAGTTAAAAAATTTAATAGAAAGATTCAATAACCTATTTGGGATTCGAGTTTGCAAAAATTCAGCATTAATAAAATGGAAATAGTTAAATTCTTTCTTTGAAAATCTGTTGTAAAAAAGTTTGTACACAAAATTTTGGTCCGACAAAAGTAGCTGTTCTAATACACGAACAGTGTAACTTTCCACACCACTAAATTCTTGAGTATGCAAACTTCTTAAATCAACAGTAATATTATCCATTCATTTTTTGTTTAATGAATTCTTGCAACTTGCGTTGAAATTCTTGCTTACTGAATTTCTGACCATGTGCAACTAGAGCATCTTGTGCATACTTAGACTCATCCCAATTCTTTAAAGCTTCAATTAAAGTTGCAGTATCTACGGTTTCGAGTAACTCGCCTGTTTTTCCAGGGATAATTGTTTCTAATGAACCTCCCTGTGCCAAGCCTAAGGATGCTGTTCCGCAACACGCAGCTTCAAGTGGCATCATTCCAAAATCTTCTAACTGAGGGTATATAAATCCACGAGCACCGCTATATTGGTAACGCAAAGATTCATCATCTACTTTTCCTAAAAAAGTAATATTAGATTTTGCAATCGATCTTAAATATTTTTCAAAACGACCTGTACCAATGACATGTAATGGCCAACCTAGTTCATTGAAAGCCAAAATAACTTTATCGTAATCTTTATACGGCGTTAATCTACCGGCAATTAAAAAATAATCTCCTTTTTCGCGAGTCGGTTTCCAGTAATCCACGTTAATAAACGGATGAATTATTTCACTGTCTCGATCATAGTATTTTTTTATTCTACCTTGAACCTCTTTACCAGAAGCAATGAAATGATCCACAGTCTGAGCAGCTTTATAGTCCCATTTTTTTAACCACCATAAATAAATATACGCGAATGGTCGGAGTAATGGCATGACTTCTTTTAACGCGTAGACATGGTCTGTCCAAATAAATCTTGTCGGTGTGTGGCAATAATTAATATGCACCATACCCTTCGTTTTGCGAAGGCCTTTTAAGTATGCGGAACTTGAACTAAGCAACAGATCTGCTGGTTGCAACTTAAAAAACTTTAAAACGAATGGGATCAATCCAAATAGTGGTTGTAAATAAGGATATAGATTGTAAACTTTTTGCAAAGGGCTAGTAAAAACTTTCCAGTTTGCTACATGGTTTTGTAACCGCTTGTCTACAACAATAGTGTAAATAGGTGAATCTGGATACAATTCTTGCATTCCTTCAAAAACGCGCTCGGCACCGCCATACTGACTATACGAATCGTGGGCTAAAATAACTTTCATGAAAAATGTTAATAATTGTCGTTAGATTTTTTTGCAAACAAAAGCATGTAAATAGACTTGATTATAATTTTAATATCCCAAGCCAAGCTCCAGTTTTCAATATAATATGTGTCTAAACGAATTTCTTCTTCAAAAGGTAAATTTGGTCGAACAATTTGTGAAATTTGAGTTAATCCAAAAATCCCTGGTTTAATACTGAAAACTCGTCCGTAGTGCGCGCGGTACTGCTCTACTTGTTCAGGAAGATGTGGGCGTGGGCCAATTAAACTCATATCACCTTTTAGGACATTAAAGAACTGTGGAAGTTCATCTAATTTTGTTCTACGAATGAAACGGCCAACAGGTGTAACTCGTGGATCATCTTTAATTTTGTACAATGGTCCGTTGCGATCGCCATCTTGTTGATGTTGAAGAAGTTCTTCAAGCATTGCTTCCGCTTCTTCTTTTCCGTAATTCTCACCTGTACTTAAATGTGCGTACATAGAACGGAATTTGAGAAACATAAATTCCTGTTTGTAACCGCTGCGAATTTGTTTGTAAATAACTGGTCCTTTCGATGTTAAACGAATCGCTAAATACACAGCTACGAACAAAGGTGATGAAATAATGATCCCCAAAATACTTAAAACAATATCGAACAATCTTTTAATGACCATTCCCCAACCTTCTAGTGGTGTATTTTTCAGTTTAATAACTGGGACGCCTCGGAAATTGTCTAATTCAATAACATTGCGTTGAACTTCAAAAAGATTCGGTACAAAACTAAATTGCAAACCATTTCTTCGAACGAACTCCAGAATCTCCAAATTTTGGTCGCTGGTTGCGTGTGGATTAGTCTGCATCACCTCATCAAACTTCATTGTTTTGTAAAGTTCCTCAAGCTGAGCAACTGTAGTTTCGTTATTAGAAATTTCTTTTACAATTTTGTATCCGTGACTTTTCTTGTTTAGAAATCTTGAAATTAAACTGGCATCATTACCGGAACCGTCAATAACAACTAAGTTATGAAGTCCATAACCACGTTTAAAAAAGTATTCTTGAGCAAGTTTTAAAATGAACCTTCCTAGTAAAACAAAAATAATTCCCAGTGCCCAAGCAGAAAGAATAATGAATCTTGATGGAAAAATTGTCTGGTCAAAGAAGAACGAAACTAAAACGAAAACCATTCCTAAAGACGTCCCAACCAAAACACGGTTAAACTCATGAATAAAACGACGAGTTCCTCGGAGTTTATACAACCCCAATAAAGCAAAAACTATAACTAAAATTGGGATTATTTTGAGAAGCACTAGAGCAAATTCAGAGAATTGCAAATCGTACTGAACGCGGCCCAAATAATTCTCATTATTTAGCCTTAAATAAAAAGAAACTATGCCAGCAGCTGCTAGCATAACAATATCAGTTGGAATAGAAATAAGATTAAATAGGAGTTCTGAACGTTTCATAACAGTATATTCCCTATCAGTATAGCACTTTTGAGGCCAATTTCCTAATACTTTTACCTTCCCAAACTGCCGAAAATCTGATAAAATATTAATGTTTTGTACTTATTTTAATTATTTATCTGATGCAATCTAAATTTAACTCTGTGGTTTTGTTTGGTGGTAATGGGTTCATTGGGAGCCACTTTGCTGCACACTTAATTGAAAAAGAACTTGCAGATAATATCTACATAGCGGACATAGAACCTGCTAGCCCTGACTTATGGCCAAAACCATTAACCAGAAAATTTGCGGAAGGCAAAGTTACTTATGTTCGTTTAGATGTTCGAGAAAAAATTACTAGCGAGAGTCTTCCAAAGCAAACAGATCTAATTGTAAACTTAGCGGCAGTTCATCGTGAACCTGGACATGAAAAGAGTGAATATTTTGCGACAAACATTCCTGGAGCAGAAAATGTTTGTGAATGGGCAAAACAAATTAACTGTGATCGAATTATTTTCACGAGCACAATTGCTGTCTATGGTGCCACAGAAGAACGCGCAACTATGCGTGAAGATTCATTAACTATGCCGCTCACTCCGTATGGTGTCTCTAAACTCACTGCAGAAAAAATTCATATTGCGTGGCAAAAATCTAACCTAGCCCATAAGCTTCTAATTGTCAGACCCGGTGTAATTTTTGGACCTAATGAAAAAGGAAATGTTTCCAGAATGGTGAAAGCAATTTTGGGAAGGTATTTTTTCTTCACTAGTAATCAAGGTGTTCGTAAAGCTGGAGGTTATGTAAAAGAATTATGTGAATCTATATTGTTCATGATGGACTATCAAGATTCGAAAAACGAACCAACTGTTCTATACAACTTTACAATGGATCCAGCTCCATCTGTTCAAGACTTTGCTAAAACTATTGCGAAAGTTGGCGGTGTAAAACGCAATCCTTTGAACGTACCTCTTTGGTTTCTTTTGTTAGGGTCTCAATTCTTTCATATTGGGTATAAACTACTCAAAAAGCCATCTTCTATTAATCCAACACGAATTCGTAAACTCTTAAGATACAACGACATTGAACCAACTGTGCTTAGAAAATTAGGCTACAAATATAAATATTCACTGGAAGATGGTTTGTCTGACTGGCGTAAGAATAGACCAGATGAGTGGTAATTCTTATTAAACTACTGAAAAAAAATCATAAAAACATTGACAAGAGTGCTATTTTATGGTACTCTTTTTAAGTTCCAAGCAAATCGAGTGATCGCCCTTCTACAAGGCCTCGGCTGAGTAGCTGGGAGGAAAGTCCGAACACTTAAGTTGATGGCCTCTATAGAGCTATTAACACTAGTAGCGGGTAACGCCCGTCTAGGGTAACCTACGAGATGCGAACAGTGACGCTTTAGCAGAGATGTAAGAGCATCTAATAGCGCAAGCAATTAGATGAACCGATATGGCGACATATTGGGTGAAACGGCTAAATTCTTACTTGAGTGCAATGTCAAATTAGGTAGACAGCACGAGCTTGTCGGTAACGGCAAGACTAGATAGATGATCATTTAGAAACAGAATTCGGCTTACGAGTTTGCTTGGAATAAAACAAAAACACACGAAAGAATATCTTTCAAATTCGTGTGTTTTTGTTTTATTGTGAATAGGCTAAAAGGAGGAATGCTATGGATGAGATTAAGTCGCTAGTTTTTGATGCAAAAATTGACGCGGACAAACTTCAAGGAGCTATTGATAATGCTTTATCAAAAGTCACAGAAAACAATAGGGCTATCAAGATAATTTTTGTTGTGATCAGTGAAAACAAAGTAATAATTCTCTACGAAACTATGGGAGTGAGAATGAATTGGGGTTAAAGTAAATCTATAATTATTTCCCCAACCTTCTCTCTCGGCGCTCGTACTCTGCGAGCGCTTTTTTTATTTCCTTTTCTTTAAAATCTGGCCATAGTAAATCTGTGAAATAAAATTGACTGTTTGCAGTTAACCACATCATAAATCCTGCAGACCAATGTGGTTCTCCACCCGTGCGAATTACTAAATCAACATCCGGTAAATCACCAGTCCAAAGAGAAGCTTTTAAATTTGTGTCTGTTACTTTCTTCCCCGATTTAACTAAAGAATTAGCAGTAGCAAGCATCTCTCGCTTGCCATCGTATGCGAATAAAATTGTTAGGCTATATTCTTTAAAATGCTCAGTTGCGCTTTCTAGTTTTTTTACACTCGCGATCAGAGATTTATCTTCAATAAATTCTTGCCATTCACCGATTACTCTCAAACGAGTTTTGTTTTTTAAAAACTTGTTTAGTAATTCAGGATTAGAAATTTCTTCTACGAATAACTTCATAAGAAATTTAACTTCAATCTTACTCCGTTTTAGAAGGTTGTCGTAAGATCCTGCCCAAAAGGTTAAGTTTTTAACACCGAGAGAAAGAATATATTCAGCACTTTCCCAATATCTCTTTACTCCTTCAGTATGGCCATCCCATGGATTTAAAAGACGAGCTTTCGCCCATCTTCTATTTCCGTCTGGTATTATTGCTATGTGATTAGGTATAGTCAAAATATTATATTAGTTGAAACAAATTTACATTATTATACCAGCTATTGGCTAAGTTGATAAATATCGTCCGGTTTAATCTGTTTAATTTGGTCAATATTTGTCCCAGAGCCACTTAAAATTGTATTGAATAGCAAATAGGTCATTAAGATAGAAAAAACTGTTAAAGCTATGCAAACAATGGCCGTTGAACACGCATCTTCTTTATCGCTTAGAAAATAGTACGCTCCTATAAACAAACCCAAAGGTGGTACGCCAACAGAGATTAGATACAACCAGCGCTTAGTTTTACCATTGATTCGATTTGCTTCGTTCTGCTGTAAAGCATTTGCCATTAACATTGCAACGTCAATATTTTTGTCTTTAGCAAGTTCTGCGTATTCTGATATTGTTTCTTCTAATTTTTGATCGTTTAACATTATCTTTTATTTATCTTCTTTATATACTCCGTTTTTTCAGAAACTTTTTGAGTATTCATAAATTTATCTAAACAGACAATGCCATTCAAATGATCAATTTCATGCTGAATACATTTAGCTAACAGACCAGTGGCTTTTAAAATAAACTTTTTGCCCTTTTCATCATATGCTTGTACAGTAACACTCTTTGGTCTTTTAACTGGTCCAAAAAGTTGCCCATTTACCAAACTACCACATCCCTCCATTAACATACTTTGTGCTTTTGAAATTTCTACAATCTTAGGGTTTATGAATACTCTTAAAGGATCGATTTTTTTCGTTTTTCTAACAGTGGTATTTTTAAGTTTTGTAATAAAAACCCTTTGACTCACTCCAATTTGCGGAGCAGCCATACCAATTAAGCTAGTACTAGCCATTGAATCTATTAAATCTTTTACAATTTTTTGAGTTGCTTTTGCAAAAATTTTTTTGATTGCAACAGGCTTTGCCTTTGCTCGAATAATTGGATTGCCTATTTGAACGGTTTTTATAATCATAAAAAAGAATACCTCGTTAAAGGTATTCTATCAGAAATATTTGGTTTTGACTTGTTTAGTTAAAGATCAGCTTGCGCTTCTTAAACATTAGGAATCCAGCAGTAAATAGTCCTGCGAAAATATATGGAGCTGTTGTGTTCACACCAGTTGTAGGAGCAACGTAATATGTTGTCCCAGTTTGTGAGTTAGAAGATTGACCATAAGCAACAGTTGTTGTTCCATAGTCAGAGTTTGTAGAAGCGTTGTACGAACTGTCTACACCTTCCCAAGTTCCAAATGGATTAGTTGAAGTTGTTGAATTTGAATTATCTACTCCAGTCCAATCCCCAAAAGAGTTATTTGAACTTGATGAAGAGTTTGAAGATTGAGCAACTGAGTCTGTGTTATTAACACCAGTCCAAGTACCAAATGGATTTGGATTAGAGACTGAACCTGATTGATTCAAATTACCTAAACCTGAATTTGAATTATCTACTCCAGTCCAAGTACCAAACGAATTTTGATTAACTGAAGTTGTTGTATTTGATTGTGAAGATAAACCTAAATTAGCATTATTAACCCCAGTCCATTCTCCAAACGGATTTGATTTTGAACTGTTTAAACTAGAGCTGTCAAAGTTGCCAGAATTGGAAGTTCCTTGACCTGAAAGCTGTGAAATACAAACAGAAGTATTATCATATTGGTTTGAGTACAATGTATCTGTTGTAACGACAATGGCATCATTCCCTGCACCAACACCTGGAGCATATGCGCTAGCTTGCATTGCACTACCAGAACTTCCACAAGCATATATTTGATAGGTAATGATAACTCTAGATTTGTTTGGCATATTTATTACCAAACCGTTAGTAGTTAAACCGCCAGCAGAAGGTTGTCCGTTTACTCTTAATGAATCTTTTACGTAGATCATGTTACCAAAAATTTGGTCATGGATGACTACATTCGCAGAGTATTTTGTTGAAGTATTCTTAACTTCAATTTCAACTTCTAACAGACTTCCAGAACGAACTGAAATACTTGAGTGAGACCAACTATTGCTAGTTAAATTACGAACTTGTTTATAGACCTTAATGTCACCGTTATTTTGGGCATTAGTAGGATTATATGAGCTGTAACTATTGTTGTTTAGTCCTAGCAAGTCGTCTAAGAATCCAGCTTTTACTGGAGCAGGCTTGGCAAAAAAGCTCAATAATGTTAGCAATATTGCTACTGCTGTAAAAACAGATTTGAAATTAAATTTAATATTTATATATTTCATAACTCACAAGTATACTACTTTTTGCCACTTTTGTCAAGGTTATAATGAAAAACCCTGCTATCCCCCTATTTGTGCTATATTTAAAGCATGGAATCAAAAAAACTCACGTTTGACCAAGTTTTTAGTATTTGGATGAAGGCCGAACAGAATCAAGTAGATGGTCCAAAATACTTACCAGTAGCGAAGGCACGTGGTTTTAATTCAGTCACAGGATGGCGTCGTGCAACAGCAACTCGATTAGGAATGCAAAACAAACAATGGCATTTAGAAGAAATTAAAAATCCTGAAGAAGTCATTGCTAATATTATCGTAGGACCATACCCTGGATGGTCACTATTTTTCAAAAACAAATTGCACACCACTTTTAAAAAGGCAATTGAGTTGCCAAAGTTTTTTGAATGGTGCAAAAGTCATGACCGCATTCCATTTATAGCAGAGCAGTTTCCCTTGCCGACAACTTTAATTTTATTCCGTAGACCAAACGGTGAACTTATTCACATAGAAGGTGGTCACCGCGCCTGCGCATTTGTATACGCTCAAAAAATTGGTAAGCCAATTAATTTAAAGCAATCTAAAGAAAAAGATAAACTAGGTAACTTAAAATCAAATAAAATTTTTGCAGCTATTGCAGACATAGATGAAAACGATGAAAAAGTAATGCTTGAACTTCTAGAAAAAGGAACTGGCAAACAAAATATTTCTTAACTAAGCTTTTCTAAAATCGAATTCTTTAATTAGATTCTTTTAGCAATTGTGGTATCTGAAAAATGCTCAAGGATTTCCCACTTTCCATCATGTTCAAGATCATAAAAAAATCTCTCACTTGTTTTACTCTTTAAATGTTTATTTGCTAAAAACAAAATCCCATCTTTTTTTAAAAGTCTTTCGTACTGTGGTAAAAATTCATAGTGAATTTGAAACCCATCGAAAAAAATAAAATCATAATTCTTTTGGAGTTTAGGGAGAAACTCTTCTGAAACGACATTTAAAATTTTAACCAAGTGGTCGGCTTGGTTATTTTTTATGAATTCCTCTGCTAGAAGTGCATGTTCACGATCTTTTTCAAGAGTATCTATTTCTGAATTTAATCCTAGTTCAAAACAAGCAAGAGCCATTACCGCCGCTGAGTACCCTATCCCCGTTCCTATTTCCAATATGCTTGTTGGTTGAAACTGCTCAATAGCTTGCACTAATTTTTCGGCGTGTTCATATGGTACTGCGCTACATTTATGCTCAGACTTGTGTTTAACTGCTTGTTGATATAGCTCTGCAAGATTCATCTTATTTTTCACGTTTTTCTAAATCTTCAATCTCTTTAAGTTCGAGTTCAATTTTTTCAGTTAAAACCTTCTCACCTTTAATCCCTGCAATGATAATTTCGTTTCCAATAAAGCTAGAGACGAAAGCTCCGCATATGAGCAAAATAAGCGCACCAAGAACAATAGAAAGAGGTCCATCCCACCAAATTACTCCTTCCCAATTCATTCCTATTCCAGATGTAGTGGATGCATAATAATTTACAAGCATGTCTGCTGTATGCCATATCCCTCGCCAAAATAAAATAATTCCTGTTCCAGTTATGAGTGCATACAACACGGGGCGATGACTAAGCCAACGAGTAATTGCATTGTTTTTATTATTGTGTTTCATAAAATGTTCATTAACTACTTAATTTGCCTGAATTAAATTCAAGTTATATTTAAACGAATCCCCTTTTTGGAAAAACAGCTTTAAAGGAGTTGAGTCTTCTGGATAAAACTTATATCCAATTCTAGACATAGGTCGAACGTAAGCTTGAATGTATTCATCTGGAGTAACAATCACTAAAATTTCAAGATGATTTTCATCTTCTTGAACAAGTTGAATTTCAATTATTTCTTCTGGTTCCAGTACTTTGGAAATTAATTTTTGCTCAGTAGCAAATTTTTCTGATGTCATGTATATATTGAGGTTGAAAGATAATAGAATTTATATGGCTTTGATAACAAAAGAGAGGATCATCATACAACCAAATGCGCCGAAAGCCATGATTAAGATTTTTGGCACAATCCATTTTGGATCTGTGCCACCAAAAATTACAGCTGCAATTTGAGATGGTACTATGAAACCCAACCAAAATAGTCCTGCTAACAAATAAATATTCCAATCTGCTGGGAGCCCATTCACAAGTATGGCGAAAACAACAGAGGTAACCAAAGTGATGATAAATTGAATGAGCAACAAAGGCCACATTTGCTTCATCATTTCTTTTTGTTCTTCTTGACTCTTAGTGTCGTAACCGTGGATTTTACCCCACAATTTTCCAAAAATTGGCATATACCAAATTGCGCCAAAAATAAATTGCGCAACGGCGGCAACTAGTACCGCGATGTAGTTTATATTCATAGGTTCATTATACTACAAAAATTTTGCTTTTAAACAAAAACACCCACTAATTTAGTGAGTGATTTTGTGGCACGGGCTGTAGGAATCGAACCTACGCTAACGGGTTTGGAATCCGTTGTACTACCATTATACGAAGCCCGCATTTCGTATGGATTAAACCATATGGTCTAATTATAGCAAACCCCGCGCTAGGCGGGGTTAATTCTACTTCGTTTCTTTATGCGCGGTTTGAATACGACAATGCTTACAATATTTTTTAATCTCTAAGCGAGCTTGTGTATTTTTCTTATTCTTTGTTGTTTGGTAGTTTAAGTTATGACAAACTGTGCATTCCAAATCAATTCTTTTATCTTGTGACATCATTTAAATAGTTACTGATATATCCCCTAAGGGTGTATTCTGGAGCCGGCTGTCGGACTCGAACCGACCACCTACGGTTTACAAAACCGTTGCTCTACCGGATGAGCTAAGCCGGCACGTCTCCTAAATAACTCTAAAATTCTATCATATTGCTCAACAAAAGTCCAGTGACCTGTTGACAACCCATAATTTCAGGGTATACTTAAGTTGTAACCTCCCTGTCATAGACAGGGTCGTTACAAAGCGCGATCTGTTTCGCGAAGCTCCAAGGAGGAGCAAAATTTAATGGTCGTTTTCTCTAAGATACCGACCAATTCCTATAAGAAGCCAAGAACATTCGTTCAAAGCTTCTTTTTTTATCTTGATTTATTCTGAATCTTTTGCTATTATTTATGAGCAATTTGGGTCGATTGTGGAGCGGTCAAACACTGGAGACTGTAAATCTCCCGGCTTTATGCCTTCGCAGGTTCGAATCCTGCTCGGCCCACCAGAAAAACGCTGAAAGGCGTTTTTATTTTGTACAAAAAACACCTCGCAAGAGGTGTTTTAAATATTGAATGGAGCCGTTGTGCGGGATCGAACCGCAGACCTTCTCCTTACCATGGAGATGCTCTACCAACTGAGCTACAACGGCAGATTACCCTTGCGGGTAAAAGTTATGGATTCTTTTCTACTCTAACCATAGTCTTTGCCTTACTTTCCATTTCGAATCTTAAATCTAAGTACTTCTGGTTAGTAGAATCTAGTTCTAGTGCGCTATTTAGGGCCTCTACTGCCTTTTTCCATTGTTTTGTGCCTTGGTATGCTAGCGCTAAGTTATAGAACCGATTTGGATGACTTGGATCTAACTTAACAGCAGCTTCATATGCCTCTGCAGACTTCATAAATTCTTGATCATGTAGGTGTGCTAATCCAAGTCTTGCAAAGAACGAACTATTTGTTGGTTCATGACTAGTTAAATAATCATAAACATTTCCTGCATCTGAATACTTGCGAGCTTCTAAATAAAACTGGCCTAACTGATCATAGTAAGTTAAATCTTTAGGATGACGCTTAATAAGATCTATATAGTAATCTTCGCCACGAGCAATGGGACGTTTAGTCTCTGGTTCGTGAGTTTTCTTTAAAATTCTTTTAAAGTTATATGCAACCTTTGGAGCATGTTTTAAACCTTTTGCTTCAAGCATGAACTGCCAAACTTTATGAGAAATCACTTTTAAGTTGGCTTTAAGTTTAGGGACAGCGCGCGTCGGCAAGCCTTTTTCTTCAGCTAAGACTTCGCCGACAGCCTGCGAACTATCTTGTTCATCTTCCCTATTCTTTTCTCCAACTGCCTGAGGTAACTTGCGCACTACTAAAATAATTACTCCTAAAATAGAAAGAATTAAGATTAGATTGGCCACAAGATTATAGGGCATGGAAAGTTTGTGTCTTTAATTACCTAACATGAAGCGAGCAAAACGACGTACCTGTACATTTTCACCCATCTTCGCTGTGCTTTCACCAATAAGGTCAGAGATTTTCTTTGTTGAATCTTTTACAAAGGGCTGTTCTAGTAAACATGAATCTTCATAGTACTTCTCTAGTTTACCAGCAATTATCTTTTCTAGCATGTCGCCAGTTTTGTCTGCTGTTTGTTCTTTGTATATTTCACGTTCCTTTTCAATAACTTCAGCTGGAACATCTTCACGACTAACGTAAAGTGGGTTTGATGCGGCAATGTGCAAAGCAAGTTCTTTTGCTAATGCTTGGAAATCTTCAGTACGAGCAACGAAGTCTGTCTCACAGTTCAATTCTACTAGTGCGCCAATACGTCCACCAGCATGAATATAGCTTTCAACGATTCCTTCTTTTGCAACACGGTCCGCTTTCTTAGCAAGTTTTGCCATACCTTTTTTTCGCAAAAGGTCTAATGCTTTGTCGCGATCATCACCAGCTTCAACCAATGCTTCTTTTACATCCATCATACCAGCACCAGTTAGTTCGCGTAATTCTTTAATTAAGTTTGCGTCTGACATATATTTTCCTTGGCACCAAAAATGGTGCGTTTAGTTTTTAAATTTATATTCTATATTATGCAAGATTGTTCAAGTCAGCTTAAGCTGCAGATGTAGCTTGAGGAGCAGGAGCATTTACACTCTTGTTTTCTTTTATTGCTGTTGCGATAACAGATGTTACAAGTTCAATAGCAGCAGTTGCATCATCATTACATGGAATTGGGTAAGTTACTCCTTCAGGATTTGAATTTGTATCTACCACAGCAATAATTGGTACATTCATTTTACGAGCTTCTGCTAATGCAATGTCATCGTAGTTAATGTCTGCAATGAACACAGCTTGAGGAATTCGTTTCATGTCTTTCATTCCAGCAAAAAGTTTTTCCAACTTTTCAATTTCGCGTTCAACAAGCAAACGTTCCTTTTTAGTGTAACGGCTTTCTAGTTGACCATTAGCTTTTAGTTCTTGCAACTTCTCTAGCTTGCGAACTGTCTTTTGGATAGTTTTAAAGTTAGTAAAAGTTCCACCCAACCAACGAACGTTGATGTATGGCATGCCAGCAGCTTGTGCTTGCTTTTCAATGATACTGCGTGCTTGTCGCTTTGTACCAATGAACAAAACAGTACCGCCAGTTTGCGCAATAGATGCAGCAAATTCAGCAGCTTTAGTAATAGCCTTGCGAGTCTTTTCCAAATCTAAGATATGGATGTCGTTACGCACGGTATAGATGTAAGACTTCATTTTTGGATTCCAGCGGGAAGTCTTGTGCCCAAAATGGGCTCCGCTTTGGAGCAACTCTAAAAGCGTAATATCTTTCATGTTGTACCCTTTCTCTTCTATTTCGCTGATCGTCTTCCGCCAGAAGGCCGGAAAGGACAGGGTAACCTGCGAAATATGTTAATTAATTACTTGAATATTCTAACAACTATTGACGAAAAATGCAAATGAGTGTAAAATGGGTAAAGTTAATCAATAAACCCGCTATATATTAAGTATGGCCAAGAAAGGTTCCCTATATGAAAGATGGTATCCATCCTACATACCACACAGATGTAGCAGTAACATGCTCATGTGGTAATAAGTTCTCTACTGGCTCTACAGTAGAAAAAATCGACACTGAAATTTGTAGTAAGTGTCACCCGTTCTACACTGGTAAGCAAAAACTACTAGATACACGTGGAAACGTTGAACGCTTCAAGAAGCGTCGTGAATTAGCGGTAAAGACTGCAGCAGAAAAGAAAGAGAAGAAGCCTCGTAAGGCTCGTGGTTCTGCTACTGTTTAATCTGATAGAAATAAAAGACCGTTGGCATACTGCCTACGGTCTTTTTTAAAACATTGCGTTTAAAACATTGCGGAAATTTACAACCTTGCGCAAACCCCCTAAAAACATTACAATTACTGAGTTATGAAACAGGGATTCATTAAAATATTAGAAGAATACAACTCCCTTACCGAACAAATGAGCTCGGGTGCAGATTTTGATATGGCAAAGGTTGGCAAACGCCAATCCGAACTTCTTCCAACTGTAGAAAAAATTCAACACTTACAGGAATGCGAAAAACAGATTGAAGAAAATAAACAAATCCTTGATAGCGACGACGAAGAAATGCGCGCAATGGCAGTTGAGGATATTGAAATGTTGGAAAGCAAAATTATTGAGCTTACAGATTCAATTGAAACTGATTTAATTCCAAAAGACCCAAACGATGAAAAGAACGCAATTATTGAAATGCGCGCCGGGGCAGGTGGAGACGAATCTACTTTATTCGCGGCAGAAATGTTCCGTTCATATGGAAAATTTGCTGAAACACAAGGATGGAAAATTCAAACAGTTTCAACTTCTAAAAGTGAGGCTGGTGGGTTTAAAGAAATTATTTTTGAAATTCGAGGTAAGCTAAATGCAAACGGTGTTGGTCCATACGGAATTTTTAAATATGAAAGCGGCGTGCATCGCGTGCAACGTGTTCCGGAAACCGAAAAGCAAGGACGCGTGCATACATCAACAATTACAATTGCTGTTATGCCTGAACTTGAAGAAAAAGATTATGCGATAGATGCAAAGGATCTAAAAATCGAAGCAACGACTTCTAGCGGAGCTGGTGGGCAAAGTGTTAACACAACTTACAGCGCAATCCGCATTGTGCACATCCCAACAGGGATTGTGGCAACATGTCAGGACGAACGAAGCCAAGCACAGAACAAAGAAAAAGCTTTAGCAGTTATTCGCGCGCGCGTTTCCACCTATTACCGTGAAATTGAAGAAAAGAAAATTACAGATGCCCGTCGAAGTCAAATTGGTACAGGTGACCGTAGTGAAAAAATTCGCACATACAATTTCCCTCAAGACCGAGTGACTGACCACAGGATTAACCAGAACTTTAACCAAATTAACTTAATTATGGAAGGTCAGCTTGAACCAATTATTACTGCTCTTCAAAAAGCAGATTTTGAGATGCGCAAAGAAGCGCTTGCGAAATAAAAATAAAACGTCTACTGTAGACATATAAATTCTTTTTTAAATTAACAACTTAAAGCAAAAATAAAAATGACAATTACACAACTACTTAAACAATCTAAACACGAAGATTCGGACATACTCCTAGGACATGTGCTTAAGCAACCTAAGGAGTTTTTGTTTATCCATGGCGACCAGAAAGTTTCTAAGATTGATGAAAAGAAATTTAAAGATTTACTTAAAAAAAGACTTTCAGGAATTCCAACAGCCTATTTACTTGGCTACAAATATTTCTATGGCTTAAAGTTTAAGGTCAATAGGAATGTATTAATCCCCCGACCTGAGTCTGAATGGCTAGCTGATGAAAGTTTAAGAGTAGTGGTAGAAAAATTGAAATCTAGAAAAACTCTGAAAAACATGCAGATTTTAGAAATTGGCACGGGCTCAGGTTGTATTGCTATTAGTATTGCAAAAACTATTCAAGAATCTGGACTCTCAAAAAAAGTAAGAATCTCTGCATCGGACATATCTGCACAGGCACTGGTTGTGGCAAAGCAAAATGCAAAGCTGAATAAAGTTTCTATCAATTTTGCTAAACGAGACTTACTTACAGGAGCTAAAGGTAAATACGATTTAATAATCGCAAACTTGCCATACATTCCTATGAGTGATTACCAAAAACTTTTAACAAATCTAAAATATGAACCTAAACTCGCACTAACAGATGGCACAGATGAGTTTGTTCTAATTAAAAATCTTCTTAGCCAAACTAAGAAGCACCTCAACAAGAATGGAGTTGTTTTGCTAGAAATTGACCCTAAAGCAAAATCAATAATTAAGAAACTTTACACTAAAGCTGAAATAATAAAAGATATACATAAGTTAGACAGGTTCGTAAGAATTGGCTAGGAGACTACTACTAGAAGACTAGAAGAATTGATTCGAAGAATTAATTAGCCTGACTACTCTCTTAACTATTGACCTAAAAGATGTTTTAGTCTACACTGTGATAGTTCTAAAAACATGATTGGAGGTAATGATGACTGTATACAAACCTCGGGAGATGTTGGTTTTGCCAATAATGATCGCTATTATTGGCATCATCTTAGGTGTTCTGTTTAAACATTCCGATGTCGGCCTAGGAATCGGAATCTTTGTTTTCTTGCTTGGAATAATCTGGTTCGCAGTAGACTACTCCTACCACCACAGCCAATGGAAGGAAGAACAGATCGGAAAAGATAAACAAGGCAGGAAAACAGAATAAGAAAAAAGACATCAGCCAATACAAACAAAAGGGCCGTCGCGCATATTGCACGACGGCCTTCTTTTTTTGCTAAATTATTCTAGTGTAATTTATTCTTTGCTGTCTTCAGACTTTTCTTCTGATTCAGTAGTTTCTGCACCTACTGCAGCAGCAACAGCGGCAGCTTCATCTACGACATCATTTGCAGCTTCAGCTTCCATGTTACGTGGCTGTTGTACAGTTGCAACCATTTCTTCAGGATCTGCTTTAATTTCAACTTTGTCAGAAACTTTCAAATCTTTCACAAGAATCTGGTCACTGAAAGTCTTTAATACAGAAATATCTACATCGATTTGATGAGGAAGATCTGCTGGTAAACACTCAACTTCAACTTCGTTGATAACTTTAACCAAAGTTCCACCTAATACTTTTACAGCATCAGCTTCACCAATAAATTCGATTTGAACAGTAGCTGTAAGTTTTTCAGTCATAGAAACTTCGTAGAAGTCTACGTGAATTGGTTTGCTTGTTAGGTAGTGACGATCAACTTCTTGAATAAGAACGTTGCGCTTTTCACCACTAGGTAAAAGCAATTCAATAATTGTGCTTTCCCCTGCTTTACGAAGTACTTTTTCAAAGTCAATTTGGTTCACACTTAAGTGAACATTGTTGATTTTGTGTCCGTATAGTTCAGCTGGGATAGCGCCTTTGCGATACTCTTGCTTGGCGTTGCGTGTATTAGCTTCGCGAAGTTCAGATTGTAACTGGATTTTTTCCATAGGTAAAATTTAAATACTGAAATATTCTAGCAAATTCTTGCTAATTTGGCAAGCCTTATTATTTTGAGGTCAATTTGTGACTTTGGCCTTTATTTTTAAGGGCTTTAATGAAGTCCCCATCAAAATTAGAAAGAGAGCTGTGAACAGCTATACAATCGTTTATATTCAAGGAAGGAAAAGTACTGAATTTCTTTGAATCTTTGCTAGTTAAGTCAGTTTTAGCAATAACTGTATATACATCTGCGCCATCTATGTCTATATTAAACATCACGGAACTTTTGCACTTCTGACAATCGGAATGAATTAGCAAACGTGCCTCAGATGTTTCTATGTCTGTTTCACTGTCTACAATTTTTATATTTGAAAAATCGTATTTGGTACTACAGACTGGGCAATGAAGCATGAACCCCAACCAAGTTAATAATTTCTTTATATCAAATTTCTTCATATACGTTTCTTTACCTGATTATAGCAGAGAATAACAATCCGGTACACGGACACATTGCTCTGGTTACACTGGCAGAGTTTCTGAAATCCTAATGATCCCTAAAATCTTAGCGCTTTTGACTGACGAGCAATATTTTGCACGATCCCCAAAGCAATACAAGTTACCAACAAAGAGCTTCCGCCATAGGTTAAGAACGGGAGAGGAATTCCCGTAACTGGAAGCAGTCCTATATTCATTCCAATATTAACAAATACCTGTGCCAAGAAAAGAAATAGAATACCTCCTGTTATGTACATTGCTAAGTCGTCACGAGCGTAGCTAATAATTTTTAACAAACGTCTAAAGAGTAGATAGTACAAACCTAAAAGTACAGCCACACCAATGAAGCCTATTTCCTCTGCACTAGATGCAAAAATAAAGTCAGTTTGTCTTTCTGGTAAAAACTTTAGCTGGCTCTGCAAACCTCGACCAAGCCCTCGACCAAACACTTCCCCACTACCAACAGCAATAATTGCTTGGCGAACGTTATAGCCTTTTCCCTTCGGATCTTTGTCTGGGTTTAAGAAAACTTCAACTCTGTGTTTTTGGTAATCCTGCGCAACAAATTCCCAACCAAGTCCAGCGAATAACGCCATAAAAATCATGAAAGCAACAATGTAAGTTTTCTTTAAAGGACTAATTAACATAATCCCAAACCATACCGCCATAACTACAGAAGCAGATCCTAAGTCTGGTTCAAAAAAAATCAATCCTGCAGGAACTGCAGCGTAAGCCAAAACAATTAAGAAATTTTTTACAGAATTAATCTGCCCACGATTTAAATAAAGCCAACGAGAGATGCTAATCCCAACAATTATTTTTGCTAATTCAGCCGGTTGCAAACGGAAAAAACCTAATTCAATCCACCGAGCACTACCACGAATAGATGTTCCGAAAAGTAGTAAAAAAATTAAAGATAAAATTAAAACTACATATGCGATTCTATTTAATTTTGCCAGCTTGTGATAGTTATACGAAGCAAACAAAATAAAAAGCACTACTCCTGCAATAGAAAAAACAAGCTGTCTGTAAAAAATTTCTAGCGTATCCCCAGAAACAGAAACAGCGTACTGAACAGCTAATCCAATTAAAAGCAATAAACCGCTGACTATAAGCAGCGGCAAATCGAAGTTTTTTAATCTAGAAAAAATCGGCATTGGTGTTCTGATTAGTATTTGGTGGACTTGTCGGCTGTGCGGAAACGTTCTGTGCATCCATTAAATTTGTAACTGGAATGACTTGAACTTTTCGAACTTGGCTAGAATAAATTCCTGGCCAAAGTTGTTTATACGCTCTTCTGCCGTATGGCAGTAATTTAAATTCATCACGCTGACTCACGCCTATAATGTCGTTTGCATCATTAAATAGCAAGAAAACTATCCGTGCAGATGAAATTTGATATGGACTGTCGTTAATAATAGAACCTTCAGCAATGAACGTTAGTGGATTTGATTCATCATACAACAAAGGGTCTGATGCTCTTAGCTTAATGTCCGGTAGATTTTCTTTCTTTTGCCATTTAACTTCAGCAAGAGTAACTGTACCAGAAACAACTTGAGCAGATCCGCTTTCTATTTTAGGAAACACTAAATACTTTTTTTCATTAGGGAGTAAGTAAATTGTGTTTGTTGTTGAACTTAAAGTCTTTTTACTGCTGTCTAAGAAAGTCGCGGTATAGGAAATTCCAGTTGCACCTAAGTCTATATTTGGATTTGTAACTAAAGAAACAGCGCTAAATGTTCCGTTTGGATTGCGAATAATTTTAACAGGTCCCACTATTGGGTTTGAAGATGCTGTAAAAGATGCATGAGCAGACAAAGCCATTCTGGCATACTTCATGCTTAAATATTGCTCTGTTCCAAATCTTGCTACTAAATACACAGGAATAATTGCGATTGCCAAACCTAAAACTAATCTATATTTCCATTTAGGCAAATTTTTTAATTGGCGAACAAACGAATATCCACCCTCTTCTAAGCCTAGAATTGTGCTTTCAGTGTTCAGTTTAATTGTCTCTTTTATTCCTGACATTGTGTTGTGTTATGATAACTAAAGAACAGTTTAAGTATATCAAAAAATACAAGAAATCCTAAATGTTTACCCACCTACACTGCCATTCTCATTACTCTTTACTAGACGGACTTTCTAAAGTACCAGATTTAGTGTCTGCGGCAAAGAAAGACGGAATGACAAGTTTAGCTATCACTGACCACGGTGTTATGTATGGTGCAGTTGAATTTTTCAATGAATGTAATGAAGCAGGCATTAAGCCAATCATAGGAATGGAGGCATACATTGCTCCACGTTCAATGACCGACAAAGAAGGTAAAGGAGATGCTGACTATTTCCACATGACTCTGCTCGCTGAAAGCTTTGAAGGCTACAAAAACTTAATGCTTCTTACTACCATCGCTCATACAGAAGGATTTTATTACAAGCCAAGAATAGACTTACCTTTGCTTAAAAAACACGCAAAAGGATTAATTGCACTCTCAGGTTGTCCTCGTGGCCATGTACCTCGCGCAATTGTACAAAGCGAAAAAGCTGGAGAAGAAGCATTGCAAACAATGCTAGACATTTTTGGTAAAGATAATTTTTTCTTGGAGCTTCAACGCAACGCTAACAACGGGCACGAGCTTCAACCAAACGAAGCACTTGTAAAATTGGGTGCTAAATTTGGTGTTAGAACCGTTGCCACACAAGATTGCCACTACATAAACAAAGATGACGCCGAAGCACAAGACATCATGGTCTGCATTGGTACAGGTCGAACACAGCTCGAAGAAAAGCGCTTAGATATGCGAGGTCATGACCTTAGTTTGCGAAGTATGGCAGAAATGAAGGAAGTGTTTTCCGATCTTCCAGAAGCTATTGAATCTACCCAGATAATCGCAGAACGATGCAATGTAGAAATTCCAATTGGACAAAGACTTTTTCCTGAAGTTAAACTTCCGCCTGGAAAGACTTCTGAAGAACATTTACGCGACGAAGTATATAAACTCTCCCCTGCTTTGTACGCAGATGAATCTGGTAAAGTTCCACCTGCAATTCAGGAAAGAATTGACTATGAATTGGACATTATTAACTCCAAAGGTTTTGCTCCATACTTTTTAATGGTGGCCAACATTGTTCGCGGTGCACACAAACT
This sequence comes from uncultured Candidatus Saccharibacteria bacterium, assembly GCA_964402965.1. Lineage (GTDB taxonomy): Bacteria > Patescibacteriota > Doudnabacteria > UBA920 > UBA920 > UBA920. The sequence goes on from CAYODY010000001.1 coordinate 160,581, forward strand.
AGGAGCTGTGACTAACACTAGAGGTAGCGCGGCTGGATCTATTGTAGGAAAAATTTTAGCAATTACAAACGTAGACCCACTATACTATGAACTTCCTTTTGAACGTTTCTTAACCAAACATAGACCAACCCCTCCAGATATCGATTTAGACATTGCTGATGACCGTCGTGACGAAGTTATTGCATGGATGACTGAAGAATATGGTCACGACAAAGTAGCGCAGATCATTACATTCGGAACTATGAAAGCTCGAGCGGTAGTTCGCGACGTAGGTCGGGCTCTTGCTGTACCATATGGTAAATGTGATCGAATTGCTAAGATGATCCCTTTAGGAAAACAAGGCTTTGAAATGACTTTAGACAAAGCCATGAAACTTAGTGAGGAATTAAAAACAATTTACGATACAGACGAAGAAACAAAACGAGTCATAGACATCGCGCAAAAACTTGAAGGCTGTGTTCGCCATGCATCTATTCATGCTGCAGGAATTATTATTACGCCTACTCCATTAACAGAGAATATTCCACTTCAACAAGAATCTGATGGTGAAAGATTAATTACTCAGTACGACATGTATTCACTAGATGAAAACATGAAAAGTAGCGCCATTGGTGCCATTAAGCTTGATCTTCTAGGTATTCGCAATCTTTCTATTTTAGAAAAAGCAGTTCACCTAGTTAAAGTGCGTCATAACGTTGAAGTAGATATTAACAATCTCCCTCATCCAGATCCAAAAACATTTGAGATGCTCGCCAAGGGTCTAACTTTTGGAGTGTTTCAACTTGGTTCAAGCGGTATGACTCGTTACTTAAAAGAACTTCAACCAAGTACAATTTTCGATATCTCAGCCATGGTTGCTTTGTATCGCCCTGGTCCAATGCAGTTCATCCCAGATTACATTGCGCGCAAACACAATCCAAAGTTAATTACTTACCTTGACCCTGAACTAGAACGTATCTTGAATAGAACATATGGAATTTTGGTTTATCAAGATGACCTTTTGATTATTGCTCATGACCTTGCTGGATATACCTGGGAAGAAGTTGATAAATTCCGTAAAGCTGTTGGTAAGAAAATTCCTGCAGAAATGGCCAAGCAAAAAGAAAAGTTCATCCAAGGTTGTATTAACACCAGTGGATGGAGCGAAGCTAAAGCCACACAAATCTGGACGTGGATTGAACCATTCGCCGCTTACGGATTTAACAAGTCCCACTCTGCTAGCTATGCACTTGTTGGATACCAAACTGCTTATATGAAAGCCAACTACCCTGTAGAATTCATGGCTGCGGTTATGACTGCAGAAAGTGGCGACGAAGAAAAAATTTATGCAGCTGTTGAAGAATGTCAAAAGATGGGTATTTCTGTTTTACCACCAGACGTCACTGAAAGTTTTGGCGACTTTACTGTTATAGACAACAAAACAATTCGTTTTGGTCTTCGTGGAATTAAAAATCTAGGATCAGATGTTGTAAGAAAGATTATTGACTGTCACAAAGCAGGAATTAAATTTAACTCTCTTGAAGAATTTTTAATGGAGAGCTACACAAAAAATCTAAATAAAAAATCTTGGGAAGCGCTAGTTAAATCTGGTGCGTTGGACCGTTTTGGAGAACGTGCGCAGTTACTGGCTTCGACAGAAAATGTTTTAGATTTTTTGCGTGAACATTTTAAACAAGACAACCCTGGTCAGAATTCTCTTTTTGGACAAAGCTTGCAAATTGGTCGTCTAAACTTAAAGTCAGACATAACTCCAGCTACTGAACAAGAAAAATTAGGATGGGAAAAAGATCATTTGGGGCTTTTTGTATCTAGTCATCCGCTAGATGCATATGTTCATGTACTTAAAGATTTCACACCAATTGCCTCTTTAGTAAATGCAACAGATGGAACAGGCGTTAGATTGGGAGGGTTAATTACAAAATACAAGCGCACGTTAACCAAAAAGAATGATCCAATGGCATTCTTTACTCTCTCGGACCAAAGTGGTTCGTGCGAGATTTTAGTATTTCCTAAAGTGATGCTTGCATCCCTGCCATATTTAGATTTAGACAGAGTGGTTCAGGTAACTGGTAAGATTTCAGACAAAGACGGCGAAAGAAAAATTCTTGCAGACGAGGTAAAAGATATTGTTAGTGATGATTTGTATACAATGGCTCTTTCTGAAATGGAAAGACACAAGCAGATAATCATCCACATGAGTCATATAAATAACACGGAATCATTAAACAAAATTAAAGATATTTTAGTTGCTAACCCTGGGAACGCACAAGTTTACTTAAGTGTAGGCGCAAACGGAGCAAATAAAACCATTAAAACTCAATCTCAAGTTAGAATTAGCCAAGAATTACTAACACAATTACGCAGAGTGCCAGATGTTGTTACTATTACTGACTCCCTTGACAATAGCAAGGGTTAGTGGCATACTTTTGGTGATTCATGGTACTCTTTAGAGCATCAGAAAATCAAACCCGGTCATGCAGTTTTGGACAAAGGAAATGATTCTCCTGCCCCAGAGCTGTGTGACTGCAATTATCATTTTTGATAGTTTATATAGTTTATAAAGAGGAATTTATACGACAGTTTTGTCGTCATTAAAAAGTCTTGTTTTTCCACTGCCCGTTTTCCCACTGGTTGTACATACAGCCGTCCTCCGTGAAATTCATAGACCTCTGAGTCCTGCCCGTTGTAGTACAGTTACTACAGCGGGCGTTTTTTATGCAAATTTTTGCAAAAATACTTTTGTTTATTTTTTCTATTTTGCAATAATATCTATATTTTGATATAATCTATACAGTAAATTTAAGTGAAGATGTGGCTACCAACCACGGAGCTTAGCTGAACTAAATAAAAAGTCTTGTATTAAAAAGTTTTAACTTCTTAAAACAAGAAAGCTGGGACGGAATCGTCTATAAATTTAACAGCACTATCTGTCTAAATTAAAAGGCCCCAGACATTGATGCATATTAAACATAAAGTTTTAATATGAATCGTTGTCTGGGGCTGTTTGTTTGGCAATATCATGCTAGACCTTCGTGGTCATTTCGTGAGACCTAAAGAATCATGGTACTGCCAAGACGTGAACTTGAGGGGAGTCTGCCGGTAAATTGGCATCGAAAGCATCCAGTGTTGGGATTGTCCCAACAAAAGTTGCAAGCGTGCATGGTGCTTTGCTCGAAAACAGAAATTTGTTTTTGAACATTGCCTTCAATGCTTTCCCCGGCATTATCCTCTTCACGAGCCTTTGCGGCTCCTGCTTCTGCCATAGATTATTCCTCCGTTGAATAAAATAAAATCAATATTTCAGAGATAACATTATAACTAATAATCACTAATATGTCAACAAATAACGAAAATCTTTCAAACAAACGTCATTCTCTAGCCCACCTTCTAGCAAGCAGTGTCTTAGAGATGTTTCCAGATGCCAAACTTGGAGTTGGCCCTGTAATAGAAAATGGATTTTACTACGACTTTTTACTCTCTCGCCCATTAACTCCTGAAGATCTCCCTGTTTTAGAAAAGCGCATGAAAGAACTAGCAAAGTCCAAACTTGGTTTTGAACGTGATGAAAAATCTTTTGCTGATGCTAGAAGTTTCTTCGAGGAACGCAATCAGCCATTTAAAGTGGAACTCATAGACGATTTAGAAAAATTTGGTGAAGTTCAAAACGTTTCTCTTTACACAACAGGAAATTTCATAGATCTATGTCGTGGTGGTCACGTAGAAAACACCTCCGAAATTGAACAAGGTAGTTTCAAATTAGATAAAATTTCCGGAGCGTATTGGCGAGGTGACCAAAACAATCAACAAATGCAACGTATTTACGGTATTGCTTTCGACACATCAGATGAGCTAAAAGCTTACGAAGCACAAATGATAGAAGCAGAGAAAAGAGACCACAAAAAAGTAGGTAAAGCAATGGGTCTTTTCACTTTCTCACCAATTGTAGGTCCAGGACTTCCTCTTTACATGCCAAAAGGAGCTGTTATTCGCAACTCTTTAATTTCTTACATAACTGAATTAAAAGAAAAATTGGGATACAGTTTTGTCTGGACTCCACACTTAGCGAAAGAAGATTTGTATAAACAATCTGGTCATTTGGGAAAATACGATGCTATGCTACCAGCAATCGATGCAGATGGAGACAAGTTAGTTCTTAAACCAATGAACTGTCCTCATCATTTTCAAATATTTAATGCGGAACCACACAGCTACCGAGATTTACCTTTACGACTTGCAGAGAATGCAACTGACTATCGTAACGAAAAATCTGGAGAATTAAATGGTTTATTCAGAGTTCGTTCTTTAACTCAAGATGATACCCATCATTTTGTAAGACACGATCAAATTGCTGCTGAAATAGATATGATTCTTTCTCTAACTAGAGAGGTCTATGAAACTTTTGGTTTTAAAAACTTTAATGTTGAAATTTCTGTTCGTGATCCGCAAAATAAGCAAAACTATTTTGGTGAAGATTCGCTTTGGGATACTGCACAAAATGCGCTTATTGATGCGGCAAAACGTTGGGGAGCTCCTTACAAAGTAGTTGAAGGTGAAGCAGCGTTTTACGGACCAAAAATAGACATTCGCGTAGAAGATGTTATTGGTCGCACATGGCAACTTACAACCGTTCAATTGGATTATGTCCAACCAGAGAATTTTGAAATGGAATACACAGCAGATGATGGAACCAAACAACGCCCAGCTGTTTTACATGCTGCAATCTTTGGTTCTGTAGATCGCTTTATGGGAATTCTAATTGAACATTTTGGTGACGGTTTACCAACTTGGCTCTCACCAACGCAAGTCGCTATTGTCCCAGTCTCTGAAAAACAAAATGACTACGGACAAAAAGTCATGGATCTTCTTAAAGAACAAGTCCCTAACTTGCGAATTGAACTAGATACTCGAGGAGAATCTATGGGTAAAAGAATTCGCGAACATAGCAAAATGAAAGTTCCATATATTCTAGTTGTCGGAGATAAAGAAATTGAAGCTGAATCTGTTGCTGTTCGTGGACGTAAAGATGAAGACTTGGGAACTCAAAAAATCACAGACTTTGCGCAAAGTCTAAAAGAAGAAATTCTAAACAGAAAATAATTAGAAGCGTACAAAGATAGCAGATACAAAAAAAAGATAGTAAACAAAAAAGCGCTCTCATTACGAGGGCGCTTTTCAATTTATTCAACTAATTACACAACTTGTACGAGGATTTTACACAGAGGTTGTGCTATACAGCAGGTGTGCTTTCTACGTGAGCAGAACCACCTTTAACCTGCTTCAAATTTTTGTACAAAGCAAATTGATATAGGAATATGTAAGGAATCAATACCAGCATAATCACATTTTGTGCAAGCATACCAAATGTGTAGCCCAGAATTGATTGTAAGATATTTCCAACAATTCCAGCGATGATTGCAATTCCTAAACCAACTAGGAACATGCGACCAAACACCGGCCACCAGTAACCCTCAACATACGCTTTACTTGACTTCAAGGCTTCAACACCTTTCTTGTTTTCGACAATAACGATGTATAGAGCAAAAGATAGCCATACTCCAACAATTATTCCTGGAATGATTACCAAAATGAATCCAATTGCAGTTAAGATTCCAGCAATTAAAGAAGTAATAAATGTTGGCCAAATAAATGGCTTAGCTTGCATAAATGCTTCTTTGATTGACATTGGTTGGTCAATTTTGTTGATGTAATTCAACACAGCAGGAACACCCCAAAGCATACCTACTAAGTAAACTAAGCTAGCAATTAGAGCAAGTGCTCCAAATCCTGCTAGGCCAGCACCTGTTGCTACAGGATAGTTGCTCATTCCATATTCTCCATATTGATAGGACATAGGAACTGCTGCACTTTTAAGGGTGAAGTACATGAGGATTGTTTGTGCGTACAGACCGATACCGGCAATCAACATGATGCCAGCGAGCACTTTGTAGTGCTTTTTATACTGTTCAAATGCTCCTTTTAGGAGGTCTTGAACAGGCATAAGTTTTTGGTTCATTAGACTTAAATTAATTGTCTTAATTATAACATGTTTTAGTTGGTCTAGGTCAAAATCCTAACACCGTTTTTAGTTACAGCAATGGTATGTTCAAAGTGAGCTGCAAGACCACCATCATGAGTGCGAATAGTCCAACCATCTGTATCAAAAAAGATTTTTGGCTTAAATTGACAAACCATTGGTTCAATAGCTAATACCATATTTTCTGTTAAAACAATTCCCTTCCCTGGTTTTCCATAACATGGCACTGCTGGATCTTCGTGAACGGCGTATCCAACACCATGACCAACAAGATCTCGCACAACAGAATATCCAGAACCTTCTACTGTACTTTGAATTGCGTGGCCAATGTCACCAATTGTATTTCCTGGTTTAACTTGCTTTAAAGCTTCATCTAAGGATTTACGTGTTACATCAATTATGTTCTGAGCAACTGCAGAGATTTTCCCAACGCCAACCGTAATTGCGGTGTCTGTATAGAGCTTTTTGTACTCCATTCCAATGTCTAGGCCAATTATGTCCCCATCCTTCAGAATATCTTTATCTGATGGCATTCCATGCACTACAGCATCGTTTATAGAAGTACACAGACCTGCCATGAAAGGGTTTTTTCGGCTACCATAGCCAATAAAGCTTGGACGTCCGCCAACTTTAATTATTTCTCTTTCAGCAAAGTCATTAATTTCTTTGGTAGAGACTCCTGGTTTTGCCATTTCCCCTGCTCGATGCAAAATATCACGAAGGAGTTTACCGCCTTCATCTATTAAATCTATTTCTTCTGGAGTTTTAGTATATTTTCCCATTATTGTTTATTGATATATTCTTGAACTACTTTAGCAATGCGTTTAGAAACTTCGGAACGAGTTCCTAATCCATCAATCTTTTTATAGTCATATTGTGACTGAAAAAATTGAATAACTTCTTTAATATTTTTCTTGTAATAACGTGCTCGGTTTTTCAATGCCTGCAAAGAATCGTCCGCTCTTTTATTATATTTAGTCTCGTTATAACCTTTTCGTTTTGAGATTCTTTTCACTACTTCCGATTCTGGAATTGAAAGATAAATAACTAATGGTTTACTTCGTTTCTGTTTTTTTAACAATCCTGCAATAAGCTTTGCTTCTCCTAACATCTTTGGATGGCCATCAAACAAAATTCCTTTTGAATTTGGCAAAGATAGAATTTTGATTTTGTTAAGCTCTCGAACAATCTTGGTAGGTGTGAGAATTCCTTTATCTGCGGTTCTCTCTTGAGCTAAATTTACTTCCTTATTTTTGTCACGCAATATTGTTAGTTCACGACCCATGTCGTAATCAAACATATTATACTTTTTAGCTAAAATTGCACCTTGTGTGGCTTTCCCTGCGCCAGGGTCACCTAATAGAATTAAATTGAGTGGCAACTTTGCTTTTTGCATATTAAATATTTAAGACTGAATCAATTCTATTTTCAATTTCTTCAATTGATCCAACTCCATCTATTGTATATAAATCTCCCATACCAGCTAAGAATTTTAGAACAGGTTTTGTTTCAGATTCATACAAATCTAAACGAAAACCAATTTTTTCTGGTGTATCGTCAGTACGAAATTCATGGTGAGCACGCTCTAATAAACGTTTTACAGATTCTTCTTTAGGAACATCAATATGAATTGCACCAAAATCTTTAAACCCGTTTTGTTGTAAATAGTGAATTAAATGTACTCCTTGGGGAACTGTTCTAGGCACGCCATCAAACAAAATTCGTTTGTGTTTAATTACTTCAGGCAACTCTGTTTGAAGCACTCTAAATAATTCTTCGTCTTCCAAAAGTTTGCCAGCGTCAATTAAGTTTTTTACTTTGATTCCAAAGGGAGTAGACTTTTTTGCTTCCTCCCGCAAAATTCCACCCATCTCCCAATAAAAATAACCCAGTTTTTCGGCAAGGCGTTTTCCCTGAGTTCCTTTTCCAGATCCTTGCGGACCTATCATAAAAATTGCATCGTATTTTGGTACATTCATCTACTATATTGTACTGTTTTACAAAATATATAGCAAATTCTTCTCTAAAATACTTTGGAAGATACTTTGTGGTATAATATAGAAAATGGATTTTGCAATTTTCCGCAAAATTTTAGAAAAAACGAAATAGAAATAAAAATTTGAATGAATAATTTGTTCCTAGAACTCACTGGAATTTTGATTGCTGCAGGAGTAATTGCTTACATCCTGCACTTTTTCAAGCAACCTAGCATTATTGCGTATATCATTACAGGTCTACTAATTGGACCATTAGCTATCTACCATTTACACCATAGTGATATTTTAGAGGGGCTAGCAAGCATTGGAATTACATTGTTGTTGTTCATGGTTGGGCTGGACTTAGATATTTCTCAATTGAAAAAAATCGGAAAAACAGCCGTACTATCTGGAATTGGTCAGATTATATTTACTTGTCTAATTGGTTTTGGAATTGTCACACTATTAGGTTTTTCTTGGTTATCAGCACTATATATTTCTTTAGCTCTTACTTTTTCTTCTACTATTATTGTTGTTAAGTTGCTGTCAGAGAAAAAGGACATGCAAAGTTTATACGGCAAATTGGCAGTAGGAATTTTTCTTGTTCAAGACATGGCTGCAATTTTAGTTTTAATTTTCCTTTCAGGTGCATCTGGTTTCCAACAATCAGTTCTTTCTGGACATGATATTGTCAGCAACATAATTTTCACAATAGCGAAAGCTTTTATGGCTGGTGTAATTGTAGTCTTACTAAGTCGCAAAGTTTTTCCTAGACTTTTAAATTCATTACTAAAAAACGACGAACTACTTTTACTATTTTCTCTGGGATGGGCACTTGGCCTTGCAGCATTTTTTAGCTCGCCTCTTCTTGGGTTCAATGCCGCTATTGGTGGATTCATAGCAGGACTAGCCTTAGCTAACACTGGTGCACACTTTCAAATTAGCGGACGAATTGGGCCATTGCGAGATTTTTTCATTGTCATATTCTTCATTGTTCTTGGTACTCATCTTTCTTTGGACCAAATTGGTTCAGCAATTCTGCCAGCAATAGTTTTGAGCTTGTTCGTTTTAATTGGCAATCCTTTAATTGTTACTTTTATTCTAGGTCTGTTAGGTTACAAACTTCGTACCTCGTTCTTAACTGGTGTAACGGTTGCACAGATTTCAGAATTCAGCCTAATTTTAATGGCGCTTGGATTAGCAGTTGGTCATGTTTCTAAACAAGATGTTACTGTTGTTACACTTGTTGGAATAATTACAATAGTCATTTCTGCATATGGAATATTGTATTCAAACCACCTATATGAAAAAATTATTGGGAAAATTGCTTATTGGTTTGAAGGTAAAGTTAAGAAGCGTAATGATGAACTTGGTGAAGTAGTGTACAAACAACACATCGTTGTAATTGGTGCGCACAGGCTTGGTACGCAGCTCATTACAGACTTGCACAGAGAAAAAGAGAATTTTTTAGTTGTGGACTTTAACCCGGACGTTGTCGCTCATTACGAAAGCTTAAAAATCCCTGCAGTGTGTGGAGATATTTCCGATCCATACATACAAGAGATTGCGAGTATCCATGACGCTAGAATGATTATCTGCACTATCCCCGACTATCACGATACTTTAACTCTAATATCTGCCGCCCGAAGCATTCCTCGCAAACGTCCAAAGCTAATAGTTGTAGCAAGCGATGAAAACGAAGCAGTAGAACTTTACAGTCGAGGCGCAGATTACGTATTACTCCCTCACTTTGTTGGTGGAGTTCATCTTGCACAAATTGTAGAACAAGGCACAGACAAGCACAGGTTAGAGAAACTAAGAAAAAAACATCTAAAAACTTTGGAACGTGTTATGAGAATAACACCATAGCCTCACTCACAGTGCATAACAAAAGGACAAGTTCGCGACCATCGGTTTCACTAAATTGCGCGCACTTCCCCGCTCTGGTACAATCTGACTATATCTGTAACTTCATAAAATGATGAATCTCTACAATACGCTTACCCGAAAAATTGAAGAAATTAGCCCTGCAGATGGCAAAACCATACGTTTTTATACTTGTGGTCCAACTGTTTATAATTACGCACACATAGGAAATCTTCGTACCTATATTTCTGCTGACCTTCTGTACCGCACTCTAATTTTTAACGGTTTTGACGTAGACTATGTAATGAATATTACCGACGTAGACGACAAAACAATTAAAGGTGCAATAGCTGAATACGGCGCTGGGGCAACTGTAGAAAACTTACATGAATACACTACAAAGTATCTAGAATATTTTCTGAAAGATTTAGCAGAAGTAAATATAGATACTTCCAAAATTCGATTCATTCGGGTGTCCGAAGTTATCCCACAAATTCAAGACTTTATTTTACAACTGATTGAAAAAGGTTACGCTTACCATACAGATGATGGTGTGTATTTTAGCATTGAAAAATACCAAGCAGATTTTCATGACTATGGTGCTCTAGTAGGTGAAAAGTTTTTGGAAGGTAAAAAAGTTGGGGCGCGTGTTGCTGTTGATGAATACGACAAAGACAATTTAAGCGATTTTGCTTTGTGGAAATTGCATAGCGAAGATGACGGACAAATTTTTTGGGAACACGATATTCTAGGTAAAGGTCGTCCTGGGTGGCACATTGAATGTTCTGTAATTAACAAAGTGGCTTTCGGTGAAAATGCGGTAGATTTGCACGCCGGCGCTGTAGATTTAATTTTCCCACATCATACAAACGAAATTGCACAGTCACAACCGCTTGGTCCTTTTGTAAAACACTGGTTCCACCCTGAGCATTTGCAAGTTGCAGATACAAAAATGGCAAAGTCAAAAAATAATTTCTACACTCTTCGAGATATTGAAGAACGTGGATTTTCTGGTCTAGATTTGCGTTACACTTTTTTGCAAAGTCACTATAAAACTCAAAGCAACTTTACTTGGGAAAATTTAGAAGCCTCTAAGACGGCGCTTAGTAAATTAAAAAGTTCATTTGAAAATTTAACCTCACTAGAGAATCATTCTCATTTTCTAAATGCTGTTAATCAAGATTTAAATATTCCTCAAGGGTTAGCAGCTATTTGGGCAGGCAAAGACAATCCTTTAAAATGCGATTCAGTTTTGGGATTAAAACTAGATTCTGTTGTAGAACAAATTGAAGTTCCAGCCGAAGTCCAAGCATTACTAGATGAGCGTCAGCAAGCACGTGATGCAAAAGATTTTGAAAAGTCAGATAAACTCCGTGACCAAATTGCCAAACTTGGTTTTGAAGTTAAAGACACAAGTACTGGGCAAGAAGTTAGTAAGATATAATTAATTAGCACTTAACGAACTAATGATAAAAGCCCTGATAGACAGGGCTTTTTAAGTGGGAAAATTGGAAAAATTATGTCACAAATATATCATTCGGTCAAACACAAACACCCCTCGTTGCATGGCAAAAATTCTGCTACAATGGAATAACTATGGCTACCAATGAACACACAACTATAGATCGTCTACCGCCACAGAACATTGAGGCAGAAACTGCTCTTTTGGGCTGTTTACTTCTGGATCGTGATGCCATCATTAAAGTAGCAGACCAAATTATTAGCGACGACTTTTATGACTTCCGTCATCGTTTAATTTTTGAAGCTATTATTTCTCTCTTTGAAAAGAATACCTCTATCGATGTTTTAACTTGCGCAAACATTTTAGATGAACGCAACCAATCTGAAAAAGTTGGAGGCTCTAGTTACTTAGCAACACTTGTAAACTCTGTTCCTTCTGCCGCACACGCAACTTACTATGCAAGTATTGTTCGCAAAAAAGGTACGCTTCGTAGACTAATTAAGTCTGCATCAGAGATTACAAATCTTGCCTACTCAGAAGAAGGAGAAATTGAAACTATCCTAGACAGTGCCGAGCAAAAACTTTTTGGAATTTCTCAAGATCATTTAAAGCAAAATTTTGTTCCGATTTCAGATGTATTGCACGAAACTTTTGAACGCATAGATTTACTCAACAAAGACAAAGACCAAGGTCGTCTACGCGGTGTACCAACAGGCTTCTTCGACCTCGACAAAAAACTTGGCGGTTTGCAAAAGTCTGACTTAATTATTTTAGCGGCACGTCCATCTATGGGAAAAACTTCTTTAGCTTTGGACATAATGCGCTATGTTGCAGTGCACACTAAAACTCCGGTTGGAATCTTTTCTTTGGAAATGAGTAAAGATCAGTTGGTTGATCGTTTGCTCGCCGCACAAACAGATATAGACTTTTGGAACATTCGTACCGGGCAATTAGAAGATGCAGACTTTGAACGTCTTCAAGAAGGTATGGGTGTTTTAGCTGACTCACCTATCTTCATAGATGATGCGGCTGGTGGAAATATCATGGAAATTCGTACCAAAGCAAGACGTCTTCAAGCTGAACACAATCTTGGACTAATTATTGTTGATTATTTGCAGTTGATGGCAGGTCGCAACACAGACAATCGTGTACAAGAAGTTTCCGAAATTTCACGTTCCTTAAAAGTTTTGGCTCGTGAACTTAACGTGCCTGTGCTTGCACTTTCACAGTTGTCACGTGGTGTAGAAAGCCGTCCTGACAAAATGCCAATGCTATCTGACCTTCGTGAATCTGGATCTATTGAGCAGGACGCAGATATCGTAATGTTTATCTATAGAGAAGATATGTACAAAGCGCCAGACGCACCTGCAACTGGTGTTGCTAAAATTCTTATTCGTAAACATAGAAACGGTCCAACTGGCGATATAGATTTGAACTTCGAAGGAAGCAAAGCAACTTTCAGTAACAGGACTACCGCATTCGACACATCACCTCAAGCAGTAATGCAATCCTTAACTAACGACGACGAGATTTAATAAAATATTGCATGCTTAAACTCCCTACCTCCCTTGAAAGAGTTATTAACGAATTTGGAAGACTTCCAGGCATTGGACCAAAAACGGCACAACGTTTAGCTTTCTATTTGCTTAAAAAAGACTCAGTGGAAATATCTGGTTTAGCAGACTCAATTCGCTCTATGAAAACAGATATTACTTTTTGCACACAATGTCACAACATGGCAGAAACAGATCCTTGTTCAATTTGTGCAGATTCCAACCGCGACCACACTTTAATTTGTGTAGTGGAAGAACCGTTAGATGCAATGGCATTAGACAAAACAGGCCAGTTCAAAGGCGTCTTTCACATTCTCGGAGGCGTATTGAACCCTATGGAAGGTATTGGTCCGGAACAGTTGAACATATCTTCTTTAGTAAAACGTGTTACTGACTTGAGTGCAAAAGAAATTATTATTGCAACCAACCCTACACTAGAAGGTGAAACTACCGCAATGCATATTTCAAAACTTCTAAACCAACTTGGTGATCTTGCACCGAGAGTAACTCGCATTGCACGAGGACTTCCAATGGGAGGAGACTTAGAATATGCAGACGAAATTACTCTATCGCGCGCGCTAGATGGCCGCAGAGAATACTAAAAAACCGCATAAGCGGTTTTTTAAAATTAGTTATTTGGCTAAGTAGTTACTCCAAAATCTTTGGAGTCACTGTAATAGTTACAAGTTGGCCACCGCGAGTTACTCCGAAAGTTACAGAAGTATTTGGAGTTAAACTAGCAAGAATACTTTCTAGTATTGTAGAATCATCAACTTTTTGATTTCCTACAGTAGTAATAATGTCGCCTTTTTGCAGACCAGCAATATCTGCTGGACTGTTTTTTGTTATATCTACAACCTGCGCACCCATTGTTAGCTGAAGAGCTTTTGCTTCGTTCCCTGCCAACTGCTTATATGTAAATCCAAAGCTTGGGCGTAAAACCTGCAAATTATCTCGGAAGAAATTATTGGCAAACACACTAATTGCATCCGAGCTCAATACATTAGTGCCATCAAACATTCCTGCTAATTTTCCATCTAAGTTAACTGCCGCTTGTCCTGGAACTAAACCATCAACAAGCTGTATTCCAATGAAACGACCTATTTTATCGCTATTAAACAACTCCCCGCTTATGTCTAAGTATTCAGAACTAACATAGCTTTCTAAGAAATTTGTTTTCTGCGCTGATATAGAATTATGCAAAAGTAACATCTTTTCTCCAGGGCGAAGATCGGAACCAGATACAGAAGCAATTGTATCTAAACCTCGAGCATCTGTAGATAGAATAACTAAATTAGAACCCGTATCTTTGTAGACAGATTTAATTGGAAAAATATCTCCATTGTGCAAAATTACTGCGTAAGTTTTATTTGCCACCGCCATAGCAGATGCAGTAGTTACAAAATAACCATCACTAGTCCAGTTCAAAGCACCGCCACTTGCTACCAAATATGAATTTGCACCTACACCTTCATAGTAAACAACTGTGGAAAGTTTTGACTTAGTATTACTAACAGTCTGAATTGCATCTTGCGCATCACTCACATGAACTGTCTCTCTATTTGTAACTACAATAGTAGCTCTAGGGTTAAACAAGTTTAAACCTTTCAGTAAAGGTAAAGTTGCCAAACGTGCTGACAAAAAATTTCCAAAAAGGATTTCGAAAGCTAGTGAAAGAATAACTGCAACTACAATAATTAAAGTGATGTGAAGTTTACGCATAGATTTTATAAAAATTAATAAATGAATTTAAGATTGAATGCTCCAAGGTGTAGAGATGAACATTATTACCGCTAAGACGAAAGCTAAGACTAAATGAAATTGAACTTGTCTTGCTGTCAAAGTTTTGTATAAATAATGGTAATACATAACCCAGAGAACATAAAGAATATTGAAAGTGAAGATTGCTAGAGCTGTGTAGTGCAGAGGTAAAAAACTAACAGTCCAGAATAGTTCTGTAGCAAAAAGACCCAAAGCCATAGCGGCAGTCCACTTTACTAATGAGTCCAATGGAACTAATTCAAGCGATGAGCGAACTAAAACACTAACAGATACAAACATTAAGATCAAATACACTACGCCTGGTAAAAGGAAATAGTAGCTAAAACCAAAAAGAGTAATTAACATTGCAGCGCAAGTTAATAGAAACTCATTGAACCCGAGTTGTTGACCTGTGTTGCCAATTAAACTTTCAAAGAAAAAAATGATCGGCAGGCTTACTAACAAAAACATTCCTCGCGCCAAACCAGATGGAATTATGAAAAACAAACCAAACCAAGAAAATAAAAACATCGGCAATCTAACCCACATCCAAAAATTCCATATCTCGTTTCTTAAAAGATAGAATCTGTTGTACAACGCAACCCCTGCTAAATAGACCAGAAAAGCAGGCACCAAAAAACGAAACACCGGAAGTGGGGTTGCAAACAACTGCACGATTACCAAAAACAGAATGGCAATTACAGCGCTAACTATTAGATGAATTTTGTTCGACATAATTTAAGTATTTCCAGGCGGTAAATGCTATTAAAACGAGTGCCAAAGATACATAGGCGTTTACTCGTATTTGGCCGTAAATTACGCTATCTACGCGCAAAAACTCCAGCAAAAACCTCATTGCATTATACATCAATACCCATAGTAAGAAAAGGCGCCCAGCAGGCAATTTTAGGCGTAAAAGAATTAATAAAATTACGAAACTCCCCATAGATTCATACAAAAATATTGGATGAAAGTAATCTGCAGAAAGATACGGTGAATGGCGGAATGTAGCAGGAACAAACATTTTCCACAGCAAATTTGTTGGACCCCCATATATTTCATAATTAAAGAAGTTTCCAAACCTTCCTATGACCTGACCAATTACAATACTTGGAGTGAGCCAATCTAACAGATGCAAAAAATTTGAATTATTCTTCATTCTAACTCGTAGATACAAATACAAAGCCAACGCCCCACCAATTCCAGCGCCATATATCCCCAATCCACCCTTCCAGACAACAAGAATTAAATTTGGGTGCTGTAAGTAAAATGGTAATTCCGAAATTACATGGTAAGCCCTCGCTCCAACAAACCCTCCAATTAGAGTCCAAAATATTATTGACTCTGCATCCTCTATTCCAAATAGTTTTTTTCGCTTCATCGCGAGCCAATATCCTGCAATAACAGCAAGTGCTAAGACTACGCCGTAGTAATGAATCTGAAAACTCCCTATTGAAAAAGTTTGCGGAAGAATTACTTTTCCAGAAAATACCGGCTGAAGAAGTAAAACCAAAACAAAAAAACCCACACAGCCAATGGCCAGTGCGGTTAAAAAAGTTTTAATGAAATTTTTTGAATTAACATTCATGATTAAAGATTCATGATTAAAATAGAACTGCTTGCTGGTAAATACCATTTCTACCTGCAGGTTCTTTACAAACAAGCGGTAATTCTTTCACACTAAAATAGTCACGGTACAAAAGTTTTTGATTTTTAAGCGCATAGTCATAAACTTCTTTAGTCACACGAACATCGTCTAAGCAATATTTCTTCAGCAAGTCCATCCGACCATTTTTGTAGTAAAGCAAAGCTTCTAAACCATTGCCAGATTTCCCACTACCAATGGTACCTTGCGCAACAGACTCTAATTTGATTCTATGTCCAATAACTTTTTCAATTTCTTCTAAGATATCGTAGTAAGGAATTTTCGAAAGATCAAAATTCATATATGGTTGCAGTACAGCAAAGTCAAAATTTTTAATATTGAAACCAATTATTTCATCTGCGCTTTGTAATATAACTCCCAATCGTGGCAATTCATGTTCTTCGTAAGAAGAATATTGTCCTGTGCTATAGTCAAAAATTCCGCAAACAGAAACTTTTAAAAGATGATTTTTCCCTCGACCACCAACGTCTTCAAAGGATTTTTGTGTTTCCAAATCTAAAACTATCTTTTTTAACATTTTTTTATTTTTATTTCAGATGTTCTTTATTTCATACAAATTATAGCAAAAATTCAGACCTATTCACACTGTGGAAAACCGTTTTTACCCTTATTTAAGCGGAAAAATATATTTTTCCTTTTTTGTGAAATTTTAATGAAAAACCCCTTGACAATATTCACTTTCTGTGATAAAATATTTTTAACTTTGATCCGTCCAGCAGGGCAAAGGTTCCTCCAAAAGAGGAAAGGCTGGCAATACAACCTACAGGAGAATTAGGATATGAAAGTTTTCGCATTTAAGTCACCGCCGCCTGGTAATTCGCACGATCATAGTGATATCATTTTTTCGATCGACGACGACGACCGGCATCTGCCAACGCCGACGGCCTAGACCGGCCGATCCGCGGCGCCAATAACCCAAGAAGGTGAAGGCGCAAGGAGACGAGATGAAAATTTCAATTCGTTCGAGGGACGGCCCGATTCGTCCCACTCATATCTAACTCGACCTCGGCGCGTGGCGAGGTATAACTCTGCATAGCGGCACAACCGCTCCCCGGAGGTATAATCCCCGCACCACGGCCGAAACTCCGCAGGTCAGCGGCCGGTTTCTTGGCTGAAACCGCAGTCTATGCGGAGCATGGGCCTCAAACACGTAGCAATTTTACGTGAATGGGGTCCTTTTCTTTTTACCGCAATATTGACAAATACGAGTTTTCTTAGTAAAATAGCGTTACTATAAGACAATTTTTAAGATTTGCTATTTGCGATGTGTTGGGTGGAGGAGCCTAAATATAGTCGTAAGTAGCAAACTGGATGGCAAATCTAATGGTTAACCAAAGGGTTTGCCGTCCTAAAACTTTTAGATCCAATCAAATACAAGGATCAAATACAAGGGGGATTTCATAGTAAACGCACACTATCACAGATCACTATCACAGATTATTATCTTAAATAAATATTAGTTGGCATGGTTGTCCTCCTGCCGAGAAAAAGCCGAGTTTTCACTCCTTTGTCTCGGCTTTTTCTTTTGGCTAAATCATGGCCAAATTATGGAAACCAATATATCTGAAAACTTTGCCCAATTTCCTATTTTTTGCTATAATAATCGGGAAATATCACTTTAAATAAGCAATTTTCCCAAATTTAACTAAACTTTCATGAAAAGAATTTACGCAAAAGATGCAGAAACCCAAGTCGGCCAAGAAATCACACTTGCTGGATGGGTTGCCTCGAGCAGAGACCATGGTGGTCTTATTTTTATTGACCTCCGAGACCATACTGGGATTATCCAGTTAACCATGTCTCCAGAAAATAAAGAATCATTTGACCTCGCAACAACTTTACGAGATGAATTTGTTATTAAAGCAACAGGGACTGTTTTAGAACGCGCATCAGAATTAGTTAACCCAAACATTCCTACAGGTAAAATTGAAGTTAAAGTTTCTTCACTCGAAATTCTAAATAAATCAAAAGCACTTCCCTTCCCTATTAACCATCAGGGCGAAATAAACGAAGACCTACGTTTGAAGTACCGTTTTCTAGATTTACGTCGAGAAAAAATGCAGTATCGTCTTCGTCGCAAAGATGAATTCTTCACAAAAATTCGTGAGTACATGCACAGCAAAGATTTTACAGAAGTAGTAACTCCAATTTTAGCATCTAGCAGTCCAGAAGGAGCGCGTGATTATCTTGTTCCATCACGTTTGCACCCTGGTGAATTCTACGCGCTTCCACAAGCTCCACAACAATTCAAACAATTGTTAATGGTTGGAGGATTACCAAAATATTTCCAAATAGCACCTTGTTTTAGAGATGAAGACCCACGAGCAGACAGACACCCAGGTGAGTTCTATCAGTTAGACTTGGAAATGGCATTTGCTACTAAAGGAGAAGAAATTTTTGCAGAAACTGAACCAATGATAGTTTCTTTAGTAGAAGATTTTGCAGGTAAAAAAGTTTTGCAAACTCCTGTGCCAAGAATTCCATATAACGAAGCGATGGAAAAGTACGGAAGCGATAAACCCGATTTACGTTTTGGAATGGAACTTACCGAGCTTACAGAAGAACTTGCAAACACTGAGTTTGTAGTTTTCGCTGGTGCAATTAAAAGTGGTGGTGCAGTTAAAGCAATTTGCGTTAATGGTGGTGCTACTCTAACTCGAAGCCAAATCGACACGATTACAGAATATGCAAAGCAAAGTGGTGCAGGTGGTTTAGCATACATTACCATGGCAGTAGATGGTCCGAAATCTCCAATTGCAAAATTCCTTACAGAAGATGAAATGCAAGCGATCATTAAAAAGATGAACGCAAAGACTGGTGACATTATTTTCTTTGGTGCAGACGACCGTAAGGTTGTAAACAAAGTTCTTGGTAACTTGCGTTCTCGCCTTGCTGACGACTTCAATTTGAAAGATCCAAACATTGTTGCCCTTGCATGGATTACTGAATTCCCAATGTACGAACATAGCGAAATTCATGGTGGCGTTGACTTTGGCCATAACCCATTTAGCATGCCTATCGGCGGACTTGAGGCGTTTAATAGTACAAATCCTTTGGAAATTAAGGCAGACCAGTACGACATGGTTGCTAACGGTTACGAAATTTGTAGCGGTGCTATTCGTAACTTTAACCCAGAAATTATGTACAAAGCGTTCGAAATTGCTGGTCTAACAAAAGAAGTTGTAGATGAACAGTTTGGAGCCATGATACGCGCATTCGAATACGGCGCTCCCCCACATGGTGGTTGTGCTTTTGGCGTTGAACGTCTGTTTATGATTCTTGAAGATGAACCAAACATCCGCGAAGTAATTGCCTTCCCAAAGAACGGTTCAGCACAAGATGTAATGATGGGTGCGCCATCGAAAGTAAATGAAAGGCAACTCAAAGACCTACACATAAAATTGGATTTGCCTAAGAAATAGATTCTGAAACCAAAACAAAGTTGACTCAAATAAAATTACAACAATTCGAAGGTCCGCTCGACTTACTGCTCTCACTAATAGAACAGCAACAGCTCGACATTACCAAAATTTCGTTAGCGCAAGTTACCGAGCAGTTTTTAATTTATGTAAAACAGCTTGGACAAATAGATGCCACTGAAGTTGCGGACTACTTAAATATTGCCGCAAAGTTGTTGGTTATTAAATCTAAATCTATTCTACCAACTTTGGAAATTGAAACTCCAGAGGAAGAAGCCGAGGAAGATTTAGAAAGCAAGCTTATCCGGTACAAACAATTTAAAGAAGCTGCTAAGTATTTTAAAAATTTAGATTCCAACGGATTACAAAGTTTCACTCGCACTCTAGTTTTTAGTGAACGAATTCACTTTTTCCCCGATCCAGCAGTTACACCAAACACACTTCGCGAAGCTCTTGCAAAAGTTGCCGATGCGCTTAAAGAGTTGGACAACCTACCTAAAGCGAAAATCCGCGAAGCTGTTTCTATATCAGATCGGATCTCGGCTTTGCAGTTGCAACTTTCTAGCCAAATAGAAACAAAAATGTCGGACTTAATTGCAAATGCAAAAAACAAAGAAGAAGTTATTATTACTTTTTTGGCCCTGCTAGAACTTATTAAACAACGCATGTTCAGCGTAAACCAAGACGAGCTGTTCACAGACATTACCATTCGTCGTTACGAAGTTTCTGCTAGCGACGCTCCAGAAACTAAACCAGAAGTTGTAGTTGCAGAAGAGTATGGGGATGACGACGAGGAAGATGAGGAAGACAACGAAGATAGCGAAGAAGACGACGAAGAAGAAGATAGCGATGATCATGACGATGATGAAGACGAGGAAGATGAAGAAGAGAACAGCGAGGACAACGCCAGCGAGACGATGGAAACAAATAAAATGATATAATTTATATATATGCAAGAACTAATTAGCCAAATAGAAAGTCTGTTGTTTGTTTCTAACAAACCGCTAAGTTTAAAACAACTCATTAAATTCACAGGAGCCAGCGAAGCCGATGTACTAGTTGCAGTAACAGAACTTTCCATAATACGCCAAGAGAGCGGTGTGGTTTTACTTTCTGCCCCAGATGGTTACCAGCTCGCAACAAACAGCGCAAATACAGAAACTGTAAAAAACTTTTTGAACGCCGACCTTCGCGAGGCACTAACAGAAGCCACTGTGGAAGTTTTGGCAATCATTGCCTATCGCCAACCAATTAGCAAAGCTGAAATAGAATCCATTCGCGGAGTAAATTCGCAGTACTCGTTAAGATCGCTCTTGATGCGTGGGTTGATTGAAAAAATTCCCAATCCAAACGATGCGCGTGGTATGTTGTATCAGGTTACTTCTGAATTCTTACAACAGATGGGCATTATTTCTACCGATGTACTCCCCGACTTTGATGAGTTAGTTTCCAAAATTAAGTTGCCAGAGACTCCGGAGTTGAATGCCGAAGCACAGGCAGAGCAAGCCGAGGCCGAGGAGGATGTATTGGTGGATGAGACTGAGGATGTTTTGTCTGAATCGGTGGACTTAAACGAAGCGCTGAACATGGACGAAACTGTTAGTATAAACGAAGCGCCGGTCGCGATTGATGAGATAATTATAAACGACGAAACCGCTCAAGATTAGAGCGGTTTTTGTTTTGCTGGGGTTGTGCAAGTTACGTGCAACTTACACGCGCGCATTATTTTGGCAACGGCTGATAACTTTCCGCAGGTGATGTTGGAACTTCTTGTTTTAAAGTTACGCCGGTGTTGCAACCAGCAGCCATCAGGCTAATTAAGGCGATGGCAAAAATTACTTTTTTCATATATTGAAATTATCGCACACTTTTGCTAGAATAGACAAGTTAAAGGCGCGCTGATACACAACTTTTAACGCCAATTTAAAGCTCGGCGCCATCGTCTAATGGTTAGGACGCTTGGTTCTCATCCAAGTAATCGGGGTTCGATTCCCCGTGGCGCTACCAATAAAATTCCAGCGAGAGTGGTTTTTTATTTTGTTTAAGCGATAAAATATTTGTTGACAGTAAGATATTTTAGTTGTTATAATATTTGCATAACGACGAAAAGGGGTCCGAACGGCTAAAAAATACCTAAGGCACCCTTTTCTTTTTGTCTATTTTTTCTTTTACTTCACTTGAATCTAAAGAAATTGAATATTTATTTCCAAGTTTTTTGTATAATGAAGAAGAACGTTTTTTATTTGGAAACAAAATTTTCTCAAAACGATTTTCCTCAATTAGGAAATCTACCAGCAATTTGTAGTCACCATCACCAGAAACCAAAACAACTCTACTAAAATCTTCTTTTAGATAGAGTTTTTTCATTATATGAAAGATAATATCTGAATCGACATTACCCTTCTTTTTACCAGACATACTTAAAGAATACTGGCGAAAAATTAATACATAACCCGCTTTTTCTATTTGCTGATATAAATTTATATTTGCTTCAGTGTAGGCACCAATAAAATAATAAGCTTTACTTACTTTATACTTATACAACAAGTACACTCTGAATCTAGATAAATCTACATCCCATGGCGAAAGCTTATCTTTACTTGTCCCCATATGCAGATTCTGACCGTCAATGAAAGCGTAATTTTTTGGTTCGGTAGACATAAACTAAGCGTAGCAAAACCCAGTTCAAGTCTACATAAAATTTTTATAAAGTTTTGGTAAAGATTTTACAACCCCTTAATTTGTTCCAGCAAAGTTTTTAGTTCATTGTGCATGGGTTCTGGGACGACGTCTTTTCCGGCATCAAGAATGACGGAATAGTATGATATTTTATAGTCTTTACCACCATCGAAGTGATTCCAAAAACTACTTCCTTCGGATTCTATTCCCGAAACAATGTCTTGCAAATTGGCCATGGCATCCGCAGTTTTAATGAGCATAGACTCTGCGGTTTTTGCGCAGTTGATTATAGCTTCCCTGTCTCGCTGTTCTTTGGTGGGCGCGTTAAGGTTATGTGATACAAGCAAAACCCACTTGGCAATATCTTCACCAAAATCTTCAAGGAGTTGTTGTTCGGTGTATTCAGTGTCTTCGATGGTATCGTGCAAGATGCCCGCCGCGACGATGTTTGGATTTTGAGTGTACTGCATTAAAATATATCCAACCCGAAGAGGGTGAACAATGTAAGGCACAGGTTTGATGCCTTTACGCATTTGGCCATCGTGCAGAGCGATGGCCTTTTCTATTACAAGCAAAAACCACCGGCTTTAGCCGGTGTGTGCGTTTAAAGGCGTAGCC
>CAYODY010000002.1:0-16538 GCA_964402965.1 uncultured Candidatus Saccharibacteria bacterium
CTGCTGTTCATGGAAATGGAGAAGCAACAATTAGCTTTACTGCACCTGTAAGTAATGGTGGCTCGGCAATTACTTCTTACACAGTTACTTCAAACATTGGTGGGTTCACTGCTACAGGTGGTTCATCACCTATCACTGTAACAGGACTTACAAACGGAGTAACTTACACTTTCACAGTTACTGCAACAAACTCAGTTGGAACTGGATCTGCGTCTGGTACTAGCAACTCTGTCACTCCTGCAACAGTGCCAAACGCGCCAACAGGTGTGACTGCTGTTCGAGGAAATGGTGAGGCAACAATTAGTTTTACTCCTCCAGTGAATAACGGAGGTTCCGTTATAACTTCTTACACAGTTACTTCAAACATTGGTGGGTTCACAGCAACTGGTGGTTCTTCACCAATTACCGTCACTGGTTTAACAAACGGAACTACTTACACATTTACTGTAGTTGCAACAAATGCAGAGGGGGATAGTATTGCATCTGCTAGTTCAAATTCGGTGGTACCTGCAACTGTTCCGGATGCTCCAACTGGCGTAACAGCTGTAGCTGGCAATGGCCAAGCAACAATTAGTTTTACAGCACCTGTCAGCAACGGAGGTTCTGCAATTACTTCATACACTGTGACTTCTAACATTGGTGGGTTTAGTGCAACAGGTGGTTCTTCACCAATTACTATTACAGGGCTTTCAAATGGAACAGTATATACATTTACTGTAGTTGCAACAAATGCAGTAGGTGATAGTGTTGCATCTTCAAGTTCAAACTCCGTTACTCCTGCAACTGTTCCAGATGCGCCAACTGGTGTAACTGCAGTACGCAGTAATGGATCGGCGATTGTAAGCTTTACACCTCCTGTGAACAATGGCGGTTCTGCAATTACTTCTTACACAGTTACTTCAGACGTTGGTGGGTTTAGCGCTACAGGTGGTTCTTCACCAATCACAGTAACAGGACTTTCTAACGGAACAACTTACATATTTACAGTAACAGCAACCAATGCAGTTGGAACTAGTGTGGCGTCTAGTCCAAGCAATGCCGTAACTCCTGCCACAGTTCCAGGTGCACCAACTGGCGTAACTGCAGTCTCTGGAAACGGTTCAGCAACTATTACATTTACAGCACCGGTAAGTGATGGATACTCAACAATTACTTCATACACTGTTACTTCAAATATAGGTGGGTTCACTGCTACAGGCGGAACATCACCAATTACAGTCACTGGTTTAACAAACGGCACAGCATACACTTTCACAGTCACTGCAACAAACTCAGTCGGTACTGGGGCGGCTTCGTCTGCAAGTAATTCTGTTACTCCAGCAACGACTCCAGACGCTCCAACAGGCGTAACTGCAGTCTTTGGAAACGGTTCAGCTACTATATCATTTACTCCTTCCGCAAGTGATGGGGGATCTACAATTACAACTTATACCGTAACTTCTAATATCGGTGGGTTTAGCGCTACAGGCGGAACATCACCAATTACAGTAACTGGTTTAACAAATGGCACTACGTATACTTTCACTGTTACTGCTACTAATGCAATTGGTACAAGTACTGCTTCTGGTACAAGTAATGCTGTTACCCCTGCAACAACTCCAAACGCTCCAACAGGCGTGACTGCAGTAGCAGGTAATGGACAAGCAACCATTAGTTTTACACCTCCAGTTAACAACGGCGGCTCACCAATTACTTCTTACACAGTTACTTCAAACATTGGTGGCTTTACAGCAACTGGTGGATCCTCACCAATTACAGTGACAGGTTTAACAAATGGCACTGCGTATACATTTACAGTGACTGCAACTAATGCAGTGGGAACAGGAACAGCATCGTCTGCAAGTAATTCTGTTACTCCAGCAACAACTCCAGATGCTCCAACTGGTGTAACTGCAGTAGCAGGCAATGGGCAAGCAACTATTAGTTTCACCGCACCTGTAAGTAACGGGGGTTCTGCAATTACTTCTTACACAGTTACTTCAAACGTCGGTGGGTTTACAGCCACAGGCGGCTCATCACCAATTACAGCCACCGGCCTAACAAATGGCACTACATATACTTTCACTGTAGTTGCAACAAATGCTATTGGCGACAGTATTGTTTCAAGCGTGTCGAATTCTGTTGTTCCAGCTACTGTTCCAGGTGCGCCTACTGGTGTGACTGCTGTTGCTGGTAATGGCCAAGCGACAATCAGCTTTACTGCTCCTGTAAATGATGGCGGTTCACCAATTACTTCTTACACAGTAACTTCAAACGTTGGTGGGTTTACAGCAACAGGTGGATCTTCTCCAATTACTATCACAGGACTTTCTAACGGAACAACTTACACGTTCACAGTTACAGCAACTAACTCGGCTGGCACAGGAATAGCTTCTTCTACAAGTAATTCAATTGTACCAATAGCTGTCCCAGGTGCGCCTACTGGCGTGACCGCAGTTGCTGGTAATGGCCAAGCAACTATCAGCTTTACTGCTCCTGTAAATGACGGCGGTTCCGCAATTACTTCTTACACAGTTACTTCAGATGTTGGTGGGTTCA
Organism: uncultured Candidatus Saccharibacteria bacterium; assembly: GCA_964402965.1. Classification (GTDB taxonomy): domain Bacteria; phylum Patescibacteriota; class Doudnabacteria; order UBA920; family UBA920; genus UBA920. The sequence goes on from CAYODY010000002.1 coordinate 2,539, forward strand.
CTGCTTCTGGAGCCGGTTCTCCAATCACAGTAACTGGTTTAACAAACGGTACAACTTACACATTCACTGTCACTGCAACTAACACAAATGGTACCGGCTCTGTTTCTAGTACAAGTAATGCTGTTACTCCAGCCACAGTTCCAAACGCGCCAACTGGTGTGACTGCAGTTGCTGGAAATGGTCAAGCAACTATCACCTTTACACCTCCAGTTAACAACGGCGGCTCACCAATTATTTTTTACACTGTAACTTCTAATGTCGGTGGGTTTACAGCTACAGCAGGAACTCCAAATATTACAGTAACTGGTTTAACAAACGGCACTGCTTATACGTTTACTGTAACTGCAACTAACGCAATTGGAACCAGTGTGTCTTCTGGTGCATCTAATTCAGTTACTCCTGCAACAGTAGCAGATTCACCAACTAACGTGACTGCAGTTGCTGGAAATGGTCAAGCAACAATTAGCTTCACTCCGTCGGTTAGCAACGGTGGTTCTACAATAACTTCTTACACTGTTACTTCAAATGTAGGTGGGTTCACTGCTACAGGTGGAACCTCACCAATCACAGTAACTGGTTTAACAAATGGTACAACATACACATTTACTGTAGTTGCAAATAATGCAGTTGGAGCAAGTGTAATATCTAGCACAAGTAATGCTGTTACTCCAGCCACAGTTCCAAACGCGCCTACTGGTGTGACTGCAGTTGCAGGAAACGGTTCTGCAACTATTAGCTTTACTCCTCCTGTAAATGACGGCGGCGCCCCAATTACTTCTTACACTGTTACTTCTAACGTCGGTGGGTTCACTGCTACAGGTGGAACATCACCAATTACTATTACTGGTTTAACAAATGGTACAACATACACATTCACTGTCACTGCAACTAACTCAGTTGGTACCAGTACTTCTTCTGGTACAAGTAATTCAGTAGTACCTGCTGGTGTTCCAGGTGCGCCTACTGGCGTGACTGCAGTTTCTGGCAATGGCGAAGCAACGATTAGTTTTACTGCTCCAGCAAGCAATGGTTCTGCTATCACAACATACACTGTAACTTCTAACATCGGCGGATTTAGCGCTACTGGTGGGGCATCTCCAATTACTATTACAGGCTTAACAAACGGTACCGCTTACACATTCACAGTTACTGCAACTAACGGAGTTGGTACTGGTGTTTCTTCTGCAGTTAGCAACTCAGTTACACCTGCAACAACTCCAAATTCACCAACAAACGTGGCTGCGGCTATAGGTGATAGTAGCGCTAGCGTTTCGTGGTCTGCACCTGCAGACAATGGCGGTTCTCCAATTACTAGCTACACGGTAACTGCAAGTATTGGTGGTTTCTCAACTACAACAAGCAACACTACTGCAGTAGTTTCTGGATTAACAAATGGAGTTACCTATACATTTACAGTTACAGCTACAAACGCTTTAGGAACAAGTCCTGCGTCTGGTACAAGTAATTCAGTAACTCCAGCAAGTGTTCCAGGTGCGCCTACAAACTTAGCTGCAACTGTTCAAGACAGTAGCATTGATCTTACATGGACTGCACCTGTTTCAAATGGAGGTGCATCAATTACTGATTATGTAATTGAGTACAAATTAACCAGCGGTGGTGTTTGGAGTGTATTTGCAGATGGCGTTGGGACTACTCCTTCTACTACTGTAACTAGTTTGTCTAACGATAGCTCCTACGACTTCCGAATTATTGCGAAAAATGTTATTGGGCAAGGCGCGGCTTCATCGGAAGTTAGTGCTACTCCAGGGTCTCCTGCTCAAGTATTAATTCAAGGATTCTCAGACTTAACCTCAACTAGTATTGCTACTCAAGTTCGAATTACTAACGAAGGTTCAATTGCTTATGAATACCAATACACTTGGTGTATCACAGATTCAGCATTAAACTCCTGTGGTAATGGTGATGACATCTTTAGCTCTACTGCCGCAAAGTTAATTCAGCCCTTAGAAGACTTCGATACAACTTTGAATTCAACTGTATTTGCACCGGGGAATTATTTCTTCCACATCATCGCGAATTTTGGATCAGACTCATCTACTGCAAACCAATCTTTCACTGCAGTAGCAGATGTAACTCCACCTAGTGGCGGCGGTGGTGGCGGCGGTGGTGGCGACTCTTCAAGACCTCAACCAACTCCTCCAACTTCAGGCGGATTACCTCCATTGGGCGCTCATAGTAACGGCACATTAATTAACGACAATGGTACTATCTTCTTAATTAAAGATGGTAAAAAAGTTGGGTTTAGAAACGCTGAAGAATACAAATCTTATGGGTATAGTTTTGCGCAAGCAGTTATTGCTAATGAAGTAGATAAAACCATTCCTCAATCTTCTATTGCAAAAGCGATGGAAGGCACTTTGGTGTTAGATCTAGCAGATAACAGAACAGTGTATATGATAGGAACTGGAAACACCAAGCGTGGGTTTGTTTCTGAAAGAGTTTTCTTTGCACTAGGATACAGATACAATAATTTATTTAGAATTAATCTATCTGACTATCCAACTGGCGAACCAATTAATGATGCGAATCTAGCTCATCCAGATGGATCTCTTGTGTTCCAAGGAATTACAATTTGGTGGATTCGAAATGGTCAAAAGGTGGGGTTTGAATCTATGGCAGTGTTTAATACATATGGCTTTAAGGTTTCAAAAGTACTTAAAGGAAATCCAGCTGACTTCGCTTTGCCTGAAGGACCAGTAGTAAAGTTCAGAGATGGTACATTGGTAAAGGATTTGCAATCTTACTATTTAATTTCCGATGGAAAAAAGATAAAATTCAATACTCTATACGCTCTTGAATCCCGTGGTTACTCTGCAAAAAATGCTATTTCCGCAGATTTAAGCAAGTACGAACAAAGCCTGGTTTTGGACTAGCTGTATTTTGGTTATGAAAATTTTGCAAAATTGACATCAATTGGGAAAAGGATAATAATACCTATACACACAAAAACAAAAGTTCATTTGGGGAAGTCCGGTTAAATTCCGGCACTGTGCCGCAACTGTAATCCTAAGCAATTAGGGAGTCAGATTACCAAATAGACTAAACTTCCCGAGCAGGTAATTACCTTTGGTATTTTTATTAACGCTTCCGGAAGAAGCGTTTTTTGTTTAATTAATAAAATAAATTAAGAAAATGAAACTCACACAAAAACTTCTCTTGGTTGCCTTGGTTTTTATGTTTTCAGCTGGCTATGTAAATTTAGTGAAAGCAGAAGAAATTTCAAACCCTGAAACTACTCAAGAAACTACATTGGAAATCGCTCCAGAAACCATAATCGAAACTCCATCAACTTCAGTTATTGTTCAAGAAAGTATCAATTTAATTATTCGAGATGGTTCAACAGAAGTATTTTCTGGACAGGTAGATTTACCAGATGTATCTGCGCCAGATGTTACTATTAGTCCAACAGATGGAAGCGCAAGCGTGGGAGTTCCGGCAAGAAGTGTGTTGGCAATTTTAGATTCAGTACAGCAAACTAGCTCCGCTTTTAAAATTACAGACCTTTCATATTTTTCCGCTTACGATTCATTTTTAATTAATTGTATTGCTGTTCCTGCAAGTTCTTCTACGCCAGATTGTTATAACTGGACAAATGCTATTAATACTTCGTATCCACAAATCGGAGTGGATGACCAAATTTTAACTAATGGCGACACGCTGTATTTATTTTTTGGACCTTCTCACCAAACAGTAGTATCTAAAAGCTCTGTTGTGAAAGACGAAGCTTTTACAGTAAAAGCAGAGCAGTATGATTTAGCTTCAGGAAACTATATTCCATTAACCGGTGTAAGTTTGGGCATAGGAACATTAAACCCTGATTATTCTTTTACTGAAATTCAAACCGCTTTAGTAGATATAAACGGGCAGGCAACTTTTTCTCTAAGCCAAATTGGTTCATTCCAAGTTGGGATTAAAGAAGATTATTATTTCCCAACTGTTTCAATAACAGTTACAGATACACCTCCTGCAAGTGGCGGCGGTGGTAGTGGTGGTAGTGGTGACGGTTCAGGTGGAATTACGCATTTGAATTTTAATATAGACCAAGCACTGGCTTTTATTTCTGCGAGTCAGAATACAGATGGTTCTTTTGCATCACAGCTGGCAACAGATTGGACAGCGCTTGCATTTTCTGCCGCAGACTCAGGATCTGCTAAATCTAAATTGCGCTCATATTTACTAAACGCAAAACCAAAAATGCAAACCATTACAGACTACGAACGTTATGCAATGGCATTGCAGGCAATGGGTATTAACCCTGCTACAGGAACTTCCGTAAACTATATTGCACCAATTCTACAGGCTTTTGATGGAACTCAAATTGGATCTACGTACGACAATGATGACATATTTGGTTTACTAGTTTTGGCACATAATGGCTATACATCTAGCGACGAGATAATAAAAAAAGTCATTGCTCACGTGCTTGCTAGTCAAAATTCAAATGGTTCTTGGAATAGTAGTGTAGATATGACTTCCGCAGCTATTCAAGCGCTAAGTGAATTTTCAAATGTATCTGGAGTGAACAGCGCAATTACAAAAGCAATTAGTTATTTAAAATCCACTCAAAAAGCAGATGCAGGCTGGGATAATATAGATTCAACAAGCTGGGCTCAGACCGCAATAAATAGACTCATTGAAAAATCTGTTTTGGGTAGTGCAAGTGAAAGTGATTGGGCAGTAGCAAGTGGTTTGTACCCAACTGATGCACTAGCTAAATCTCAGGATATAGATGGTGGGGTGCAATCTAGTAATAGAGTATGGAGTACGAGCTATGCGGTTGTTGCGGCATCTGGAAAAAGCTGGAACACTATATTGGGAAATTTTCCAAAACCTACTTCTACAACAACAGACATTCCTCCAACAACACCTCCAGTTGTTCCTCCAATTTTGCCAATTCCTACAACGCAGGAACCGTTAGATCCAATTCTATTTGAATTAGAAATGCCAAAAGATGAATTGCAAAAACCTGTTGCAGCTAAGATTGCGTCTAATGAAAAAGTTGCAAATGTAACGCCAGCTGTTTTGGGGGATTCAACTTTTGTTCCCTCTGAAACTAAAGTTGGTGACGAAGAACAGCAAGGTCAAAATTCTCAACAACAGCCTGAAGCAAAGAATATTTTTCTAAGACTTTGGGAAATGATTATTTCGTTTTTCAAGAGTTTGTTTTAAAATAAAAAACCGCTGTGAGGTAGCGGTTCTGACTAACCTGACGCCAAGTGTGGCACCAGCTCGGTCTTTTGAGATTATTTATGGACAACATAATCTTCAAGAATGACAATTCCGTATTCGTCTCTCATGGTGGCTAAAAACTTTGATTGATGCATGCTTGCTAGAACTCCGAAATCTTCTTTGTAAATTAGGGAGTAAACAGTTCCTAAGCACCAAACATGCAAGATAGCGATTGCTTCTTGAACAGTCGAGAGTTTGCCGTTAAAGCAAACAAAGAATTTTTTGGTTAGAGGGTTTTGGTGAATGTGGATAGGCAAATCGAGATCTGTTTCTAATCGTCCCCAAATGGGTGACTCCAAGAGTTCGATTTCGTGGTGCACGCCTTTGTGAATTACTCCACCATTTTTAAGGTAAAATTCCGGTTCTATCAATCGTCTGTTTTTAGACTTAGATTGGTGAATACGAACTTTAAAACTGTACGGTTGTCCATGATATTGAATGACAACTTTACGGGTTTCCATTTATATCTATCTCCTTTGAAATTTGCTGACTTTTTATTTTAGTCACAATGAGGGGAGAAGTCAATGGAGTGGAAGGTGGTCTGGGGAACACGAGTTTAGTTTGGAAAACATGGACTTAGTTTGGAGAACCTGTGGTTAGCGATGTTTACACCCAGCCCAACAACAAGGACGTCTTTTGCCATTTGCTAAATCAGCACAAGCTCTTTTTACGTGCGCGTCTTTAGTTTCTTGTTTTTTAGGAAAGATTGTCCAGCAAATCCACTCGTTTCGAGCCAGGGGAGTAATATCTTTCCATGTAGCGTGGGCTTTTGGGGAAGATGTAATTGCTATTTTTAAATCTTTTGGAATAGTGTGCATGGTTTTAACTGATATATATGATTATATCATTTAACTTCACTATTTCTTCGTTAAACTAAAAAATTTTGAGTAAGATTATTTTAGTTTAGCTTCGAGTCGTGGATGACATTACTAGCTATTCTCAGAAGATTGATTAAAGATAAAGGAAAGTGTATAATGGAACCTCCAATTGTAGGAGGATCAAATAATGACAGAAGTGCTCAAAAGAAGGTTTTTCGTGGTAATTCACACAATCGCCAATGGACTTCTCCATGCGATGGAGGAGGCAGAATTGGCCAGGACCGCTGGTGCTGATGGGATATTCCTAATTCCTGATTATGCGAAAGTCGACAAAAGAGCCTCAACAAACGAACAGTTTTCCTATTTGGAAAGATTGCAGGAGCGAATGCCAAGCTTTCCTATTGGGGTGAACTTTTTGGTTGGTCCTAAGACTATTGTACCAAGAATTTATTCAGTTCAACCGGATTTGTATCAGACAGATAGTAGCTCAGTTGCGGGATTAGATAGATCCAAGCTACCGCACACAGAATTTTTCATTGCCGTGGCTTTCAAGTATTCTAGAAATGTCCATCTTACTGGAGTTCCACTGAAAGAACATTGCGAGAAAGTTTCTGCTGTTGCTGACGTTCCAACAACTAGCGGCGATGCAACTGGGGTAGAAGCTGATCTTAATAAGATTCGCGAGATACGTTCTTATCTACCACAGAATAAACGCCTGGGCATTGCTAGTGGAGTAACAGAGCAAAATGTCCAGTTATATCTTCAGGAAGGAGTGACAGATTTTTTAATCGCCACTTCACTGATCAAAGGGGTGAACGAAAAGAATGGCGCTGATATTTTGGGTTTACCGAAAGTTGCTACGATGGCTAGACTTATTCATGAATATTGAGACTGGTCAACCTGCTCTCAAGCCTTCTCTTATTGAGGAGGTTTTTTATTTGTCTCTGTAACGATAATCTATTTGCACCTCAAAAAACAAAAAAGCACTAAACTAGTTAGTGCTTTTTTGATGGCTCGGGAGCTGGGATTCGAACCCAGGACCGATCGGTTAACAGCCGATAGCTCTACCACTGAGCTACTCCCGAATATTTATTTGTACCTCGAAATAATAGCAAACTTCCTCAAGTTTATCAATACCTAAATTTTACAATTTTTTAGCCATATTTAGATCAAAATATGTTAATATATAGGTAGAGTTAATCTTTCGAAACAAAACCGTGTTTCTCACAAAAAGAAAAAAACACCCATTGGGTATGCAAAATCAATTTGGTTTTACTCTTCTCGAAGTTGTCATCGGCATCGGGATTTTCGCAATAATTACTTTGGGTGTTTTTGGTTCCTTCAATGCTTTAAATAAAGCAACTCGTGCCGCACGAGAGGAAACCATACTTGCCAATCTTTCTTCACAATACCTAGAAATTGTCCGCAATATGGCATATTCGGCGATTGGTACAGAGACGGGAAATCCAAATGGGGTAATGGCCGACTATACAAATCCTGTTGTAAAAACAATTGAAGGACAAACATATAATGTGTATTACGAAGTAACTTACATCGATGACCCTGCAGACGGTACGATTTTAGCAGGTACGGACCCAGCACCGAATGATTATAAACAAGTTAAACTATCAATTCAAAAAGTTTCTACAGGCAAAATTACTGACTATGTAACAAATGTGTCCCCACAAGGATTGGAAGGTTTAAGCAATGCAGGCGCATTGTATTTACGTGCCATAGACGCAAACGGTCAAATTGTTTCTGGTGCAAATTTTCATATTGAAAGTTTAAATTTGAACCCTGCAATTGTACTAGATCGTGAAAGTGATTCAAGTGGTAACTGGATTGAAGTTGGGTTACCTGTATCTGTAAATGGTTACAGAATTACAGCCACAAAAGCTGGTTACTCATCTGAACAGACCTATCCTATTTCGGTAGAAAATCCAAACCCTACAAAACCAGATCCAACTATTGCAGATGGACAAGTTACTCAAGTGAGTTTCGCAATTGATTTACTGTCAAATTTAACAATAAGAACTGTTGACCAAACTTGCCAGAACATTAATAATGTTAATGTAAATTTCGCAGGAGCAAAGTTAATTGGTATAACTCCAAATGTTTTAAAAACAAACACTAGTTATAGTTCAGTAAGTGGAATTATAGATTTAACTAATATCGAATGGGATACTTACACTCCAACTTTATTGACAGGTCAAAGTTACACTGTTTACGGAACTTCACCAATTCAACAAATTTCTGTTTTACCGGGTGCATCTCAAACTTTCACACTTGTATTAGGCCCTGCTTCCACAAACAGTCTCTTAGTGATTGTAAAAGATTCAGCAACAGGGGTAGCAATCGAAGGAGCGACTGTAAGTCTAACGCGAAACTCAAATACAGACACATCAATTACAGGTGGGAGTATTTGGTCACAAACAGATTGGTCCGGCGGTGCTGGTCAAGCAGATTGGACAGACCACAGTAAATATTTTTTGGATGATAATAACATTGCAATTAATGGTACACCATCATCAGTTACATTAGCTCAGGCAGGAAGTGTATATGCAAGTTCAGGTGAATTAGAATCTTCTACATTCGACACTGGCGGTTCTAGTAATTTCACAACTATAACTTGGCAACCACCATCGCAAAATCCAGCAACTACTTTAAAATTCCAAATTGCTACAAACAATGACAATGCAACTTGGAACTATATCGGTCCAGATGGAACCGCGGCAACATATTATACCATACCAGGGAGTAATATTAGCACTGTTAACGACAGTAATCAGTATGTTCGCTATAAAGCCTATTTCTCTACGACCGATACAACCTATAGCCCATCCCTTACTAGTATTGGAATAAATTATGTTTCTGGTTGTTTTACTCCAGGACAAAGTGTTTTTCCTGGTATTAGTTCTGGAGAGTACGATCTCTCCATTTCTGCTACAGGCTATACAACAAAAGATTTCACAGAACTAAATATTTCTGGGGAACAAACGCTCGAAGTCTTAATGTCACCGTAAATAGTATGAAAAATTATTATTTTCAAACTGGGTTTACTTTAATAGAGATAGTGGTAACTATTAGTATTTTTGTAATTCTGAGTATGGGAATAATGGGTCTAGTTGGTACGGTTTTACGAGATTCAAACCGACAAGGTTCTTCAATCGCAAATGCAGACCAGTCTAGAAAGTTAGTAGCACAAATTACCAAAGAGTTACGCAACGCTGTAACTGGTGACAACGGTGCTTATGCTGTTGGTACAGTAAATAATCAAGAGTTGGTTTTCTACTCAGACATAGATTCAGATACAGGAGTTGAAAGGGTTAGATACTATCTTTCTTCAGGAAAGCTGTATCGAGGCGTTATTGAACCAACAGGTTCTCCAGTGGGATATTCCGGAGCTGAATCATCGAGAGTAGTTCAGAATGATGTAGCGAATAATGCAAGCACGCCAATCTTTTATTACTACAATAATTTGTACGATGATATTGTAGACAATCCACTGACGCAACCAGTAAACAATGCGCAAGTAACTTACATTAAGGTGAATTTGCAAATATTTAAAAAAACCACTGCGGACCCAAATGGGTATTTTACGGTTTCTTCAGGAACAGCTTTGAGAAGTTTAAAAACAAATTTAGGAAATTAATATGCTAAATAAATTTAAAAACCAAAAAGGCAGTATTCTAGTTTTTGAAATTGTGGTGATTTTTGTTTTGACGGTTGCAATGGGTGCTGTTCTAGCTCAGGCAGCAATCCAATTTCGTGTATTAAGAAACACTAGTACCCGCGAACAAGCTTTCGACATTGCCGAGGCGGGTGTAAATTATTACCAATGGCATTTGGCCCATTTTTCTACAGACTTTCAAGATGGTACAGGTGCAGCTCCATCCAGTCAAACAGGTTTTTCAAATCCTTGTTATTTGCATGACTATGTAGATAAAGATACCCAAGTTAGTTTGGGTAAGTTTTGTCTAGAAATTACTCCACCAATTACAGGTTCTACAATTGTTACTATTAAGTCTACTGCCTACGCGGTAGGAAACCCAAACATTAAAAGAACAATTACATCTCGGTATGGAATTCCATCTTTAGCCAAATATGCCTTTTTAACTAATGCAGATGTCTGGGTGGGTAATACCGAATCTGTTAGTGGTCAAATGCATGCAAATGGGGGAATACGTTTTGACGGTACTGCCAATGCTCCAATTTATTCAGCCAAAACAACATATACTTGCCAAACCTATCATGGCTGTGGTCCAACAACAAAAGCAGGTATATGGGGAAGTGCTGCGCAAGCATCAAAAAACTTTTGGTCGTTTCCACAACCAAATGTAGACTTCTCCTCTATTACTGCCGACTTAGCAACTCTTAAAGCCAGCGCGCAAAGCAATGGAAAATATTTAGCTCCATCTAATGCACAGGGATATTCAATTGTTTTTAACTCTAATGGAACATATTCGGTGTACAAAGTTACTTCTTTGCGTTCTCATGCAACAGGTTATGATGTAAATAATGTTGCGCATTCAGAAGATATAGACTACAATGCTCGTACTTTACAATTTACTTCAGCACTCCCTACAAATGGAATTGTGTATGCTGAAGATAGAGTTTGGGTTGAAGGTACTGTTAATGGACGTGTAATGGTTGTAGCAGCAAAACTTCCATACAACGCAACAACTGCACCTAATATTATTATTCAAAATAATCTAGTCTATAGCGCAATGGATGGTACGTCTTCATTAGGCTTGTTGGCCCAAAAAGATATTCTCATTGCATACTCAGCACCAAATAATTTGACTATACACGCAGCAATGATAGCTCAAAATGGTAGTGCTCAAATGTACTACTGGCCAAATAATATAAAAACCTTAATTACTATTTATGGAACTATTGGTAGTTATGGAATATGGACATGGAGCTGGGCAAGTGGTAATAATATTGTAGGCGGTTACAGAACGACAAATACAACTTACGATAGTAATTTGCTATATGCACCTCCACCAAGTTTCCCTCTTACAACCGAAGGGTATAGACAAATAAGTTGGATAAGTGATTAAAATATATGAAAAATTTTCTTTTTAAAACAATTGTAGCTTTGGGTTTTATTATCATTACGGTCTTGGTTCCGTCTTTTACATTTGCCGCAAGACAAGTTACAGGTGAGATTCCAGTCCAAGTCCCATTACAATCAAAAGATGAAGCAGTAATCCCAAACTATTCGAACAGTATTCAATCAGGAGATGCGATAAATTTGCCAGACACAAGTAGTGATCAAATAGATTCTACTCTCAAGTCAGAGGCTCAGCTGCAAACAGAGGAGAAGACAAGTTATTGGCACATTTTTATTATTATTCTTGGTGCTATTTTTGTATTCTCGGCAATTGGGATGTACTTTTGGAAAAGAAAAGTTGTGGGTGTGGAAGTTCCTGCAATAATTTTTGCTTTTTCTTTGTCGACAACTTTGTTTTTATTTTCACCACATCTTTCATTCGCACAAATTAGGAATAGTACGCAAGAAAATTCTAACAAACCAATATCAAGAACAATTTTAGAAGAAGGTAGTCAAACTTTGAATGAATCCTCAACTGCGCAATCTAACCTTAAACCTTTATACGGCATCGGTATGGTAGTTTTACTAATTATTGCTGCTGGTGGAGTTTGGGTGTTCTGGACAAATAGCAAGAAATAATTAAACGTAATTTTATGAATTGCCCCAAATGTTTAAATACAGATACTAAAGTAGTAGACTCTAGGCCAGTGGAAGAATTGGCAGCAATTCGTCGTCGTCGTGAATGTGAAAAATGCAACTTCCGCTTTTCTACATACGAACAAATTGAAATTTTAGACCTGACTGTAATTAAAAGAGATGGTTCTCATCAGCTGTACACAAGAGAAAAGCTTGAGCGTGGTTTAAGTAGGGCATTTGAAAAAAGAGAACATACAGACCAAACATTGAAGAAAATTATTGCGTCAGTTGAGCAGGAGATTCAGAAAAAAGCTGTGAACGGAGAAATTACTAGTCAGGCAATTGGTGAAATTGTTATGAAGGCGATTCGCAAAATAGATAAAGTTGCATATATTCGTTTTGCTAGCGTATACAAACAGTTCGAAGATATAGACGAGTTCAAAGAAGCGATAATGAAGTTGGGGTAACAAATTAAATAAAATAAAAAGCCCCGCGAAAAGATATCGCAGGGCATTAGTTTTTAGTCGAGGTAGTAATTTGCTTACTCGGCTGTTTTTTTGTGCAGGCCATCGAACGCGGAATAAATTTCTTGCCAAAAAATTTCCTCGTCCGATTCGAATCTTCGCACCTCATCGATGTATTGACTCAATGCATTTTCCGTTTGTGAGATCCTATTGAGGATCTCAGTAAAGAGATACTCATTCTTGCTCTCACAAGAAATATTAACTGCATCGGGCAGGTCTGAAAGTCTCTCGAACAAAGATTGAATATCCAAAAATTGGGAAAACCGATCGATTTCGTTTTCAGCATTTTCTCTAGAAAATTCAAGAGTCGTTATCGGCATTTTTCGAGCTTCCAACTTCTCTTTGCAGAAATTTTCAACTCTGCTGAGTTCTTTCTCAAGAATCATCAAATTGGTTGTTAATTGACTTAGAAGCGTACTCCCGAGCGGGGGGATTGTGAAAAGAGTTTCTTTGATTTCCTCGCACATATTCTTTTCGATTTGCAACTCAATTTTTATGTCCGCGACTTTTTTGTAAAAGTTATTAATTTGGCCTTTACTTAGAACTTCAAACCTTTCCCCGAAGTGGTCGGCCAAGTTTAGTACGAGAAAATGCGGATCAACATAGATCATATCGAGGTAGTATTTGATATCCTTCTGAATCAGCTCGATACTTGCCCTTGTCTTTTTTTGTTCTTCGAGTTGTTCTTTCTTCTTTTTTGATTCTCTGACAAAGATACTAGGCAGAAGGATGACGAGTAGTATGATGATGCTACTTAACGCCATGACCAATCCTGGAAGAAAGACAAACCAGTTAAGGCTTTTCGAATCTAGCCATGATATTCCCAATGTCACTAACGTCATGAAAACATATATGCCGATGAAAATTTTGAAAATTAGTTTCCATTTCAGTGTTTTCAAAATACCTAAAAAGGAAACTGATTCGTCAAAATTTTCGTCTGGCGTATCTAGCTCCAGAATCTGGCGCTCCGCCTCTTTTCGGCGATTATCAACCATTGCTACGATCGTAGGATTCTGGGAAATCTGCTCAGAAATAGTCAAACTTGTCATTGTAATGTTCCTCCATTTTATCTGAAAGTTTTGCTAAGTATACCAGAAAATCGAAAAAAATCAAGGCACAAAAAGACTGGAACAGAGTCCAGTCTTTTAACTTTTTGCAAATAATTTTAGCGGAGGTTTTTATTTACCATCATCCTCAAACAGTTTTTCTAGGTCCGAAGTTTCGTTTATCTCAGTAGTTTTAATTAAACGAATGAAGAAGTGTTTTGCAAGTTCATTCAGTTCGGCTTCAATTTCAGGAGCAATAATATACGGTGAAATCCAAATACTATTTTGCCATTTTTTAAATCCAAGTGAAGTAAGTTTAGAGCGAAGCACATTGCGAACCTGGCGTTTTGTTTCTGGGATATCAAAAATAATAATTTTCCAAGCGTCTTCACGTTTCTTATCTATAGTGTGAATTAAGATAGCTCCATCTTCAGAAATTGAATAGCGGTCGTTTGCGAGATCCACTAAACCTTGTCCCGCTAATCTAAAAAGCGTGTCGTAAATTTTTTTCTTACTAGATTCAGTAGGGCATAGCTCATACAATTGGTGCAGCATTAAAGGACCTTTATTGCTTAGCAAAACTAGTATGTGTTGTGATAGAGGAGATAGAGGTCTTGGCATAAATTTATCATACTATTAACTTTACTACTTCGTCAATAGTAAAAAGTAG
>CAYODY010000002.1:16638-36366 GCA_964402965.1 uncultured Candidatus Saccharibacteria bacterium
TTTTAGAAACCCCTCAAATTAGCAGTCTGCAATTTACATTTAGAGAACCTGTAGTAGCTCAAAGCTTAACTGTAACTTCTGAAAACGAATTACCTAGTGCTATTAGAATTATCCAACAGCCGATTGTTAATACAAATAATGTCCAAGGAATTTTAACAGCGCAAAGAATTGAAAATCTGCAAAAAGAAGTTTCTGAACTAAGAGCTGCTCTAAACAGACTAATGAATGAAGTTTCTCAACATGCCAAACTATTGCAAAGTCACTCAGTGCTTATAAATAGAGAAGATTCTCTACGTCACAGCTATATTTCAAACTTCGACTTTTCTCCTAACATTTCTAGTATGAAGTTGACCCAGCAAGCAGATGAGTTAGTAAGAAAGTTTGAAGACAGTAGAACAATTCAATTAACAAGACCTCGCGAAAGAAGCTTGGTCACATGGCTAGTTGCTACAGCAACTATATTGTTAATTACCGGAATCACAGCGACTATTATTTCTGGGAGTTTTTTGGGTGAACAAAATGAAATACAAACTTCTTACTATAAGACAACTCCAATAGTACAAGAATTTTCACCAACAGTAGCTGGGGATAAAACCACAATAGAGAATACTGGCAATAGTAAGTAAAATATGCTACAATGATTTTATCAATTTCCAATTAGTAACAAAAATAAAGAAAGGGAAAATATAATGTTAGACGAAAGCAATAATACAATGCCTTCACGATCTGGTACAAGCTCTCTGCCTTGGGTTATCCTCGCAGTTGTGCTTCTACTATTCGTTGTTGCAGGTATTTTGTTCCGCGATCGTTTGTTCCCAAGCACTGGAAAAACTCCAACTGCTTCAGAACAAAAAGTTACAAACTCAGGTTACCAAGCAGTATTCTTGAGCAATGGCCAAGTTTACTTCGGTAAGTTGTCAAATGCTAATTCAGACTATGCTACTTTGTCAGATATTTACTATCTTCAGGTAACACAGCCACCTCTACAAGGTTCAAAAGATGATCAACAAGCTCAACAGCAACAACAACAATTGTCACTTGTTAAGCTGGGTAGCGAACTTCATGGTCCATTAGACAGCATGCAAATTAACAGATCTCAAATCTTGTTCTTTGAAGACATGAAAGAAGATGGAAAGGTTATGCAAGCGATTCGTGAATACCAAAAGAATCCACCAAAACCAGAAGCTGAAGCTCCTGCTGCAAATCAAGCCCCTGCAACAACTCCTGCACCTGTAAAATAACTTACTTTAGTTAAAGTATAAAATAAAACTCCGCGTACTAACGAGGAGTTTTATTATGAGTTAAAAAGAGTGCAATAAAAACCCAATTTAATTATTGAAATTACTTAAGCAGATTTGCTATACACTAATCGGACTCTATTGATTATGGTTACAATTGAGAGTATTATTAGTGTCCAGAAAATTAGTATGGTAAGTTTAATGTCTAGAACAAGAACATCTGGCAAGAATATATAAACAAGCAGAGCCAAGAACAGTATTGCTAATCTTTCCGCTCTTTCTATCGGACCACTGGCAATGGTAACTTTTCCTTCAAACAAGTTTTCACCGCGACTTCTAACGTAGCTTATGGTAAAAGAAAGAATGGTAAGAAGTACTGCTACTGGCCAACTAACAATCCCTGCCGCTGCAAATGCTGAAATGAAAATTGCATCTGCAATTCTGTCTAGACTTGAGTCTAAAAATGCGCCAAATTTTGTTACCTGATTTGTGCTTCTAGCATATACACCATCAAATAGGTCAATAACTATTCCACAAAAGCTTATTAAAGCAGGAATGAGCATCTGGTGGCTTAAGAAGTAGTAAAATAGTACTGGTGGCACAATCCCAATAACTGTGATAACGTTAGGATGTATTCGTGGCAAAATTCTAAACAATTTTGAAAGACACAATTCAACCATGGGTTTTAATTTTTTAAGCATAAAATATTGTATAAGATAGATTTACATACCCACTCTATTGTATCACAAGATGGTGGCATAGCGTACGAGCAATACAGACAGATTATTGAGAGCAAGCAACTCGACTATATTGCCGTTACAGACCATAACTCTATTGAAGCAGGTGTAAAACTGCGAGCAGAATTAGGCGATAGAATTATTATTGGTGAGGAAATTCTTTCTTCTGAGGGAGAAATTATTGGATTATTTCTATCTCAAAGAATTGCTCCTGGTTTAACTGCTTTAGAAACAATTCGTGAAATAAAACAGCAAGGTGGTTTGGTATATATTCCGCATCCATTTGAAACACATAGAAAGGGAGTTTCTCCGCAAGTATTTCAAGTAATAAAAAACCATGTAAACATAATTGAATTGTTCAATGCCCGTGCTAAGTTTAGAGGTCGTGAAAATCTTGCCATGCAACAAGTAGAATCACAGCCTTCGCTTCAACAATCACCCCAACAACCACCCCAACAACATATCGGAAACCCTATTTTAAATTTAGTCGGTGCTTCTAGTAGCGACGCACATTGTAAATACGGTATAGGCTCTGCATACACTTTAATTTCCGAAAAACCAACCCAACAGAATTTGGTACAACAGTTACAGTCCGCGGAGTTTGCAAAACATCACGCGCCTTTAATTTCGTATTTGTGCCCAACAATTAACAGAATTAAAAAATATGTTCATTAATAACTTTCTGTCAGATTTACAATTAGTGATTTTAGTTTTTTTGCCAGCAGGGATAGCAAATATGGTCCCAGTTTTCGTCGCTAAGTTACCGTTGCTCAAAAAATTTAATGCACCAGCAGACCTGAACTTAACTTTTAGAGGTAAGCGGCTACTAGGCGAAAATAAAACTATTCGCGGGTTTATTGTAGGAACTTTAGTGGCTGGTTTAGTGTTTTGGGTGGAATCCATGTTTTGGGATCAACCTCAAGTAATGACAATTCAACCATATTTTGCTGGCATGCTCTTAGGTTTTGGTGCTTTGTTTGGCGATGCTGTTAAAAGTTTCTTTAAAAGACAATTAGAAATTGCACCAGGAAAGTCTTGGTTTCCCTTCGATCAACTAGATTTTATTTTAGGAGCAATTTTGTTTTCATTGCTATTCATGCGCGTATCTTTGACTCAATATATTTTGGCAATAGTATTTTGGGTACTACTGCATTTATTGACTGTTCTAGTTGGATATTTTTTGCATATTCGAGACAGCGCCATTTAGTGTGCATATAAAGTACATATAAAAAACTCCTCTACATAAAACGTAGAGGAGTTTTTAAATTGAAAATTTATTTTGCTAAATCTACAACCATTTTATCGAAAGCTTCAGGAGCTTTAATAGCCATTTCAGATAGAACTTTTCGGTTTAATCCTACATTGCTAGTTTTCAGAATGTTTGCAAATTTGCTCCAAGTCATTCCGCTGTCTCGTAGGGCAGCACCCAAACGAACTAACCATACAGCACGCATATCGCGCTTTTTGTTACGGCGGTCTCGGTAAGAGTATGTATCAGCTTTAAGTAAAGCTTCACGTGCTTGGATAAAGTTTGTAGAACGACGGTTGTCGAACCCTTTGGCGCGTTTCAGCAAATTCTTACGACGTTTGCTTGCGGCAACGCCACGTTTAATTCTTGTCATAGTTTATAAATTAATAAAAGAGGTTTTTCCTAAAGGCACAAGCCTTGGGGAACTAATCTTGGTGAACAAGCAAAGGCTTTAAGCGATTGCTAGCAGTACTCATTTCTACATCGCGTCGTTTGTTCTTTGTAGTCTTTCCAGTTTCGCGAGAGTTAAAGTGTCCTTGGCCAGCGGATCGTTGCAAAATTTTGCCTGAGGCAGTTTTACGCAAGCGTTTCGCAGCACCTTTATGGGTTTTTGCTTTCGGCATATGTTTAGATAATGTTATTTACTTGCGGGTGCAACGGTGAGAGTCAGCGTGTTACCCATTTTCTTTGGCTCAACTTCAACTCGATAGGGGACGGTTAAAGCGGCACGGAAAGCAACAATTTGTTTTTCAGCAACATCAAGAAAAGCTTGTTCACGACCTCGCATACGCAATTCTACTTTTACCCAATCGCCGTCTGTGAGAAATTCATCGGCTTTGCGAGCTTTAGTAAGAATGTCGTGAGTAGCAATTTTAGTGCTTAAGCGGACAGTTTTCACTTCCACTTTCTTCACTTTCTTTTTTTGTTGCTGCTCAAGCTTCTTCTGTTGATATTTGTACTTATCAAAACTGATAAGTTTTACTACAGGAGGTTTAGCCTGAGGAGAGATTTCCACCAAATCCAAGCCATGTTCATCAGCCAGTTTAAGAGCCTCAGATATTGCCATTACCCCAAGTTGTTCACCTTCGTCATTGACTAGGCGTATCTCTGGAGCGTTAATTTGATGGTTTACTCGATTTGTTTGCATTTCAGGACTAATTATAACTTTTATTGCTGAATTTGTCAAAAGGGCCATTTTGGCTTACAATTAATAGAGAAGATTGAAGAAATTGCTTGCCCGCGGATACACTTTGTCTTGTACAAACCCCCGGTTTGTACTCGCGCGTTCGCCAATGATCCGCAAACAAGCAATTTCTTCAATATACAACAATTTAGAAACCAAAACTTAAAAAACTAAAATGAAAACTGAAGATATAGTTTCTGAAATAGCTGAAGCTCCAGCCAGAGCTTTAGATGCGGCCATTAAAGAAAGCAAAGTCGCCAGTCGTGCCATATTTAGCAAACAGCCTTTGCGAAAGGCGGAAAATTATTGGCATTCTCTAGGGCCGGGATTAACCACTGGTGCTTCCGATGACGATCCTTCCGGAATCGCAACGTATTCTCAAACAGGTGCAGAATATGGTTTTCAGTTAACATGGTTGGCATTGTTTACTTTTCCACTCATGGCTGTTGTACAGGAAATGTGTGCCCGTATTGGAATGGCAACTGGACGAGGGTTAGCAAAGAATATTCGCAAAGAATATTCAAGACGTGTTTTGTACGGAGTCACCGCGTTATTATTTTTAGCAAATACTTTTAACTTAGGTGCAGACTTGGGAGCAATGGCAAAAGCATCACAATTAATTGTTCCAGGAATTCCGTTTGTGGTTGCGATTGTTGTTTTTGCAATCATTAGTCTAGGAATGCAAATTTTTATTAGTTATTCTACTTACTCTAGGTATCTAAAATATCTTTCTTTTGTTTTATTGCTGTATGTCGCTACAGCATTTGTCATTCCAAATTTAGATTGGCATGCAATTTTAAGAAGTGCTTTAGTACCACACATAACTTTTTCAAAAGATGCCTTTCTTTTAGTTTGTGCTATTTTAGGTACAACTATTTCACCGTATCTATTCTTTTGGCAAACTTCTCAAGAGGTTGAAGATAGGGAATTGGCAGCACGCGGTCGTCATACTCCAGCAGGACATGTATCCGCAGAGTCGGTAGATGTTAAAGTGAAAGTTGAAGGACATGCTCGTTTGCGACACAACGTGTTGTTGCGAAAAGATGTAAAGCGAATGCGAACAGACGTGTGGGTGGGAATGTTACTTTCCAATGCGGTTATGTTCTTTATTATAGTAACTTGTGCAGCAACTTTGTTTCCTGCAGGCATTGTAATTAATACAGCAGAAGATGCGGCAGCTGCATTACGTCCAATTGCTGGCCAACAAGCGTATTTGCTCTTCGCGCTTGGAATTATTGGAACAGGTATGCTGGCTGTGCCGGTATTGGCAGGAAGTGCAGCGTACGCTCTCGCAGAAAGCTTTGGGTGGAAATCTGGTTTGTATCGTAAATTGAGCCACGCCTATTCTTTCTATGGGGTTATAATTCTTTCTATGCTTTTAGGCCTTGCTTTAAACTTCATTGGTTTGGACCCAATTAAAACCTTAATCTATTCCGCTGTGTTGAACGGTTTAATTGCGCCAGTCATTTTATATTTCGTCGTTAAAATTTCAAGTAACGGTGAATTAATGGGTAGGTGGAAGAACAAAAAAATTACCACTGTGATTGGCTGGATAGTTGTTGGTCTAATGGTAATTTCTGGTTTGGCCGCTATTATCTCTATGTTCTTTTAATAATGAATAGAATAGATAAGAATAAATAGATAGGTCCAAACAAAATTTTAAATCAAAAATTCAGAAAAGTGTAAAACAAAAACCGCCCTTAAGGGCGGTTTCTATTATTCTAGAATTAAACGCGTTGTACGTTTACTGCATTTGGACCTTTTGCAGAATCTTCTTCTTCGAAAGTAACTTGGTCACCTTCTTTGATGTCCATGAATGTTACACCAACTAGAGAGTTGCTGTGGAAGAAAAGATCTTTGTCTCTTCCTTCTGGAGTGATGAATCCGTATCCTTTTTCATCATTCTTTTTCTTGATTATACCGTTCATAAATTTGAAAGTTTAAAAATTAAATGCACATTTTAGATGTTTCGAAAGCTCGACTTATCTTTAGAAGACAATATATACCAAACAAGTATAGCCTATACCTCAGAAAATAGCTAGGGGGATAGATAATCATTCGGTTGCTGGACTAGTTTTGTGAAATAAAAAAGACCCTATTTATATTCGCTGGGTCGTAGCGAGTTTGAGTTTACCAAACGTAACTTTCTGTTGGATATTTTTGGATGACATTCGGAGCATTTTCGTCTGAATAGACTATTGTATCCGAACTATCGCCTTTGCTAAACAGCGATAAACTCCAAACAGGGTAGCCGTTGCTTTGGTGAACAGAGCCAAGAATCCTATAGCCTGTCCATTTAATACCTGGATCAGCCTTGAGTATGTCGGCAATAAAACTTAAGACTTGTTCGTCAGAAGCATTCTTTGCCCATTCTACTATTCCCATTTCCCCTGTGCCGGTATGCTCTGTGAAGCACTTCCTGGCATGTTCGTAGTCCCACTGGAAGCATCGGTCGCTGTCAGCGGATATCATTTTGTCTGAAGATGAATCGTATTCATCAGGAAATTGAAACTGCCGAATATACATATGCGAAGTTCTATCAAAAGAACCTAGACATCCAAAAGCATATCTATATTGAGCAGGAATAACTTTTCGTTTGCTCATATCCTTCTCCTACAAATTGTATTGTCTATTAAGACATATTAAAATACCGCGGTATGCGGTATTTGTCAATAGTTGGGGGGGGCAGAACTGACAGAAATGTCTAGTTTGGCATTAATCGTCAGTTGTCAGTAACTCCTAAAGTTGGTATACTAGCGCTACTCATTTAGAGAATTGCAGGAGGGATATATGGCAGATCAAAATCTCATTAGGCATATAAATGCCATTTACGAATTTACCCAACTGATGAATTTGATGTTAAGTGAGCTTGCCCAACTTAAATTTGGGGAATCTCAACCTATTCGTATTAATGACAAATTCTTGGTTGAAAGTCTTATTGCGATGGACAATGATAAAGTCAATATTCTCGAGAAAAGCCTGCAAGAGTTATTTGAAGTCTACGGCTATTCAATATCAATTGAATTTGATGAGAATAACAATTGGTATCCATATCTTATCATTGGTAAGTTTACTGACGATGACCCTGGTCCAGACGGAGATCCGGACGGAGATGATATAGAACCAGGAGTAGAGTTGGAATACGAAAAGAAGCCTTTGGTTATGGCAATGTCAGCAGGTGCGGGTGGAAGGTAATTTTATCCTATCACCTCAAGCGGTCTAAACAACCGCTTTTTATTTTTGAATTTTGAGAATATATAAAGCCAGTTGCATGAAAACAACTGGCGAAATTCTATTTTCTGTTGAGTATACTATAATTGCATAAGTACGGTAACTAGCAACAGACTAATTACTAGTCCGTTATAAACGGAATGATAGGTCGTACTTACCAATACTGCTTCTTCATCTTGTGCAGAACTTGAGAGTTTACCTTCTAACTCCTCATAGGTCTTTTTGTATTTATAAGCGAAGAATAAACCAACACCTGACAAAACCACGCCACACGCTAAAGGTATACCTATTACCAAGTGCATAAAGCCAAACTTAATTGATTGCCATATAATTTGTTTCCAATCATGATAGCCTTTGCGAAAGAAATTCTCTTCCATATGAGCCATGAACGGGATTGTCATGATCAACACTATAAGGAAAGTAGGGGCGAGAATTCTTATATAGGCGTTAGATGAAGATAAAGCTTCTGTCATTGGTGCGAATAGAATATTCTCACTATGTTTCAAAAACAAGTTACTCCACCCTGTATCCATTATCGGTACATACGCCATCAAGAGAAGTACAGAAGTGATTGTTAAGACTAGAACAATAATACATTCTAGTACAACCCCCACTTTCACACGCTTCCAAATTGACCAAGCAAAACCTAGTCGATTTCTGTTGGAATATATGACGAGGGCAACATTGGCAAAAGCAAAAATTACTAGCAGAGTTTTCCCAACAATTTGTAAAGTATCCATATTAAACCTCCGAATTGTAATGTATTACTGCATATTGCAGATGCAATAAGATACTACGTTGTTTAAAATTTGTCAACAATTTGGCAAACTAAAAAACACCCATGCAGAGATCGGTGTTTTTATCGAAATGGTTAAACTTTTTTTATTTGGTGGAGATGGCGAGAGTTAAACTCGCGTCCAAAACTCACATACTAAATCATTGTTCACAAGATTAGTTCGTTAAAATTACCAATAACCTAACAACGAACAACTAAGTAATTGGTTTGATATACATCATTCAGTTTACTCAAGTATATCAGCCGAGCAAACTATAACTTCTAATAAACCTGCTGATCTTAAAGCGAAGTGAATTTAAGGGCAGGGCGTTCACCTAAATATTAAGCGAAAGCAAGTTGTAGATCTGCATTTTTAAATGCAGCAACGACTTTGTTGTATGCGTTAGCATATATTTTTGCCAGTAAGATTTACGAGCTTGCTGGCGGGCTCGTCTTGCATATGAAAGAGCGTGTAAAGTCCTGTCAAAATCCGTCATCCCCAATACGTCATTGTACTGATTATTTAGACGTTTGTCAATGCTTAACGTTACTTCGTCTTACCAAAAACAAAAACTATACAAAAAACTCCCCAGAACAGGGGAGTTTTAAATTTAGAATTAACGGCGACGTTTTGGAGCAGCCTTTTTTGCAGCTACTTTTTTAACAACTTTCTTAGCAACTTTTTTTGCTGGTTTTGCAGTTACTGCTTTCTGAACTTTCTTAGCAGCTTTCACGACTGACTTTGCAGTTTTAGGAACAACGCGTTGTACTGTTTTCTTTGCATTATTCATTTCTGCTTCAATAGCTTTCCAGCTTGTTTTTAAGTCTGCAGCTACAGCGGCAAGTTCTGGGGCGCTAATAGTTTTTATGTTCTTGTAGTTTTTTACTACAGTGTCAACTACTTGGTCGTAAGTTTTTTTGCTAGCTTTGCCCACTTTACCAAGTTCTTTAACTACGTCTTTTTCTATGTTGCCTGCCCATTTTGCAACTTTTTTACGATTCTTCGCATTTTTACCTGTTAGCATGTATACACCTGCAGCAGCAGCTGCAACTGCAGCGAACCCAGCACCAACTGCTAAAGCTTGTTTACCAGTTGGCATTTTAGATTTTTGAACCTTTTTCATATTTGTATTTATTAATTATTTTTTTCGTTTGATACTTTTTTTACCTAGACTTGTTAGGAACGACATCAGTGCTCCTAAACTAAAACCTCTTTCGTGAATATTCTCACGAAGATCTTGAATATCTCCAGAAATTCCTTCGGTTACTTTGTGCGCGGTTTGGGCAACTTTGCGAACAGTGCGGACAAAAGAAATTATGTATATTAGACCTATCACCAGTAAGATAGTAATAATAATTACAGCTGTACCAGTAAGATAGAAAAATACTTGCAATAAAGATATATCGTTCATGTGCTAATTATAGCACAATATACACCTAATTAGGTGTTAGCGCAGAGTATTTTCCAATAACTTCTAATATGGTTGCTTCATATTTTTGTCTGGTTTGTTCGTCATGACCAATTTCAATAATTTCATCGTTGTTATCCGTTGCAGACGCTGTCCAGTTGTATGATCCGCTTACGTAGGCTTTATCTGTGACAATCGATTTGATATGCATGATATAGCTATGATCGTTAAAGACAATTGGGATATTAGCTTCTTGTAATTCTTTGATGATTGCTTTTTGAGATTCAATTGCCTCACTTTGTTTTCTATCTACAATCCCGCGAACATCTAAACCTTTATGTTTTGCCGCAAGCAAGGCATCTGCAATATCTTGGCGTGTGAAAGTGTAAATTGCAAAATAAACGAATTTGTCGGCGTCTGTAATTACACGAGTTAGTTCCACGTTGGTTTGGCGATCTTGATTATAGAAAACGTCTACACTTCGCTCCGCGAGTGGTTTGTAATGATAGGTATAGTAAAATTGACCACATAGCGCAATAAGTAAAATAATTACTATTAAATATACTGCGTCGCGTTTGAAATGTGGTTTAGGTGTTGTGCTAGAGTTTGTATTTGTTTCGAGTTCCATTTCTTAAGTGTACAGCAATCCAGTTCAAGATAAGATAAAGTTTTGAGCGGTTGCGTGTTTTGCAGTCTAGCGGTTTAGTTAGTAGTTTAGCTAATGTTCTAGCGATCTGTAGTGCGGCGGATTTCTTTATCGTTGTCACGATTTTTTATGTACTCACGCTTATCTTCTTTTTTACGTCCTTTACCAAGGCCTAGTTTAAGTTTCACCAGACCGCGATTAGTCGCGTACATTTCTATTGGAACAACTGTTAATCCTTTTTCTTTCCCAATGAGTTTGTCTAACTCGGCTTTATTTAGTAGAAGACCGCGGTCATGAGTTGGATCGTAAGTTTCATCTGGTGCGTATTTGTATGGACCAATATGTGCTCCAGTTAAAATCGCGCCTCGCGCATTCACTTTTACATAGCTTCCCGCAAGCGAAACATTTCCGCTTTTTGCAGATTTAACTTCTGGACCGGTCAATATTAAACCGGCATCAAAAGTTTCTTTGATGTCGTAGTCAAATTTTGCTCGCTTGTTAAATGCTATGGATTTCATATATCTATTTTACCTTTTATTCGCTCATATTAAAAGCCGCCTCTACTTTGCAGTTTGGGGCGGCTTTTGTGCTTAGGCCACGGGACCTACGGAGTTGGATCGTCGTATATATTTTACTATAAACGTGGACACTTTTTCAAGTGTGGTGGAGCGGACGAGAGTTGAACTCGCTAAGACTGGGTGACGATCCAAGTCCGCCAACCGTGGACACCGCCCCACGTGATTTTAGTTTTACATAGTCATACTCAAGAACAGATAAAGAAAAACCCAAATAAAAATAAAGGTTTTCCTTGCTTCTCAGAAAGACAAAATGTGGTATAATTAAGCCAATGAAAGCATATATTTCCGAGCTAATCGCCGGCGCAATTCAGGAAATAGCGCCAAACGAAGCTGAAACCGTTCTTGGTTCAGCTGTTTTTGACGTCTCATACCCTAAAGCTGGTTTTGGAGATTACGCTACAAACTCAGCAATGGTGCTTTTTAAAAAGTTTAATGTAGCACCTGCGGAAAATCCAATTGAATTTGCGAAAGTTTTGGCATCAAAGATTAAAGAGTTAGACAAAGATGAAACTTTTGAAAATATCGAAACTGTATCAGGATTCATTAATTTCACAGTTTCTAAAAACAAACTGATTAAAAATTTACACAACATTTTAGAGACAGGGGAAGATTATGGAAAGTCAGAAGTTGGCGCTGGACGAAAAGTAATAGTAGAGTATTTTCAAAATAACATTGCTAAGCCGCCGCATGTTGGTCATTTACGTTCTGCAGTTATTGGCGACAGCTTGGTAAGAATTTTAAAATTTGTTGGTTACGATGTTACCACAGACACACACATAGGAGATTGGGGTGTGCAATTTGGAATTTTACTATACGCTTACAAGCAGTTCATCGCTAAAGGTGGTAGCAAAGAACAAATTGAACAAGATCCTGTTATTGAACTCAACAAGTTGTATGTAGACATGTCTGCACAAATTGATGCTAACCCAGAACTACGAGATTTAGGCAAAGCAGAGTTCCAAAAGTTGGAAAGTGGTGATGCAGAAAATAGAGAACTATGGCAGTGGTTTGTGGATGTGTCATTAGTAGACTTTGAACACTACAGAAAACTTTTGAATATAAATGCTTTTGATGAGAACTTAGGAGAAAGTTTTTATGAAGATAAAATGCCAGCAATACTTGCAGACTTTGAAAAGAAAGGTTTGGTAACAGTTGGTGAAACTGGTGAAAAGTATGTTGACTTAGAAGATGATGGTTTAGGTCGTTGTATTCTGGTAAAGAGCGATGGAGCCACTACTTACCATATGCGAGATTTTGCTACTTATATTTACCGCAAAGAAACTTTTGATTTCTATCGCAATCTATATATAGTAGACGTTCGACAGTCGCATCATTTCCGCCAGTTGTTTAGAGTTTTGGAAAAGGCGGGTTACCCAGCAGAAACAGATAGTGCGCATTTAGATTTTGGATTCATGAGTTTGCCAGAGGGAGCAATCTCCACTCGCAAAGGAACAACTATCTCTTTGGAAAATCTATTATCTGAAGCAAATAAACAAGCTTTAGCAATTATCCAAGAGAAAAATCCAGACCTTGCTAACAAAGAAGAAATTGCTGGTAAAGTCGCACTGTCTGCTATTAAATATTTTGACCTTTCTCATAACCGTTCAACAGAGATTGTGTTCACTTGGGAAAAAGCTTTGAGTTTTGAAGGAAACACTGGTCCTTACTTACAGTACACTTACGCTAGAATCAACGGGATTTTAAGGAAAGGCGAAATTAAAGGAGATAAAGTTTTTGTTGCTATTGAACCTAGTTTGGTGGATAATAATGTTTTCTCAGAATCAGAAATTGCTGTTCTTAAAAGACTGTTTAAATTCCCAGAAATAATTGAGCATTCAACAAATGAATATACTCCAAATATAATCTGTAATTACTTATTCGAACTTGCTCAAAATTTCAACACCTTCTACGAAGAAATGCCTGTCTTGAAAGAAGAAAATGAATCCGCAAAAAACTTTAGATTAAACTTAATTCAAGCAACAGCCCAAGTTTTGAAAAACGGACTTAACCTTCTAGGAATAGAAGCGCCGGAAGAAATGTAAAGCGATCTAAAATTCAATTTACGAAATTAATAATTAATATGTCTGATATACATATATGAACAACACAGAAAACAACGATACGCCCGAAACTGCAAACAAGTCCGATGCATCAAAAACAGAAGCGACAATAAAACCAGTACACAGTACTGGTCCAAATTTTAACGAAATAGAATTAGGAATTTTAGAATTTTGGCAGTCAAATAAAACTTTCGAAAAATCTTTAGAACAAACTAAAGATGGCGAAGCTTTTGTTTTTTATGATGGACCACCATTCGCAACAGGAACTCCTCACTACGGCAGTTTGCTTCCAACTATAATTAAAGATGCAATTCCACGCTATCAAACCATGAACGGTCGCTACGTAAGACGACGTTGGGGATGGGATTGTCATGGTTTGCCAATTGAAAATATTGTTGAACAAAAATTAGGTATTTCTGGAAAAAGACAAATTGAAGAACTTGGTGTAGAAAAATTTAATCAGGCTTGTCGTGAAAATGTTTTAACTTATGTGAGCGATTGGAAAAAAGTTATTGATCGTGTTGGC
Source organism: uncultured Candidatus Saccharibacteria bacterium (assembly GCA_964402965.1). Lineage (GTDB taxonomy): Bacteria > Patescibacteriota > Doudnabacteria > UBA920 > UBA920 > UBA920. The sequence continues at coordinate 30,271 of CAYODY010000002.1, forward strand.
CGTTGGACTGAATTCGACAATTCGTACAAAACCATGGATACATCTTTCATGGAAAGTGTTTGGCATGGACTTCAGCAAATTTGGAACAAAGGTTTAATTTACGAAGACAACAAAGTCTTAATGTACTGCAGTCGTTGCGAAACGCCTATTAGCAATTTCGAAGTGGCAATGGATAATAGCTATAAAGATGTCACCGAGAATTCTGTTTTTGTAAAATTCCGTCTTACTCCTCGTCAGCGAATTGTAGACTTTATTACCGATGAAAATACATTTGCGATTGCTTGGACAACTACACCTTGGACTTTACCAGGAAATACTGCGTTGAATATCGGACCAGATATTAACTATGTATTAGTAGAGCAGAATGGCGCAAACTATATCTTAGCAAAAGATAGATTAGAAATTTTAGACTCTGAGCAAGGCGAGTACGAAGTTAAAATGGAAATTAACAGTCGTTCTTTGGAAGGATTAACATACGAACCTTTGTATGAAGGAGTTATTGAAAATCCAAACAACACTGCTTGGAAAATTTACATTGAAGATTACGTTACAGTAGAAGATGGAACTGGTATTGTACACAATGCTGCGATGTACGGAGAAGTAGACTATACTGCAGCAAAAGTTCGTAATTTGCCTCGCCAACAAATGTTGGATCAACGCGGTCATTTTTTAGAAACAGCACCATCAAGCATTAAAGGAAAATTCTTTAAACAGGCCGATTCTATAGTGCTTGCAGAACTAGGAGAGAAGAATTTAGTTTACAAAGTTTTACCTTTTACACATAGTTACCCACATTGTCATCGTTGTGGTACGCCTTTGTATTATTCCGCACTACCTGCATGGTTTATTAACATCCAAAAAGTTAAGCCTGAACTAATTGCTAACAACGAAAATATTAATTGGTATCCTGAGCATTTAAAGTATGGACGTTTTCAAAAAGGTTTAGAGGGTGCACCAGATTGGAATATTACTCGCAATCGTTATTGGGCTACTGCATTGCCATTTTGGAAATGTGAATCTATTGCAGATGGAAGTTGTGACAACGTAGTATGTGTTGGTTCAGTAGCTGAACTTCAAGAAAAGTCTACTAACTTTAAAGAAGTGTATCCGAATTATGATCCGTCAAAACTTGAAGAGTTAGATTTACATCGCCCATATATAGATAACGTAAAATTAAAATGTGATAAGTGTGAAGCTAATGGAAAGACTTCCAGTATGGTACGTATTCCAGAAGTTATTGACTGTTGGGTGGAATCTGGAAGCATGCCTTTTGCAGAACTTCACGCGCCTTTTGAAAATCAAGAATTATTTGCAAAGCGTTTTCCTTCAGACTTTGTGGTTGAATATATTCCACAAACACGTGCGTGGTTCTACGTAATGCACGTTATTTCGACAATTCTGTTTTCCAAAGCGCCATTTAAAAATGTTGTTACAACAGGAACAATCTTGGCAGAAGACGGTAGTAAGATGTCGAAATCCAAAAAGAACTACACCGACCCTATGGATACAATTGCTCAGTTTGGAGCAGACCCTCTTCGATTCTATCTATTAACTAGCCCAGTAATAAATGGTGAAGATTTAAATTTCTCAGAGAAAGGCGTAACAGAAGTAAGTCGAAAACTTTCCATGATTCTTTGGAATGTTCATAGTTTTTACAGAATGTATGCAAAAGGGAAGGTACAAGATACAAATGGTGTTTCACCTTTTGCTGTAGAAGGTTCCGTTTTTGTAGATGCACAAGTGAACATTTTAGACAAATGGGTGCTTTCTCGTTTGGCAGATACACACGCAAAAGTTACAAAATATATGGATGCATTTAACACGCCAGCAGCAGGGCGCGCCATACAGGAGTTTGTAACTGAACTTTCTACATGGTACACCCGCAGAAGCCGCGATCGCGTGAAAGACGGTGGCGCGCCCGCCGAGCAGGCGTTGGCTGTGCTTGGACATGTATTGGTAGAAACAACAAAAATGTTGGCACCATTCATGCCATATCTATCTGAATATTTCTACAAAGACTTAACCGGTAATGAATCTGTACACTTAGCTAAATGGAGCGCGGTGCGAGAACATAATCCAAAATTAGAAAGTTCAATGACCTACTTGCAAACTTTGGTTGAACAGTCACTACGTCTTCGTAAAGAAAACAATATGAAAGTTCGTCAGCCTTTACCAGAAGTGCAGTACATTATTCCTGAAGCACAACAAGAATCTATTACGGAACTTGATTCAGACATGGAGCAAATTCTTGCAGATGAACTTAACGTGAAAAAAGTTACTAAAGTTGGTGATCTGCTAAACAGAAATGGGTGGGCATCTGTTAATGACGAAGCATCCTTGGCGGTTGTGTCTCTTAACTTAGTTCCAACTCCAGAACTTCTACGTGAAGGAACAGCTCGTGAACTTGAACGCCAAGTCCAAGATTTGCGTAAAAAGAGCGGCTTGCAGATAGGTGAGTTAGTTGACCTTTACTACACTACAAAAGATGAAGATCTTTCCGAAATTATTACAACGTTGTTAGATCGCAAGAAAACTTTTGTCAGCCAGATTAAGACGAGCTTAGAAGTTGAAGCAGACTTTGAAACACAAGCAGTAGTAGACGACAAGCCAATTTGGTTGGGCTTAGTTAAAATTTAGGATATAATATATACATGCTCGTAAAAGACTTGATGACAACTAACGTAATAACGGTATCTCCTGAAACTAAAATTAGTGAGGTCGCTACTATTATTCACAAAAATCATTTCACCGGAGTTCCAGTAGTAAATGCTGAAGGACGTGTTTTGGGAACAATCTCTGAACGCGATTTCATTACAGCAAATTCAGAATTGTATTTACCGACATATATCAATATGCTTTCGAGTATGGATTATGTTCAAGGCGCAAAGCAACAATTGCCTCATGTAGTTGAGCAAATTGTAAATTCTACAGCGAAAGATATTATGAATCAACGTGTACCATTTGCTCGTCCAGAAACTACTTTAGAACAACTTGCGGCGATGTTTGCTGAACAACGTGCGAACCCAATTCCAGTAACAGATCCAACAAATAAACTTCTTGGAATTATCTCACGTAGCGATCTTATTAAATTCTTCTCTCCAATTGAAGTCCGCGACTCATACAAACCAGAAGGCCGTCCTCAAACAGTTCAGTCCAGAATGATAGACGAACAGGTAAATTATACTCAGGGAAAATTTACATCATCTTTCGCGTATGTTGCTAAAGCACGTGCAAACATTTGGCTGACTGCCGCAATTGTTTTGTTTTTAGTTGGATTCATTGCAGGCATCGTTTACGTTGCTGACCCTAACATTTTCACTCAAACCAACCAATCTAGAAAATACTAAAATGCCTCGCGAAAGAGTTCTCCAGAGTTTTATTTTGAAGAAACAGGATTATGGCGAGACTGATCAAATAATTACTCTTTTTTCAAAAGATGAAGGTAAAATTCGCGGCATAGTAAAAGCTGCGAAATTGCCAACAAGTAAGCTGCAGCCTGTGCTGCAGCCTTTATTTGAGTCCATGGTTACTATCGCGCGCAGCACAGCAGTAACAGGATTGAGTAAAATAATTCGTGCCCAACCTGTTTTTGCATACAGCGGTATTTTAGAAGGTTCAGATAAGCTTTCCGCATGGTACATGGCAGCAGAATTGCTTTTACGATCTTTGCCAGACAACGCGCCGAATGATCTACTTTACTCTGAGATACAAAAGTACGCGTTGTTTTTGCACGAAACAAAACTGGAACCAGAACAAGTAAAATTGAGCATCGCTCAGTTTCAAATTAAAGCACTTGAAGCTCTAGGTTTAGGAATTAGTAAAGTCAAAGTTCCTGCGCAAACGCCAGTCTCTGTACAACCTCCAATTAGTGCACAACCACAGCAATATTGGTTTAGCTTAGATGCAGGAGGGTTTTCCTCGGAGGAAAAATCTTCAGACGCAATTTCTGTTACCAAATCCACTTATGAAATGTTTATAAGTTTAAAGAGTGGGCCGTATGAAGAAGTTCTAAAATTGTCTAGTGAGGTTTCTGCGACAAATACTCAAGCAATTAACAATTTTCAAAATCTGGTTAATAGATTCGTAAGTTATCAGCTTGAAAGAGAAATTAAATCACAACGCTATCTTGTTTAGGTAGCGTTTTTGCTAGTTTAAATCTCTAGGAATGCCTTAAACATGATATAATTTATATATGTCAGAATTTAAACCACAGCCAGTTCCGGATCCGTATCCAACTCCTCGCGGAAAAACAAAGTTATCTGCGAAAACCATTGCCAAAGATGACTCTTATGTTCCGTCAGCAAACACAGTCTCTTTTGACGAAATGGATGCAATAGCTCCAGGGGAGAATCTTTTACCTCCGGATGCAGGAAAACCAGACGGAAAATTCAAGGAATTTTTCAGAAGCAATAAATGGTACATTCTAGCAAGCGTTTTAGGCTTGCTTATTATTGCAGTTTTGGCATTTTTTGCTTTTCGCAAGCAAACCCCAGAACCTACAAAGAAAGCTAATATTGCTTTAGAAATAATCGCGCCAGACACAGCACCTACGGGCGGAGAAGTTATTTACAAAATTCAAATTACAAACAATGATTCAGCAGATTTAGTCGGTATGAACCTTGAGTTAGTCTATGATGATGGTGTGACATACGTTTCTAGTACACCTCCAGCAGATAACGCTCCATTGGGTTCTCGTTTCCCAGTACCAGACTTAGGGACAGGTCAAAATGCGGTTTTGATGATCAAAACTATGGCATCTGGCAATGTTAATGAACAAAAACGACTTACAGCCAAGCTTCGCTATAAATTTAGTAATTTTAACTCAGAATTTACAGAAGAAACTACACAGACTTTGCGATTGGTTGCCGCGGATATAATCTTAGATGTGACTGGTCCTGAAAAAATCACAACAGTTGTTCCGGCAAAGTACGACATTTTCTACCGAAACGATTCAGAAAAGTCCATTAGTAACGCAAGAATCCAAGTTACTTACCCTAGCGAGTTTAAATTTGACTCTAGTGAACCATCTCCTTCTTTAGGTAAAAATATTTGGAATATATCGAATTTAGGAAAGAACGAAAGTGGGAAAATCTCCTTCACTGGTAATTTTGATGGTGCTAGAACCGGACAAGCCGTCATATTTAAAATTGAATTTTTAGCTCAGGATGATGCAGGTGGTTTCTTCACACAAAGTAGTACCACATATATGACAAATATAGACTCACAACCTCTTTCTGTTGAGCAAAAGTTGCTAAATCAGGGTCAATCTCAAAACAATGTTGTAAATCCAGGAGAAAGCTTGCAATATGAGTTAAAATTCCAAAATAATACCAATGTTGTAGCAACGGGATTAAGCGTTGTAGCTCAAGTAGACTCGAAAGCTGTAGATTCTAGTTCAATTAGAGCAGATGGAGGATTGGTGGAAGCGAATACTATAACATGGAATGCATCCTCTGTTCCTAAATTGGAAAAATTAAATCCAGGTGAATCTGGCACTATTCAGTTCTCTGTTCAAGTTAAAGATCCTGCAGTAAAAGATTCTTCAAAGAATTTGACTGTAGTTACTAGCGCAAAAATAAAATCAAACGAAAATCGCGACTTTTTACAAGGCAATAATATAACAATTAAAATTGCTAGCCCAGCATCTATTCAAAGAAGTATGACAACTGTTTCGGGTGCAATTCCACCTAAAGTTGGTCAAGACACTACTGTGCAGGTTAGCGTGGCTATTAGAAACTCCAGCAATGATTTAAGAGAAGGTGTTATGGTAGGGTACATTCCGTTAGGTGTTAATTTCGATAAATCTTCTGTTGTTAGTACTGAGAACGCTGCTGTAAAGTACGATTCCGCCACAGGGAAGATTACATGGACGGTTGGTAAACTAGCAGCTCACAGTGGAAGTTCAGTGCCATTAAGAACTCTAAAATTTAATGTTTCATTTAAACCTACAGCTAACCAAGTAGGTCAGCAGGTTACATTATTTAAGACAATTAGCTTTAGTGCTAAAGACGACTTTACTGAACAGGCTATTTCCTTAAAGAGCCAAGATATTTCTACAGACGACCTTCCAGGTGAAGGCCAAGGAAGAGTTCAGCC
>CAYODY010000002.1:36466-60581 GCA_964402965.1 uncultured Candidatus Saccharibacteria bacterium
AAGTGTTTGGATATATTGTAAAATATAAACGGTAAGCCTGACCTGCAAGAGACCGTGGTCTGTGAACAAAAGCCGCCCTACTGGGCGGCTTTTAAAATATCATATAAAGTATTCAAGCCCTGAACTAGAAGCTATTATGGGTGGATAACAGCTTTAATTCTGCTATCGCTAATATCCATAGAACGATGTGTTGTTACGTATAGTCCAGCATAGTTCCATTCACTAATGTAAACGGTAGTACCGACTACTTTTTCAATATAGGCAACGTGGCCGTATCGACGGCTCTCATTTGTTACTAGAATTGCACCAGCGGCAGGAGTGCGGTTTACTGTTTTACCAACAGCGCGAGCATTAGCTGGCCATGCACCTGCGTTTCCACCCCAAGTAATTCCTGGAACTTTACGAGCTACGTAGTCTGTACAGTAACCGCTAGCAAATTTGTGGTTTCCTGCGATTGTAGCACGAGGAACTGAAGGGGAGTTAGATGGGCTAGTTTTTCCTGTCTTGGGGTTTACTGCAACTGGTTTAGGTTCTGGAGCTTGAGGAAGTTGACCGTTAGGCACAATTAAATAGTCATTTAGCTCTACCATGTCTTCTGCATCAGCTAAACCGTTGTAAGAGACAATTTTGTTAATATCTGCAGAGTATCTATTAGCAATGTCTGAAAGAGTTACGTTAGGGTTAACAATTTGAACCACTATTCCATCTACTGGAGGAATAACTAAGTGCCAACCTGCTTTTAAGGCATTGCTTGGTAATCCGTTGGATTCACGAATAGTACGAGGAGTTACACCAAACTGCTTAGCAACTGTGTAAACTGTATCGAATGGTTTTGTTTCGTATATTTGCACTTGGCGAGAAACAAGCTTTTTGATGCTATCCGGATTAGCTTTTTCAATACCGTTGTCTTCAATTCCATCTTCTGTTGTTGCTTCTAATATAGTATCTGAAGCACCTAATACGCTACCTACACTGTTGGAATCTGCAAATGCTTGGCTAATTAAGCCATTGTTGCCACCAACTGTTGTATTTACAGTATTTGTTTGTAAAGCTAGTTTGTTATTTAAATTACTGTGGTAACGAAGTAGGTTAGAAGCTAAGCTGTCGTCACGTTGAGTATTACTAGATGAGAATGGGTTAAAGATAACCAGGTTTACCGCGGCCACTACTATTACTAAAATAGCCACCAATATCTCACTAGAGAAATTGAGGCCATATTCAAGCGGGCTCATGGAATGATGAAGGCGAACAGATGGTAAATGCTTGGTATACAATTGAGATATCAATGGAAAGCGCTTGGACGCATGTGACCAAGCTTTTTTAGCAAAATATTGACCTAAAAATGCATAGGTCTTTATTTTACGAACCAAGTATTTAGTTATCTTATCTATGGATGAAATATAGAGCCTTTTGCTTTTCAGCAAAACCGTTTAAATGATCAGTATTTACGGGGTTACCAGTACAGAGTTCAACTACAATACCACCAAATATTCGGATAAATTACTTAATTAGTGTACCAAGTCAGTGAATCTATTTCAAGCTTTTGCCTGTGTACATCTCAATTTACCCTTAAGATAAGCCAAAAATTATGCACATTCCGCTTAAATAAGGGAGATTTTGGCAGTTTAGGCATATCAGTATCAATGGTATAATTACATAGATGAATCTATCAGAATTGAACGAAAAACAGCGTGAAGCAGTACAGGCTCCAATGGGGCCGGTTTTAGTTTTGGCTGGAGCTGGAAGCGGTAAAACGCGCGTGCTGACCTACAGGATTGCCTATCTAATTGAGGCTGGTTTAGTAGCTCCCGAGAACATTTTGGCGGTAACTTTCACAAATAAAGCTGCTAAGGAGATGCAGACTAGAATAATGAAGTTGCTTGATGAAGAATCTAGTACTAAATCTGGTTCTAGGAAGTTAGTAGCGCAACCAACTCTAGGAACTTTTCATTCAATTGGAGCAAGAATGCTTCGGCAACAAATTGCCAAGTTGGGTTACAGCGCTCAATTTAATATACTAGACAGCGACGACCAGCTTAAAGTTATTAAAGATATTTGCAAAGAGTTAGATATTCCAAAGCAATACGCACCAACACTATTTCGTGCATATATTTCGAGTGCGAAAAATTTACTACAAACTCCAAACCAATTAAACGTGGGTCTTGAAGGATATTTGCACGATCTAGTCCAACAAGTGTATGTTCGATACCAGAACTTTATTTACAAACAGAATAGTGTGGACTTTGACGACTTATTAATGTTGCCAATTAAATTGTTCGAAGCATTTCCAGAAGTTTTGAGGAAGTATCAGGAACAGTGGAAATATATATTAGTAGATGAGTATCAAGATACAAACCAAGCGCAGTATATGTTTTTGCATATGTTGGCTAAGCATCAGAATTTGTTTGTTGTAGGAGATGACGCGCAAAGTATTTACGGTTTCCGTGGCAGCAATATTGCTAACATTTTGAATTTTGAAAAAGACTTTGCGAATTCCTTGGTGGTAAAGTTAGAACAGAATTATAGATCCACTAAGAACATTTTAGCTGCAGCGCAAAAAGTTATTGAACTAAACGATGAGCAAAAACCGAAAACACTTTGGACAGAAAATCACGACGGAGACAAAGTAATAGTAGAGGAGGTATACGATGGTCACGCTGAAGCGGTATATGTAGCACAAAAAATTGTCGACATTTCTACCAAAAGTTTTCTAGGAGGTAATGCCGATGGTGAAAACGATCTTGTGTACGAAGACACAGAAGATGCTTTCGTAGATTACGAAGAAGAAAGTGTAATTGAACAAGCTCCAGCAACCTTTTCCATACTAGATCAATTTTTAAATAAACAACGTGCAGGAGCGCGAGGTGTGAGTACAAGCTATGGTGGGCGAGGATATTCTGGGCGGGGCAGTGGTTTTGGTATTCAAATTCCGCAATTACCCCCAGAACACGGTCCGCTAAATCAATTCGCAGTACTATATAGAACACATGCTCAGAGTAGACAAATGGAAGAAGTATTAATTTCCGCAGGTATTCCTTATCAGATTGTCGGTGGTGTTAAATTTTATGAGCGAAAAGAAATTAAAGATTTGTTGGCATATGTTCGTCTTGTTGTTAATCCTAAAGACTTGGTAAGTCTTGCGCGCGTGGTAAATGTGCCAGCTAGAGGTATTGGCGACAAGTCCTTTGAAACAATTAAGAATTTCATTTTTCAAACTCAAGCGGATCAAGTTACTCCAGGGGAGTTGGTAGATGAAATTAGCATTGAACAGCACGAGCAAAACATTGCTCAGTTTATGGCAAGCATTTCGCAAATTCCTTTGCCTCCAAAGCAGTCCCAGTCTATTGCTAGTTTCTACGATGCAATTTCTGTCGCTAGAGCCCTTCGTTCAGATGCGACTCTTTCGGAACTACTGAAAGTGATCATCAAAATTACTAAAATGGAAGAGTACTTAAAAGATGGAACTGGCGTAGGAGATACTCGAGTTGAAAACGTAAAAGAATTAGCTAGTGTTACAGCGAAATTTGACCATTTGCCTTGGCGCGATGCCATTGTAGATTTTCTAGAAGAAGTTTCGTTAATTACAGACATAGATAAAGTGGAGAATGAAAAAAACAGCGTAACACTAATGACTTTGCACGCCGCGAAGGGATTGGAATTCGACATAGTGTTCTTTATTGGACTAGAAGAAGGATTGCTTCCCCATACTTCTTCGTTGTTTGACCCTAAAGAACTTGCGGAAGAAATTCGTTTGGCGTACGTTGGCTTAACACGCGCTCGCAAACAATTATTCTTGCTTTACGCTCAATCGCGTCAGATGTATGGAAATTTCCAAAACAACCCTCCATCTAGGATTTTAAAAGCTTTGCCTTTGGAAGCAATTAATTTAAAAGGCAATGCTGCAGCTCTGTTTTCTGAAGACGACACATACTTAGCTTTCTAATCAATTCATCTCTATTATTTTTTGCCATTAAGAAAAACTCATGACAATAGACACTCTTAAATCTTTATTACAGCGTTACAAACTAAATGCGAACAAAACCTATGGTCAGCACTTTTTAATGGACGAAACAATTCTAGAAGATATGATAGAAGAATCTGGAGTTAAGTCCGGAGATGCTGTTTTAGAAATTGGCCCAGGGATTGGTAATTTAACAGAGCGCTTGCTTCAGCATGGCGCAGAAGTTTTGGCAATAGAAAAAGACCCGCAGTTTTTGAATGTACTTACTACTTTGGCAAAAGAATACAATACAAAAACTAAGGCTAATCTAACTTACGAAATTACAGATGTACTAAGTTATAATTTTTCGGAAAAACTTAAAGACAGACCATACAGAGTTGTCGCCAATATTCCATATTACATTACTGGAAAAATTGTACAGTTGTTTATGCATGCACCACACAAACCTGAAAGCCTAACTTTGTTAATGCAAAAAGAAGTTGCCTATAACCTCGCAGCGAAAGTAGGGGAGATGAACCTGTCCGCAATTTCAACACAACTTTACGCTGACCCTCGAGTTGTTTGTGTTGTTCCTGGCCATAAGTTTTATCCTGCACCAAAAGTTGATAGCGCAGTAATTCATATTGCTCTTCGTAAGAAAGCAAAGTATAAAGTTAAGGATGAAGCAAAATTGTTTCGTGTGTTACGCGCGTGTTTTTCTGGAAAGAGAAAACAACTACACAACACGCTAACAAATAACTTAAGTTTAAAAAAAGAAGTTGTCGAAACAACTTTAAAGAAATTAAAAATAGATCCAGCTGTTCGTCCACAAGCATTGTCTATAGATCAGTGGATCGCACTAGTAGATAATTTAGATTTTTAAAAATAAAAAATAGTTGTCACCTCGATCAGGTCGCTACGCTCACGCTTTGCGTGAGCTGTGCTCCAATGATCTCGTTAGACAACTATTTTTTATTTTCTTAAATTTAGAAACTTGTTGTGATGCTATTTCTATCAACCCATCCTGCAGGAACTTCTAGTACGTGAGTTATCTCTGAAGGGGGATAGTAAATAATTAAATCTTTATTTGGTTCTGGTAGAGGTATATTTTTTTCAACACCAATTATTTTTCCATTGTTAATCCAAAGTATGTCAATGCTAAACAACATGTCCTTCATGTAAAAACCTGGTTTACGAAAATTTGTATTTGTAAAATCAAACCACATACCTTTTCCATCATCAAGTTTTTCTCTGTTCGAAAGTCCTTGTGAACGAGTTTCGTCAGTGTCGGCAACTTCTACAGTTAGCTCGTGTCCTGCTACAGAAATTTTTTGTGTAAGGAGTTGAGTAGTTGTAGTGCCAGCAACTTGGCCATTTTCTTTTGGTGATTCTTCGGAAACAACTTTTACCTGTTCGTTGTTTTGTGAGTCGGTTGTTTGTGAATTGTTATCTGTAGAGTTTGAATTTTCACTCGAAGTGTTTACAGGTCTTTGTAGTGGATCTTGCTTTTGTTGCGAGTTGCACCCAGCACTTAAAAGTGTTGTAATGGCAATTAAAAAAAATATTTTTGAAGAAGTTTTAAGAAAATTTTTGTCTAAATATTTTAGTTTCATCTTGAGAGTTATGCAAGTGCGTAGGGGACTTGCTTTTTTTGGTTAATTCTGCTATAATTATAGTACAAGTTCGGAAATTTTAGAAACAAAAATCAAAAAACAATTCAATATATGCGAAAATTAGTAAAAATTGCTAATGCAATTGCTATTGTGGTAATTGTTTTTGCATCGTCTACTGTGTTTGTTGGTACAGCATCAGCACAAGCGGTGCCATCAGGAATTCCTTTTGGTGGAACAATAATTTCCCGTGTTCCATCAACTCTAATATGTCCTGTAACACACACACTTTTTTTTGACTTTGCTACACTCCGACCTTTCGGAATTACTACAGTTCCAGGTTCAACAGTATATATGAATTATAATTTGCAAACTCCAGGAACTTTTGTTTTAGGAACATACATTCCTGTAGCAGTTCCTTGTGTAGCGTTTTTCTTGGGGATTCCATATCCAGTATTTCCAATCTCCCAAGTAGGAACTTCATAAACAAAATCTAAAAATTTTATGAAAAACAAAAAAACAAAAATACAATCACTAGGCTTTACTCTTAGACATCTACAAATTTTAGTAGTTGCTTTTTTGCTTATTGGAAGTTTAACTTTAGCTAAGACTGGAATAAATTTTAAATCATTTTTTGTTAATGCAGATGAAACAAAACAATTAACATACGAAGAAGTTCGTAATAAAATTTATACAGAAAATCCATTACCTTCTTTAGAAGATTCTATTAGCGCAGAAGATAGTGCGCAACTTGCATTACTAGATAGATCTTTGGATCAAGGAGAAGTTTTGGGCGACTCAATTGGAATTGGAACAATCCCACCAGCTGATCAAATTTTTAATCGCGAACAACTTGATGCGATTAAAATAAATACTCAACCTACAAATGTAGATACAATTCAAAAATATAAAATTGATTTACTTGGTGTTGAATCTCAAGACGAAGCAATTGTTTTAATTGGTAGTTTAAATAGCAACGATCCTGCTGTACTTGAAAAAGCAAAAGAACAAGCTACTACTGTTATGCAAAAATTATTTAATGTTGTTGTGCCAGATGAACTTGCAGACTTTCATCGTTACAAATTAATTTACTATCAGACACTTTCTGGTATGGTAGATGGTTTTGCAAGTAACTCAAAAGATTCTAATTTTGAGAATTCAAGCAAAATTTTCTTTAGTGTTACAAATAAGATAGAACAGACTAAAGCTGAAATTCAAACTAAGTACAATATAGAACTATGAAGAAGTTTGTAATTATATTTTTGGGAATTGCAGTCGGGATTGGATTCACAGTTCCTGTTTTTCCTGTTAAGCAAGTTCAGGCACAAGCGGTAGTTCCTGTAAATGATTTCGGAGCAAACATCACTTTAAACAATTTAGTAAAGTTGCAAACAACTAATAACTTAACAACATCAAACTTATTGGCTTCAGTCGGTGTTGTTGGCTCAGGGGCAGTCACTCTCACTGAAGCAAGAGCTACATTAGAAGCTGCTTGCCAAAAAATTATTGCATCATTCGAAGCTTCCACAGTAGTTTCTACGGCTTTAGACACTTCATCAAATTCTGCACTTACGTTAATTGGTGGAGGAGCGGCAGAGTATGGAAATCTTACTTCCAAACTTGGAAAAGCAGTATTCGCAAAACAGTGTGTTCTAAAATATATAGAAATTCTAAGTGTGCCCAAGCCAACTATACAGCAAGCTCAAGCTTTTCAACCAGAATTAGATAAGTACACTAAAATAAGTAACACCCTGCAAACTTCTATAGAGGACATTACTGCACAACAGAAAGCAAGTGTAAAAGATATCCTAAAAGCTTTCATGGTTAAAGTTATTTTGAACCTCAACAAAACCCTTACTACTGAGTTAGTAAATAAAATGATCGAGAAATATAAAATTTCTGATTATTTGGCATATGGTGACGCTGTGGCATCTCAAATATATAGTATGAAATATATTAACGAGAACTATGCAGGCGATGCTAGAACTGCTTTGATGATTCGTTCAATGATGCAAAGCGAGAAGATTCCCGGAAAGGTCAATACTGTAATTGCAATGGCCAATTCGGAAGCTCAAAGGTATGTTGGAACGGTCTGTCCAAATACAAGCCAAGATACTGCATCATACTGGATGACTTGTGTGGCAGGTATGGGAAGTAAATATTCAGATCCAAATTGGGTCATTAACAATACAGTAGATGCAACTAACGCCGCAATTGGTGCTGGTCAAAAAGCCTCTGCTCAGGAAGTTTCTCAGAGTACAGGCTATGCGCCACCTCGCAACTGTAGTGGTTCAATACAACAGCAACAACAAATAGACAACGAATTAGATGTAGCCGCAACAAACTTAAGCAATGCGCAAGCTGTTTTGGATAGTTTAACTAAGAGCAAAACATTATATAATCAAGATCCAACAAAGTATCCAAACGTTTCCGATGAAGATCTTGCAGAAGCATTATCTGCAAAAACACAAGCTCAAACAGAATACGACAACTTGCTTGGTAAATTTAATGCAGGTGGATCGGTGGATGCAAACGGAAAACCTATTACAGATCCTGTAACAGGAAAGGTGAAGAATGGCGCAATAATAGATATTTGTGAAGCTATTACATCTCCTGCAAGCTTCATTGCAAACTCTCTAGGTGATTTCTTAAAATCTCACTTAGAACAATCTTCTCAGTTGAAGTCAGAAAACTTACCATTCTACGCTTCGTTCTTAGCAGACGTAACTAGCAACTTCCTAACAAACATTTTAATTGGTAACAAGAGTACCGCTCAAGTATTTAAAGAAGCTGGAGCGGGCGCAATGAACGGTGGGCTAATTGCTTTGAGCGAAAAGGCTCAAAATTCAAACACGCCTCCGGCTGTTCCTTGTATAGTAGGTAAAAATGTATCTGCGTTTATTGAAGGGACTAACCAGGCGTTAAGTAATTTAACTTCAGGTACTGTATATAATTACTTAATCGACTTTAGAGAGTCGCTTAGCAAGATTCCTGCAGGTACACAGAATACAAACATTGCTATTGGTGTTACCGGTTTACCAGGATACACACAAACTCAAGTGTTCACTCCAACACCAGAACAATTGTCATCTGGATTAATGCCAATTAGAGTATCAGCTCCAACACCAAAAGTTCCTTTCAATGTCACTGTTCTAATTGAACAGAATGATCCAAGACAGAACCTCGGAGCTTATTGTGGAACTTTCTACGTAGATGGTGTTAAACCAATAGCAAATAATTCTAACGGAACTGTTTCTGGTGCAGTGACAACAGTTTCTTCTGCAAGTATCATGCCTCGTGGACCACAAGTCTCGTTTAGATAGAGATACTGCAGAGTTTGAGTAGTGGTATCCAAATGATGCTCTGTATATAAAATCATCTAAACTTAAATAGCTCTTAGAACCGCCTAGAAATGGGCGGTTTTTTTGTTTAGTTTAGGACTGGTTTCTTTGGATATCGAAGAATTTTTGAGATGGATTTGTATCCACAGCGATAGGTTGTAAAAGTTTGGGTTTTTAAGGGCTCGTGTGGTATAATTATTATAAAGATTTGATCAAATTCTACTTTAAGACGTCTTGAAACAAATAAACAATAGCTACATATTTAAAAAGATTTTCACGCTGTTTTTGCTCACCTTTGTGACTGCATCACAGCTGTTTTTTGTTGGGGTTGGCGGTGTGAAGGAGGCTGAGGCTGGTAACTTTTGTACATTTGAATCTATCGATTACAGATATGAGCCGAAGACTGGTGTTCTTTTATCAAGTTCGCCAAAGAGCCCAAGAGGTGGTCAGGTTACTTTTGCATCCCAAAAAATAGAGAGCTCAGGAAGTGCAGTTGGGATAGATGTTACAGTAACTGTACTTTATGATCCCAATACAGATGAGAACCCGGGTCAATATGATAGCTCAACTTCTTGTAAAATTAATGGATTTGTTAATATTCTAGACTCTGGTAAGAATATAGTTACGAAACAACCAATCAAGCTTGCAATCAAGCTTGATAATCTTAAAACAGAACAAAAAGGTGCCTCCTTTCAATTAACAGGCACCTTCCCTATAAGCAGTTTTGCAACTGTCTTAACAGATGCTACTGCTACTGCTATTAAAGCTAGTGACAAAGGCAGCTCATACACATTAGATTTTTATACTGTTGAAGAACAACAAATAACGAGACCAAATAAGGTTGCTAACAACCAATTAGCTCTGAAAAGTTGTAATGGCAAGACTCAAGTATGTGGCGAACTGGCTTCTGGTGGTGGGGTAATAGTAAGTACAGACGAATTAGTGGTTCCGATATCACAGGCGAAATTAGCTCTTAGAATTACAGCTGGAACAAATCAAGATATTATACCTAAAGATAGAAGAGGTAAGGAAGCACAGAACTTTTTCAGAATCTATAAAAATATGCCTAGTTTTAATATTGGTACAGCTGTATTGCCAGAAGCTCCAAAAGAAAGATCTCTAGGAATAACTAAAGGTGATCCCACTCATAGTTCTAGGTTTGTATTAGACGATTCTTCTCTATCACCGAAAAATTTAATCTCTGTCTTTTCTGGTGCATTTAACACAAAAATTCCATATGACAAAAGCCCGAATTCTATTGGATGTACAAATGATACGTTGACTTATGTTAATGCCACTGTCTTAAATAATTCTACTCAAAAATATCTATGGTGTAATTTCAGACCAAAGGCACAGATTGATAATTTTGAACCGATTAAGATGGATGGATCTACAAAGTTACCATTGAATTTAAATTTTGGGGATTATTCTAACTTTTCGCAATTACTAGTAAATGTAATTGAGATATCTTGTGATGACAAAGGTGAAAATTGTGATCCCGAAACAGAAGATAAGAATAATGTATTTAACGTTGCTCCTGGAATGCTGTTAGATCCTGCTGCTTGGACAGACTCAACCTGGGCAGGTTTTGTGGGAAATTTAGGTATAGCACCTTCGTTAGTTGATATAATTAAGAGGTGGTGGACGGGGCTTCCTATAACTTTTAGTGCAGTTCAAAAGGTAAATGTAATAGTTTACTCAAACCAAAAAGGTTGGGAAAATAATAAAGACAAAGACACTCCAACATGGGTTCCAGAACCTAAGGATGTTTCTGGTGAAGCCCAGATAAAAAACTCATCAGTTGGCCAAACCCTATACGAATTCATCATCCGTATAATTTCTTCGATTATCACATACTTAATGGATGCGATATATGGTATTTTCGCATTCTTAATTGTTCCAATAATCAAAGCTTTGTTACTTGTCAGGCCGTATCAAGATAGGTTTGTAAATGTTATCTATCCAGGTTGGTTAATTCTTCGCAACCTAGCAAATATTTTCTTCATTGTAAGTTTGCTCGTAGTTGGTTTAAGAATTCTGTTCCAACAGTCAGCAGCTGGTGCGGCAAGAAGTTTCATTATCAGACTTATGCTGATGGCATTGTTGGTAAACTTTAGTTTGGTAATCTCTCAAGGTTTTGTAGGTATTGCAGATACAGTTCAATCCCAATTTTTTCCTGCCAATTCTAGAGTATTAGAAGCTCTTGGGCAAAAACTAATGGTAGACCCATTAAAAACTTTCCGTTCAACAACAATTTCAGATACAGGTGCATTTAATAATAAGGACGCTGAGCTATCTCTTTCCAGCACGCTCAAACCACTTGTGTTGCTAATGCTTTCTGTTGCCGCATTTTTCGCTTTCGTTGCTGTGGCGGCATTTTTAGCAGTGAGACTGGTCGTATTGTGGGTATTGTATATGGTCTCCCCAATTGCCTATGTTGGTTTTGTTATGGATGAAACGAAAGGTTACGCTAAGAAGTGGTGGAATGAATTTTTCAAATATTTAATTATGACACCTGTACTTGCTTTCTTCTTAAACATTGCGGCACTTTCTGCAACGCTGTTTTCTGGAAATTCAAGTTCGCTGTTTCCGGTTGATCAAGGAATAGCAGGAGATGTGGTCGCAAATGCTCTTACCACTATTACTCATTTCATTACACTTGGATTTATCTTCGCAGGAATGAAGTTCGCATTGAGTTCAGGTACAATCGGCTCTAAGACTATTGTGAATTACGCGCAGAAAGGGTTCAATGCAGTAATGACTAAACCTGCTAAGTGGGCAGCAGATGCTACTAGATCTGCAGCAAAGACTCAATGGGATAGAAGGTTCAAAGGTGGGATGCTAGATCCGTTTGCTCACGTAGAAGCATACAAGGAATTAAGAGATGAAAAGACTAAACAAGCTATCGATAAGCGAATAGCAAGTAAAGCAAATAAACTTACACCAAAGGGTATGCAAAAAGATAAGCTAAGAGCTTTGAAGTATATGCTTCGTGGTGGAAGTTTTGCAACAGATAACATGTCTGCCGAGAAATCAGCTTTAGAAGAAAAAGCATCCATTCTGACACAAAAAGAAAAGGCAGCTATGGAGGATAGATATACTACAGGAAGCGCAACTCTGGAGGAAAATCAGAAGTTACTCGAGTTGTTAAAAAATGGAAATATATCTAAGAAGGCAGCACAAGAAAAGATTATCAAAGGAATAGATGATCAAACTGCTGAACTAGAAAAAGAACGAGATACTCAAGTTTCAAAATTACGAAGAGATTCAGAAGCTGCTGACAAAAAAGGCGATACCGATCTCGCAGACTCATTCAAAGAAGAATTAGAGAAGCAAAAAGAACAATATAATGATAGGATAGGCCATTTGGCTTCTGCTAAGAAAGCAGTTCAAGATAGGATTGATGAATCAAGTGGCGATGATATATTATTTGATGAAGGTCTAAAGGCAGAAATTGGTTTTGCATTTGATTCTGAAAAGTTCCAATCAGACTTAAAGGATGAAATTGCTAAAGTTAACCAAGATAAACTTAGTTTGGAAACTAATGAGTTGCTTAAAAAGAAGTACGGGCTTGAATTTATGGATGTTAATGAACGTAAGAAGTTGTTAGATAAAGCACGAGAAATTGATAAAAGTATTAGTGATCATATCATGCCAGCTGCTCTTGGGGTTAGAAACGCTAGATTGGCTAGAGAAGCAGAAGCTGCTAAAAATATAGCTCATTTAGAAGGCGAAGAGCTTAGATTGGCTTTTGCCAAAGCTATGGAAGATAATAATATGGATTTAGCAGCGGCAATCGGTAAAAAAGTTGCTCAAGAAGGTGAATTCGACGAGTTGTTAAAAATGAATGGTTACAAAAATAATGATGAAGATTTCCATAAGTTTATAAATAAAAGTTTGGCTTCTTTGGGACCATCAGTGAGAGCACAAGTCGGATCTGAAATTTCTTCTTTGGCAGAAAAAAATGGCAACATGGCTATAGGCAAGGCCTATCAAGTATCTAATGGCCATTTAACATCAAGAAATATGCAGGAGCATGAAAGAAAAGTTAATTCCTCTCTTGCGAAAAAAGCTCCTGGTGATGTCGTGAAAATGAAGCCAAATGAAATGGCAAAGCAAAATGCCTCTGGCGGACATTCATTGTTCCAAGGAATCATAGATAACTTTAGCAGAATGAATCCTGATAAGCTTAGAGATCTTAAGAAAAAAATGTCTGCAGAAACTGCGTCGTTCATTACTAAATCTGATAATTTTCAATACCTAAGTCCAGCAGCAAAAGCAGCTGTAATAGAAGCAGCAGGTAAATATAGATAAATTTTATGTCAGAACAAGAACTAAAATTAAAACTAGATGATGTGTTTTTCACTCAGGATTCTTCTGCAGCTATAAAGCTAATCCAAGCTTTAAAGGCAAAGGGGAGTTTAAGTGATTTTGAAAATACTGCATTCTATCAATTGCAATACATAAGGATCGCAAGTCTATCAATTGATGATTTAGTAGAACTACTTACAAAGAAATTCTCAGTTGCTTACTCAATTCCAGATTATGATCTCGCAGAGAAAATAAAGTGGTATGTAGGGCAAATTGAATTGATTACTAATCAAGTCGATTGTTGTGTTAAGGTTATCTCTCTTTTAGAATCTCATAAAGCATATATAGGTCAGTCTAAAATTTCAGTGAAGGATAGACAGGTGGATCCGACTATTGCAAATTGGATTTTGGATTATACTTCTTGGCCTTCAAAGGAAGAAACGAAGACTGCTTTTGATGAAGTTGAGTATATTAATAAATCTGTAAATGTCAGTTTGCTTTCTCAACTAGAAAAAGATGTACTGAAAAACATTCTAAAGTTATATGACTATTGTGTAAAATTTGTAAACGATTGGAATTCCATTCCTGTACCAAAAACAGAAGCAGAAGCATTTGAAGGGTTTAATCTTTACGAATACATCCCAGGGTTAGATGATGAAGATATCCAAGAAAATAGTTCCCAAAATTTTGTAAGTGAAGATTCTGCTCAGAGTGTTAATAATGTACCTCAAAGCATAGATAGCGTGCGCGTTTCACCAATTGCTCCACAGATGCAATCACAAATGCAATTTCAGACTCAACCCCCAATAACCCCACCAGTACAACCTGAGAAAGCACAAGCGCCAAGAGCGAGGATAATAGAAGAATCCGAACAATCTGCAACAACAAAACTTTCCGCTACCGACCAAGCCCAGCTAGATCGTATTTTAAATCAAAATTCACACAAGCCTGATCCAAATGAAAAACGAGGATTAGTGCTTGATCCAACAAATGTTAAAATTGAAGATGAGCAAAAACGCCTACAAGAGGTTCAAAAACAACACGAAATAAATATTCAAAAGAAACTTGCAGATCTCCGCGCCCGCAACAAACAAAACTAAAATGTATAACCCTCAAAGAATCACTAAAATTCGCGAAAATATTCAAACAAGCACGCTTTTAACAGTCCAAGAGAAAAGTGATTGGTTAAATTTGGTCGACTTAATGAATGACAAACAACTTACTGAACTGGAAGAAATTTTAGGTGCAGGTTCAGTAGCGACTGCAGGTGTGGATACACAAGATAAACTTGCATCAAACCCAGCACATACTACCCAACCTCAAAAATCAGTAACTGAACAGCAAACAACTCCAGTAAATAATGCTACCTCTAAGGTACTAGGTGATTTTCCTCCACAGCCACATTTGCCGCCGCTTAGTCATATTGCAAATATTCCTTCAGAAATTTCTGAACCTTTTCGCTCACCATCATCTTTCCAAAATAGTATTTCTAAACCTCAAGAGTTAAATACACCTGAGCAATTACAGGAATCTAAGACTTCCACACCTAAACCATTTAACCAGCCACAAACGAAACCACCTTCACGGTCTCCAGCTGAACAAGAACAGGTAAAACCTAGCACTCCTTCTACTGCATCTCAAAAACTTAAACCGCCGTTTGTGCTTCAAGACATAGAGAAACTTGCAGAGCTTTCAGTAGATACTGTCCGTAAATTCGATTTACAGTCTATTGTAAACACCGTAAGGGATGTAATTTTAGAAAGGGGTTATTTCCATGCGCTTGAACTCATAGAAACAAGCCCACTATATAGAACATATATAGAGTCGGGTAAACAGCGTCTTGGTCCAAGTAATACATCTTCTGCAGACGAAACCTTGCTTACTCAAGCAGAATTTGAATTTGTTACAGATTTACTTAGACATATGAGGTTCAACAGGTTATAGAACATTAGGATTCTTAATTATTAACGCCCAAATAGGGCATAACGTGGTATAATAAATACACAATGCAATTCCCAGTACCTCAATTTACAGACGTAGAAGATAGAATTATTGGCGGTCTGTCTTTTAAGCAGTTCGGCATTGTTTTTGCTGCTGCCATAATTACCTTTTTGTTTTATACACTAAGCAAAAGTGTTGCAGTTACAATAGTAACTGGAGTTATTACAGGAGTTCCTGCATTAGCTCTAACTTTCGGCAAACTAAATGGCAGGCCTCTATATGCAAGCGTTGGAAACTTCGTAAGTTTCCTTTTCGGAGCTAAAAGATACGTTTTTCATAAACAATCACAAACAGTTACCGAAACCAAAGTGCCGGTGGTTGTAACAGAGCAAGTTGCACCAAAAGATAAAAAAACTACTGCACTTAAAATAAAAGAATTAAATTATCTACTGCAACAACAAGCATCAGAAGAAAGTATTCTTCTCCAAAGAATTCAAGAAAACAAATCAAAAAACTAGAAATACCAAAATAAAATGGCTGAACTTAAAACAAAAAAACCAGCAGGAAACCCAACGCAAAGTTTTCTTAAAATATCTGAAATACGTGATGACACAATCATTATGCAAGACGGCACATTGCGCGCCGTTTTAACTGTATCTAGTACAAATTTTGATTTAAAAAGCGAAGAAGAGCAAAATGCGTTAATTTACTCATATCAAAGATTTTTAAATTCTCTTGAACATCACATTCAAATTGTATTGCAAAGTCGCAAAATGGATATTGCTGAATATACAGAAAAGCTAAAAGGTTTAATGGAACGCCAAACAAACGAATTGCTACGCATGCAAACAAGCGAGTATATTGAATTCATAAACAGACTGGTTGAATCTGCGAACGTAATGAATAAAAACTTTTATGTTATCGTGCCTTACGAAATGAGCGTAAAGTCTGCAGTTGGTGTTGGAATTTTTGGTAAACTTTTTGGCACTGGAAAAGCAGCTGCTATTGAGTCACGCGCAAAAAGTTTTATTGAGTACAAAAAACAGCTAGATGAACGAGCTGGTGGTGTGGCTGCTAATTTAGCATCATCAGGTTTGCGTGTTGTACGTTTAAACACAGATCAACTCATAGAACTGGTTTACAACTCATACAACTTCGGCGCAGGCCCTGCAATAGATGCAAGCCAACTCCCAAATGTAACAATAACAGAACAAGAACAACCGAAATAAAATTCTATGGCATTATTCTCATTTAAAAAAACGGACTTAGAAAAAAAGCGCAGTGAGTTAGAACAACTCAAGGGGCAAATTTCGGCAGACAGTAAATTGGCTGAAGTAGAAAAAGAATTTAGTGAAGGCTTAACTACACTAAAAGATTTACTCGCACCTTCCTCGTTAATGTTTACAAACTCGCATTTTGAAATTAACGGTAAGTTTGCCCGTACATTTTTTGCTTTGGCGTATCCACGTTTTCTTTCTTCAAACTGGCTAAGCTTTATTATCAATTCAGAAAGCGCTCTTGATGTTTCGATGTTCATCTACCCAGTAGACTCAAGCATTGTAATGAAGAAACTAAAGTCAAAAGTGGGAGAAATTGGCTCACAGATTATGGTGGAACAAGAAAAAGGTTTGGTGCGTAATCCGTTGTTGGAAACTGCCTATCATGACGTAGAAGAACTTCGCGATTCTTTGCAACAAGGTACAGAAAGATATTTCCGTTTCGCACTGTATTTCACACTCTACTCAGATACTTTAGAAGAGCTAGACAAAAACTCTACTATTTTAGAAAGTGCGTTGGGTGCGAAATTAGTTGTTACCAAGCGCGCTATGCTTGCTACTCAAGAAGGATTTAACTCAACTTTACCACTAGACTTAGATGAGTTAAACATTGCAAACAATTTAAATACATCACCTCTTTCTACTACTTTTCCTTTTGTTTCATCGGACTTAACTGGTAATGATGGAATTTTGTATGGAATTAATCGCCACAATAACAGTTTGGTTTTGTTTGATCGTTTTCAAATGGAAAATGCAAACTATGTAGTATTCGCAAAATCTGGTGCAGGGAAGTCTTATGCAGTGAAACTTGAAATTCTCCGTTCGTTAATGGTGGGAATTGAAGTTATAGTTATTGACCCTGAAAATGAATATCAGCATTTAGCTGAAGCGGTTGGCGGCACTTACTTAAATATTTCATTGAACTCAGATTTTCGTATTAATCCGTTCGACTTGCCTGTCTCTATTGAAGGGGAAGATCCAGCAGATATTTTGCGTAGTGCAGTAATAAACTTGTTGGGACTAATGAGTTTAGTGCTTGGAGAAATAGATCCAACAGAAGAAGCCTTGCTCGACAAAGCAATTTGGCAAACTTACGCTAAAAAAGATATCACCGAAACAACAGACTTTAGAACTGCAGAAATGCCAGTTATGGCCGACTTAATTGAAATTTTAAACGGGATTGTTGGTGCAGAAAGTCTGGCGCAACGGTTAGAAAAGTTCACAAGTGGAACATTCGCAGGACTTCTTAACCAAGCAACAAACGTGCAGTTAAACAATCAACTACTTGTTTTCTCTATTCGCGATTTAGAAGATTCGCTTCGTCCTATTGCTATGTACATAACTTTAGGTCACATTTGGAACTTGGTCCGTAGCGAGCTAAAGAAACGCATTTTAGTACTAGATGAAGCTTGGATTATGATGCAACACGAAGACTCCGCTCGCTTTGTATTTGGTATAGCAAAACGTGCGCGTAAGTATTATTTAGGGCTTACTACTATTACTCAGGATGTAGCCGATTTTATGGCTAGTCCGTATGGTAAACCAATCGTAACTAACTCATCTATTCAATTACTATTAAAGCAGAGCCCAGCGGCAATTGAAATTGTTCAGGAAACTTTCTTCTTAACCGAAGGTGAAAAGTATTTGTTACTCGAAAGTGATGTAGGAGAAGGTATATTCTTCGCTGGTCTTAAACACGCTGCAATTAAAGTTTACGCAAGTTACGTTGAAGATCAGATTATTACAACAGATCCAAAACAACTGCTAGAAATCGAACAGAGCAAAGATCAATTAGCAAGTTAATATGTTGTTATTTGATGACACAACGAACTTAAGTCAGTCCGATGCTTTTAATGATGAAGAAGTACAAGGAGCAGATGACGTCCTTTTTAACGCCGACGACGCTTCTAACGATTTCTCTGGAACAACCGCGCGAACCGCAGCAGAACAAGTTGCAAAAAAATCCGAAAGTTCTGCAGAACGAAAACGAAGGTTAATTGATCGTGCAAAGAGAATGGCTGGCAAGAAACTTTCCAAAAAATATTTAGGAGACACTGCAGACACCAAAGAAAATAGAGATAGGGTTAAAGACGTAGCTGCTCATAAAGCAAGAAAATTTGTAAAAAATAAAGTAGGTAGTAAAATAAAAAACGAAGCTCTTAAAAAGGGTTTTGAAAAAGGTTTCCAAAAGGGCACAAAAAAAATTGCAAAAAAAGGAGTTGAGAAAGCTGTTGAGGTAGGTGCGAAAAAAGCTTCTGGTGCAGCAGTTAAAACAGGCGCTAGAGCAGCTGTAGATGTAGCTGGTGCCGCAACAGGTTTTGAAACTTTTGGACTTGGATTTTTATTGGCCTTTCTATTAAACATTGCCATCAGTCTTGGTGTTTCAGATTGTGTAGATGCTTTATTTGAACTAAAAAAAGGTGAGTACAAACAAGCTCTGTTTTTGGTTCATCGCGCTTGCGCCAAAGTCGGAGTGTTCATTTACTTACTAATTGCTTTATTGTTCATGCTTGGTATTGCTAGTATATTTATTGCTGTACCAATGTTAATTTTATTACATATATATTATTTAGCCGGTCAGGTTTTCAAAAAGGTTGGCCTGTTGCAAGGTTTAGTATGGTGGGAACTCGCAATCTTGGTTGTAATAGATATAATAGCATTCCTAATCCTAATGGCTTTCATAGCTTCTATTGGGTATTACCTATGCTCAACTACAGGAATGAGTTCTGGAGGGGTAACAGGGGCGGTTTCAGGGGCAATCGGGAGTACCGTAGCTACTGTCTACGATTGGTGGAACGGTAGTAACGCAGGGAGTTTTGTTACGGACTATTGTAAAGCAATAGGACCAATTCAATAATTGGCCCATCACGTAAAAAATGATATAATTTAAGAAAGCTTATTTTTGAAATAAACACATGAACAAAAGAGCAATCGCCATACTTGGCGGTATATTTATATTAATTGTTGCAACGCTTGGTTTTTTAATTTACACAAAAACTAAGAAAACAACCCCAGTAGAAGAGACTGTTGTAGAAACGCCTGTTGTTGAAGAAACTCCAGCTACAGAAGTTCCTCCTGCAGAGCCGACTTCTCAGGCAGTTCGTTTAACTGATGATGCAGTTGTTTCTCCTGTACTATTTTACCAAGGCAATGGAATTTCCTATTTCAATTCAAACGGTCAATTGTTCCAAACAGATTTACAGGTTTCTGATGGATCTGCATTATTGAGTAATAAACGAGAACTTTCAATTGCAAATAAAACTGGAATAAATAGAATTCTTTGGCCTCAAGCTGGCAATGGCTTTATTGCCGAAACTGGTTCAGCTTCAAAACCATGGTACAACTTTTACGATAGTGTAAAAGCATCTTACGTTGAACTTCCAGAACAAATGTACAGTGTGGATTGGATGCCATCGGGAGATAAAATTATGTATGTTTGGGTAGATGTAAATGGTAAAGCATCATTGAATATTTCGAATCCAGATGGAACAGGTTTCCAAACAGTAACAAATTTCTGGGAATCAGATAACATAATTAAAGTTTCACCGGACGGAAGAAATGTTTTGTTCTACAGGAATCAAACAATAGATAATTCTAAGAACACTATTGAAATGGTTTCTAGTGATGGCAAGACTTTTACAACTGTCGTAAAGGATGGATACAATACTGGTGTATTGTGGAGTCCAGACAGTAGAAAGTTCTTATTCACAAAACGAGATAGTAACGGAAAGTTTGGCCTGTGGGTTGCAGATATAGCAACAGGAGAAGTTCGTGATTTAAATGTATCAACATCTGTAAATAAAGTTGTATGGACAAAAGATAGCTCAGCTGTGTTTGCTGGAGTTCCTACAACAAATTCATCGAGCCAAAGTTTAACTCAAGATTCAATATTTAAAATTTCGATTTCTGATTCTCAACAAACTGAAATCGCACCAGGAATTCCTGTTGACGTAGAAAACTTATTCCTTTCAAGCGATGAAGGAATCCTGTTTTTCAGGAATGCACAGGATAATTCACTATATTACATCCCGGCCATATAATCTTTATAATTTCTTGAACTGGGTGTGGTAAGATTAATTTATGGCAATACCGAAGAAACAATTTCTCTGCAGTAACTGCGGGAATATTAGCTTAAAATGGCAAGGAAAATGCCCTAATTGCGGCGAATGGAATACTTTAGAGGAACACATGGTAAAGGGTTCTTCTCAGGGTGTTTTTGGCGGTTCTGGAGGGGTTGGAGCTGCTGCTGGTGTAGTTCAATTGCTTTCAGAAATCTCTACTAAAGAGCAAAACCGCTTTTCTAGCGGAATGTCGGAGTTTGATACTGTACTTGGTGGTGGTCTTGTACCAGGAAGTCTTATTTTACTTGGAGGTGACCCTGGAATTGGAAAGTCAACTTTAGCGTTGCAATTAGCAGGTAATGTTGCCGGGGGTAAAGATTTGCAAACAGTTTTATATGTTTCAGGAGAAGAATCTTCTCACCAATTAAAAATGCGTGCTGGACGTTTAAGCGCAGGAACAGATATTTCTGTACTAACTGAAACAGATTTAGATGTAGTAATTTCCACTGTCGTTTCTGTACAACCAAGTTTAGTCATAATAGATTCCATTCAAACTTTAAATTCAACTTCAGTCAATGGCGTGGTTGGGGGAGTGTCGCAACTTTCATATGCAACCAATGCGTTAATGCGCTTGGCAAAAGAACAGGGTGTGGCAATTATCCTAATTGGTCATGTTACAAAAGAAGGTATGCTCGCTGGTCCAAAAACAATTGAGCATATGGTTGATGTTGTTCTGTATTTAGAAGGGGATAGATTCGGAGCATTAAGAATTTTACGCAGTAGCAAAAACCGCTTTGGAAGTGTTGGTGAAGTTGGAATTTTTGAAATGCAAGAAGTGGGGTTAATAGAAGTTCCAAATCCTGCAGCAATGTTTTTGGAACATCGCGACAAGCCATTACCAGGAAGTTGCGTAACTGCAATTTTAGAAGGCAACAAAGTCTTACTTATAGAAATTCAGGCTTTGACAAATACAACGACACTTAGCTATCCTCGTCGTGTAGCATCTGGTTTTGATGTAAACCGTTTGCAGTTGCTAATAGCTATCATGCAAAAATCATTAGGAATAAATTTGGCAAACCAAGATGTATTTATAAATGTGGCAGGTGGGTTTAAGGTTGCAGAGCGAGCAGCAGACTTACCGGTTGTACTAGCAATTCTTTCTTCGTATTATGGAAAAACTTTACCAGCAAGTAGTCTTTCTTTTGGTGAAGTTGGTTTGTTAGGAGAAGTTCGTAAAGTTTCGCAAACAGAGAAGCGAGTAAAGGAAGCTAAAAAACTTGGGTTCGACAATATTATTGCGGTAGATAAATTCAAATCGTTACAAATAGTTTCGAAACTATTTGGGAATTGATTAATTCAAAATTAAGCAATTAAAAAAACGTAGGCGGTACTGCTGCCTACGTTTTTGTGATGTGTTGCTCTACTAACGAGCTTCGTCGGGATAGTAAACGCCCTTTTTAGGACCCGTGCCATGGGCGGCCCTGGCCATCTCTTGGCCAAAGTGGGAGCTTTCGCTTTTGAAGGCACCCATGATCCTGGTGCCGAAGATGTGCTCCTTCCCGTTCAGGACGATCGTCCGTGGCTTGAAAACTACGATGTTTTCAGTTTTGCCATACTTCTGACGGTTTGTGTTTAGGAGGATCTCGAATCCTTTCCCTTCTTCTTCCCTGGTGACTGCCTGTTCTTTCGCCGTTCCTGCCTGTTCATCCAACATTTCAAACATTCTATTATTCTCCTCTTTTTGTAGTTGTAGTGGTGTTTACCCAAAAATACAAGAAAAACACTATATCTTTTTAACACAAAAAGTACTTTTTGTCAAATAATTTTGTTTACAAACTAAAAAACCTCCATTTATTAGTTATTCACCATGAATTTCTTCTAAATACAGCTCCGCCTGTTTCTTTAGAGTTTTAAACTTAGTTAAATTTGGATCTTGAATAAATAGAATTTTAGCAATTTCTCTAGCTGTTTTTAGAGCCTGAATAGAAATGAATCCAGGGAATCTAAACATAAATCCGCTTTGCTGTTTACCAAAAAGATCTCCAAAACCACGTTCTGCTAAATCAATTTCGGCTAATGCGAACCCATCATTAATTTTTGTTAATGACGTTAAGCGTTTGGTTTCTTGTTGACTTTCTTCAGTGGTAAACAGAAAACACTTACTCTCAAAACTATTCCTACCAATACGTCCACGGAGTTGATGTAGTTGCGCCAATCCGAATCTTTCACTTCCTTCAATAATCATTGCAGTTGCTTTTGGAATGTCTATGCCGATTTCAATTACAGAAGTGGCAACCAAAATATCTAATTTCCCAGATGCAAAGTCTGCCATTACCTTTTCTTTTTCTGAGCCTTTCATTTTTCCGTAAAGCAAACCAAGTTTTCTATGAGGGAAAATATCTTCTTGCAATCGTTTAAATTCTTTTTTGACAGATTTAATTTCGCTTGTAGTTTCTGCACCGTCGTTTTCTGAAACCTTTACTTCACTTTCTTCAACGCGCGGAGTAACTATGAAAGCTTGGCGTCCCGCTCCCGCCTCACGATCGATAAATTCATAAGCTAGTTTTCTGTTTTTTTCAGAAACAATTTCTGTAGATATTGGTTTTCTTCCTGTTGGAACATGTCCTAAAGTGGAAACTTCTAAGTCCGCGTATAAAGACATTGCCAATGTTCTAGGAATTGGCGTGGCAGACATTGAAAGTAAATGCGGTTTTATTGTTGCTGGAGTCTTAGTGATGTTAGGTGCTTTGAAGGTTTTGGTTTTTGTAGTAGAAGTAGTTTGGTTATTGCTAAATCCTCCTAGTAGAAAGCTTCTTTGCGCAACCCCAAACCTATGTTGCTCATCAATTACTACTAATGCCAAGTGTTTGAAAGAAGTTTTGCCCTGTAGTACAGCGTGCGTTCCTATACATACTTGAAGTTTTCCTTTTCGTATTTCCTCGTTTAATTTTTCTTTCGTAACTACTTTGCCATTTAGTAATGCAAAAGTTCTTGTTAAAAGTGCTACGCGGAAACTTTTTTCATTTTTAAATGTTTCGCGAAACGTGTCGTAATGTTGTTTTGCTAATATTTCTGTGGGTGCAAGTACAGCGGTCTGAAAACCAGCACGCGCAACTTCTAAACACGCCAACATTGCTACAATGGTTTTCCCACTTCCAACATCTCCTTGGAGTAGTCTGTTCATTGGTTTTCCTGCTTCCAAATCTTGAAGTATGTCCCAAGTGGCTCGTTTCTGGCTTGGAGTTAATTCGAAAGGCAAAGTTTTAAGAAAGGATTTTATCTCTTCAATGTTTGGCTTTACTTTAAAACCTGCTATTTTTGATTCTCTTTTGCGACGAAGTTCAACCGCAAGTTGTTGAGGGAGGATGTCGTCTAAAGCTAGCCTAAACCGCCCAGAATTTACTTGTTCTTCTGTTTGAGGGAAATGTAGCCAACGTACTGCTTCAGAAATGGATGGCGCATTAAACTGCTTTGCTAATTTTTCTGGAAGAACATCTTCTAGTTGGTCAGCATACATCAAGCCCATATTCATTATTTTCCGTAACGTCCGAAGTGGAACAAGATCTGTGCGTTTGTATACAGGAACTAATCTGCCAGTGTGTAGGCCAGTGGTATTTTCTAAAAGTTC
Source organism: uncultured Candidatus Saccharibacteria bacterium (assembly GCA_964402965.1). Lineage (GTDB taxonomy): Bacteria > Patescibacteriota > Doudnabacteria > UBA920 > UBA920 > UBA920. The sequence continues at coordinate 60,576 of CAYODY010000002.1, forward strand.
GTATGA
>CAYODY010000002.1:60681-98359 GCA_964402965.1 uncultured Candidatus Saccharibacteria bacterium
TTAGTCACTAAAATTTGAATCTGTGAGCAATTCGCTGTGCAACTGTTTCTACAGCATCTTCTTTTTCGTCTAGTAATTCTTCTAAAATCTCTTGAACTTCATTTGGATTTTGATCTTGTAACTCAATAGAAAGAAGATGATTTAAGTAAGCAGTTGTATTAATGTTTAGAGTTTTGTGATTTTCAGTATCTACAATCCAGAACTCTTTAATTTGAGTGTATGGGATGTGTGTATCGTCTATGTGTACACCGTAAGTGCTTAATCTAATAGTAACTTCGTTTGGTCTATGCATTGCAAATACACCAACTAAAATTGCGATTATTAAAACTGATATTCCCCCAAACCAGTCCTGCTGAAAGAATAGGTAAGTGATTAACATTCCTATTACTAAAGCAAAGGTGATGAACCACGCACCATTTTTTGGGTAGTGACGAAATTCAGGGGCTCGCCATTCTAAAATTGTTTCTGGTTCTTTGTTCATTTTTGTTTTATATATGTGTAGAGATAACCAATGTCTATAAGGGAATTATAGCACATTTCTCTTCGCTTATTAGGATATCTGGCACAGTATTTGATCATAACTGATACTGCTTAAATTAATTATTTAAGCAAACTTAATTATTGTATTGATTACATTGTTAACCTTGACATTTTATGTATAATATCGTATAATTTTTCCAGTTTGAAAAGTTCGAATTTGGAGGAAGGTTATGAATAATGGATTGATTCAAAACGGTGATCTAGAAAAAGAAATTCTTGCACACCAAAACATCAGCTTCTACCTTTTTGTGCAGAAGAGTTTGGACACTTTGTATCAATACGAATCGTACTTATTTGGTGGTGCTATTGTTTCAACACTTGTTGTTTTACTTTTTGTATGTGGAATTGTAATAGGAGGTGAAAAAACTGGAGTAGCTATTGCTTCCGCCCTCTTTTCTTTAGCAGCTACTTTTGCTATCTTGATGTGCATTGCTGCTATAGAGTTCAAAATTCCCAAAGTAGAAATAACATTAATTGCGATATCATTGGCTCTTACTTTCATCAGTTTTTTGTTAATTAGTTTTATTACTGGATGGATGATTCTAAAAGTCATTTGTGTGGTAATATTGCTAATCTGCTTTGTAATAGCTGGTTTTTTGGGACTAATTTGGGTTCGTAGAAGGTCAAAAACTTTGGCGAAATATGAGTCTGACGAAGAGTTCCGTTTACAGTGCTTGCAGCAGTATCTTTCTGAGTTCGTTATACCAAAAGGACAAGAGGAAATTTCAACTCTGAATGGACAGCTTGAGGCTCAGGCAGAGGCATATAAAAATGAGCTTAATCTAGATCTGCAAGAAGTCCAGAATTTCATTAACGCTGGCGTAGGAGATATAGCTCAGGCAGAAAAGCTGAAGGGAATAATCGAGCAGAAGCTGGCAAACCCCAATTCGTCGCAGGAGGAGTTGTTGGTTGCCAAGCAAAAAGCTCAAGACATACAGAATGAACTTGTCCAACTGAATGCAGATTTGCTTCAGCAGATACAAGGTCGTTGCCCACGACAAAGCTTGTATGCTTTGTCGGAGAAATATGGGTTGGATGAATTTGTCTCTCAGTCTCCTGCTAGAAACCAATGGGACATCTTTGCTGACAGATACCGGGAAATTACAGACCGACAATCTGTTATTGCCGAGAACGTTTCAGAAGTCATCGGTAGCGATAGACAAATGAAAGGATCAAGAGTACAATTTTTGATGGAGGAAAATATAACCTAGTCTCTGTTTGAGACAAGTTAACCGCACTCGCTCTATAAAATGAGCGAGTGTTTTTTATTTAATTTAAGGACGTTCCGGCATCCATTGTCCGAATCAGTGGAAAACAAACATTGCTTCGCAATCTTCATTTTCCACTGGCGGAGAGGGAGGGATTCGAACCCTCGGTGGAGTTTACCCACAGTGGTTTTCAAGACCACCGCACTAGACCACTATGCGACCTCTCCACAATGTACTTGCAGAAACGACAAACCGCTATACAGAATAAGGAGTAATATTTATTATCCTCTCGCGTATTATAACATCTATTCTAGAAAAATCAAAAACAGGCCGCGCTCTAGACTTGGCCTGTTTTTAGTCAATTTGTGTTTCTTCCGGTACTGTCGTTCCGAAGCAGAGGGCTACAAATTTGCTTATTTGTAGACAACTGGCTCAAAGCGATCTATTCGAAGTATTCTGAATTTGCAGGTTCAGAAATATAGCTTCCTGAAACGCTGTTTTTTGGTTGTTCAGTCTCTATATCTTCTGGGTCAACATCGGTAGGTGGTTTTGGAGTGATTTTAGGATTTGCTGGAATAACATCTGTTGTTCCCTTAACCTCACCATCTTCTTTTGGAAGAATAACTATTTGTTTTGCAATTAATGTTCCATCATCTATGCGAGTTCCTGTTACTGTAATTTTTCCAGCTAGCACAGTATTGTCCGCAACTGTTAGACCGTCAGATGTTGTAATCCTAGTTTCTTTATCTATTACGAATGTATTCTTCTCAACTGTAATTCTTGTAGGTGTGGCATAGGTCACTACTCCAGTGATAGTAATTTTATTGGAAAGGTCGGCAAGTGTTTGATCATTCACAGTAGCAATAATTTTTGCAATTGTTACTTCATTCTTTTTGCTATCTGCAAGAGCAGTTTTTGCTACGCTTTGTGCTTCGCCTGTATCTGCGTTGGAGCTAAGTTCAGTTAGAACATCAAATTGTGCTTTGTTAACTGCTACTAGACTGTTCAACAGAGTAGAGTCTTGATTAGAAATTGCATTTGCGGTCGCTATTGGGGCGGCTTCAGCAAAAGTTTTTTCTGTTTGTGTTTTTAATTCAGCAAGTGCAAGTGTTTCTACTTCTTGGTTACCTGTGCTGGATGCTTGTTTAAGCTCATCTAGACGTTTTTGAAGTAGTTCAACATGAATAGTGGCAACCTTGTTTTTATCTGAAGTGAAAGTAAGTTGTGCTTCTTCAGTCGCGCGCTTTAGTGAATATAGTGGGCTTCCTGGTAAAGCGTTGCTTGTTGCTTTAACAACTGCATTACCACCAACCAAAGCTACAAGTAATGCAATAGGAATTGTTGCCATACGCATAAATTGCAATAGTCCCAAGAATTTGTATGGAGCTACTTGAGCTTCTTCGTACAAACGGCGCTTGTATGGGGTAGGTGGAACTACTTTCGGAATGTTCATTCCCAATTGAGAAACAATTAAAAGACTAGCCAATTCTTGTTGGTAGTCTTTGTTGCTATCTAAGATTGATTGCAAATGCTCACCATTTGCTAGGCGAGAAATGCTTTCGTCCAAAATTTCTTCTGGGATAGCGTTTAATGATGTTTCTGAGTTATCTTTCATTGGTTATTTAAGTTTCGAACTTTGTTCGTTCGTTACTTCATCTATTAGTTCTTTAAGTTTGCTAATGGCGCGGTGTTGTATTACACGAATGGCGCCCTCTGTTTTATTCATTATCTGAGCAATAACATCGTTATCTATATCTTCAATAAATTTCAGTTTGATAACTTGCTGTTGTTCAGGTGCTAATTCACGAAGTAACTTGATGAACAGAGCTTGTTCAGTTTGCAAGTTAGCCAAGTCAACAATGTTGGTTTCGTATTCCAACGTGTTTTCAATTTCTTCCAACGGCACAAGTTGTTTTTTGCTTCTGTAGTAATCAATAACTTTATTGCGTGCAATTTGGAACAACCAACCTTCGAAAGCAAGGAGTTGCTCCAAAGTTCCTAGGCTTCCGAACGCTTTAACGAAAACTTCTTCGGTAATATCTTCTGCGGTTTCTTTGTGAGAAACACGATAGTAGATGAACCGATAGACTCGTTCAAAGTAGTGATTGTAAAGATCTGCTAGTGCGCTATTTTGATCAGCTTTGTTCTCAGAAGATTTGGCCCTTTCAAGAAGCGCTTTCAGCTGGTCCCTAGGAATTTGGTTGGGAATCTGATTGTTTATTTGATTGAAATGAGCTTGGTCATTCATATAGACGGAGGGTAAAGTGCTTTGTTACAAGGCTTTTTGTTCGAAAATCGGTTTAAATTATTGCTCAAAGTGATTATATTGTAGCATATTTGGCGGCGTGTAATATGAAGTTAATCGTACTGATTTTAATATAAGTTTTGATTTTTATTAAAAAACCGCCCAACTGGGCGATTAAATATTTCCTGGCGGAGAGGGAGGGATTCGAACCCTCGGTACGGCTTAAAACCGTACAGCGGTTTAGCAAACCGCCGCACTAGGCCACTATGCGACCTCTCCAAGATTTGGTCGTGTATCGGGTAAACCCGACCACTATTTGCAGATGCGGTAAACCGCTCTGCTCTGTAACGATCTGTAACTACAATATTTTACCGAAAAAAATGGGTTTGGTCAATCGCGGAATATTGGTGTTTTGGGTTTGTATCAGTCTTTCGCTAGGCTTACACACCAAACTTCTTGCACACCTGCTTGTTTAAGCACGCGCGTGGCTTCTAAAAAAGTTTTTCCTGTTGTGGTGACGTCATCAATTAAAATGACTTTATGCGGAATATTTCCAAAGAAGTCTTTTGAAATAGCAAAGGCGTTTTGCATATTACTTTGTCGTTCTGGTGCAGAAAGATCTTTTTGAGTTTTTGTATTTTTTGTGCGAACAAGAATATTTTGGTATGGAATTTCAAATACTTCTGACATAGCTTGGCAAATTACTTCGGACTGGTTAAACCCACGCCAATTTTTTCTGCGAATATGAAGTGGAATAGGGCAGAGCGTGAAGTCAAAGACTTCGAATTGAGAAAGACTGCTTTGATTCTGCAACAAAACAAATGCACCAAATTTACCTAACAGATAAAAAATTTCGGAAACAAAGTAATATTTTCCAGTTATTATCATGTCTCGGACTATTTTATTTTTGTATGGAAATGCACTGAGTAGTCTATTGGGTAGAAAATTGTTTTTGCATTGTGTATGCGTAATCCCGTTTGTACTTAGTTTGTTACACACGATGCATAAATTTTTAATGTTGAAAGGCAGCTTTTTAATACAAAACTTACATAGATAGCCAACTGCGCGACCACATCCAAAACAATATTTTGGATATAAAATATCTGCCAGAATATTTAAACCGAATGAAAACAAATTTGCCATACATTTAGTATGGCAAATAGTACATAAAGTTTACGTAAAGATTTTATAAAATTTTACTGAATTTAGAAAATTCAGAAATTTATGCTGGAACTGCAACTGGAACTTGTTCGACTTCAAATACAACTTCGCTATTTTTGTAGTCCGCAACTATGGTACTACCAGACACTGCGTGTTGCGAGATAATTTTTTCCGCCAAAGGATCGCTTACAAAATCTTGAATATTTTTGCGAATGAAACGTGCACCTTGTAATGGGTCAAAACTTTTTTCTGAAATAAACTTAATTAATGCAGGTGTAACTTTTAAGTTGATGTTTTGCATTGCAAGTCTTCGTTGTACATCTGTAAATTGAATAGCGGAAATTTTACGTAGCTGCTGCATGTCTAGTGGGTGGAAGATTAAAACTTTATCTATACGGTTCAAGAATTCTGGGCGAAGATCACGTTTTAATTGTTCCATTAAACCAGCTTTAATGCGATCGTACTCTTTGTTCAAACTATCTTTTTGATCCGCTTTTTCTTCTCGGTCTGCAAAACCGATCTTGCGAGCTTGGCTATTTAGTTCTTGCATTCCTAAGTTTGAAGTCATGATAATGACAGTGTTGGCAAAGTTTACACGCTTGCCTTGTGCATCTGTTAATTGACCATCTTCTAGAATTTGCAAAAGTATGTTGAATACATCTGGATTTGCTTTTTCGATTTCGTCAAAGAGTACAACAGAATATGGTTTGCGACGAACTGCTTCTGTTAAACGACCGCCTTCTTCATAACCAACATATCCTGCAGGCGCTCCAATTAAACGAGATACATTATGACGTTCCATAAATTCTGACATATCTACGCGAATTAAAGCATCAGGATCTTCGAAAACTTCTTGAGCGATCATCTTTGCTGTTTCTGTTTTTCCAACACCAGTAGGTCCAAGGAATATGAAAGAACCAATTGGGCGTTGAGGATCTGCTAATCCTGCGCGAGAGCGACGAATTGTTTTTGCAATTTCGGAAATAGCATCATCTTGCCCAACTATGCGAGTTTTAAGAAGTTTTTCTAAATTATTTAGTTTGCCAATTTCAGTTTGTGCAAGTTTTTTCAATGGGATTTTGGTCATTAAAGAAACAGTCGCGGCAATGTCTTCTGCTGTAATCGCGTAAACAGGCGAGGTATCTGCTTTTTCTTGAGCTTCAAGAGCAGCTTTTTGAGCGATAAGTTTTTCTTCTTGTGTGCGCAAATGCAGTGCTGTTGTAAAGTCTTGAGAGAGTACTGCTTTAGTTTTTTCTTCCTCTAGTTCATCTAGTTCGTTTTCAACTTTCTTGCGGTTCTTAGCAACTTTTGAATTGCTATGAATACTGCGAAGCGCGGCAGCTGTTTCGTCTATTAAGTCTACTGCTTTATCTGGGAGAAAGTGGTCTTGAATATATCGATCGGAAAGTTCCACAGCAGCGTTAATGGCTTCATCTGTAATAGTAACGCGGTGGTGCTTTTCGTAGTTTGGACGAAGACCTTTAAGAATAGCAATAGATTCTTCTTTGCTAGGTTCTTCAACTAAGATTGCTTGGAATCGACGTTCAAGTGCTGCATCATGCTCTATGTATTTTTTGTATTCAGATAAAGTAGTTGCACCAATTGTTCGAATTTCTCCACGTGCAAGTGAAGGTTTTAAAATGTTCGCAGCGTCTAAACTGCCGGATGTTGCACCAGCACCAACCATTGTGTGAAGCTCATCAATGAAAAGGATGATTTCTTTATCTGCTTTAACTTCGTCTATAATTTGTTTTAAACGATTTTCAAATTCACCACGGAACATTGAACCTGCAACAACAAGTGCAAGGTCTAAAGACAAAATACGTTTGTCTAGTAGAATGTCAGGCACTTCGCGATTTGCAATAGCAAGAGCTAATCCTTCGACGATAGCAGTTTTACCAACACCAGCTTCACCAATTAACACTGGATTATTTTTTGTGCGACGTCCTAGAATGCTAGTTAATCGTTCAATTTCTTTTTTCCGTCCAATTACTGGATCGATGTCACCACTTGCAGCTTTTTTAGTTAAATCTGTTGTGTAGTATTCAAGTGCACTGCCTTTGCGTTGTTCTGGAACAGGTCCTCCCATGTTGTGCGGGTGATCATGTCCAATGTTACCAGCGTTAGGGGAGCCTTCCGCAGGCATTTCTGGAAACTTAGAAATGTTTTCGAAAACAGCAACTAGATTGCGTTCTAGTTCTGCTACATCTATTCCTAATTTTGAAAGTATTACTTTTGCTTTGTTGTGGCTGGTTGTTAGAAGACCGTAAAGAAAATGTTCAGTCCCAATGAATTGGTAACCGTATTGACTGGCAATAATTGCTGAACGTTCTATGGATTGTTTTAAGTTATTAGATAGAACTGGTTTCCAGCTTTCCGTTTGGCTATTCTGATTTACCAAAACCAATTCTGCTTTAATAACGTCTGCTGAAATTTTTGCCTTAATTAAAATCTCAGCGGCGAAAGAGCTTTTCTCAGCTACGATACCATACAAAAGATGCTCGGTGCCGATGTGGTCGTGACCAAGTTCTTCTGATGCCATTTGGGCAGCAATAAGCGCGTTTTTGGCTCTGCTAGACAAACGTTCTAATATAAATGAAAAATTATCCATAAAAAATGTAAATTTGAGTTAGTTATTATCACTCTATATAAGAGAGTGATAATTTATTTATAACAGTTGAAATAGTTGATGTCAAGGCTTTGCATAGCTTTATTATGACCATAAACATAATTCATTTTGAGCGATTTTAGATCTCTCAATTTCATTATAACTGTGTTAAGATTAATTTAACACTAAAAAACTGTGTACAAGTTTTTCTAAATTTATTCTAAAAAATTGTTCAAACCAGCGAAGCCTTTAAAAAAACCAGATGACGTTGAGCATGGTTACAACTATGCACTTTTTTTGTTGAATATAAGTATGCGAACTGAGGGTGAAATCCGTGAAAAAATGACCAAGCGAGGTTACTTTCCAGAAATAATTGATGAAGTCATTTTACGTTTAAAAAATGATCGCTATGTGAACGATGAAAACTACGCTGAGATGTTCATTGAAAATTCAAAACGATTTAAGTATTACGGTCAGTTCGTAATTTTTCAAAGAATGTTGTTAAAGAAAATCCCGAAAGATTTGGCAAAAGAAAAATTGGCTGAGTTCTTAACTCCAGAAGATGAACGAGAAATTGCCACGCGGTATGTTGAAAAAGAATTTGGTGCTTTAAAAGAAGTAAAGAAATTCACATACGAAGAAAAACAAAAAGTCATGCGCAGGCTTTTGTCTAGAGGTTTTACAATGGATTTGGCGAAAAGTTTAGTGAGCTAGTTTTAGTGAGAAATTTCGTTATCTTTTTCTTCGCTAGGTCGAATATAGACTTTTCTTCTTAGTTGTATAATTGATTTAAAAATTTTTTGTTGTAATTCGCTGAGTCTTTGTTTCTCGGCACGAGAGTTTTTATTGTGTTCTAGATTTTTGTGATTGAGTTTCCTAATTTCAATATCAATCTTCTTGTATTCGTCTTCCAACTTATTTAATTCAGAAAGCAGGTCTAACTCGGCAGCCATATAGTTAGAACTTTTTTCTGATGGAAATTGAAAATTTTTCTCACTGTCGCTAAGAAATGTAGATTCTGAATTTAAATCCATAATTTTTATTGTATTTTATCTGTCTCGTCTATTATTTCCGTTTCTAGCTCAGTATTCTCTGGCTTTTGTTCTGTAGTGTTTTGAGCGTCATGTCCGAGCATACTTTTTAGTTCGGCTTGCATTGTCTCAAGGTGAGTAATATATTCACGAATATTTTCCATGCGGTTAATTTCTTCGTGCCCATAATTTGTGCTGTCTGCTGAACTTAAATTTTTTAAAGAAGCTCTTTGTGATTCTAGTTGAGCGTTTACATAGCGCAATTTTTCTTCATTGTTGTTGCCAAAGTCTCTATCTAAGTCTTCTCGACTATTTCCTCTAAGCAAATTATTTTCTGAGAAATCTTGGCTGGATTCGAAATTGTGTTTTGTTTCCATAAATTTAAATTTAATTAATGACCCATTTCACGCAGGCGACGGATGCGCTCTGCTGTTGGAGGATGTGTGTTAAATAGATTAGCAAACCAACTGCTACCATTTTCACCTTTAAAAGGGTTAGCTATGTATAAATGCGCAGTCGCTTTGTTTGCTTCTTCTAAAGGCTCTGAATCTGCTTCAATTTTCTCTAAAGCAGAAGCTAATCCTTCTGGATAGCGAGTAAGTAAGGCTCCAGACGCATCCGCTAAAAATTCTCTTTTACGAGATACTGCCAACTTAATTAGTGTAGCAAAAATTGGCGAAAGTATCGCGAGAATAATTCCTAAGAAGAAGAAAATTTGTCCACCCTCGTTACTTCGTCTTCGTCCACCAAAAATACTAGAGCGTACCATCCAATCCGCTAATAGTGTAATAATTCCAACAAGTACAACTACTAAAGTCATGAATCGAATGTCATAATTGCCAATATGCGAAAGTTCGTGAGCAAGAACACCTTCAAGTTCAACTTTGTTTAAGCGAGTGATTGCTCCTGTGGTCACGCATACAACAGCGTGGTTTGGATCACGTCCTGTAGCGAAAGCGTTAATGGCTGTATCATCCATTATGTATACTTTTGGCATTGGCAAACCTGCGGCAATGGTTAGATTTTGGAGTAGAGTTGTAAGTTCTGGGTGTGTGCGGAAATTTACCTCTTTAGCGCCAGACATTGCTAAAGTAATTTTATCTGAAAAGTAATAGGAAATAAACGCAGAGACAGAACTAAAAATTACAGCAATGAAAAGTAGTTCTGGAGCATTGTATGCTTGTGAAAAAACATACCCTAAACCAATAATGATTAAGAGAAAAACAAATATTAGTAAAACCGAGTAGGTTTTATTTCGAGATACTTCGGTATATGTAAGCATTGCCGAATTATTTTATGGAGATTAGAACTTCACTTCAACTGGTTGGCTTTCTGGACCGTTGTCATCAATGTCAAAGAATGCGCGTTTTGCGAATCCAAGCATGGATGCAAAAAGGTTAGTAGGGAAGACTTCAATTTTAGTATTAAAGTCACGAACGTTTCCATTGTAGAAACGGCGAGCGGCTTGAATTTTATCTTCTGTGTCTGTTAAGTCAGCTTGTAATTGCATAAAGTTTTGATTGCTTTTCAAATCTGGGTAGCTTTCAGCAACAGCAAACAAACTTTTTAAAGTTCCGCTTAACATGTTTTCATCTTTGATTTTTTCATCTTGAGATTGTGCACCCATAGCAGTTGCACGAGCTTGAGTAACTCTTTCTAGTACGCCAGATTCTTGTGTGGCGTAACCCTTTACTGTGTTAACTAAGTTTGGAATAAGGTCGTATCGACGTTTAAGTTGAACTTCGATATCTGCCCATGCTTCATCAACACGGTTTTTAGAACGGATTAAGCCGTTGTAAATAAGTACTAGCACGATAACAATCGCCACTATAATAGCAATAAAGATCCACATATTTTTTGTATGTTAATTATTTAATAATTTAGAAAATCGACAACATTTGTTGCTTAAATTCATTATATCAGAAAAGATACTGGCTGTGGATAGACAGTTTGACAGGTGCTTGTCGTTTACATATAATCTCTCTATATGAATTTATCTTGGTACCAATTTCCAATGCTTTGCATTAAGAAGGCCATTCGCCTGTCTTTTTTGCACTCGCAAATTGCCAAGATTCGAGCATAAATTTTTACAAAATTTTAACTCGCTATCTGGCATATGCTTGGTAGCGAGTTTTGTTTTGTAGTTTTAGGAGTAAGGAGTAAGAGGAGGAATAATCTTTGTGAGTGATGACAGGTTCGAGGTGGAAGGGATCCATTGTGATGATGATGAACGCGTTAGTGGTAAGAGATTCTCAACCTCTAATTACCACGAAATCAGAACGCCGGCATATTTGAAGCAAATGCATAACGGCGTTGGTGTGTATGTTGATCCGCGGGATCAACCTGGGTACGAGGAACGATCATCTTGATGATCATTTTAAAGTGAGGGCATTATGAAAAAAGCAGACTCAGGTATTAATATTTGTCCTGTGAGCGGGAACATTTGCGATACAGTTGATTGTGTTGGTAATGGGTGTAACCAAGATCAACCAATCAGCAAGGCGAAAGAGCTCAAAGCAAGTGCCGGCGTTTCTGAACCGAATGGTTTAGCACAGCCTGCCACTTTGAATTCACCGTTCAATGAATTCGAACAAGGTCCGGCCATTTGCTATTAACTAATTGCAAGTGGGTAAAATTTTGAGGCGTATCAAGAAATTGATCGCCTTTTCTTTTTAATTAATTATATATAGTGAGGTAATTTGGCATTTATTCAAAGTTTCTCTATAATAAATCTATGCTAAGTAAAGAAGAAGTCATAAAAATAGGACAATTGGCACGTATTGAGTTGTCTGAATCTGACGTTGAAAAGTTTCAAAAAGACCTTTCATCCGTTTTAGGGTATGTAGATGCTTTAAAAGAAGTAGATACAGAAGGCTTGGAAATTGTTTCATCTGTCACTGGGTTAGAAAACGTCGAACGTGCAGATACACCTGTTGTAATTGATTATCAAGAAGAGTTAATGGCAAATGCACCACAACGCAAAGACAGATACTACAAAGTAAAGTCAATTTTATAATTTGAAAATTTAACTAGATGAATTGGGAAGAATTAGAACTCCACGAGCTTCGTGAAAAATTAGATAAAAAAGAAATTTCGTCAGTGGAACTTACGAAATATTTTTTAGCGCGCATTAAAGAAATATCTCCGGTTGATGACAAAGAAAATCCTAGTGAAAATAGTAGAGAGAAATTGAATGCGTTTATTACTATTACTGAGAAAGAGGCTTTAGAGCAAGCACAAGAGGCGGATGAATATATGTCTGCAGGAGGCGGTGAAAACCCTGCGCTTTGCGGAATTCCTTTTGCGGCAAAAGATTTATTTATGACGAAAGGCGTGCGTACTACCGCGGCATCAAAAATTTTAGAAAACTATATTCCAGCGTATAACGCAACAGTGATTGAAAAAATTCGTGAGCAGCACGGCGTGATGATTGGAAAAACAAATTTGGATCAGTTTGCGCATGGTTCGTCTGGCGAAACTTCGTATTTTGGAGCAACTCGTAATCCTTGGGATACATCTCGTATGCCTGGAGGTTCTTCTTCTGGAAGTGCGGCTGCGGTAAGTGCTGGTTTAGCGCCATGGGCTTTAGCTACGGAGACAGGCGGAAGTATTCGCCAGCCTGCAAGTTTAACAGGTGTTTCTGGATGGAAACCAACATATGGTCGTGTTAGCAGATACGGCGCGGCGGCAATGGCATCTAGTTTAGATAGTATGGGAGCGATGGCACGTTCTGTACGCGACTTGGCAATTATTGCAGAAGTTCTGTCTGGTGTGGATGAAAAAGATTCTACAACAGGTCCTGTAGGAGTTCCAAATTTTACAAAAAATTTGAATGGCGATATTAGTGGAATGAAAATTGGAATTCCAAAGGAGTATTTCGTTGATGGTATGGAGGCTGGTGTGAAGGCTCGCGTTGAAGAAGCTATTGAAGTCATTCGTGCGCAAGGTGCTGAAATTGTAGAAGTTAGTTTGCCGAACACGAAGTACGGTTCTTTAGTTTACGCAATTGTTTGCCCGAGTGAAGTTTCATCTAATCTTTCACGATACGATGGGATTCGTTATGGTCACTCCACTCAAGAAGGTAAAGATTTGCTTGAAGTATATTCTAAATCTCGTGCGGAAGGTTTTGGAGATGAAGCTAAGCGAAGAATTATGACAGGAACTTATGTTTTGTCTGCTGGATATTACGATGCTTACTATAAAAAAGCTCAGCGCGTTCGTCGTTTAATTATGGATGAATTTAATGAAGTATTTAAAAAAGTAGATATTTTATTAGCGCCAAGTTCACCGAATGTTGCGCAACTTTTGGGTCATGCGGCAAGCGATCCATTGTTTGGATATATCGCTGACCAATTAAACATTCCTGGAAGTTTGGCTGGTTTGCCTGCGTTGTCTGTTCCTTGTGGTTTGAGCGACAATTTACCAGTTGGTTTGCAAATTATTGGTCCGCAATGGGGTGATCAAACGGTGTTTAACGTAGGGTTTGCCTACCAGAATGCAACAGAGTTTCATAAATTAAATCCAGAAATATAATATGGACTTAAAAGGTTACAAACCAGTAATAGGATTAGAAATTCACGTACAGCTTGCAACAAAGAGCAAGATGTTTTCGAGTGCGCGCAATAATCCAGATGAAAAAGAACCAAACACAAACATTGATGAAGTGGTGACCGGACAACCAGGGACTTTGCCAGTGTTGAACAAAGAAGCTGTGCGCTTAGGCGTAATGGTAGGTATGGCGTTGAATTGCAAAATTCCTGAGTATTCTAAATTCGATCGCAAACACTATTTTTACCCAGACCTTCCTAAGGGGTATCAAATCTCTCAGTTAGATGAACCAGTAGCTGAGCAAGGTTTCTTAGAAATTTCTGTACCAGCAAATCCGGAACGAGAAACAAATCCAAATGCTTACATAAAACGAGTTGGAATTACTCGCGCTCATTTGGAAGAAGATGCGGGAAAAAATACTCATCCAGAAGGTTTGCCTTATTCACTTGTAGACTACAATCGTGCCGGTTCACCTCTTCTTGAAATTGTAACCGAACCGGACATAGAGACTGCCGAGGAGGCACGCATCTTTTTACAAGAATTACAGAGAATTGTTCGATATGTTGGTGCATCTAGTGCGGATATGGAAAAAGGAACAATGCGTTGTGAACCAAATATTTCTGTTCGCAAACCTGGCGAAGAAAGTTTGCCAAAATATAAAGTTGAAGTTAAAAATATTAATAGTTTTAAATTTGCAGAAGCGGCTATTAACTATGAAATTCCTCGCCATATCGAAATCTTAGAAAATGGGGAAATGCCAAAACAGGTAACGATGGGGTGGAATGAAAAAACAAATTCTACTACCGAACAGCGTGAGAAGGGCGAAGCAAATGATTACCGATACATGCCAGAGCCAGATTTACCTCAAATGCATTTCACTGAAGAATTTATTCAACAACTTCGTGGAGAAATTCCTGAACTGCCAGCGCAAAAGCGAAAACGATTTGCTGAAGAGTTTGGTTTGCCAGAGGCGACTATTGAGGATTTGTTAAACTGGAAAGAACTTAATTATTTCTTTGAAGAAGTAGTCTCTGAAATAGATGCTTGGCTTATTGCAGATGGAGTAGATTCTGATACAGAAAAACGAGCGCGCTTAGTTAAACAATCTGCAAATTGGTGTTTACAAGATTTTTCAGCAATGTTAAACGCGCAACTTGTGAATCCTATGGAGTCAAAAGTAACTGCAGAAAACATGGCAGAACTAGTGAAGCTCATAGACGCAGGTAAAATTTCATCTTCTGCTGCTAAACAAGTTTTCAAAGTAATGTTTGAAAGAGGTGGCGAGCCAGATACTATAGTTGAAGATTTAGGTTTGGCGCAGGTAAGTGATGAAAGCGCAATTGCCGCAGCAGTGGACGTTGCTATATTAGCAAATGAAAAAGCTGTTGCAGATTATAAGTCTGGTAATGAGCGTGCATTTGGTTCTTTAGTTGGTGCGGTAATGAAAGAAATGAAAGGCAAAGGCAACCCACAAGTTGTAAACGAATTACTAAAAAAGAAATTGAGTCAGATAAATTAATTAAAGCTAAGTTTTTGGCACGAGGAAATTTTATGGAAAGAGATAGAAATATAGTCAACTTCTTTTACGAAGTAGGCACAATGAGAAAACTTCCTCGTATGCATAGACAAGTCCTTTTGAATGATGACTTTTCAGATACTATTGCATCACATTCGTATAGGGTTGGAATAATTGCTTGGTTCTTGGCGAAAATTGAAAATGCGGATTTGTATAAAACTATGGCAATGGGAATTTTCCATGATATAGCAGAAGCTCGTACAGGTGATCATAACTGGCTTCATAAGCGTTATGTACAAACTCATGAAGATGAAGTTCTAGAAGAACAACTTGGATCTTTACCGTTCCCTGATTTAAAAGAATTGATGGATGAATACGAAAAGCGTGAAAGCAAAGAAGCTATAATTGCAAAGCAAGCAGATATTCTAGACCAAATTTTATTACTCCGAGAATATGAATGGCAAGGCAACAAGGAAGCAGAGATTTGGTTGTATGGCAAAGAAGGTTCAGAAAAGGGAAGAGTGCAGATGGATAAATTAACACTGCCAAGTGCAATTGAACTTGGCAATATGATTTACGAAGTTACTCCATCCGAATGGTGGGATAAAATTTGGACAAGTAAAAATAGATAAAATTAGATAGAAACTTTCGAAGCATCAGCATACCAGCGGATGTTTTTATTTCGCTTCCACCACGTTAGTTGTCGTTTAGCATATTGGCGAATGGCGCGGAAAAGTTGTTCGTCTAGTTCTTCTCTAGTAATTTTATTTTGTAAAAATAACGCTCCAAATTTATATTCTAATCCGAAAGATTCAAGTCTTTTCCAAGATAGTTCTTTACGCAAATTTTTAACTTCGGAAATAATATTAACTTTTAATTTTGGATTCAGACGCTCTTGCAAACGTTTATTTATTTTCTTTTCTAAAAAAGGCATCCCTTCGTTGTTTAAATCTGGATTTAGCCCAATCCATGTAACGTCGAATTCAGATTTGTAAATTGCCGATGCGTCTGTTTGAAGTTTAGGAACAGGTTTTCCAGTTGTCATGACTATCTCAAGAGCCCGCACAAGCCGGCGCGGATTATTTGCGTCTATACCCCGCGCGCGTGCGGGATCAAGTTTTCGTAATTTCGCAAACATTTGTGCGGTAGTAAGTTTTTCGAGTTTTGCTCGAAGCTCAGCGTTAGGTTTAACGCTTGGTAGATTATGTCCAAAAACAACTGCATCCACCCATTGTGCGGTTCCACCACAAATTATTGGTATATGTCCGCGCGCGTAAATTTCAGCAATCGCGGCGCGAGCTTGAGACTGAAATTTTACGACGGAGAACTGGCGACGTGGGCTGGCAACATCAATTAGAAAATGAGTAACTCCTTTATATGTATACACTCCTTTATTCCATTTGCCCTCAACTTTCCCAGATCCAATATCTAAACCTTGGTAAACTTGGCGACTATCTGCTGAAATTATCTCTCCACCTATCTTTTTGGCTAGTTTAACGGCGAATTCGCTTTTGCCGGAGGCGGTTGGGCCTATGACTACAAAAAGTGGCATTTTTGTTTGCTTATTTAGTGGCTTTGTATTACCTGTTTTCAATGCTTTTTTAGTGCTCATATGGTATTATTATAGTAGAAATATTAAAAATACCCTAAAGGGTGAAGATATAAAAAAATGAATAATAAATACCTTTTTACAGCTATTGCGATAATAATTGTTATAGCTGGTGGTTTGTTTTTTTACAAACAAACTCAAGCTCCAACAGAGCCTAGTCCTCAATCTTTAGAAGATAGTTTAGAAACTAAGGAAACTAATGATGAGGCAACCGAAACAAACACAACGGAAACCCCTACAACTTCTAATGCAAAGGAATCGGCTACTCAAAATGCAGAACAAGGACAATTAAGCGGCGAGCCTACAGCTCCTGATGATGCTAATGTTGCTGTGGTGGAAGTTATGTACGATGGTAAAACTTTTTCTCCATCAACTGTAACTATTCAAAAAGGCGATATAGTTGTCTTTAAAAATAATAGCGGTAAAGATTTTTGGCCGGCATCAGATTCACACCCTTCACATACTATCTATCCTGAATTCGATTCTAAAGCAAAAATTGCAAGTGGTAGTAAATTTCAATTTAAATTCACAAAAGTTGGGTCTTGGGGTTACCATGATCACATAAACAGCTCTGCAACAGGAACAGTAATTGTAAAATAATGTCGAACTTGGACCATTTAACAGAAACGTTAGACGCTTTTTTAGCAAGAGATAATTTTCCTCATGCGTTTTTGTTCGTTGGTCGAGGTAGTCAAAGTGAATCCGCAACTGAATTTATAGACCAGTTCGTAAGAAAAATAGCTGGTAAAAGTTTTTCAAATGTAGATTTAGTAAACTTTAACGCAACGGGTAGCAACGTAGAGTCTTTACGCGAAACTTTGAAATTAGCTACATTGAGAACTGTTTCTGACGGCCGAAAAGTTGTACTGATGACCAACATGAGTGACGCTTCTATGGTGATGCAAAACGTATTGTTAAAAATTTTGGAAGAACCACCAAGTAATACTATATTTGTTTTGCTTGCCAATAGAGCGTTAATTCCAACTGTTATGTCACGATGTCAGGTTTTTGCATTACCTCATTTAATAGATGAGCCAAAGAATGAAAAGTTAAATTCTAGCTTAGAAATGTTAGAAACAGCATCGAAAAGTGGTACTGCAGAAAGACTGGCACTTGTTAGTAAACTGGCTAAACTTTCTGAAACAGACGAAGAACTTTTGCAACAACTTTTTGAAAGTTGGCTATACAGACAAGTAGAATTGCTTAGAAGATCTCCAGAAAAACATATTGCTGTGCGAGCGAGCATGGATGCATTACAAGCGCTTCGTGGAAACTTTAACAAAAAAATTATCTTACAAAATTTTCTAATGACCGCTTTATAGAAAAATAAAATAAAAATGAAAAAAAATATTATTCTAACAATCTGTGCAATTAGTTTGATGTCTGCATCTTGTAACTTTTTTGGACCAACAACTACCGCAGGCGTGTTAAAAACTTCAAATGGCGGAGTGGATTGGCAGGCTTCCAATAAAATTAAAGATAGCTCAAACTACATTACAGATTTAGCCATTTCCAGAATGGCATTTGACCCTCAGGGTGCTGATGTAATCTATCTTTCATCATTTTCTGGTGGTATGTATAAATCTTTAGATGGCGGTGGTTCTTGGGAGCAAATTCTCGGCACTATTCCAATTATTGATTTTGCAATCAATCCTTACGATTCTAAGACTATCTATGCAGGCGGAAATTTTGAAGATAAAGCACGTGCTCTTGTAACGCGCGATGGAGGAAAATCTTGGAATGCAGTTTATACTGGAGGTACTGCAGGTGGATCTGTCCGCGCGATAAGTTTAAATCCAAATAACCCCCAACAAATTTTAATCGGACTTTCACAAGGAGAATTAATTGCTAGTGGCGACGGAGGCGGTTCTTGGAAACTACTGCAAAGCTACAACGACCGGATAAATAAAATTATCTGGAATAATGATGGGATCTATGTGGTAATAAAAGGTACTGGAATTTCTAAGAGTATAGATGGCGGAGCAAGTTTTAAACTCATTACGGCAGGGTTGCAATCGGCTGGTAATATTAGTAATCTATCTATATTCGGCAGTGCAATTTCGGCATTTAACCAGATGGCTATTAGCGCAACAAATTCAAGTGTGGTGTACGTTACAACAAATTTGGGACTCTATTCATCAACTGATGCTGGAAATACATGGAAATTCATCTCCATGCCTCTTCGCCAATCTGCAGCAGTACCAATGGCCGTTGCAATTGCACCTTCGAGTGAAAATGTTGTGTATGTAAGTGCTGGAAGTATTGTTTACAAAACCACAGATTCTGGAAGTTCGTGGTCTACCGCAGATACTGGAACAGGAAGTCTAATTAACGCTTTACTTGTAGACCCAACTTTGCCGCAAGTAGCATACGCAGGAGCATATAAATAAATTTAATTAATTAAGAAAAACGGAATTCAATAATATGATAGACGGAATAATAAATTCACATAAAGAAAACTTTGAAAAAGCAATGGATCATTTCCATCATGAGCTTTCATCTGTTAGAACTGGTCGTGCAAATCCAGCACTACTTTCAACAGTAGAAGTAGAAAGCTATGGATCCAAAGTGCCAATTCAACAAGTTGCGAACATAACTGTTTCGGACGCAAAAACTTTAACAATCTCACCGTGGGATAAAGGACAAATTCAGGAAATTGAAAAAGGTATAATGGCAGCGAATTTAGGTTTTACTCCAGGGAATGATGGTAATGTAATTCGCATTACTTTGCCAATGTTAACGGAAGACCGTCGCAAGGAAATGGTAAAGTTGGTTGCACAGATCGCTGAGAAGGCGCGCATTAGCATTCGACAGGTACGTGAAGACATTTTAAAAGCAGTGAAGAGGGAAGAGGCAGAAGGTAAAATCTCTAAAGATGATGTAGCCTATGCACAAAAGAAAGTACAAGAAGTAATAGATAGCTATAATAGCCAAGTTAAGTCTGTTGCAGAAGATAAAGAAAAAGAATTAATGACAGTTTAATGATTTTTACAATAGTAATATTTTTAATAGTTTTAAGTATTTTAGTTTTTGTTCACGAACTAGGACATTTTTTGGTTGCCAAGCGTAGCGGAATGAAAGTTCATGAATTTGGTTTTGGTTTCCCTCCACGAATTTTTGGTATCCAAAAAACCTCAGCTGAGGAAGGCGGGAAATGGAAAATTGTTTGGGGTAACCGAACAAAAAGTGATGAGACAGTTTACTCTATTAATTACATTCCACTAGGTGGTTTTGTAAAAATAGAAGGAGAAGATAATGATAGTGTTGGTGAACAAAGTTTTGTTAATAAATCATTTTGGCCACGCTTCTTAACTCTAGTTGCTGGAGTTGTAATGAACTTTGTTTTAGCGTGTCTATTGCTTTCAATCGGGTTTATGGCAGGACTTCCTGTTGCTGTGAACGATATAAGCGAAATACCTAAAGGTGCAACTTTCACTAACGAGCATGTGGTTATTTTAGAAATTCAACCAGACTCTATTGCAAGTAAAGCTGGTTTAGAACCAAGCGATATCATCAACAACATTGATGGTCAAACTTTTCAAAGCATAGAAAATGTTCAAAGCTACATTAAAGAGCGTAAAGGACAAGAATTGTCTTTTGATGTTCAACGTGTAAATGAGCAAAAAACTGTTAAGGTAAAAACTAGTGAAGATCCAAATGCAATTGTTGGCATAGGGTTAGCAATATATGGAAAAGCTAAATTTGCATTTTTCCCTGCAATCTATGAAGGTACAAAAACTGCATTTGACCAGCTAAAAAGTATTGCAACAGGGTTGTTCGCACTATTTTCTAGAGGTGATGGTATAGAGAGTTTAGGTGGACCAGTAAAGATAGCTCAACTAACAGGACAAGTTGCTGATATGGGAATTATACCGTTGTTGCAGTTCTCGGCATTTTTGTCCTTAAATTTGGCGCTATTAAACGCATTGCCTTTCCCAGCGTTAGATGGCGGACGCATCTTCTTCCTATTAATAGAAACAGTAAGACGTAAGAAAAATAACCCTAAAATTGAACAATATGCCAATGCCATTGGTTTTATGGTACTATTGCTATTGATGTTAGTAATTTCCGTACGCGACGTATCGCAGTTGGAAGTAGTAAGACATTTATTTAAGTAAAAACATATGGCAGATTTTAAGAAAAAAGGATTAACTCCAAAAAGTGAAAATATTTCCGAGTGGTACAACGACATTGTTGTTCTTGGCGATTTAGCAGATTACTCAGATGTAAAGGGAAGTATGATTATTAAACCAAACGGTTATGCCATTTGGGAAAAAGTACAAAACTATCTAGACACAAAGTTTAAAGAAGGTGATATTCAGAACGTATATTTTCCAATGCTTATTCCAATGTCGCTTTTGGAAAAAGAAAAAGATCATTTAGAGGGTTTTTCTCCTGAGCTTGCAGTTGTTACCCATGCCGGTGGAGAAGAATTAACAGAAGCATACGCACTTCGTCCAACTTCTGAAACTATTATGTACGCAACTTTTGCGAAGTGGATTAAAAGCTACCGGGATTTACCTTTGCTTGTAAACCAATGGGCTAATGTGGTGCGTTGGGAAAAACGTACACATCCGTTTTTGCGCACCTCAGAATTTTTGTGGCAAGAAGGTCATACTGTTCATCAGACTGCAGAAGAAGCAGAAGATATGACTTTGAAAGCTTTGGAATGGTATAGAAGTTTTTTTGAAGAAGTTTTTGCGATTTCTGCTTATGTTGGTGTAAAAAGTGAAAGCGAAAAGTTTGCGGGCGCAGACCGAACTTATACTATTGAACTTGTTATGCCAGATGGTAAGGCTTTGCAGTCTGCAACTTCTCACAATTTGGGGCAAAATTTTTCAAAAGTTTTCGATATAGAATATTTAGATTCAAATAACGAAAAACAAAACCCTTGGCAGACTTCATGGGGTCTTTCTACTCGTTCGATAGGTGGATTAATTTTAGTGCATGGCGATGATGCTGGTTTGGTAATTCCTCCTCGTGCGGCACCAATTCAAGTTGTTGTTATTGTGATGGAAGATAAAGACGAAGCGAAACAAATAAGGATCAATGAGTTTGCCCAAAGCGTGATTGAGAAACTAAAGTCTGCAGGTGTTCGCGCGAAGTTGGACAATGCGTTTAATGAGTCTTTTGGGAGCAGAATTAATAAGTGGGAGTTAAAAGGTGTTCCTTTACGTTTTGAAATTGGTGGCAAAGAAGTTGAAGGTGGACAAGTTAAGTGGGCGCGCCGTGATGTAGTTGAAAAAGGATTTTTGGAGGTTGAAAAGATCACTGAAGAAATTCCAAAAGTAATGGAACATATTCAAGGTCAAATGCTTGAGAAGTCCAAGATAATAAAGGAAGAGTTAACTAAAGATGCAGAAGACTTTGATACTTACAAAAACATCTTAGAAAATGATCGTTCTTTGGTTCGTGTGTTCTGGTGTGAAGAAGCTGAATGCGAAAAGGCGATTAAAGATGCAACAAAGTCCGTTTCTCGATGTTTGCCTATTGAAAACAGCAATATGAATGAAGATGCTAAATGTTTCCACTGCGGCAAACCAGCCAAGCGCAAGTGGCTGTTTGGGCAGGCTTACTAAATGAATAAGACAACATATAAGGATTTAATTGACTTTGAGATTGTATTTGACCAATTTCTAGTTACTTTAGGTTTGCCAATAAAAAATAACGATAGGATTCATGAATCGTATAAATTGGTTAGGAAGTTTGAGTCAGTTAGGAAAGATAAAAAGTTACTAGAACAGTTTACTAAACAAAATGAAGAAAGAATTTTAATACATGCATTACATGATCTGAATTTAATGTATTCAATCATTCCAAATTTAAAAGATACCAGCCCAGATATTTTAAAAATTAAATTTGAAAAAATACTTGATGGTACAAACGCTGTAGAAGAAACCACTAAGAATAGCTTGGCCAGGAATACGTTGTTTGAGATACTATTATTTTCTCATATGAAGGACGCTGACTTGCAGGTAGAATTATGTGAGCCACGTCCAGATATACTATTCACTAATTCAGGAATTAGATATCTGATTGAATGCAAGAGAATATTTGTTGAAACAAATACTAAATTTAAACAAACACTGAGAGATGCTGCTATACAATTAGATATTGAGCTACAAAAAAATAACGGCGACTTTGGTCTAATTGCATTATCAATCGAATCCATATATGCAAAAGGTGGTAAAGTTTTAAATGCACAAAATGTTAAATCAGCTTACGATTATTTAAAAACCACTAATAGAAATGCTATCGAAAAATATCAGAGCCTATGGTTAAATAATAATCATTATATTAAAAATAAGAAAATAATAGCAGTATTAATATATTTGGTAACGCCTCAGAGATCATACAATAGTGACATAATTAACAGTGCTTATTTTATCACTATAAGTAATACTCAAGAACCTGTGTCTAGTGATTTTGATCAGCTTAGGAATGATACGATAAATCTAGCATTGCTGGATGACATGAGTAATATTGACGAATTTGCGTCGTAGTTTACATCTCCACCAATCCGCGCTAAAATACATAGAGACGTCAGATTTTTGATTGAATTTCAGACTGAATTTTAGACACAAAACTACATGTTTGAACCCATATTTAAAAGATTTTCACAGGATTTAGGAATAGATCTTGGCACTGCCAATACCCTCGTCTACGTTAAAGGCAAGGGTATTGTTATCAATGAGCCAAGCGTGGTGGCAGTGAATCAACGTACCAAACAGATTCTTGCAATTGGAGCAGAAGCTCAACGTATGGTTGGTCGAACCCCAACACATATTGTCGCAACCCGTCCACTTGTCGACGGCGTTATTTCTGACTTCGAAATTACCGAAGCCATGCTTCGTTATTTCATAGACAAAGTTCATAATCAGACACTTTCTTTTTTGCGTCGCCCTCGCGTTGTAATTGGTATTCCATCTGGAGTTACAGAAGTAGAAAAACGTGCTGTACAAGATGCCGCAATTAATGCAGGCGCACGACAAGCGTTTTTAATTGAAGAACCTATGGCGGCTTCTATTGGTTCTAGACTTCCGGTGCAAGAAGCGCAAGGTTCTATGATTGTAGATATTGGTGGAGGTACAACAGAAATTGCTGTTCTTTCACTTGGTGGAGTTGTAATTGCTAGAAGTGTTCGTGTTGCAGGAGATGCAATGAACGAACAAATTGTTCAGTACGCGCGCGATCATTTTGGAATGTTAATTGGGATTCGCACAGCTGAAGAAGTAAAAATAAAAGTTGGTTCCGCATATCATTTGCCAGAACCTCTAAGCACACAACTTCGTGGTCGCGATTTAGTATCAGGACTTCCAAAGGAAATTACAATTACAGACACTCATGTTCGTGAAGCTTTACAACCAGCAATTCGCGTGATCATCAATAACATCAAAGCGATTATTGAAGAAATTCCGCCAGAAATTATTTCAGACATTATGCATCGCGGAATTGTAATGGCAGGTGGTGGAGCTATTCTTCGTGGCTTAGACCAGCTTGTTCATGATGAAACTCAAATGCCGGTTATGATTGCAGATGATCCACTTACTTGTGTTGTGCGCGGGACAGGGATTGTAGTAGAAGACTTAGAAAGCTTAAAGGATGTTCTGTTGCCAACAGACTTTTCCAGAATTCCTCGCTAGTTTTAAACTAGTTTAAAACTAGTTTTCCCTTTCACGAGTTCCAGCATTAATAACTTCAATACAAAAACCAATGCGCTTTATTTACTCTAAAACTTTTATAGCTTTTGCTTCTGTGCTATTTATTGTAGTGATTGGTTTGGTTATGCAAACTAAAGGGTGGTTAAACCCAATTGAGTACGCGTTGCTTCAAGCACCTCGACCAATTATATCTGTGGTAAAAACGGTTACGAAACCGTTCCATACATTCTTTTCTACACTTGGAAACATTGGAAAAATTGTAAAAGAAAATGCAGAGTTGCAATCACAAGTTACATCTCTTCAACAACAACAAGTTAATTTAGATAAACTTAAAAATGAAAACGAGTTACTTCGTAGTGAATTAAGTTTTAGAGCAAAATCTAAATTAGATTTAGAGCCTTGCAGTGTTTTGTCTATAGATCCTCAAGAGCTAAGCGATGCGATGATTATTAATTGTGGAAAAGAACAGGGGATTCAGGAAGGACAAGCGGTTGTGAGCGAAGGTTATATGGTCGCAAAAATAATCAATGTAGGAAGCTATACTAGCACCGCATTGTTAATTTCAAACACGCAATCCTCTGTAGATGCACGTCTCTCAAAAAATGGCACCGAAGGTGTTATTAAAGGTTCGTTTGGATCTGGAATGACTTTTGATTTAGTATCTCAAAACGCAGATATTTCCACAGGTGACTTAGTTGTAACTGCAGGGATTAGCGCTCACATACCAAAAGATATTTTAATTGGCCAAGTAGGCGCAGTACTTTCAGGGCCAAACGATTTGTTTAAAAAGCTAAGTGTGACTTCTCCAATTCGCCAACGCGCAGTTGAATTTGTTTTCGTTGTTAAGCAATAGGCAATATTATGCGATATATTATTTACGTAATTTTAATAGGAGCGATTTTAGGAATTACTTTTGGTCTGTTTGGAGTTTTTAATTTGCGAGGATTTGTACCAAATTTAATTTTGCTTACAGTTATTGCACTCTCTTTAGTATTCGACAATTTCGATTATTTGTTCTTCGGATTAATTGGAGGATTTTGGTTAGATATAGTATACGGTCTTCCTGTCGGTAGTTTTACAATTCCATTGACGCTTTGTGGAGCGGTAGGAAACTTTTTTTTGAAACAGTGGTTTTTTTCTGAGGTGCAGTGGTATCATTTTATGGGAGCTATAATTGCGGCAACAGTTTTTGTGGAATTTTGGCTGTGGGGTTACACAAACTTGTTAGTTATATTTCACTGGAATGTTTTAGCAATTGCTGGAAAACAAATTTTTTCTTCGCTTTGGATGGCAGTACTTGTTAATATTATTTTTTCCTATCCTGTCTACATAGTTGTAGAAATGTTTGCGCGTAGTCAATTACGTTGGCAAAAAAATAAATTACAGATTTAAGAGCTAATTAAACCTCTGTACTAAGACAAATTTTATGTTGAGAGTTCCCAAAAATCCTTTTGATGTCCATGCAAGCGAAGTCGATCATAAAGATCGACGTCATTTGGATTGGGACGAAGCAGCATTGGATTCCGAAACAGATGTAGAAGGTTTTGCAGACGAAACTCGTTCCAACTTTTCTTCATACTGGTTGCAAGGAGTTATTGCTCTTGGTTGTATCATTTTGCTCTTCCAACTTTTTAATTTGCAAATTATGCAAGGCAGTAATTTAAAAAGTATGGCAGAAGGAAATCGTTTGAGGATTCAAACAATCTTAGCTCCTCGAGGCTATATTTTAGATCGATACGGCGAACAAATTGCTAGAAATACAGCAAGTTTTAGTTTAATTGTAACGCCTGGAGATGTACCACAAGAAAACTTAGATGCAACCATAGACAAGGTCTCATCTATGTTCAATATGCCTCGCAACGATATAACAGATAAACTAAAAGATTTAAACAGAAATTCTTTACAGCAAATTATTATTAAACGCGACATAACACAGCAAGAAAGCATATTGTTTGAAACAAATAGTGCAGATTTCCCAGGATTCTCTGTTAAGAGCATACCAATTCGCGAATACTTAAACCCGGAAATTTTTTCACATGCGCTTGGTTACACAGGTGTGATATCTGCAGAAGAGCTCAGTGAAAATGCTGACCAAGATTACGATGCAAATGATTTTATCGGAAAGTCGGGCATTGAATTGTCCTATGAAAAATATTTGCGTGGTATTAATGGAAACACTCAAGTAGAAGTAGATGCATCTGGTAGACCAATGAAAGAGTTGGGGAACGTAGAACCTACTCCAGGAAATATTGTGAGTTTAAACATAGATGCTGGATTGCAAAAACAACTTTACAATAGCTTTACCAAAGCTGGTCCTCGAACTAAAGGTGCGGCTATTGCGATGAATCCAAAAACAGGGGAAGTTTTAGCTTTGGTTTCTGTCCCAGGATTTAATAATAATCTGTTTGCTCCAGGAATTTCTAAAACCGATTACCAGAATCTTTTAGAAGATAAAAATTTGCCATTGTTTAACCGTGCAATTGCCGGAACATATCCACCTGGTTCTACCATTAAAATGGTAGGAGCAGCTGCCGCGTTACAAGAAAAAATTGTTACAGCTAGCACAGTGATCAATGATACTGGTTTGTTAGTTATTCCAAATCAATATAATCCAAGTATCAAATATAATTTTTATGGTTGGAAGCGTTCTGGCTTGGGTCCAATGACAGTGAAAAGTGCTATTGCTGAAAGTAGTGATATATATTTCTATACAGTTGCGGGAGGTAATACCGCAACTAAGTTTGTTGGGCTTGGTGCAGAAAAACTTACAGAGTACTACCGAATGTTCGGTATGGGAAAAACTACAGGGATAGATATTCAAGGAGAAAAACCAGGAGTTGTTGCTGACCCTGCATGGAAAGCAAAATATTTTGAAAACGACCCAATTTCTAGTAAGTGGTATTTGGGAGACACTTACCATATTTCAATTGGACAAGGAGATACACTTACTACTCCATTGCAAGTTGCGGTGTGGACTTCGGCAATCGCAAATGGTGGAACAGCAAACAAGCCAAGACTGTTGAAGGAAGTGACAGATCAATCTGGTAAGATAATTTTCCAACCTAAAACTGAACCGTTAGTAGTCGCTAAAGTTAGTCCAGAAAATATGAAAATAGTACAAGAAGGTATGCGTGAAAACGTAATTGGAAGTCAGGGTAGTGGACGTTCTTTGGCGGCTTTACCTGTTAGTTCTGCCGGAAAAACTGGAACATCTCAGTTCGATGGCGCAGATCCTAGCAGAACCCACGCGTGGTTTACTTCGTATGCACCATACGAAGACCCACAAATTGTTATTGTTGTTTTAGTTGAAGCTGGTGGTGAAGGACATGCGGTTGCTGTACCGATTGTTAAAGATGCGTTAAAATGGTGGGCAGACAACCGATATAATAAGAAGTAGTATTCAGAAGAATAAAAATATGGAAAATATTAATAGTAATACAGACGAGCAAATAGCCGAAGGGCAAATAATAGATGGACGTGCTTTGGCAAGGAATCTTTTTAATGATGTATCTCAGCGCATTGCGCAACTGAGTTACAAACCTTTGTTGTGTGATGTAGTGGTGGGCGACGACGCAGTAAGTTTATCCTATGTGAAAATTAAGGGAAAACGTGCAGAAGAATGCGGAATGGAATTTTCATTGGTGCACTTGCCAAGCACAGCAACAGAACCAGATGTAATTTCTGCAATTCAAACTGAACAAGAAAAAGAAAATCTGTCTGGTTTAATTGTGCAATTACCTTTACCAGAACACATAGATTCAACAAAAATTCTTTCGGCAATTAACTCAAAGTTCGATGTAGATGTTATTAATCCAACAAATACATCTACAGATATAGTTCCGCCAACAGCTGGAGCTGTAATGTATATTTTAGAATCACTTCCTTTAGATTTGAAAACTCAGAAATTTGTTATGTTGGGTAATGGTGATTTAGTTGGGAAACCTGTTTCCAAAGAACTTCAAAAACGAGGGTTGAATTTTCAAACAGTTCTAGCTGATACTGAAGATCGTGCCGAATTGTTAAAACAAGCTACTGTAATTATTTCAGGCGTAGGGAAAGCGGGGATATTAACTGGCGATGAAGTATCTGAAGGAGTTGTGGTAATAGATGCGGGAACATCTGAATCTGGTGGTTCTATATCTGGTGATGTAGATTTTAACAGTGTTGCTCCTAAGGCTAAATATATTACGCCTTGTCCTGGTGGTGTTGGTCCTGTAACCGTTGCAAAACTTTTGGAAAATGTTTTACAAGCAACACAAGTTAATAGTAAATAAATGTGGATTCTATTTTTAGGACTTTTGATACTTGCAGAAGCAGTTGCTGATATTATTGCGAAGGAATATCAGTTGCACTCAGGCGCGATAAGGTTTGTAGGAGCAATATCTGCATATGTACTAGCTAATACTTTTTGGTTAATTGCTTTAAAGCATGGAGCAGGATTGACCAAAGGGGCAATTATTTTTTCTGTCGGCAGTGCTATATTGGCAATTGTAATTGGTTTAGTTTTGTATAAAGAATCTGTAACTCCGGTGCAATTGATAGGTGTAGCTTTCGGTTTTATTGCCATTGTACTATTGGTCTGGGAATAGACAGATTGACACTACTTTCAAAAAGATGTATTATTAGCCAAACAATTGAGAAATTAGAAACTATGTCTAAAAAATATTTATTGACCCAAGAAGGGTTGTTGAAACTTAACGAAGAACTAAAACACCTTATTAATGACAAGCGCAAGGAAGTTATTGAGCGTATTCGCGAAGCGGCAGCGCATGGTGATTTGAGTGAAAACGCGGACTACGCACAAGCTCGTGAAGAGCAAAGTTTTATTGAAGGTCGTATCATGGAAATTGAGGATATGATCAAGAATGCAGAAATTATTACTGCATCACATCAACATAACACAGTAACAATTGGTTCAACGGTGAAAGTGAAAGTAAATGATGAAGAAAAGTCCTACACTATTGTAGGAAGTAATGAAGCAAATCCACTTGAAGGAAAAATTTCAAATGAATCTACTGTTGGTAGTTCATTGCTTGGTAAAAAGAATGGAGACAAAGTAATTATTACTACCCAAGCAGGCGATAAAGAATACGAGATTCTTGGGATTAACTAGTCTGAATAGAATATCTGAAATATATGAGAGCGGTATGTACTAGCGTGCATTGCCGCTTTTTTATTTATACTACTTAATTTTCTCTCTAAACTCTTTCCTGATAAACAATTTACACCATTTTATTATGTTTTTGTCAATATACCAGAAAACTTTAGAATTTGATATAATTTAACCACTATTTATATCAAACAACCCATGAGTGAAAGACTAGAAGACATTATAAATCACCGCAAAGCTAAGCTGGAAAATTTGGCTTCTGCTGGCCTTGAGGCGTATCCATCTGTTACAGAGCGCACACACACAAATGCAGAAGTACTGGAGCATTTTAACGACTTAGAAGGGCAATCTGTGGTCCTTGTTGGTCGAATTCGTTCGATGCGAGGAATGGGTAAGCTCCTTTTCCTCCATATTGACGATGGCTCAGGCGAAGCAGGTGGCGGTAAAATTCAAGCTCTAATAAAAGCTGACGATATAGGCGCGGAAAAATTTGCCTTTTTTGTAGATAATTTTGACCTTGGCGATTTTGTCCAAGTAACCGGTAAACTTTTTGTTACGAAAACTGAAGAAAAAACTTTACAAGTATACGACTACAAAATGTTGGCAAAATCTTTACGCCCACTTCCTAGCGAACATTTTGGAATTGAAGATATAGAGCTAAAACTTCGTAAGCGCTATTTAGATATTTTGCTAGACGCAGAAACTAAAGAACTTTTTGTGAAGCAAAATAAATTTTGGCAGAGCATGCGCACATTCTTAACTAATCATGGTTATTTAGAATTGATGATGCCAATTTTGGAAGCTGTTCCAGGCGGTGCGGAAGCAGAGCCATTTGTAACGCATCACAACGCACTAGACCGCGATTTCTATTTGCGCATTTCTTTAGAATTACCATTAAAGAAAATGTTGGTTGCTGGTTACGAAAAAGTTTTTGAAATAGGACGTATTTTTAGAAACGAAGGAATCTCTACAACTCACTTGCAAGATTACACACAAATGGAATTCTATTGGGCGTATGGCGACTTTGAAAAATTACAAAAGTTTTTGCAAGAAATGTATCAATATGTAATTCAAGAAACATTTGGAACTTTGAAAATTACTTCTGGTGGCGTAACTTGCGACTGGTCTGGCGATTGGGAAAAAGTGGACTACATCGCTTTGTTCAAAGAACACACAGGATTAGATTTAGAAACTTGCTCGGACGAGGACTTAAAAGAATATGCAAAGTCACAACACATTAAACTTGAAGATTTTGCTCAGCGTGGTCGTTTAATAGATGTAATCTTTAAAAAGATTCGTGGTAACATTAAAACAGATAAACCTGTATTCTTAATCAATCAACCAATTGAACTTGAACCACTTGCGAAGCGCGATCCAAATAATCCAAAAGTAGTACAACGTTTACAAATTTTGGCATACGGTTCGGAGCTTGGAAAAGGTTTCGGCGAGTTGAACGATCCGCTAGATCAGCGTAAACGTTTTGAGGACCAAATGGCATTGCGTGAAGCAGGCGACACAGAAGCTCAAATGATCGACGAAGACTACTTGGAAGCAATGGAATACGGCATGCCTCCAGCCGCAGGATTTGGCTTAGCACAACGTTTATTCTCGGTTTTGGCAGATAGACCAATCCGCGAAACAGTTGTGTTTCCACCGATGAAAGCGAAGGAGTAGTATGGCACTTCAATTTATTACTGGAAATAAAAATAAATTTGAAGAAGTAAAAACTGTTATTCCAGATTTGGAGCAGTTAGATATAGACCTTGTAGAAATCCAAGATCTTGATCCTCACTCAATCATTAACGCAAAGTTGCATGAGGCATTCAAACATCACAGTGGCGAGTTTATTGTCGAAGATACGTCGCTATATTTTGAAAAGTTGAATGGAATGCCTGGACCAATGATCAAGTGGTTTTTAAAATCTTTAGGTAATGATGGGCTGTCGGACTTGGCACAACGATTAGAAAATCAGAAAGCAACCGCGAAGGTTATGATTGGTTACGCAAAAAATACAGACGACATTCATTATTTTGAAGGATCAATTGATGGAACGATTGTACTGCCAAGAGGTGAAACAACTTTCGGATGGGATCCAATATTTCAACCAGAAGGCTTCGATAAAACTTTTGCAGAAATGACATCCGAAGAAAAGAATGCAATCAGTATGAGAAAAATAGCTACAGAAAAATTGAAGGAATTTTTAAACACCTAAAATAATTATATGTTAGACATCAAATACATCCGTGACAACGTAGATGCACTCCGTACAGCAATTACAAACAAAGGAGTAGACCTAGATCTCGATCATCTTTTGGAATTAGACGAGCAACGCCGTTCATTGCTAAATGAAACGGAAACTTTTCAAGCAACAAAAAATGCTTTCTCAAAAGAAATTGCAACGCTTAGTCCAGAGGATAAAGCTGCGAAACTTTTAGAGATGCAAGAAATGGACAAGCATCATACAGAAGCGACTACCAAACTTCGTTCAATAGAAGATGAGTATAACAATTTAATGTTGTACGTGCCAAACATTCCATCTCCAGAAAGTCCAATTGGAAAAGATGATTCAGAAAATGTACCTTGGAGTTATTGGTCACCAGAGCTTGGGCATGTAGATCCTAAAGACACAGATAAAGTTGCGAATGCAAAACCAACTTTTGCTTTCGATGTGAAAGATCATATTCAACTAGGAAAAGATTTGGATTTAATAGATACAGAACGTGGAACCGCTGTTTCTGGTTTTCGTGGTTACTTCTTAAAAAACGAAGCAGTAATGATTCAGTATGGTTTGTTCCAGTACGCGTTAGAAAAGCTTCGTTCCAAAGGATTTACAGTAATGCAAACTCCAAGTTTGGTTCGTGAATTTGCTTTAGTTGGAAGTGGTCATTTTCCTGCGGGACGTGCTGAAGTGTATCAGGTTGCAAACGCTGCGGGTATGGAAGCGGCAGAAGATAGCGACAAAGAAAAAACTTTTCTTGCAGGTACAAGCGAACCATCTTTGATTGCATACTACGCTGACCAAATTTTGGAAGAATCTCAATTGCCAATTCAGGTTTGTGGAATCTCTCCATGCTACCGCAGTGAAATTGGTAGTTATGGTAAAGATACAAAAGGTGTGTATCGCGTAAAAGAATTTATGAAAGTTGAACAGGTAATTGTTTGTAAAGCAGATTTTAATGAAGGTGATATATGGCTAGAAAAACTTCGTGAAATTTCTGAAGAAATTTTGCAAGATTTAAAATTGCCATACCGTGTGCTAAATATTTGCACAGGCGACATGGGAGCCGGTAAATACAAAATGTATGACATTGAAACTTGGATGCCAGCACGCAACGGCTACGGCGAAACACATAGCGATTCCAATTTAACAGATTGGCAAGCACGTCGTTTGAACATTCGTTACAAGGACAAAGAAGGTAAAATTAAGTACGCATTTACCTTAAACAATACTGCAGTTGCTAGCCCAAGAATTCTAATTCCAATTTTGGAAAACTACCAACAAGCTGATGGAAGCATTAAAGTTCCAGAAGTTCTACAAAAGTTTGTAGGAACTGATGTAATCAAGAAGAAATAAAGATTTAAACGAAAATCAAATTAGATGGGCAAGCAAATTGAATCTCAAACTAGAATAGAAAAAATACTAGCCTATTTCACACATAAGATTATTGCAAAATACAAGCCAGTAGTAATTGGTATTACAGGAAGTGTGGGGAAGACATCTACGCGCCACGCAATTGCGGCGGCGCTTTCTTCTAAGTATCAATTGCGTGAACCTGAAAAAAATTACAATAACACTATTGGTATTCCACTTACAGTTATTGGTGCAAAGGGAATTGATGAGTCCACAACATGGTTTGCATCTCAGTTGGGGTGGTTGCGCATTATTGCGAAAGCGCTTGTGGTATGGTTATTGCCACAAACATACCCAAAACTCTTGGTTTTGGAATATGGCATCGACCACCCAGGAGATATGGACGAGCTTTTAAATTTGGTTCAACCAAATATTGCAGTTTTAACTTCAATTGGGATTTCTCACTTAGAGAACTATGAGTCACAAGAACAATTGGCAAATGAGAAAGGTAAGATTGCCAGTCGCCTAAAACCAAATGGACTGTTGGTTTTTAACGGCGATGATTTTTTAGTAACAGAACAGGCTAGTAAGGTGAATGCTCACAAAATTTCGTATGGCAAAACAAATGACGTTGAAATTATTTTGGAAAATATTTCAGAAACGCTATCGTTAAACGCGCAAACAAATTTGGAAATTAAGACACCGACTAGAAAGTTGGCAATTTCTATTCCAGCAATAGGTGAGTCACATGTGAGTGCGGTTTTGTGTGCAGTAGCTTTGTGTGAATCGTTAGAGGTAGAGACAGATTTAATTGTGAAAGGTTTGACGCACTACAGACCAATGCCAGGACGTTTAAATATTCTAGCTGGAATTAAACGAACTATTTTAATTGATGATACATACAATTCAGCTCCTGCATCTACTAAAAAGGCTCTAAGTTTATTGGAACAATTTCCAAATCAGACTAAAGTTGCTGTACTGGGTGATATGCTTGAGCTAGGCAATGATAGTCAAAATGCTCATGAAGAAATTGGAAAGATTTGCGCGGATATGTTTTCTAGAGGAAGACTTTCTGAACTAGTGACTATAGGAAACCATGCTAAAGATATTGCGAATTCAGCAATTCAAAATGGAATGCCTCAAGAAAAAGTAACTTCTTTCGAAAATAGTGATTTAGCTAAAAATTCAGTTCTCGCAAGACTGCAAAATGAAAGTGTAGTTTTAGTAAAAGGTTCACAAGGTGCTAGAACAGAAAAGGTGGTGAAGGAACTCTTAGCAGAGCCAATGAGCGCTACGCACATGTTAGTTCGTCAATATGGTAAGTGGGTAAATTAAAATAAATGTTCTTCCAAAAGAAAAAACCAAAATTAGATTCAAAAGTTCGTTTTCAACATAAAGGCTTTAATCAGAAACTGCAACAAGCCCGTCAATTTAAACGTGCCGCAAAGCCAATCTCTGAAAATAAAGTTCAAAAATTTTTTGAAAGCATTGGTTTGGGAAGTCATTGGTTGCAGGCGCTAGTTTTGTTAGTAATATTTGCAATAATTTATGTAGTCTACATTCCAAATTTTCTTACTTTGCAGGGTGTGGAAATAGAAGGATTGCCTTCTTCTGAAAAAGAGCAGGCAATAAACGAAGTTAATTCTGCTCTTAAACAAGCCAAATTTTACAATCCACAGCATAATATTTTATTTACAAGCGAAGCTAGGATTCGTGAAGCCTTAGAAAAAATTTCTCGTATAGACTCCATTCAAAAAATTAAAAAAGATTTTGGGAGCAAAACCATAAAAATTACTGTTTTGCCAAAGTTTGATCGTTTCTCTGTACGATCCTCTGAAAAAGTTTACGATCTTTTCAACGACGGGTCTCTTAAAGGTCAGTCTGGTGTAGATACTGAAGCGTGGGAAAATTTAGGAAACTCTAGAATTGCGAAAATAGAAATCCCATCAAAAGTTAGCAACGATTCGAATGCTGAATTTTTGACTTTAGACACAGCTAAATACATTATTGAATTACAAGATCAAATAAAGGGTATTGTAGGCTCTAGTTTAATTTCTGTGAAATTTGATTTTCAAAAAAATAAACCTAAAGTGATTCCTGGAGAAACTGAAGATGCCTCACTATTAGATGCATCAGCAAATGCTAAGGAAGCTTCAAGCAATACGGATACTTCAATAGATTCTGGAAATTCAAGCTCTCAAACAGATTCACAGTCAACCGAGCCAACTACAGAAAATAATTCAGAGAGTTTAGATCCTAATATATCTCCTAATATAGAGACACCAGAAATTTCATTACCTATCTCTGCAGAAGAATTAACTTTGGTAATGCAAAAAGGCGGGGATAAATCACGAACATACAATGTAATCATTGACGGAAAAGAAAGTGCAAATGATGTTGTTCAAAGATTAAACTTATTGCTTTCGCAAACTACTCCAGAAAGATTTAATAATCTTTCTTATGTTGATTTAAGAATTAAAGACCGCGCCTTCGTATGTCTACTCGGCGCGGCTTGTAATAGATAGTTATTGATTAAGACTTACTGAACTTTATATTCTGTTACAATAACCCAAGTTCCAACATAAGGTTTTACTTCTGCAAAACCTTTCTCATCTATTTGCACCCAATTACTTGGAACGGTTGGTTGGCTTCCTCCAAACCCGTTTGTCCAAAGTAGCCAGACTATATCTCCAGGTTTTGTTGCTTCGCTGAAATTTAGAACTAAGTCGTCATCTGTAAGAATTGCGGTACCAGCAAAGTGCGGTAAATTATGGACCAAGTTACCATCTGTAAATAGTAATGGTTTAACAGTAGTGTCGTTATAATATTTATAGTTGAAGAATTCAAAACTACTACCAACAAAGATTTTTTGCTGTGGCTCTACGTTAGTATTCAAGAACTTCGCTGCAGCGGCCATTCCTGGTTTTGAATTAACATCTAGTAAATTCCAATAATTCCAAATAGAATAAATATTAAGCACAATTAGAAGCATCGCCAGCATATTTCCAACCTGTTTAATGCGAATATGGCTAAACATTAATGCTACTAAAATTAAGTAGTAAGATGAGCAGAAGATAAAGTATCTTACTAAGTAAACAGAACTATTGCTGTTATTGAATTTCGCTAGCAAGAAAAACAAAATAGCACCGCCAAATGGAGCAAGAAAACAAGCGAGAATAAGCCATTTTTCAGTTTCTGTGTACTTCCAGATTAAATAGGCAATCGCAAACACAATAAATATAGTTACGATTGTTAGTAGGATATAGTTTAACGAAGGGGAACGAGGGAGCAGGATTAGTAAATCCCAAAGAGTGTTAGGTATGCTCCATTTGTCCATTGGTGGAATCCAGTATCCAGCGCCGACTTGTTTGAACTGGAAAAGGAAAACTTTGAGCCAAGGTAAGAATCCAATTCCCATGGCAATACCACTTAATACTACCCATACGTATTTCTTCAATTCGAATTTGTAATTGATAGCGCAATATAAAATGGCATACAAACCAAGAGCGGCAACTGTAAACAATAGATAGTAGTGAGTGTAAATTAAAATAATTGAACTAACCACAAACAAAGCGTAGTAAATTAAGAAACGCTTTTTTAATTGCGCAGATAGAACTTTATTAAAACTATTTGCGTAGTAGGCAAGTTGGGTGCGAAGTGCTGCTACTAGTGTTAGGCCTGCTGTAACTACAAAGAATCCACCCATGGTGTACATGCGTGCTTCAGTAACGTACTGAACTTGGAAAGGGTTAACCGCTACAAATATTGCAGAAATAATTGCCGCGCGTCTGTCTTTGAATGTGTAGTTTACAAAATAGTATACTGCAATAATTGTTGCTACTCCAAAAAACACAGACATTCCTCGCAGTGCAAATAAAGAATGTCCAAATACATCTGTCCAAATTCGCAAGAAAATATAGTACATTGGAGGATGTACGTCTAAACCAATTCTGTACATCATCTCTGACCAACTGTATTTTATGAGCAAAGCAGAAAACGCTTCGTCGTGCCATAGTGAAATCCCAGTTAGGTTGTACAAGCGAAACAAGAGGCCAACTAAAGTAATTCCAATTAGACTAAAATTATTTGTTACGAACAATTTTATTTTATTTATCATATTTCAAATTTAGAAAATTAAATTTTAAATTTCACTATTTTACTTCGTATATTGCCATTACAGTTTGGCCAAATTTATTGCGATCTTCACGAACAAGGTATGCTTCTGGGTGGTATATTTTGAATTTCTTAATGTCGAAGACGCTAGATTGTGTAAACACAATTTTATCTCCTAATTTTAAATCTTGTAATTGATACACTCGTTCAGGATCCACTTGATGATATGGCTGACCATGATCAGAAGTTAAATAGTCGACTGTTTGAATAGAGAATTTGTCTAGTACTAAATAAGTGTTTTCTCTATTCCCGTTCTCGTTTAAATACTGACTCACTGGAGTTAAGTCTGATCGGAAGGCGTAGAAATTTTCAGGACTATTAGCTGAATAGATAAAGTATAAAATGAAGGTTTGAGCTATGATTGCGGCAAAAAAGACAATTGTTTTTAAATTAAAGAAGAAATTTAAAAGTTTGTGTTGTCGTTCGCTAAGCATTGGCCAGTATTTTGTTACAATTCGTTTTGCTACTGCCATGACCCAAGCTAAACCTACTGCTGTCATAATGAATACTGGTGGAATCATTCCAATTGAACGAAGGCCATGAGGAATTCCCTCAGCAGTCGTGATTACTGGAATTAACATAGACCAAAACCATCCTGCAAGTAAAAAGAATTTCCAATCTAGTTTATTGCGAACAGGAGTAAATATGTATCGTGCCGCGAGTAACGTTACTCCGACTAAACCAATTGCGAAGAACG
>CAYODY010000003.1:0-76526 GCA_964402965.1 uncultured Candidatus Saccharibacteria bacterium
TACACGGGGCTAGAGTATGACGTGGACACTGGATTAAACTACGCAAACTCCAGATATTACAACCCTGGAATTGGCAGATTCGTTAGCCAAGATCCTGCGTTCTGGAATATGTCTCATCTGCAAGATCAGTTAGTAGATCCGCAGAGTTGGAATAGTTACGCATATGCTAGAAACAACCCACTTGCATTCACAGATCCTAACGGACAATTCTGGACTCCATGGCAATCGTCAGGTGGATTCACGAACTGGATGGGTAACGGTGGTTTCCTACATAATATTTATGGTAATAACGTTAATAATATTTCGAATCAAGTTCAAAATATTGTTACGTATGGTCCTACTAAACAAAATGTAACAGCACTTACTAAACAAACAGGGCTTGTAGTAGCTAAAACTGCCGGGGTAGCAGGAGGAGCAATAGCTGTCGGTGCTGGTGCAGGAGCTATTAGTTATGTCCTTGCACCACCAGTTGCTGCAACTGCAGGAGGGGCATGTGTCAGTGGAGGATGTGATGAAGGTCAAAAACTACTAAATCCAGCGATTAATATTACGAGTCGGGGTTTGCAACATATTGAAGACAGGCATATGATTGACGGTGTGATTAACACCGGGAAAAGTGTGTTCAACTCAGACGTCGATGTTCAGAGCTTGATAAGATCTGGTAGTCAACAAGTAATGAGATTACAAGGAAACGACAACTACCAAAGAGTCTTCGATACTGGTAAAATAATAGGTGTAGATCAATCAGGAAAATCCACCTCTTGGATAACTATAATTACAAATAAAGCTAACGATTTAATTACTAGTCACCCAGGCGTTCCTAAAGTAATAGTAAAATAATTATATGCAAAATATTAGAATTCAATTAGAAGACGAAAAAGGTCAATCAATAGAAAATAGCGAAGTTAATTTTGCTGATGTAGTTGGGCATTTATGGGAAAGCAATCAAATTAACTCATATCCTTGGATTAGTGGCATTGATCCGTACGAAAATACCTTATTTAACAAATCTCAGGTACCTCATGTTATTAAGGAATTAGAATTAGTGAAGGAACAAGCTACGGACGAAGATGTTGTTAAAGCAATAGTTGAAACTATAGAGCTCATGAAAAAAGTTTCAGACCATACATACATGAAATTCATAGGGGACTAATAATAAAAAAACTACTACGTAAAGTAGTAGTTTTTTTATTTATCTTTATAAGACCATTTATTACCCCGTTTTATTTTTCCTTCTATTCTAAATTCAATTTTACTTGCATCAGATGACTGATCCGGATCACCGTATGCTTTTAGCTTGATCGGTATCGAACCAACAATACTTACATGCGTGTTATCATAAATTACTTCTTTAACATAATCTTTTAGAAATTCTCGAGTCTTTTCGCTCCCGTTACAAAGATTTAATCTTGACCTTACTGATTCACAGTATCTTTTGATACTAGCCTCAATAATTTCTTCATCGTGTAGACTAGGAACTTGTTTTAGTAATTTAGATTTATTTATCTTGAGTTGTTTAAGTTCTTCATCATAGCTCAAGGATCTTTTTACATATTCACTGCGATCGATTTTACCACTCGCATATTGATCGATAGTTTTTGATCTTGAACGCAATATCATACAAGCACGAGAACAAAGTTTTCAAAGTTTTAAAGCAGAACAACTAGTAATTGAAGAAGAGAAACAGGCGTTAGAAAAAGCAGGTAGGTCTGATCTCGCAGAACAGGTTAGGTAAGTGTCTGAAGAAAATAGTGCTGAAGGCTACGATATACTATCTTTTACTTCAACTGGTAAAGAAAAACATATTGAAGTAAAGAGTACTTTGGGCGGTGTTAATCATAACCAGTTCCATATAAGTCGGAATGAGTTAGACATTTCCATTGAAGACCCAAATTACTATCTATATATAGTGTACGATATGAACGGTGAGCCTGAAATTAAGTATTTACACAAACCCGACCTGAAAGATCCAGAGCTATTTGATTTAGAGCCATTACAGTATTTGGTGAAGTATAGAGCGAAAAATGAGACATAAAAATAAGGTAGATGGTAATGGATTGAATTTACATTACTATTGACAAAATGCATAAAATGTGATATGATGTCTAATCAATGAGAAAAGAGTTATCTTTACCAAATTGTTGGTATTTGTAGCACTCGTCTCATTGGAGATGGGGTAGTTATGCGTTATCGGTTATTATCGATACTGCTCATCAATTTTGTACAATGACAATCAATAGGAGGCTGTCAAAATGTCAAAGACGGTACAAGCTGTCATCGACGGCAAATTAACGAACGAACAACTCGGTGGTCTTACTCGCCGAACCAACGAAATCATCCGCCGTATCAATGAGGGAACTCTTGGTTACGACTGGGTGATGAATGAACTGCAACGAGTGACAGAAGGACGCGGTCTAGGCGATGGAAGTCAATTCCAGACCTGGCGAACCGTTAAGCTCGGAACTCACGGCACAGTCGAGGAGTTGAAGAACGCTATCACCAGTGCTGGTCACAACATCAGCGATTGGTCGAAAGATATTCTCGGCAAACCGGCATTCACGCTCGCTGGCGAAGAGTCCGAACTCGAACTGGTCAAGGTAACTGCCAGAGAGCTGGGCTTCAGCAAAGGCGCAACCAGAAAAGACATCTACAACCGTGCCATCGAGCAAGGTTTGATGATCTGTCCGGCTGAAGTCGGTCCGCAACTGCGCCTGCAATACGCCGACCAGCCTATAGGCGAATGGGTTATCATCGCTATGGAACCCATTATCGATTCCGGTGGCGATCCGAGCATGTTCGATGTCGAGCGTAGTGACGGCGGTAAGTCTTGGCTCTATACGAACGATGGCAGCCCCGACGATGTCTGGGATGCCGATCATGTGTTCGTCTTCGGTCGCCGCAAGTAGTTCTTGGCAATTTGATTTTGGAACTTTTGGAGCTTTGCTCCTTTGTCCTTTGAAGCCTTTTGTAGAAATACATCAGGCTTCTTTATTTTGGTATAATAAAAAAGGTAATAGGTGAATATGCAGGTGGTTACGGCTCCCTGCTACCGAATCCAGTATCTATATATCGAGAATATCTTCGGTTACGGCTTGAGGTAGAGTGATATATGTTAACTCACAAAAATGAAGATACTTGGTGTAGGAAGTTATGTAAGTTTAGCTTACGAATAAATACAGCCCTGAGAGTATTCAAAGGGTATTGCCTCTGGCGACTTCTTACACAAAATCGATTCCGATGGCGATCCGAACATGTTCAATGTCAAGCGTAATGACGACGGTAAGTCTTGGCTCAATACGAACTATGGCAACCCCGACAATGTCTGGGATGCCGACAATGTGTTCGTCTTCGGTCGCCGCTACTCTCTTCTTTCTCTCTTACTTTGAAGTAGGGGAGTTTTGTTTTGTAAGTTGCCCATTCCAGCCACCTAGCATTTTACCTATTTCGTCTATTCTTATAGACAAGGCAAGATATTTTTTGTTATCTAGAGACTTGGTTTCCCAAAGAATCATTAGTAAAATCTTAAGGGTATCCAGTTTTCTAATTGCTAATCTGACGTATGGTTGTTTTTCTAACTTCACTAAGAAACTTGCCGCAGCAACCGCTTCTATAATTTCAATGAATAATGTATCTATCTTTTGACCTAATGAGTGCCGATGTAATTTCGGTATGGCTTGGTAATAAACAAACCAGTCTTTATAAGTTTCCTTCAACTTTTGCAACAACGGTAAGAGCGTTGGGGGGGGGGCGTTTTTAAAAGTATGCATAGGATTCAATTTGTTCATAAGTACAATCATATCATTTCTCTGGAAAATTTGCTCGAAGCATGGGGCGAGTTTATTTGCGGAAAACGAAAGCGCGAGGATGTGCAAATTTTTGAGCGGAATTTAATGAACAACCTCATTGCTTTACATAATGATTTGCGAGAAGGTAAATATCGTCACTCACTATATAAAGCTTTTAACATTTCTGATCCAAAACCTCGCCGCATACATAAAGCGAGCGTACGAGACAGGGTATTACACCATGCAATTTATAGAAAAATTTATCCGTTCTTTGAACGCACATTTATTGCCGATTCATATTCTTGCCGTATTAATAAAGGTACTCATAAAGCGGGAATTAAATTCCAAAATTATGCACGACGGGTGAGTAGTAATAATACGCGAACTTGCTGGGTGCTCAAATGCGATATTCGTAAATTTTTTGCAAGTATTGACCATGGGATTTTACTAGAAATACTAGCTGGATATATTCCAGATTTAGAGATTTTACTTTTGTTAGAAGAAATTGTAGATAGCTTTAACGGAGATATCGGAGTGGGTTTACCGCTTGGTAATTTTATGTCACAGATTTTTTGTAATATCTATATGAATGAGTTCGATCATTTTGTAAAACATAAGCTAAAAGCAAAATACTATATCCGTTATGCTGATGACTTTGTTTTGTTATCAGAAGATAAAGATTGGCTAGAAGCTCAAATACCCTGGATCAGCGATTACTTAAATGCAGGCTTAAAATTATCACTCCATCCGAATAAAGTATCCATTGAATCGTTTTCCTCTGGTGTGGATTTTCTAGGATGGATATATTTTCCAACCCACAAAGTAATTCGCACTGTTACAAAGAGAAGGATGTTCAAGAAAGTTCTTGCTAGTAATGTTGAGGAAACACTGCAATCCTACTTGGGAATGCTTAGTCATGGTAATAGCTTTGGGCTACAAGAAGAACTGCTAAGTTTAAACAAACGAGACACAAAAGTAGGGGGTTAAGGACTGTCTCATTTGTCTCATTTTGATGGTATACTATCCTTGAAAGTACATTCAAAATCTCTATATATTGCCTCGGAGTGTTGATGGAA
Source organism: uncultured Candidatus Saccharibacteria bacterium (assembly GCA_964402965.1). GTDB lineage: Bacteria > Patescibacteriota > Doudnabacteria > UBA920 > UBA920 > UBA920. The sequence goes on from CAYODY010000003.1 coordinate 4,862, forward strand.
TTGCTAAGTCCTCAACGAAGCTGGAAAGATGCTTGAATCTCCTCACGTGGTCTAAAATTTCTCTCCAAAGTTGCGATTTGTGTCTCACTTTTCCCCCTCACAGAATGCGGAGCAGGTGAAGAGTAGCACGGCTATACGGGGCATGAGTATGACGTGGACACGGGACTTTCCTATATGGAAGCTAGGTATTATAATCCAAGTATAGGAAGATTTCTTAGTCAAGATCCGGCGTTCTGGAACGTGTCGATGTTACCGGTGCAATTAGCAGATCCTCAAAGTTGGAATAGTTACTCATATGCAAGAAATAATCCAATAGTTCTTAAAGATCCAGATGGGCAGTTCTGGGATACAGTAGTAGACTTAGGATTCCTAGCATACGATAGTGTTAAGTTTTTAATCAACAGTACTAAAGCTATTGAAGCAGCTGTTTCTGAAAAAGTATTTACTGCAGTGGGAATGCCTAATATAGCAGCGCAGGCAAGAGCGGATAAGCAGTATTATTCTGGTAAGATAGCATCAACTTCAGCCAATCTAGGACTTAGTGTAGCAGGTACAGCAATCCCATTTGCTCCAGTGGCTGGTATAAAAGCAGTCCAGAAAGTAGAAAAAGGAATAGATGTAGCCGCCTCTGCTAGACAGGCAGGGGTCGCAGAAGTTTCACCTCTACTGAGTAGAGGTTTAAGTCAATGGGATGATATAATAGATCCAGCAAGGCAAACTCACATCCTAAGAGGTGATCCGAATGGTTCAGGCGGAGGACATGCGTTCGGTGCTGGTAGAGGCAAGTCTGAGTTTCCACAGAGTTGGTCGGATAATGATATATTGAGGAATACTGCTGACATTGCTACTGACCCTAATACTAAATGGATCAGACAAAGAAATGGTAGATATTATGGGGAGGGAATAAGAGATGGAGTACGAACTGGGGTCGTACTTAATAGCTCTAAGTCAAAAGTAATCACGTCTTACCCAAGAAAAAATAGGTAAATGATAGATAGATGAATATCAATCAAAGCAAACCAAAAGTAGAGATATTATTAGCCAAAGTTTACGAGAAGTATAAGCATTCTTTTAATGATGAAGATAAAGAATCTTGTGAAATGTATCTATATGAACAGGGCGAGTATGAAGAAGCATTGTCAATGCTTTTAGCGGCTTTGCAATATAATGAAATTTCTATAGATCACGAAAGTCGAGATACAATTAATGAAGTTTGTCAATTGATAGGAATAGACAGAGGATGAAGTAATAAACTACTATTCAATCCCAAAACCCCGCAAACGCGGGGTTTTGAAATACCTAAAATAGTTTGTCCAAACACACTACTTTGTGTTATAATTATTTTGAATTTGAACCTTTCATATGGAAGAGTTTTTGGCTAAGTGGAACATAGGCGAACGCACAAATGCAGGCGTAAGCTTGCATTTGTAAGGTGTTTCCACGTGCCAATAACTCTTCCATTACCAAAGAAACAAACACAAAATCATGATAGTTACAGAGCTGAATACGCTCCTAAAAGAAAAAAAAGTAGTCACAGAAACAGCGCTAGAAACTCTAAACAAAGAGTGGCTCATAGCTAAGTCCAAAACCCCAATCCAATGGGAGGACTTTTTATTAGAGAAAAAAGCGCTTACTGAAGAGCAATTACTGAAAATCAAGTCAGAAGAATTAGATGTCCCTATAATCGACTTAAGAAACGAGCAGATTCCTGTAGAAATTTTGAATTTGGTACCAGAGCCAATTGCTCGTAGGCATAGAATCATTAGCTTTGCCAAAACTAAAAATGAACTTTCAGTAGCAATGTGCGATCCAACAGACTTGCAAACTCGTGAGTTCATGAAGAAGAAAACTGGTCTGGAAATTAAGGTTTTCTTAATAGCAAAAACCTCACTCGACTTTGGTCTTTCTAAGTACCACACAAACTTAGAGGGTGAAATTAAGCACATGGTTCGGGAAGGGAAGCCGGACGACATTAATGCCAGCACAGATGGAACTTTCGACGACGAACTTAAGAAAATGGCGGAAGAAATTCCAATTATTCGTGTTGTAGACACACTTTTAGAATACGCTGTTATAGAAAAAGCATCAGACATACATATTGAACCGCAAGAAAATTCCGTTTCTGTTCGTTACCGTATTGACGGTGTTCTTCACGATGCCATGACTTTACCTAAAGCAATTCAAGCGGCACTTGTGGCTCGCATTAAAGTGCTTTCCAATTTAAAAATAGATGAACATAGACTCCCGCAAGATGGTCGTTACAAAATAGAAAAAGATGGCTACAAGTTCTCCTTGCGTGTATCTACAATTCCTATTTTCGATGGAGAAAAAGTAGTTATTCGTTTGTTGGATGAATCTACAAAAGCGATGTCTTTTGAACAGCTTGGTTTCCTTAAAAACCAAATTGAAGTTGTAAATAGAAATATTCACAAACCCCATGGAATGATGCTAGTTACAGGACCTACTGGTTCTGGAAAATCTACATCTTTGTACGCTATTCTAACAATTTTAAACACCAAACTTGTTAATATTTCGACTATTGAAGATCCAGTAGAATACAGAATTGTTGGTGCAAACCAAATGCAGACCAATACAAAAATTGGACTAACTTTTGCACTTGGACTTCGCGCTCTTCTTCGTCAGGATCCTAATATCATTATGATTGGTGAAATCCGCGACAAAGAAACTGCTGAAGAAGCTATGCACGCCGCAATGACAGGGCACATTGTGCTTTCAACTTTGCACACAAACTCAGCTGCTGCCGCACCTCCTCGACTTGTGGACATTGGAATAGAACCATACTTAATTGCATCCACAGTAAACGCTATCATGGCACAGCGTCTTGTTCGCGTTATTTGTCCAGATTGTAAAGAAGTTCAGAAACTAGACACAGCAACTATTGGGGCTTTGGAAAAACAATTCGATATGGAAAAACTTATTATGGTAATGAATCGTGAAGAAGTTATAGAAAAGAAATTAAAGAAATTTGCTGAGATAGAATTCTTTCATGGTAAAGGTTGTGAAAAATGTAGCAACACTGGCTATAAAGGACGTATTGGAATTCATGAACTCCTTGAAGTTACTCCAGAAATTCAAGAATTAATTGTTAAATTAGCTACAACTTTAGAAATTCAAGACAAAGCAGAAGAACAAGGAATGATTCTAATGTGGCAAGATGGTTTTATTAAAGCTGCGCAAGGCACTACTACAGTGGAAGAAATTTTGCGCGTAACCAAAGAATAAATGGCAGAATTTACATACACAGCTGCATCAAAAGACGGCAAAACAGAATCTGGCACAATAGAGGCTGCTAATTTAGTTTCGGCTGGACACTTGCTTAAAGAGCAAGGGTTAATGCCTCTCGACTTAGAAGAAAAAAAGTCGCGAGATATTTTAGCGTTTCTTCAAGGCTTTTCATCAGTACCTCTTAAAGAGAAAATCGCTTTCATTCAAAATTTAGATTTACTGCTTCGTTCTGGAGTTTCCGCACCGAGAGCTATGAGAATTATTGCCAAACAAACTGGTAATAAAAAGTTCAAAGGAATTATTGGTGTAATGGCTGGTAATGTAGAAGCGGGGAAGTCTATGCATGAAGCAATGGCAGACTATCCAAAAATTTTCTCACACATTTTTATTAGTATGGTTGAGGTTGGGGAGATGTCAGGTAACTTGGAAAAGAGTTTAGAGTATTTACGAATTCAACTTCAACGTGAATCGGATTTAAAATCTAAAACCAAAGGTGCTATGATTTACCCAGGGGTGATTGTTAGCGCAATGGTCATTGTGGGTATTGCGTTGGCAATTTTTGTTCTCCCAAGTTTAACCGCCACCTTTAAAGACTTCGATACCGAACTTCCTGCAACAACGAGATTTGTGGTTTCTATTTCGGACTTCATGGCGGCGCATTCAGTTCTTGTAATTGTAGGTTTGCTTGTGGTTTTGGCTGCCGCTGTTGCGGCATTAAAGAGTAAACCGGGGCATAGAGCATTTTCAGGTTTCCTTTTGTACATGCCTTTAATTAGCCCTGTAGTAAAAAAGATTAACATGGCTAAATTTGCCCGTATTTTAGGCTCACTAATGAAATCTGGCATTGCGGTCGTACAAGGTTTAGAAGTAACAAGTCAGGCAATGGATAACGAGCACTATAGGGAAGTGTTGGCAGATACTGCAGAGAATGTAAAACTTGGCAAACCTCTTACAGAAGCTTTGGCACAGCATGAAAGACTTTTCCCATTCATCGTTACTCAAATGCTTGCAATTGGTGAGGAAACTGGAAATTTAGAAGATATTTTAGATCAGCTCGCTGTGCACTTTGAAGAAGAAGTTGATGATACAATGAAGAATGTATCATCTATCATTGAACCATTACTGTTGCTTGTAATTGGTGTAGTGGTTGGATTCTTGGCACTAGCGTTAATTAGCCCAATATATAACATTGGAAATAGCATAGGTTAGTAAAATGCAACTAAACATTTTTAAAAAACAATATCAATACATTGGACTGCATGTGAACGAACACGCTTTAAAAGCTATTCAGTTTGATTTTAAAAGTGGAAGCAGTAAAATTCATGGTTTGGCAAATGTACAACTTCCAAAAGGGTTAATGTCTAACGATGCATTTACAGATAGGAAAAAACTATCGGAGTTCATTAAAATTAGTTTGGCATCACCACAGGCAGGCGCTTTTTCTACTAATAGGGTTGTGGTGAGTATTCCAGAATCAAAGTCTTTCATTCGCGTAATGACTATGAACGCAATTAGTGAAGATCAAGCAGAGAATGCAATTATGTTTGAAGCAGAAGCATATATTCCTGTACCAATGGACCAAGTCTATTTTGATTGGCAAATTCTTTCTCGCAAAGATAAAACAATGGACGTGTTGTTAATTGCTTCACCAAAAGACTATGTAGATGCTTTTATGGGAATTTTAGATGGCGCGGGGTTGAAACTTTGTGGCATAGAAGTTGAGGCACAAAGCGTAGCACGCGCGTTGGTTCCATCAGGTGTTGCAGAACCAGTGTTAATAGCCGATATGGACGCTGTAAAAACTGCTTTTGTAATGGTTGAAAATAGTGAACTGCAGTTTACATCTTCTGTGCCTGTTGCTGGCAATGTTTTTACAGAAAAGTTGGCAGCGATATTAAACGTAACACCTGAACAAGCAGAGAAAGTGAAACGAGATATTGGTCTAGAAAATACAGTTGACTATCCAAATTTAAAAACTGAATTAATGCCAGCAGTAAAAGATCTAGCAGCTGAGATCAAAAATATTTTGAAGTATCACTATGACAACTCTGAAACGCATATTGCGCATATTCTTCTAACAGGGGGAGGGGCAAAGTTAAAACATATTGGTGAAGTGTTGCCGACTTTATTAGACACCTATGCTCCAATCAGCGTGACGGTTGCTAATCCTTTAGAACACATTCCAAATTTAGATAATTCAACACTAACCCCGTATGAAGCTTTGAGCTTTACTACGGCTATTGGTCTTGCAATGTGGGGGATGAGAGAATGAAACCAATAAATTTATTACCAAAAAATAAACAAATTGAAATTTCTCATGAGAAGACTTTTTATAGTGTTTCTGTCGCTGTAGTTATTAGTACGTTAATCATTTTTATTGGGGTTGCTGTACAGTTTGGTGTTTTGGCATATCTGAACAATGAGATCAGCTCGGTTAATGCAGAGATTGAACAATTAAAAAAAGCAGTAAATAAGAGCGAAAACGCTGCTGTGAAAATGCAAATTAAAACAGCTAATGCGCAAATTTTTGACTTCTTAACTTTAGATGCAGGAACACCTCATTGGTCGACAGTAATGGCCGCGTTTGTAACGCATGTCCCAGATAACGTAAGGATTACTCAGTTTGAGGGTAAAACTTCTACTGGAGAAATTACTATTACAGGATTTAGCCCAACTCGCGATTTAGTTATAGATTTATATAACAACATAAATTCAGATAAAGAACATTTCAAAGATATAAACTATCCATTAGAGAACGTTACTCAGCCTACTAACGTGCGGTTTAACTTCCAATTTTTTGTAGCAGATAAAGTGCTAGTAAAGGATGTAAAATGACAAAAATTTCCAGCAAAATGAAAACAATTGTAGTTCTAGTAGGATTTTTAATCTTTGCAATTTTAATGTTCCTTTTTGGGTATGCAATTATTGGAGACAGAAATCGAGCGTTGGCAGACACTATTGCGCAACAACGCGTTCAGCTTGAATCTTTGCAACGTGAACAAAAGAGTTTTGAACAAGGAAAGAAAGATTTAGCAGAATTACAAAAATCAATATATCCACCAGATGACCTATTTAGTAGAGATACAAAATTAGTTAAGGAAATACAAGGACTAGAAGACTTGGCATTGAAATATAATTTAGAATTAAGCATTACACTTTCTGGCAATATTAAAACAGCAACGAAAGCTACTGGAGTTACTGGTGAGTTATATGTAATTCCTTATTCTATGAATTTAACCGGAGATCCAGCTAACGTAATGGAATTTATTCAAATGACCGAACACTTAACGTTCATTACTAGAATCCAAAATGTTTCTATCAGCGCAGTAGCAGGCACAGGATCTGGTGGGTCTAAAGATGGCGTGCGAGCTGTACTTTCTTCAGAATTTTACATAAAAAAATGAAACTCAAATTTAAAATAGACTTTAAGAATTTAACTTTACTAAAAATATTTAAAAAGCATTATAGCATTTTGCTTTGGCTATTTTTATTAGTCTTTGTTGTACTAGTTGGATTCGTAATATTGGGTGAATACAAAAAACTGTTGCAATCAAAGGCAACTGTGAACGATAGTGATCTGAAAATTGTACGCGTGGATTTGGCTAAGCATAAAGAGATAGAAACCAAGTTAAATGCTAGTTCTTCTTTTCAACCTCAAGCGGTACCAAAAGCTTTTGTGTTTGGAGTTGAGCCTACTAAGTCTTCTGCAAAAACCCCTTAATGCACTCTTTTTGCGTTAAATAAGCCATAATCAGGGATTGATTTTTTGTTGTTAATTTGTTATAATTTTCTTTGTATTAAGTATATATATTTTGGATCGGTAGCTCAGTCGGTAGAGCAGTTGACTCTTAATCAATTGGTCGTGGGTTCGAATCCCACCCGGTCCACCAAGCTAGATTTTAAAAAAAACACCCTTGCGGGTGTTTTATATTTCCACGTAACTTAATTCACTAAACTATTTTTTTAATATAGTAATCGTTGGCAAATTTAAGTTGTTCGGGTGTGCCAACCGGTAACCAATGTGTTGCTGGGACAACCATAACTTTTTGATCTTCTGCCATTTGCACGAGAGTATGGGGGAGGCTGTATTCTGTTTTGTCGTGCACAGTTACTTCCGCCATTTTTTCATTAAAAAACTCTTTTGTTAAATGGTATGCACCGCAACAAAGTAGAGGAGAGCTACTTTTGAAACTCAATAGACGTTTTTCTGAATCTGTTTCCAATCCAAATTCGTAAGGCTTAGTGCTTTCCCAGGCAAGAATTGAAAGCGGGGAGTCTAGGAGTTTAGTAAGATCGTTTTTGTTGTACAGGTCATCACCATTCACAACTAGGAAATTTTGATCCACAACACTTTTGGCTTGTAGAATTGCATCACCTGTGCCAAGTAAAACTTTCTGCTCAACATATTGAATAGGTTTGCCGTTCCAAGAATTCCCAAGGTGCTCTCGAATTTGCTCACCTAAATATCCAATAACAATAATTATTTCTGTTGTGTTGTCTGGAAGAGATTCCAGTGTGTACTCAATTAAAGGCTTGTTCGCAATGGGAATTAACGGCTTAGGGTGATTCTCTGTGAACGGACGAAGTCGCAGGCCTTTACCTGCGGCAAGAATAACTGCTTGCATGATAGTATTTTTAAGGTAAAAAGAATGTTATTGGCTTAAAAGAATGATATTGACTTGAGTAAGTTTAGCGAGTAGAATATGGAGATCGTGTAAAAGTAGTTAGTTGAAGTATAGGGAGGTAAGAATGATAGTAGACTATAGCAGTGCCGAATCGGTTAAACAGAACGATGGCCAGCGCGCTGATCAGAAGGAAGGTAACAATCGTTTATTTAGGTTTCTGTTCTCCTTCGTGATGATTTTTGCCTTTATCGTTTGGATGCTACAAGTAAGTGATGGCTTCGTTTCGAAAGAAGAACGAGACCGGCGGCTTGGCAGGAAACGCTTAATTTGGTTCCTGTGTGCTTTTGTTCTAATTTTTGCATTCGCCGTTTGGCTGAGGTAAACGTAAGTTATATATAGGTTGTTGGATTTTCCAACGACCTTATTTTTTTTAAAATTTCTGGTGCACCCGGCAGGACTTGAACCTACAACCTCCCGGTTCGAAGCCGGACGCTCTATCCAGTTGAGCTACGGGTGCCAATTATGTACTGCTCAATTTTACTTGAAAATACAAATAATTGCAATGCCTAAAGGGGAGGGCTGACTGCTTCTGTCTACCGTGTTATACTCAAAAAGCTATGATAACTTTACTTCTAGGTACCGATGGCTTAGCCAAAAAACAACATATTTTCGAAGCAATAAAAAAAGCTGGGGCTGAAATAGAATCATATAACGAAGGTAGTACTTTGCCACCCTTGGGAACTCTATTTGAACAGCAACTTTTTGGCGCGCCTAAAGTTGTAGTATTCGATGAAGTCAAAGCGTTGGATTTAGAAGATGTATTAGAAAAATTGGGAGATAATAAAAATGCCCAATTGTATATTTTAGAACAGAGTTTGGACAAACGTAAAAAAGTTAATTTAGATTTCCTTAAAGATTCGCGAGTTAATGTTTTGGAGTTTTCAGCGCCAGTAGGAGTAAAAAATTCTGCGAATTGGATTTTGAAGTTTGCTAAGAATCGCGGTATAGAGATGGATACGCAAACTGCAACAGAGCTTGCCACCACGCTTTTAGTAGATGAAGAAGACAATTTACCTGTTGAGCGTGCTCAAAATGAGTTGGAAAAGTTAAAAGCTTATGCAGGCGGAGATGTAATTACAGCTGAAATGGTTCATTTACTTGTTGAACCAATTACAGGGGTAGATGTGTTCGCGCTTTTAAATGCTATTTCAGAAAAAAATAAATCAAAAGCTTTAAAATTACTCAATGAAATTTTCTCCTTAGAGTCAGGAGATGAAAAGGGGAATGCCATAAAAATTGTTGCATTGTTAGCAGATCAGTTTAGAAGTTTGTTAATGGTTCAAGACTCGTTGGCCCGCAAATTTTCTGATGAACAAATTATGGAGTTAACTGGATGGAAGACAGGTAGACTATTCATTATGAAAAAGTTGGCTCGCAACTTTACTCCTGCTCAAGCTAAATCTGCTTTGTCTAAATTAACAAGTTTGGACAAAGAATTAAAGAGTAGTACGCTTCCATCCAAAGTTGTTTTGAGTTTAATTGTTGCGGGTTTGTAATGCGTCTGTAAAATTTCTAAAAATTTTAAAATAGAACTTGATTTGCGCTTTTACTAAAAGTGTGCTATAATACATATACGTTAACAATTAAACGAAACAAAAACAAAATGTCTAAAGGTATAAAGTTTTTAGCGATCGCGCTATGTTTAGGGGTAATGGCTCCTTCAATGGCCTTTGCATCGGATAGTAGTTCAACAACAGAAACAACCACTACAAGTGCAGCTACTTGTAGAGAAGCAGTTAAATCTGCACGAACAACTTTTCGTGATGCAATAAAGGCAAACGAAAAAACTTTTAAAGATTCAATCAAAGCAGCGGAAGTTGCTATGAAGGCATCTATTAAATCTGGTACAGATAAAGAAACAGCGCGTGCAACTTTTAAGACTGCTAAAGATGCAGCTCTAGCTGTTCGTAAGGCGGCAGATAAAACTGCGTTAGAAGCAAGAGATGCAGCGTTAGCTGCAGCAGGCGATTGTCGTAAAGACAAGCATAAAGATAGAAATTTAAAAAAGCAAAAAGCTTTAGAGTTCAAAACTTGTATAAAAGCAAGTAATGAATCTGCAAAGAAAGCAGAAAAAGATGCACAAGCATACTTTGAAGCATTAAAGAAAACGAAACCTTCGAAAGAAGTGTTAATGGCAGCAAAAGAAGCATTAAAATTGGCTAAAAAAGCTGCTCACGATTCAGAGCGTACAGCTAAGTTAGCTTGTAAGGATGCTTTCAAGAGTGAAGATTCCTCAACAAGCAACGAAACTGAAACCGAAACTGAGACAGAGCATGGTGCAAACCATTCTTAAAACTAGTCTGAGTAAACATATTATAAACCAAAAATAAAAACTTAAACTTAACTCAAATAGTTTAAAATAAAGCCGTCCTTGCAGGGCGGCTTTTAAATTACTTTTTTAAATCCCTCTGTAATTGTCCGACTTGACTTTATGGGCAATATATAGTAGAATTTAGCACAGTATTTTGAATATACAAATTTCGGTATGGAGGATAGGATATGTTATTTGCGATGTTTCAGGAAGTCGTTCAGCAGGGTTCTGCGTTTGCAGTGTCTTCGGATGCAGTAATTTTCATTCTGATGACTTGCTGTATTGGCCTTGCTGTGCTCTCTCTCGTAGTGATTCTTAAGCTTCGTGCTTTCCATGCGAAAGAAAAGAAAGAACTGCTTAAGAAGCAAGGAGATTTTCATCGGGTCGTTAGAATAGTCACTGACCTTTACGACCAGTCTGGCTTTACAGAAGGTATAGAAGGCTCTGAAAAATTGGGTATTTGGGACATGTTAGTTCCAATCATCTACTATCTCGGTCGCTGTGAAGTAGGTCCCTCTGAACCTCAATTGCTTAGTGTGATTGAGCAATGTAATAACAATGTGGGGAAAATTTTTTCGACTTCTGTAGTAACGAAGAACATGCCAGTGTGGTCTAAGCGGAGGGGGACTTCCTTGGAACTGTTTGAAGGGTACTGTTTACAAACAGTGGCATGAGCGCCTTACGAAGCGTCGGCAAGAGTACATTAACAAAACGTTCAAAGACTTTGAAGATGCCAATACTTTTGAGTCGTTGCAGGGTTACGAAGAGAAGCTGTCTTTGATTGAGACATGGTTGGTAGAACCTGCCTTTGATGCTTCTAGCTTAACTGTCGGCCGTGACCCCTTAACTAAGGAGAGCCTCCTACTTGAGGGGAAAGATATTCGTCGTCGTATTGCACAATACTACTTCGAAAGTCTCTTTGCTCAAAGTCTTCTGCATCCTGAACATGTTGACGGCGACCCTCTGTCTATGCAAAGTTGGAACACTCTCGTCGAGTACATTGAAGCGGCAGGCGGGTTTAAAGAAAGCGGCATTAACGAAAACGACTATGCGTCGTTACTTTCCCAGCTTACTGAAACTTTGGATGTACGAAAGAGTAGATAGCTTTTTTTCTGCTCAATCAAACAAAAAACCAAAAAGCCTCGAGCTTGCCACATTAATTTGTTGGTAAGATCGAGGCTCTTTTTTATGTATAAACTTTTTATTTATTAACTTTGCTTTGCTTTTTTGCGTTCGTTCAAAGTTAAATGTTTTTTGCGAATACGAATAGATTTTGGTGTAACCTCTACAAGTTCATCTGGTCCAATGTATTCTAGAGCGAAGTCCAATGTTACATCTTTTGGTGGGGTTAGAATAATGCTAGAGTCAGATCCAGATGCACGCATGTTGGTAAGCTTCTTACCTTTACACACGTTTACTTCCAAATCCATATCTAGGGAGTTGATTCCCACTACCATACCTTCGTACACTTCTGTTGCAGGACCAATAAACAAAGTACCGCGACCTTGAGCATTATTTAATCCGTAAGCTAGGGCTGAACCAGAATCTGAAGAAATAATTGAGCCATGTTCGTTACTACGTAAATCAATAGGGTGTACTGGCTTGTAGCTATCAAACAAGTTATTGATAATAGCAGTTCCTCGAGTACGGGTTAGAAGTAAGTTTTTCAAACCAATTAGACCGCGAGTTGGGATGATGTATTCAGCATGAATTTCTCCAGATGGGTTTGTATCCATGTGCTGTAGCTCACCACCACGCTTACCAGCTTCTTCAATAACAACACCTTGGTGTTCTGTTGGCACGTCGATTGTTAGAATTTCGTAAGGTTCTTTTTTAATTCCTTCTTCTTCAATGAAAATAACTTGAGGTTGTGAAACTTGCAACTCAAAACCTTCGCGACGCATAGTTTCAATTAAAATTCCTAAGTGAAGTTCTCCACGACCGGAAACTAAGAATGCATCTCCGCTGTCTGTAGATTGTTCAACGCGCAATGCAACGTTTGTTTCCAATTCACGATCAAGGCGGTCTTTAATCTGACGACTTGTTAACAAAGTTCCTTCGCGACCAGCAAATGGGGAAGTGTTAACACCAAAAGTCATTTTAATAGTTGGTTGTTCAATTTCAACAGGTGGAATTTGAACAGGGTTTGCACTATCACAAAGTGTATCTCCAATTTGGATTGCATCAAAACCACCAATAGCAATAATATCTCCAGCTGATGCTTCTTCTACTTCAACTGGAACCATACCTTCATACATTTGCATACTTGTTGCTTTTCCAGTTGTTTTTTGTCCGTAACGGGCAATTAGAGTAATGTTTTGTGCTTTTTTGATTGTCCCAGAGCTAATTTTTCCAATACCAATTTTACCTTTGTAGTTGTCGTAGCGTAGAGCCAAGATTAACATAGAGAAAGGTTCATCTAGTGCAACTGTCGGTGCAGGTACATGATTCACAATTGCTTCAAAAACAGGAACAATGTTATGAGTTTCGTTTGGAAGTTCCATTCCTGATTCGTTCTTTGCTTTTACAGCATCTAGAACAGGTTGAAGTTCAGTATGTGCAACACCGTTTATTCCACTAGCGTAAAGAATAGGAAAGTCTAGTTGAGCATCAGTTGCATTCAAAGAAACAAACAAATCAAAAGTTTTATTTATAACTTCATCTACTTGAGCTTCTGGCTTATCTACTTTGTTGATTACAACAATAGCACGATGACCAAGCTCTAAAGCTTTTTTAAGAACGAACTTTGTTTGAGGCATTGGACCTTCTTTGGCGTCTACTAACAAAAGTACACCATCAGCCATTTTTAAAGTACGTTCAACTTCACCACCGAAGTCTGCGTGACCTGGTGTGTCTACGATGTTAATTTTAACGTCGTTGTAAATAACAGACGCATTTTTAGCAGTAATAGTAATACCACGTTCACGTTCAAGATCGCCAGAGTCCATAACCAAATCTGTACCGCCGTCTTTAACAGTGTGGGTTTGGCGGAGCATGGCGTCTACTAATGTAGTTTTGCCATGGTCAACGTGAGCTATAATGGCAACATTTCGAATATTTTCGCGTTTCATAGTTGTTTCTTTCCTAGTTTCTGTCCTAGATAGTTCATTAAAAAATAGCCCCTTCACTAGGCTAATATGGAAAAATTATACCAGTTATCTAAGAAAAATGCAAGGGATGACTTTTTTTGCTATACTAAATTCAGTATTAAATATAATCAGTATGGCAATAAATAAACGTATTCAAACAATCAGTTTCTTTGTTCTTTTGTTAGTATTTATCGTTTTAGTTTGTTTAATTTTCAAGCCGTTCGCTAACATTATTATGTTAGGGTTAATCTTGGCTATTTCAGTAAGCCCAGTTTACAAACGGATTCTATCAAAAGTGAATTCTCCAAATATTGCTAGTATTTTGACGGTGATTTTAATGCTATTAGTTATTGCTTTGCCAATTTGGTTTTTTGGACAAGTGATATTCAACGAAGTTGTGAATTTGTATAACGGCTATAGAAGTGGGGCGTTTGTAATCAATCAAAATCAGATTATTGCAAACTTGCCTTCACAAGTACAAACAATTATTCAGAGTATTAGCCAAGACATTAACTCTTTTATAGGCAAATTGAGTTCAGAAGCATTTGCGTCTGTAACAGGGATCCTTTCTAATGTAGCGAGTTTCATTATTTCATTCTTCCTACTATTCTTTATAGTATTCTTTTTGCTACGTGATGGAGAAAAAATTAAAAAGGCTTTAATAGATATTTCTCCAATCTCTACAACTCATGAAGATAAACTCTTTGTTCGAATTATAGATGCTGTAAATGGTGTTATTAAAGGATCGTTCTTTATGGCAGTTATTCAAGGAATTGTTGCGACTATTGGTTTTTTCATTTTTGGTGTTTCCGAACCTTTCTTGTGGGGGGCATTTACAGTATTAGCAGCTTTGGTGCCAACAGTTGGAACTTCTATTGCTATTATTCCTGCGGTGATCTATTTATTAGTAACTGGTCAAACTCCTCAAGCGATTGGTTTAGCAATATGGGGTGCCTGCGCAGTTGGTTTAATAGACAATTTCATTGGTCCTCGTATATTAGGAAGCGCCGTACAACTTCATCCAATTCTAATTATGCTTTCAATCTTTGGTGGTATTGAGTTCTTTGGTGTACTAGGGTTTTTAATTGGTCCAATAATCATGGCAATATTCATTGCACTGATAGATATTTATAGATCAGACTTTAAAGAATATTTAAATAATTAGTATGCAATTTTTATTCGCTTTACTAGTGCTAATAGCGCCATTATATGTATGGCGCTTTTCAATTGGAGGATTACCAACTAACTTTTTAATGATCGCAAATTTTGCTGTCATTGGTTTGGGTCTGCTTTACATCTTAAGAGATGTGAAGATTAAAGGATACGAACAAGTTAAGAAATTGGTGTTTGCTAAGTTTTCAGAAATAGGGCGCCCGATGCAAATAAGCATTGGAATTTTTGCCATTGCAAGTATTGTATCTTTGTTTGTATTTGGAATTAATGGCGAAAAGTTAGCGCAGTGGGTTGTACTTTACGCTCAACCTTTAGCTATTTTTGCTCTTGTAAGATATTTTGTGCTGAGTAATGAACAAGATAGTGAAAAAGCAATTCGCTATATTACTTGGGCGATGTATTTTATTTTAGGGGCAGCTGGATTCCTTGCAATTTTTCAGTACGTTACATTATTAACCTTACCTATGCAGTGGTGGGGGAATGCTAATGAACCAAAACGTGCAATTGCTTTTTTTGCTCATGCAAATGCTTATGCACTTTTTGCAACTCCATTGCTTGCATTATTACTTCCAGATTTTGTAGAAAAAGTTCGAGGCAAATTAACTAATAGTGGGTTCTTTTGTGCTGCGGGTTGGTTGTTGGGCGTGGTAGGAGTGTTTCTTTCTTTGTCGCGTGGGGCTTGGCTTGGTCTTTTAGTTGCTGGCGCAGTTTATGTAGTTCTTTCCGCAAACAAGAAATTATTAGTTACGTTTGGTGTAATTGTCATTCTATTAGCAGGAGTTGTTGCTGTAGTGCCAAATTTACGTTACAGAGTCTTGCTTCCGTTCATGGGAGAAAAATCTAGTATTGCGCGAATTAGCTTATGGAAAACCGCTGGTTCAGAAATTAAAGACAGTCCTTTGTTAGGGAAGGGAGTAAATGGCTTTTCGGATAAT
The DNA here is from genome assembly GCA_964402965.1 of uncultured Candidatus Saccharibacteria bacterium. Taxonomy (GTDB): domain Bacteria; phylum Patescibacteriota; class Doudnabacteria; order UBA920; family UBA920; genus UBA920. Next base: position 20,301 of record CAYODY010000003.1, read on the forward strand.
TGGTATGTATATAACACAGATGCAGGTCTAGAACACTATAATTTTCCTCATAACATATTTTTGAATTTTTGGGTTGATCTTGGTTTATTTGGAATGCTAAGCATGGTTTCTATTTTAATTCTTAGTACATGGAGAGGATATATTGGTAGAAAAAATGTATTCAAATTTGGACTACTTTTGTTCATTTTAGCCTTAATTTCACACGGTTTAATTGATATTCCTTACTTAAAAAACGATCTAGCCCTTATTTTCTGGTTAATATTGGGCCTTAGCCTTTAATTCTAGCTTTTCCCTATATATTGACAAAATACCACTTTTGTGGTAAAATAGGAAAGTTAGAAAAATATAAGGGGGCTATTACAAGATTAAGAAGTTGTAATCGCTTTTTGTTTTTGTTTCCTTGTATTGGTTGAAATTTCAGAATTCAGAAGGATGGAGAAAAAATGAAAAAGACTATTACTTTTACTTTGTTCGCGTTTTTTGGTTTTTGTTTCATGACAATGTTGGTCGGTAGCGTTTCGGCGCAGTCGGCTATGTCTTCGCTTTCGGGTGAGGAACAGGCGAGGCAAGCTTTCGAGCGATTGCGTCAGTCTGGTCAGCTCAAAGAACCCGCTCAGCCGAGTGAGTTCAATAGAGCAAAGGCTGCGCAGTCGTCGACCAAAAGTGTTGTGGAGACTAAGATCGCAACTCCGTTGGCGGCCGGTGTAACTGGAGACGAGACTTCCAAGCAAACTCCGGGGTCGTTAAACTTGGTCGTGATGCATATGGATCGCGAATTTGTCACTCAAGGCCAAGAAATCTCATTCAGCATGGAAGGGATTGGTAACTACACGCAAGCAGTGTCGGTATTTTGTCAGGTGAACGAACCGGGCTTTAGCGGTCAGTACGATCAGGATGGAGTAAGCCGGTACTACACACCTAGTTTGTATCAGGGTGGCAGTTGGCTTCCCTACGGGATAGTCAACGGTCAAATCTTCGACGCCGTTTTTAAGCGGAAGATTACACATGGAGATCGTCCTGGTACATGGTACAATACGTGTGTCCTGACAGATCAAAATGGTTTGATGTTGCAACAGACGATGAACTACTTTCATTACAATGTTGCAGGGCCAGGTGGACTTTTCACATGGCGTGTAGATAATGCCATTCAGTCTATGTTCGGGAATTCCCCGATCGTTATCCTGAAAGGAGCGTTCCCTATAAACAAACCCGTGTATATTTTACTCGGCAAAGAGTCATTGGGTATAAATCGTTATACCTATTCTGCGACAAGCAGTGATGGTCAAACGCTGCTACTTGCACGACCACAACTGCCGTACAGAGCCATGGAGTTTGATGTTACGATTTTCGATCCCGAAAGCAGGATCCATCAAACCAAGGTCGGAGCGTTGGTGCTCCAAGGTATTCAACCCTAGCTTCGCGTTCGTCGCGCGACGAACACAATCTTGTTTAAACCTAAAAGGCAACCATTCGTGGTTGCCTTTTATTCATATCAATCTTTGATTATTATCAAAATAATTTAGTTTGCAAAATAATTACTTAATAACTACTTACTAATTGCTTCGTTAAGTATTTTCTCGAATTTCTCCAAGCTTTCTAAATGGTTCACGCGAATACGTGGTATTTGCATTAAGTCATCAAGATTAATTTTTGCACCATTTTGTGTAGTAATACCCATAACAAACCCTGCTTCTTTTGCCTTTGCTCTATATATTGGTGTTGAATGACCATATGGATAAATTAAGATATTTGTTCTTACTCCTAAGTGAGAATATATATCTGAAATTGATCCAGAGAGATTGTTAAAAATAAAATTTGCATCGAACTTTGGATTTGTACCATCAAAATGAGTTTGTGTGTGCGAAACAATTTCCATTCCTTCATCTTTTGCTTTTGAAATATCTGCCCAAGTCGCGTATACGTTAGTTCCATTAACAGCACCTGTCCATTGTGTAATTATTCCGAAACTACCTTTGTACTCATATTTTTTTAGAATTGGAATTGCGTTTTGAAAAACATTTAAGTAACCGTCATCAAATGTAAAAACAATCGGTTTATTTGGTAAGTTGAATTTACCTTGTGTGTGTAGGTATAGTTCTTCCAGAGAAATAGAATTGTACCCTTGTTTTCTTAACCACGCCACTTGAGCTTCAAAGTCTGCAGGGGAGACAGTAAGACCAGTTGTAACCTTATCTGCCTTTTCTGGTAAAGGCCCAACATGATGGTACATCAATATTGGCAAAATTAAAGTACGTGCTGGATCCAATTCTTTATTAGAATCTTCATCGCCTTGAACTTCTCCATCCTGCGTTGTTGGGGCTTGGGTGTGCTGGTTATTTTTGAATTCATCTGATTCAGTTTGAGAGGTTGAACCAGCTGATTTTGTACTTTGTGCGTACAATTTCAGACTAAAAAAACCTGCAATACCAAGTGCAAGTAATATGATAACAGAGCTAATTATGGCGTTCTTCTTCGTCATATTGTTAAAAGATTAGACTTATTTTAACAAAAAACATCTCGCTTGGCGAGATGTTTAAGTATGTTAGTTTTTGGGGAGTTTAGTCTTCATCTTCTTCATGATTTTCTGTGCGGATTTTTAATTCTGTTTTTATGTTGTCTTCGTCTTCAGATTCAACTTCATATTCTCTTTCATCTTCGACTTTAAATTTATCGTCATCATCGTCATCAAAGTTTTTTATCTGATCTTCAATCTCCTTTGACTCTTTATCGTCAGTAACATTTTTAAGGTCTTCTTGAGTTTCCTTTAAAAATTCTGAAGCATCTTTTGCTTCCTGCTTTGCTTTTTGTTCTAAGGGATTTGCTCCAAATACTGTTGCATTGTTTCTGTCATCGCTATCATCATTGTCATCTTTGTCAGATGAATCACCAGATTTGTCATCTAACTGATTGTCGTCATCTTCTTTAGCTCCTAACGCTTTTTTCTGTTCATCTGAACTTCTATGCTTTAGTTCTTCAAGTTCTTCTAACCTACGTTTGGCAAAATTGACTTTGAGTTCAGTTTTACCTTGAATTGTAGGCTCAATAAATAATTGCACTTCTTCAACTTTTCGTTTTAGGGGATAGAGTACATCTCCTGGTAATGCGCTTGCAGAAACATAAGTTGTTCCACCTACAAATAATATGATAAGCAATGGAAGTAGAACATAACTTCTTGGAATTACAGAAGCAATTCGTTGCCAATTTGATGCTGGAATTGTTGTATCTACTTCACTGTTTAGTTTGGACATAATTTTATTTTTAATATTTTCTTTATTAGTTTGCGAAAGACGCACAGATTTAGCTGGCGAGTTATTTTCGTAAAATTGTTTAATTAAGTTATTCATTGTCTTTATATATCTGTTCCAATTGTTTAATTGCTCTGTGTTGCCATACTCGCACAGTAATACTGTTTTTCCGCATTATTTGTGCTGTTTCGTTTATATTCAAATTTTGAAAAAATCTTAATTCAATTACTTCTTTATAGTGAGTTGGAAGCTTGTCTAACGCAAAACGAATTTCATCTTTGGAGAATTGCTCAGATAAATTATTTTGAGGACTGTCTTTAGATTGGATTTCAACAGCTTCGTCTATGGATACTATATTCGGCGTCCTGTACTTCTTGCGATAGTAATCATTGATTGTATTTGATGCAACTTTGTAAAGCCATGCCGAAAAATTTAAATTTTTTAATTCAATTTTTCTGCAACCTTGCCATGCTTTTACAAATACATCTTGCATAATGTCATCTGCTTCATTTTCGCCAACAGTCTTAATTCGAATGAAGGCGTAAATTCTATCAGCAAACTCATCATATATTTTTGCAAAAGCATCTTGGTCGCCAGTTTTTACATGACTGACTAATTCGCGAATTTGCTCTGTACTCATACTAGTATTCTAACTGGTATATCGAATAAATAACAGTATTGTTTCAAAGATTTTAAATAGGTATATATGCTAGAGAATGGTATAATTAAGGCGTATTTTGAAACAAATTGAAATATCATACCGTTATATTTGTAGTAATAGAGGTACTGTAATTCACTAAAACATGAAAAAATTTTTACTATCAATAGGGGTTGGAGCGTTTTTTGTTGTTTACATTGTTTATCAAAGAAATGCAGTTATATCCAATGCACAACAAGCGAGTTCAGCAGCACTGAATGACCCCCTAAATAAGCAACAAGATGAAGTTGCAATGGAAGGTGGTACTTCAGCAACAGCTGGTTCAGAACCAGTAGATAAAACAAATTCTGCTTCTCAGTCTGCGAGCAATTCTTCTACTCCAGCAAATACTTCGACAAGTTCATCAACTTCAACTCCAAAAACTACTCCTACACCAACACCTCCGCCACCAGTAAGTACTGGGAAATTTAAGGATGGTGTTTACACTGGTAATTCAGCGGATGCTAACTATGGAACGGTGCAGGTACGTGCAACCGTTGCTAGTGGTAAGCTATCTAAAATTGAATTTTTACAATTTCCTAACAGCCGTAGTACTTCTGTGCAAATTAGTAATTTTGCGTTACCAAAATTACGCACAGAAGCAATTAGTGGTCAAACAGCAAAAGTTAACTCAGTTTCTGGAGCAACTTACACTAGCGCTGCTTTTGTGAAGTCTTTAACATCAGCGTTAGCGCAAGCCCAATGAAGTTAACAGAAGCAATCATGGGAACCGCTATTTCAATTGAAATACTGGATTCACCAACAGAAGAAATATTTAACCGAGTATTTGATTATTTTAAATATGTGGACGAAAAATTTAGCACGTACAAAGAAACTAGTGAAATTAGTAAGATTAATCGTGCAGAGTTAAAACTAGAAGATGCAAGTCAGGATATGCAACTAATTTTTAAGTTGTCCGAACTGACTAAAAAACAATCCAAGAATTATTTTGATATTCATAAACCAGATGGAAGCATCGATCCTTCTGGACTTGTAAAAGGTTGGTCAATTCACGAAGCAAGTAAAATTTTAGATAGTGCAGATCATAAAGATTACTGCATTGAAGCTGGGGGCGATGTACAGGTTAGAAAACCATACGACTCTAGTGAACCTTGGAAAATTGGTATTCGAAATCCTTTCAATCTTTCAGAAATTGTTAAAGTTGTTCATGTTAAAAATGAAGGAGTTGCCACTTCTGGAACATATGAAAGAGGACAACATATATATAATCCATTTAATCCTGAACAAAAATTGGAAGACGTTGCAAGTATAACCGTGATTGGACCGAATATATACGAAGCTGATAGATTCGCCACCTCTGCATTTGCTATGGGTTTGGATGGAATAAATTTCATTGAAGGATTGCAGGGCTTTGAAGGGTATATGATAGACTCAAAAGGGATCGCAACATTTACTTCAGGGTTTGATAAATATTTAAAATAATAAAATGTTAAATTTCATAGACAAATATTTAGACAGAATTACAATGTACCGTTTAGTTCTATATGTGCTAATTGGTCTGTTAGGGGTCGCAGTTATTTTCAGCGCGTTAGATTTTTTGCATTTTAACCCACTGGCTCTAATTTATTCTGTGTTAGTTTTGCTTGTTTTTAATTGGCTTGCGAATTTTCTCTTTGCGAAATTTTTTAGAGTACCAGCAAATTTTGAGTCGGTTTACATAACAGCGTTAATTTTGGCATTAATAGTTACTCCACCAAGCAGTGGAGAGTATATTTCATTTTTACCTTTTTATGGTTTACTAGCTATTGCTGCAATGGGATCCAAATATTTAATCAATGTAGGTAAAAAACATTTATTTAATCCTGCTGCCTTTGCTGTGTTTGCAATTGCGTTGGTTACATCACATTCTGCAACATGGTGGGTTGGTACTAGTGTTATGACTGGGTTTGTCTTTGTCGGTGGATTTTTACTAGCTCGCAAACTTAGACAATTTGATTTAGTCATTGCTTTTCTGCTTGCCTTTGTTGTTGGTACTGTAGTTATTACTTTCGGAAGTGGAAATGTACTCACTATATTATATAACTCTGTAATTCTGTCTTCACTACTATTTTTTGCTGGAATTATGTTAACAGAACCATTAACAATGCCACCGAATCGTGATGGAAGAATTGCCTACGCAATTCTAGTTGGAGCCTTGTTTATTCCTCAAGCAAAATTTGGCAGCTTTTCTTTAACACCTGAAATGGCCTTGCTAGTTGGTAATCTATTTGCATATATTGTTAGTCCAAAAGGTAGACATGTGTTTACTTTGGAGAGAATTCAAAAAGCAGGGGATTCAGCTTACGATTTTGTTTTTAAATCTGACAAACCTTTTGCATTTAAAGCTGGTCAGTATTTAGAATGGACTTTGGGTCAGAAAAAAACAGATTCAAGAGGAAACCGTCGTTACTTTACTATTGCTTCTTCACCAACAGAAAATAAAACTATTTTAGGTGTAAAATTCTATGAAAACCCAAGTACTTTTAAACAGACTTTGCTCTCAATGCAACCAGGTGAAAGTTTAGTGGGTTCGCAATTGGCAGGGGATTTTGTGTTGCCATCGAACCGCAAGCAAAAACTTGTCTTCATTGCTGGTGGAATTGGAGTCACACCATTTAGAAGTATGGTTAAGTATTTAATGGATACCAAAGAGAAAAGAGATATAACTTTAATGTATTCAAATAAAACAGTAGACGAAGTCGCTTATTGGAGATTATTTGATGAAGCCAAAACAAAAATAGGTTTAAAAACTGTTTACACTTTAACAGACGTTGCACCAACAGATTGGGAAGGCTACAAAGGAATTATAAATAAAGAAATGATCTTAGCTGAAGTACCAGATTTTAAAGAACGCGTATTCTATATTTCTGGTTCACACGGCATGGTTACAGCTTTTAAAAAGATGCTACGCGAATTAGGCGTTGCTCGAAAAAACATTAAAACAGATTTTTTCCCAGGCTTAGCCTAAACACAAAGAGGGTTTAAACGTAAGTTTAAACGCTGGTGATTACTGTAATCTTTGCGCCAATGGAATTTAGTCTATCGGCAATTTCTTCGTACCCTCGTCTAATAGAATAGACATTTCGCAGAGTAGACGTTCCTTCTGCGGAAAGCATCGCTATTAAAATAATCATGGCAGGGCGAAGAGCGGGAGGGCAAACAACTTGTGCCGCCGTAAGTTTTGTCGGCCCTTCAATATAAGCGCGGTGAGGATCAGCAAGATTAACTTTAGCACCAAGTCTGTTTAATTCTGTAAAATAGATCGCCCTGTTTTCCCACATCCAGTCGTGAATTAAAGTTGTTCCTACAGCTTGTGTTGCAATTGGTACGAAGAATGGCAAGTTGTCTGTGTTTATTCCTGGGTAGGGAAGTGAATGGATTTTATCTGGAAGTGCTTTTAACTTAGAAGGTAAGACTGTAATATCTACTAAATCTGTGAATCCATTATTTGCTTTATATATTTTGGAGAGATTGAATTTTTGGCCCATTGCTTTTAATTTTTCAAGCTCAAGTCGCAAAAAGTCTATCGGACAACGTGTGATTTTTAATTTTGAGTGAGTAACTATTGCAGCGGAAATAAACATCATTGATTCAATAGGGTCTTCGCTATTTTCGTAAACAATTTTTTCGTTAAATTTTTCTTTTCCAGTAATAGTTAGAGTGGTTGTACCAACTCCTTCTATTTGCACGCCAAGTTTCTGTAGGAAAAAACAAACTTCTTGAACTTGGTAGTTAGGAGGCGCAAAGCGGATAATTGTTTTTTGAGGAATCTGAGCGGCAAGTAAGAGTGTGTTGATGGCGCTTGTGTCACCAGCTTCAAGAAGAGTTATGTCAGCACCAGCAAATTTACCATGACTAATTTCATAGTAGTTGTCCGTTGTTTTAATTTTTAAACCCAATGCGGTTAGTGCATGTTCATGGGCAGAAATGGTACGTTTGCCCATTTTACATCCGCCAGAGTGGGGGATGGAGAATTTTTCGAGTTGTTTTCCGAGAGCACCAAATAGATATAGTCCAACACGAATTCTGCGGAAAGCATTTTCGTCTATATTTTTAAATGAATATTTTTTGGGAGGAGTTATTTCAACGGAATTTTTTTCTATCCAGCGAATTTTTACACCAATACTTTGTAGTGCTTCAATGATTCTGTGCACTTCTTCTATTTGCGGAATTCCATTTAGAGTTGTTGTGTTTGCGTTAATTAACGCGGCGGCAATTAGTCCAATTGATCCATTTTTTGAATAGTTGGTTTGGACTGTGCCAGAAAGCTTGCGCGCACCTTCTATTTTAAAATCTACTGAATCTGAGATAGAAACAATTTTATGTTCGAGTACCTCGCTAATTTTAGCTAGTTGTTCAAGGGTCATGTTTTGATCACCTTTTTCCATGCGAGCAACTGCACTTTGTGAGGTTTTTAATGCTTTGGCAAACTCTCCTTGAGTTAAGCCTCGTTGTTCTCTAAGTGACTTAATAAAGAACCCAATTTTAGTTTGGTCATTTTTAGAGTTTGATTTTTGATCTTTTTGCATAAGTTAATTATATCACAAATGATATATCTATTAGCTATGATATAATTCCCATATGATCATTCGCGAGCTTGTAGACTTAAAACAATATACTACGTTCCGTATGGGCCCAAAGGCTAGGTTTTTCGCAGTTGTAGAGAAGGAAGAAAATTTACACGAAGCGTATGCTTTTGCTAAAGAAATAAATGTCCCAGTTGTTATATTGGGTTCAGGTTCAAACGTTTTACTTAAAGATAACGAAATATTAGAGGCTTTGGTGTTAAAAATAGAAATTCATGGTTTTGAAGTTATAGAGGAGACAGATGTCAGTGTGAGTATTCGAGTTGGTGCAGGGGAAATTTGGGATAGCTTTGTTAAGCGTGCAGTGGAAATGAATTTTTCGGGAGTGGAAACGCTATCTGGCATACCTGGCACCGTTGGCGCCACACCAGTTCAAAACGTCGGAGCTTATGGTTCCGAGATTAAAGATGCATTGGTATCTTTGGAGGCATACGAAATTGCAACAGGAAAACTTATTACCTTAACGAAAGAGGAGTGCCGGTTTGCATATCGAGACAGCATCTTTAAAAATGAAGCCAAAGGTAAATTTCTAATTACTTCAGTAACTTTTAAACTGCTGAAAACAGAACCAAAAATTCCAGCATACGCAGGAGTTTCAAACTATTTTGAAAAAAATAAAATAGCAAAACCAACTTTGCTAGAAATTCGCCAAGCTATTTTAGAAATTCGACAACAGAAACTACCAGATCCAAAAAACATTGCCTCGGTAGGTTCGTTCTTTAAAAATCCAATTATTAACTACGAGCAGTATTCAGAGTTGAAGAAGAACTACCCAAATGCTGTAACTTTTTCTTTGGATGACGGAAGTTTTAAGGTGAGCGCGGGTTGGTTACTAGAAAATCTTGGTTTAAAAGGTCAGGAGTTTAGCCATTTACAGTTTTATTCAAACAATGCATTGGTTTTGGTAAATGATGGATCTGCAACTTTTTTAGAATTAGAGAAACTAGTTAAAACTGCGCAGAGTCAGGTACAAAATCGCTTTGGAATAGAACTAGAGATGGAACCCAATATTATTGGGAACAATTAAAAATTGTTTAGATTTTCTAGTTCTTCTATGTCTGCCCAAACAGGGAAGTGGTCAGAGAGTTTAACGTCTTTGTAAACACCATAACCTGTAATCTTATAGTTGAGGGGGTAAATGGCGTCGAGTTGCCATGGTAATAGTCGGAAAGATCTTCCTGCTGAAGAATTACTAGTTTCAAAACCTTGTTCTTCCAAACTTGAATCTATGTGATCTTTCTGATTAGAAAGTCCAATTGGCATTAAATTTTTGTAAAATTTAATTGGGGCAGTATTAAAATCTCCAGCAAGAATTGCTGGGCTTTTTATTTCCTTTAAAACAGGGGAGAGTTGGTGAGCTCTTTCTTCTGGATTTAGACGAGTGTCCAAATGAACATTGCAGACTTGGATAGTATTGGAATCTATTATTACGTCGGAATGAACTGCAATTCTATTTCTTGGTTTAGGTCGCAGATTTTTTAAAGGCAAAGTTTGCACTTTGACGTTGTGAATTTTTCCATGACTGAGAATTGCCAAACCATGGGTTCCTGAAGACCGAAGCTCTCTTGCTGGAGTATAGACAGAATTGTATCCAAATTTTTTTGCTGTCTTTTTCGTATATCCCTTTTCGTATTCTTCAATTTCTTGAAGTAAGATAATGTCTGCCGAGACACTTTTAAAAAACTGAAGTAATTCTTGAGTGAGAGGTTGGCAAGCAATATTGAATGTAATTATACGGGGCATATGTCTATTATTTGTGCTATTAGAATAGCAAAAAATGACTAATTTTGCGATTTCCTGTCTTATTTAGAGGTTATTCTAAGGGTGATTCCAATAATCTTTATTTCGCTCATAATTTCGCCCATATTTTGCTCAATTGTTTAGCTGAAAACGATTTAATGCGGTATAATATGATAATGAATTCTAAGAAAATAGTAATTATTGGCGCAGGCTTTGCTGGTCTAGCTTCCGCCGCACTCTTGGCGAAAGATGGTCATGAAGTGCTTGTGATTGAGAAAAATGATATGTCCGGTGGTCGTGCTCGGGTTTGGAAAGAATCTGGATTCTCTTTTGATATGGGTCCTTCTTGGTATTTAATGCCAGATGCCTTTGAAAAGTTTTTTGCTAAATTCAATAAAAAACCAGAAGACTTGTATAAACTTATTCGACTTGACCCTTCGTATAGAATATTTTTTGGACCAAATGATATTTTAGATATTAAAGCAAGTTTAGATGAAAACATTAAATTATTTGAATCTCTTGAAACAGGTGCAGGTCAAAAATTAGTTGAGTATTTAGAACAAGCGAAATATCAATATGATGTTTCTATGTCACAGTTTTTGTACAAAAATTTTAAATCAGTTTTTGACTTTTTCAACAAACGCATGATGGATGAAGGTCGCAAGTTGCATGTGTTTGAAAACTTAGACAAGTTCACGAAGCGATTTTTTAAAAACGAAAGATTGCGAAAAGTTTTGCAATATAGCATGGTGTTTTTAGGGGGAGCGCCAAGTAACACACCTGCATTGTATTCGGTTATTAACCATGCTGATTTTAATTTAGGAGTGTGGTATCCATATGGTGGTTTTAGTTCAGTGGCAATCGCTATTCAAAAGTTGGCAGAAAGCTATGGCGCAAAATTTGTCTTTAACTCAGAAGTAAAGGAAATTGTTGTAGAAGATGGTGTAGCAAAGAAAGTCATAACAACCGATTCAGGTTACGATGCAGATGTAGTAGTTGGAAACGGCGACTATCATCATATAGAGACCGCATTGTTGCCTAAGAAGTATCAAAGCTATTCAACGCGCTACTGGAAGAAACGCACAATGGCACCATCTGCATTCATTCTGTACTTAGGTTTAAATAAAAAACTTTCTAATTTAAAACATCATAACTTAATGCTTAGCAACGATTGGGAAAAGCATTTTAATGCAATTTTTGATAATCCAAGTTGGCCAACTGAACCGTCGTACTATGTTTGTGCACCAGCACAAACCGACGCATCTGTTGCACCAGAGGGAAAAGAAAACTTGTTTGTGTTAGTCCCTATAGCTAGCGGTCTTTCTGAAACACCTGAGTTTAGAGAAGAATACGCACAAAAGATTATATCTCATATGGAAAATGAAATTGGTGAGACTTTTGCTGACTCCATTATAGTAAAACGAATTTTCACAGGAGTAGATTTCGCAAAAGATTATAACGCATTTCAGGGTACAGCATTAGGGTTAAGTCACACGCTATTTCAAACAGCCATGCTAAGACCAAGAATGAAAAGTAAGAAAGTAGCCAATTTGTATTTCGCAGGTCAGTACACACAACCAGGGATTGGCGTGCCTATGGCTTTAATTTCAGGCGAATTAACGCATAAAAATATCTCAGAAGATAATGAGCAAAACAAGTAGCTATACAATTTTTAAGCAGGGAAGTACTACTTTCTTTACTGCTAGTCTATTTTTTCCAAAACAAATTCGCAAGGATGTTTTTAGTTTATACGCTTTTGTTCGTGTGTTTGATGATTTTGTAGACAATATTCCCCAACAATCTGAAGAATATTTTAACTTAAAAAATGAATATTTAGAAAAACTCACTTCTGGTGACTCAAGTAAAACTGTTAATCAGCATAGTAACTTTGAACTCTCTTTGGTAGTAGATGACTTTATTGAACTGCAAAGAAAGTGTCACTTTGAGCAATCGTGGGTAGATAGTTTTTTTGAATCAATGGAGATGGATTTACAAAAGACTGATTACTTAACAATACAAGAAACTGAAAAGTATATGTATGGTTCAGCAGAGGTTATTGGTTTAATGATGTCTAAAATTCTAAAGCTAAGCCCAGAAAGTTTTGAGTACGCACAAAAGTTAGGAAAAGCTTTTCAGTTTATGAATATGATTCGAGATGTTGCAGAAGATGTATCTTTTGGTAGAAAGTATTTACCAACAGAAGACTTAACTACTTTTGGTTTACAAAGTTTGTCTGAACAAGACGCAGTTGAACACCCAGAGCAGTTTAAAAAATTCATCAATTTTCAGATCAGCAGATACAGAAAATGGCGGGAGGAGGCAGAGCAAGGGTTTAAATATATTCCGCGACAGTATCTAATTCCAATTAAAGCGGCAGTAGAAATGTTTGACTATACTATAGATGAAGTTCAAAAAGATCCGTTGCAAATTTGGAAAAAGAAAATTAAACCTACAAAACTTCGAGCTATTTTAACAACCTTAAAACAATTTATCTAAACCATGAACCCTTATTTTAAAACAAAAAAAATTCTTCTTGAAAAAGAAATTACTTCTACTATTAGTGCATTAAAAAAAACATCTCAAGCCGATTACGTTTGGAGTAAATCAGCCTTAAATAGATTTGAGAAATTTATTTTGCCAGGTAAAATGATTCGCGGTCTCTTGGTCATGCTATCAGCAGGGGATGGGAAAAATAATGTAGAGCAGGATGCAATTAAAATTGGAACAGCTTTAGAAATAATGCATTCAGGTATTTTAATTCATGACGATATTATAGATAGAGATTCTAAGCGTCGTGGTTTACCAACGATGCACTATCAATATAGCCAAATGGCAAAAAAGCTGTCTGAGAAAGAAGCTTTGCACTATGGTGAAGGCATGGCTAGTTGCATTGGAATTATTGGGTATTTTATGGCAATTGGACAGTTTGCCAAGCTAAAGAATGTTGCAGTACAAAATCAGTTGCTCTCGTTATTTAGTAGTGAGATGGCTCTGCTTGGACTTGGTCAGATGGACGACTTAGATACAGGTACAATGCATGCAGTAAATGAATTAGATTGTCTGCGTATTTATGAGCAAAAGACCGGTAGATATACTTTCGGATTACCAATTCTTGCCGGGCTAACTTTAGCAGGGAAGATGAACGCGAAAACAGAAAAGTTGGTATATGAAATTTCTAAATCTTTGGGAATAATTTTCCAACTTAGAGATGACTATTTAGGAATTTTTGGAGATCATAAAAAGACTGGGAAATCTGTTGGGGGAGATATTGTAGAAAGGAAAAAAACTTGGTTTTACTTTACTACTTTAAAAGTAGCGAATAAACAAGATGCAAAGAAGCTTCGCGAGCTGTACAATAACCACAAGACTATTAATTCAAAAGACAAAAAATGGGTTTTGCAAATTATGGAGCAGTACAATTTGCCTGAGCTTGCGAAAACAGAATTAAATTCCCAGAAATTAATAGCGTTAGATATTTTAGGAAAACTTCCGTTTAGTACTAAACAAAAAAGTATAATGCAAGATTTAGTAGAGCAATTAATTACTCGAGTAAAATGATGTTACAAAAAATAATAAAAATATCTCGCCCAAGGTTTTGGATTTATTTACTTGGACCATTTCTTTTTGGTTCTGCGGCGGCGTATAATAAAACACTATCTTTGGATTTATTTACCCACCCAGCATTTTGGATCTTTCTGTTTATCTTTTTGATTTTTGGAAACTACTTTATTTATGGAATCAACGATTACTACGACTTTGATACAGATCAGCATAACGCAAAAAAAGATGAACTGACGGGTAAGGAGTACAGGCTTGCACCGGAAGATAAAAGCTGGTTGAAGTATAGTGTTTATACAGTTTGGGTATTCGCTTTCTTTGGTGTTTATTACATTTGGCAACAAGGGGTAGCTAATCCAAATATATGGTTAGCCATAGCAGTTTGGGTAAGCTTTTGGTTCATTGGCTATGCTTACAGTACTCCTCCAATACGTTTTAAGGCGCGAAGGCTGGTGGACTCATTAAGCAATGGTTATTACGCATTTCCAGGCTTGTTCATATACATATTCTTAACAGGCGAGTCAGTGTCGTGGGAAGTTTTCTTTGCAGTCATTTTGTGGAATGCAGGAATGCATTTTTATAGTGCAATTCCAGATATTCAAGCAGATACAAAAGCAGGGCTAAATACCAGCGCGATGTTTTTTGGATTCAGAAAATCGCTATTTGTTTCGTCACTGGTTTGGTTAGCAAGTTTAGTTTTGATTTTACTAAGTATGAGTTTTACTGGCAATGCAATGCTAGTCATAGTAGCGATAGGATTAGTGTACGTGTTCTTGCCTTTATTTTCCTTAAGTTCAAAACCTAAGTATGCGATTGAGAAGCTGTATTGGTATTTCCCGTATATAAATTTAATCAGTGGATTCATTCTTTTTTGGCTCATTGTTACTAGATAGAAAAAACCGCCTAATGGCGGTTTTTTTATTTGGGTGGGGTGGTGGAAGAAGTGCAACTGTTATTCTATCCAACTCATTTTGCAATATTTATTAAAATCAATCAGGTTGACTGGATTGTAAAGTAATTCGTAAGCAGTACCGCCCATATGACCAACTTTTTCAAAAGATTTTTTTACTTTGATCTGTTGTGTACAAACATATCCCACAGAACCTTGATTGATTTCTTTAGTATCCATATAGGTAGGTGAAAAAGTGTACTTAAAGAATGATACTATAGCAATAGTCGGTCCAGGCGCAATCTTTACTAGCGCAAAAAGTAAAATAGGTAATCCCATGCATATAGCTAGCGTAATTAAAACAATTTTTAGAATTCGCATATTTAAATTATAACAAATAACCGCCTTACTAGTTAGGCGGTTTTTAAATGGGGTGGCATAGTGGGGGATGTGACAACTATTATTTGTAGAAGTCTTCACGTGCTTCCTGTGGTTCTTCAAGGATGTTGTAGTTTATCAGAATTTCTTCACCAGCTTTAATATCTCGTCTGGCGTACCATTTATAATCATCATCTCGAAATGTATTTGCATCTTGGGAGTGATTTAAGTACCACCCAACAGGCATCGCCGAAAAATCTTTAGGACAAATTAATTTATCACCTCTATTCATACAGTATTGCTGGAATATCTCAGGAATATCTTTTGCCTCACGTTCTATTGATCTCTGAGATAAACTATTTTCTTGCCCAAACAGTTTCAAATGTGTTCTTTTATCAATATCATGTACTGCAAATACTCCAATTCCATGATTGGATGGTTTTAAT
The DNA here is from genome assembly GCA_964402965.1 of uncultured Candidatus Saccharibacteria bacterium. Lineage (GTDB taxonomy): Bacteria > Patescibacteriota > Doudnabacteria > UBA920 > UBA920 > UBA920. Next base: position 35,840 of record CAYODY010000003.1, read on the forward strand.
AGAAAAGAAAATTCATTAGTGAAGTTCATAGTATTAATATAACAAAAAACACCTGCTATTAACAGATGTGTTTTGATGGGGTGGCCGACGGGATTCGAACCCGCGACATCCGCTGCCACAGAGCGGCGCTCTACCACTGAACTACGGCCACCATATTTAGTTTTGGACTAAAATAAAAACCCTTGCACAGGGTAATAGGCAAAATATCTGCTGTGTCAGATAGGATGTAAATTCTTATTAAATCCAAGAGTATTATAGCGAAAAAAAAGACACTACGTCAATATAGTGTCTTTTTGAATTTAATCTTCGTCGTACGACTTTTTGCTCATGAAGAAACCGTTTGAACTTGGAGATATCTTTTTCAGTGATGCAGGCGCTGGTTTGCGACCGCGCTCGTACTCTGACCATTTCTTATTTCTACCACGAGCCCCTGTATTGGCATTTTTATTTGTTCTACTTGCCCCAGCAGGTCTAGATCCAGCAGGTTTAGAAGGTGAAGAAAATCTTGGTGCTGGTGCTGTAAAACGTCCTTGTGAGCTTGGTTTTGAAGTTGGAGAGCTAGATCGTTGTCCATAGCTTGAACGTTTGGTGTAACTAGAAGCAGAGCTTGGAGCAGAAGATGGTCTGCCACTTGGACGGCCACCAAAGCTTGGACGTGAACCACGGCCACTGCTTGGTCTGCCACCAAAGCTTGGTTTGCCATCACCTGTAGGACGGCCACCACTAGATCGTGAATCACGACCACTTGGACGCCCGCCAAAGCTTGGACGTGAACCACGATTACCACGAAGACCTCGGTCGTCTCTATCGCTAGGTAGAGTAGTAGATGCTAGTCTTTCTAATTTAGGAGTTTGGGAAACCGGCAATGCTTTTTTGATCAATCGTTCAATTATGTTAACGTCGCGTTTTTGATCATGAGTAGCGAAAGAAATTGCATGACCTTTCATGCTTGCACGCCCTGTACGACCAATACGGTGTACATAATCTTCTGCTTGGTCTGGCAAGTCGTAGTTTAAAACAAGTTCAATTCCTGTTACATCAATTCCACGAGCGGCAATGTCTGTAGCAACTAGGACGCGGTATTTACCATCTTTAAAACCTTTTAATGCTTCAAGACGTTGATTCAAAGAACGATTTGAGTGAATCTCGGTTGAGTTAATACCCATGGCACGAACATCGCGCGCAATCTTTTTTGCTCCGTATTTAGTACGAGAGAAAACTAAAACAGTACCTTTGTATTCACTTAAAATCTTTTTAAGTAGAGCAAGTTTTTCGCCACGGTCTAAGAAGAATATTTCTTGAGACACAGAAGCGGAAGCTTGTCCTGCTGGAGCAACTTCAACACGAAGAGGGGATTGCATATATGAATTTGCAATCTTTACTATTTCGTGAGGCATCGTCGCAGAGAACAACATTGTTTGCCTAGTTTTTGGAACACTTTCTAGTACTTTTTTAATCTGAGGAGCGAATCCCATGTCTAACATGCGATCAGCTTCATCAAGAACTAAAACTCTAGTTTTAGAAAGGTTTACACTTTTCTTTTCTAAGTGATCAATTAAACGTCCTGGGGTAGCAATTATTATGTGCGGTTCTTTTCTTAGCGCCATAAGTTGGCGGCCGATGTTTTCACCACCAATTAAAATAGCGGTTTTTAAACCGATAGATGTTCCTATTTTCTTTAGTGTTTCGTTAACTTGCAAAGCAAGTTCGCGAGTTGGAAGAACTACTAATCCAATACTCCCTTTGTGTTCGGCAAGGCGTTGGATCATTGGAATTCCGAAGGCAAGAGTCTTACCGGTTCCTGTTTGAGCAATCCCCATTAAGTCACTTCCAGAAAGTGCAGGAGGGATTGATTGTTCTTGAATTGGTGTAGGAGTAACAAATTTATGCTGTTTGAGAATGCTAAGTAATTTTGGTGCAATCCCTAAATCATCAAAAGTTTTACGACCGCTACTGTTTGTCAGTGTGCCACTTAATTTATTGGCATCAGTCTTTGTCTGAGTCTTTGGTTGAGTTTTCATTTTATTATTTTATCACAAAAGTTTGATTTTGGCAAGTGTGTTATCTGTGTCGGATATGGTCAGCGTAATAGCTTAGAGTTGCATCCGTTTTTTTGTGAGGATTGAAGATGTTTAATGGGTCAAAGATGTGCTTTGTTTGTTTGAAAAGTTCGTAAATCTTGGGTCCAAACATAAATTCAAGAAATGCACCTCGGACAATTCCGTCATTATGTTCAGCACTCATAGAACCTCGAAAATCTTTCACTAATTGAAAAACCTCGTTACTCATTTGAATTATTTGTTCGCGATGTCTTTCTTCGCTTACATCTACTAGGGGAATGACGTGGAAGTTGGCATCGCCGGCGTGACCCGCAATAGTGTAGACAAAGTCAGGATATTTGGCGATAATTGCGTCTAACTGTGGTAAGAAAATTGGCAGTTGATCTGTGTGGACAATTATGTCTTCTATGAAAGGTGCGGAAAGTTTGCGGGCATTGTGTTTCATTAACAAGTTGTAACTCTCTCGTCGAATGGTCCAATATTTTTGAGATTCTTCAAAACTTTTTGTAATATGCGTTGGGAGATTAAAGAATTCGCGAATATTGCTTTCTGCCATTTGCGCTTGTCTCATTACACTGGCTTCATCTTCACCGCTGAATTCTGCAAGTAAAACAATTTTAGGTAGTCCTCCCCAAAGAGACATCCAAATTTCAGGTAAGAATTGCCAAAGTAATTTAAGCCAAGACAGGTTGTAACCTTTGCGCATCTTCTCAATTATTTCAGGCAAATATTTCAATGCAAGTTTAATTGTGTGTTCATCAAAAATCTCAAAACTTTCTGGACGAAGTTCCTTCACGTGCGAAACGATTTGACCTAGATCTTTAATTTCAGACAGGAAGAAGACAACTAGTTTGCTGTGTCTTTCAATTGGAACAATCCGCCACTTGATTTTAGTAATAATTCCTAATGTACCTTGGCTTCCTACGAAAAGCTTGGTTAAGTCAAAGGTTGTTCCATCCCAAACATCCCACAAATAGTACCCAGATGAATTTTTAGATGTTGTCGGTTTGGCTTCTTTAATAATTTTATAGTTACTTTGAATTAGCTCATATATCTCTCTGTAGAATTTACCTTCAAAGTTTTGTAGTGCCATTTTGGCTTTTAGTTCTTGTTCACTCAAAGGTTTTATGGTGTAAACTTTGCCATCAGAAAGAACGACTTCAAGCTCTTGTACAAAATTTTTGACCTGACCGTACTTTAATGTTTTTTCCCCAGCGGCGTTATTACCAACCATTCCACCAACCGCAGCCCAGTTTTTAGAAACAGGGTAGGCGGGCATCATTCTATTGTGCGAAGTAAGTTTGACTTCAAGGTCGCGGAACATAACACCTGCCTCGGTAACAACACTTGTTTCTGTTAAGTTAGAAATCCCATTCAGAGTACGAGACATCTTTAAAATAATTGAGTCATTAATGCTTCCACCTGTCATATCTGTTCCACCACCCCTAGCTGTTATGGAAAGCTCTGGTTGTTCTGCTTTGTGTAATGTTACATACTTAACTAACTCACAGATGTCTGTTGTGTCACGTGGGAAGGCGATAGCTGTTGGAGCAATTTGAAAAATACTCGCGTCGCGACTGAATTCTTCTAAGCTTGCTTCGTGAGTTGTAATTTCGCCTTTAAAATTTTGTTTCAGACCAGTTAAGTCCATACATGTATTATATCAGATTAAATGCTATAATTGTTCATATATGTCGATAAAACATTCTAAAAAAACAAATTCAGTTGAAACTATATCAGAACGTTTCACTCAGTGGGTTGGTTCGCCAGCTTCAATTTTTGTTCATACCATATTGTTTATTTCTGCTTTTGCATTAGTTCTGTTTGGTGTTGAATTCGACTCAGTGCTATTAATTCTTACAACTGCAGTTTCTTTGGAAGCAATTTATTTGGCATTGTTTATTCAAATGTCGGTAAACAAAAACACTCGCAGTTTGGCAGACGTGGAGGAAGACATTGAAGAGATCGCTGAAGACGTTGAAGGTATTGAAAAAGATATTGATGAAATTCAGGAAGACGTTGAAGGTATTGAAAAAGATATTGATGAAATTCAGGAAGACGTAGACGAAATGCAAGAAGACGTTGAAGAGATTGAAAAAGACAATGAAGAAGATGATCTTCACGATGCCGCGACTATGAAAACACTAAATACATTACAAACATACATTCAAAAGTTAATGGAAGACATTCAAACTTTGAAGGATCAGAAGAAGTAAATTGAAAATTTAAAACACTGGCAATGCCAGTGTTTTTAAAATACGAATTATATAGTTGAAACCTGCTGTCTCCATAGCGCAGAGTACAAACCATTCTTCGCAATGAGCTCATCGTGAGTGCCTTGTTCTGCAAGTTTACCTTTTTCTAATACATAGATTGTATCAGCATGCACAACAGTAGAAAGTCTGTGAGCAACCAAAATGCGAATTAAGTTTGGACGAGATTTTTCAATTTCTTTTATTGTTTGAGTTATGGATTCTTCTGTGATTGAATCGAGAGAAGAAGTTGCTTCGTCAAAAATTAAAATATCTGGATCTCGAAGTAGTGAACGGGCGATAGCCAAACGTTGTTTTTCGCCACCAGAAAGTTTCAAACCACCTTCACCGATTTTGGTGTCTAAACCTTCACCGCCACGTTCGAGTAAACTATGTGCGCTTGCAGAATGCAATGCTGATTCGCATTCTTCGTCTGTCGCTGTTGGTTTAACAAAGAGTAAATTATCGCGAATTGTTCCAGAGAAAAGTTGGGTGTCTTGTGCAACTAAACCAACTCTGTTTCTTAATGAAACTAAATCAATTTCATTGCTCGGTACACCATTGAATAAAATTCTACCTTCAGTGGGTTGATACAAACCAACCGTTAACTTAATGGTAGTAGATTTACCACTTCCAGATGGTCCAACAAATGCAATTGTTTTTCCTGCTTTTACGTTTAAGCTCAAATTGTGTAGTGCATGAGTGTTGCCAGTACTATAACCGAATGAAACATTGTCGAAAGTAATATCTTTAATGGCTCCAACAGGTTTTGGGTTTTCTGGTTGTTTGTCCGGCTGTTGGTCTAGAATTTCTTGAAGTTTTTCTAATGAAGCCTTGGTTTCTCCGTAACTAGTAGCAACATCTCCAAGTTGGCCAAGTGGTGAGAAGATGAAGAAAGTATAAATTTGCAGAGTGAAAAATTCACCAACAGTAAGTTTACGTTCAAAAATTAAGTACAACATCACTAACAACATCAAAGCACGAATTCCATTAATGATTGTACCTTGTAAAAAACTGTATAGACGAATTAATCTAACTTTTTTTAACTCAAGTTTTAGTATTGCAGAGTTAGTATCGTTTAGACGTTTAATTTCCTGACCTTCTAGACCGAGTGATTTAACTAGTTCAACATTGCGCAATGTCTCGGTGGTGGAACCTGCTAGTGCTTGAGTTTCTGCCACAATTGGAGTTTGAGCAGATTTAATTTTTCGAGTGATGTAGTAACTAGAAACTGCAAGGGTAGGGATGGTTAGAAAAAACATCAAACCAACAATCCAGTGAACTATTGTTGCATACACTAGAACAAATAAAATTCCAATAACAGAAACATATAGCAAGCCTATGGCAAAGTTTAAAAACTTTTGGGAATCATTGCGAGCAGAAGTTAATTTAGAAAGGAACTCTCCAGATCTTTGATCTTCAAACACAGAGTATGAGAGTGAGAATGAATGAGTCACACTGTCAGCATACATTTTAGCTCCAAGACGTTGAGTAGTAACGTTGGTGTAATAGTCTTGAAAGTTTTTTGCAACACGAGAAATAAAAGCAATTCCAATAGAAGCAAGTAAAAGCAAAATTACTCCTTGAAAGAAATCTGTCCTACTTAGTTTGTCATAGTTTGATACATATTTGTCTACGATTATACGGAAAATCTGAGGGTCAGCCAAAGAGAATACTTGGTTTACTGTTGCTAATACTAAAGCACCGCTCAGTAATCCTTTATAGTTTTTTAAATAGTTCCAAAGTAAGCGCATAATTTTGGGTTAGATTAATTATTTTGAAATGATGATGAGTTCTTTTTTTGTCTCGTCAACGGTATTTGTAGTATGATCCCAATCTGCTGCTGCAGAATAAAGTGTTTCGTATTTGTATTGGTAATTTTCTCCAAACTTTGTGCCTGGGTCGTTAGTTATAAAATTATCTGCATTCCATCCTGTAATAACTAACATGTGATGAATTGGGCCAGGGGATTTAAAATGCGGATTTTTAAGTAGTCTACCGTTGAATGAAACAAGAACTAATTTGTTTTCAGTAAGTGCTTTTTTAATAGTATTTTCTTCAAGAGGTTTCAGCTCTGTTTTTAAACCGTAAACCAATTCTATCATCTTTGCTACTTCTAACGAAGTTTGGTCTAAATGAAATCCTTGGTTGGTATCTTGCCACTCAGTGAGTTTTGCAATTTCTTTTTCTACAGTTTCTGCAGTGAGGTTGGGAATTTTGTTGAAATACGCGTTTGCCATAATTGCTGTGGTTTCTTCGCAGGCTTCGTTGTGGAGTTCATCCCAATTTGCTGTTGGCGCTTGGGTTGTGAATGGAACTTTAATTAGTAGAGAAGCGGGGATTGTGTTTGAAACATCGGAGTTTGTTTTGCCAGTTGATGAATTCGCAGTAGATGTGTTCGTTTGGTTATCACTTGGTTTTTCGTCTGGGGTATTGTAAGTAACTCCTACTTTAGGAGTAGGGTTGGGTAATGTTTGCTGTCTTTTGTAAAGAAAAAATCCACCTATGGATACAATTACCAAAACAGAAAGAACAGAAATGTTTCTTTTTGAAAACATAAATTTTAGATTAAAGAATATCCGACTTTTTTATTTCTATGTAAGTCCCAGGTTCAATTTTCGGAAGTTCTAGTTTATTAATTCGAATGCGTTTTAGATTTACCACTCCAAGTCCTACTGCTTGGAACATACGACGAATCTGTCTTTTTTTACCTTCATGTACGGTAATATAAACTTTTCCGGAACGTTGTTTAACTTTAGCAGGGGACGTAAGTCCTGTTGGGAGTTCTACTCCTGAACGGAGCTTTTCAAGTTGAGTTGGTTTTGGGACAGCATCTGGAATAACTTCGTATTCTTTATCGTGCTCGTATTTAGGATGTGCGAGTTGTTGAGTTAAATCCCCATCGTTAGTAAGGATAAGCAATCCTTCGGTATCGTAATCCAAACGTCCAACATTGTGGACTTTGCTGCGAAGGTCATCTGGAAGTAATGAGAAAACAGTTTTGCGACCGTTTGGATCGGACTTGCTTACAACAACACCTTTTGGTTTGTTCATTGCGATGTATATTTTGCGTGTAAGTTTTTGGCCGGGTTTATTTACAATTTTCCCATAAACTTTTATTTCATCTGTTTCAGGATCAACTTTGTCACCAAGCTTGGCACGATGACCGTTAATAGAAACTTGGCCAGATTTAATAAACTCCTCAGCCTTTCGACGAGAAGCAATTCCTGCTGAGCTTAGAAATTTTTGTACGCGTTCTTGCATTTATAGTTAAGTATTAAAACGTTATAGACGTATATGGGTGAGAATTATAGTAAGTAACAAAAAGTGAAAATACGACGATAATAATGATTAATAACCAGATCATGGTGTAGCCAAGAAAATAAATTGATTCGGTTTTCATCCCGTTCAAAAAAAGATAGACTGGACGGCCAAAAACTAAAATCGCCATAACAGCGGCGGAGAATACTAATAGTAGAAGGACGGGAATGATTGTTCCAAAACCATCTGGTCCTGGGAGTATAGTATTAAGTGCTTGAATAAATAAACCAATAGCAACTATGTATGCAAGCACACCGAGTGCGTGCAGTAAGCTATAAAAAATAATTTTAGATTTACTCATGTTTAAGTTTTAGTGGTGGCTCCGACTGGGATCGAACCAGTGACCCTATTATCTTATCATTTATTTTTTATTTTGTATTGATAGGGTTAGAACCATATGATATAATCCTTTTATGCCTTATAAAAGACGAGAAGATTTATATGCTGCGCAGAAAAGACATAGACAAAGAGTTCGCGCACAGCTATTTGAGTTCTTGTCTACTCAATCGTGCATTGATTGTGGAGAAAATGATCCAATTGTGTTAGAATTTGACCATGTTAATGGTAAGGATAAATTTAAGGATGTTTCAAAATTATTATCTGGACATTATTCATGGTTAACAATACAACGCGAGATAGTAAAATGTGAGATTAGATGTGCTAATTGCCATCGTAGAAAATCTTATATTGAATCTAATTCGTGGGGTAGAAGCATGCCCCTGTAGTTAAATGGATATAACTGCGGACTTCTAAGCCGCTATTCGTGGTTCGATTCCACGCGGGGGCACCATAGAAAAAACTAAAAACGCCTGATGGCGTTTTTTTAAATATTAGGCTGGTGCACCCGACAGGATTCGAACCTATGACCTCCCGCTCCGCAAGCGGACGCTCTATCCAGCTGAGCTACGGGTGCGCATTTCAATTTAACTTCTATATTTTAATGAATTTTTTAATTTTTGGCAAGTGGTTGAGCTAAGAAATTTTTAATCACTTTTTCAACATCATCTGCATTTTTGCATTCATATAATTGATTTCGAACTTCAGCAGCACCAGTAAAACCAGCTACGTATGCTTTAAAATGGCGTTTCATTATGTCGAAAGGTTTTATTCCATCAAACATCTTTTCATAGAGTTTTGTATGTTCAAGTAAGACTGAAAGTTTTTCTTCTAAAGATGGGGGATTGCCGCTTGCTTCTGAACGCCCTACGTTGAACAAAAACGGGTTACCAAAAATTGCCCTTCCTAACATAACACCATCACAGCCAGTTTCTTTTACAAGAGCTTGTGCGTGCTCTATGTCTTTCACATCACCATTACCCAAAATAACAGGACGAGTTTCTAGAGTAGTGTGCTCATTAATGAATTTGATTATTTTCGGCATCTCTTCCCAATGTGCATCTACTTTAGACATTTCTTTTCGAGTACGTAAATGAATGGCAATTGCTGCTGGCTCTGCTTCTAAAAGTTTCAAAATCCAATTTTCCCAATTTATATTTGTATCACCAATGCGAATTTTAACAGAAACAGGAATCTTTGGCGCACCTTCTTTACAAGCTAAAATAATTTCTTTAGCACGTTCAGGAGTTCTAAATAGTCCAGCACATGAACCACCTTTAACAGCATTTTTTTCTGGACAACCCATGTTAATATCTACACCATCATATCCCAAATCTTGAATAAGTTTTGAAACTTCTTTGAATTTTAGTGGATCACTTCCAAAAATCTGCGCAACAATTGGATGTTCAGTTTTTGAGAATTTTAAATAGTGCATGACTTTGTCGTGACCTTTTTCAGAAACCAAAGCTTCTGTTGAAACGAACTCTGTGTAGAACACATCTGGTTTTCCGTACTTTGCAATAATCTGTCGAAAAGCCGCATCTGTTACGTCATGCATTGGTGCGAGAACAAACATTGGTTTTTTAGATTTTGCCCAAAAATTATTATCATTCACTTTTGTAGTTTTTCCTGCATTCTTCTTAGCCATAACTCATATTTTAACTGAAAATTGATAAATAAAAAAGTGGCTTGCGTTTGCATGCCACTGACTAAATTAGCTCGTGAAAATTATTTTCCAACTCTGAACATAAACCCGTACTGGATTTTATTTTTTTCCATCCCCTCGAAATGATGAGGTTGGTTAAATAAATGGGAGTATCCAATTCGAGGGCCGACTCGTAAACCCAGAAGAGGGAACAAGCAAATTGCATCAGCTTTGAATGAAAATCTACGCCCAGAAAGGAGTGCTCCAGTGTCGGCAATAAATTGTCCACCAAATTCCATCTCAATTTTTCGGAACTCGGTGTTCATTTCAACGCCGGACCTGGATACAAGACCAGATTTCACAAAGTTGTTGCTAGATTCAGTTGGAACATACCAACTCAAGTTGGAGAACGGTTTAATGCTACTATGTTCCTTATTCAGGAAGGTTTTGCTAATCTCGCCGCCGACAGTCGCGTACGAAAAATTTTCCGACTTGTAGAAACTGCCAACAGCAGAGATGTCGAACTCCCGAAGCTTCCGTGTTGCAGAGAGCTCTACAGCGCCGAAGCTGTTTGAAAAATTTCGATCTTTCGGTACTGCTAAGCTTACGCCAATTCGAAATGTGTACTTGGCGTGCTTCTTCGTTTCAAGATTTGCTTGAATGAGGGATTGGTTGTAAATAACCCCGCCTTCTATCAAGCCAATACTGTTAGGAGCTTCGAATGAGTTGACGTATCCAGAATCATTTCTGAAAGTCCAGAACAGGGGTTTCTTTTTCTTCTCCTGTTTTCTTTCCGTTTCGACCGTTGTGATTGTTGTTTCCTGGCAATGGCCATTGAGAGTGCTGAAAATCGAAAACAACAACGCAACACAAATTAACGCGATCAAAGTAGTTTTTTTCACAATCCATGTCCTCCTTGGGGATGTCGAAATATTAGAACTAAGTCTAATTATATTCTTTCATTTGGGGGCGTCAAGTTGTAAATTTTAAGAATTATTTCTTATGATGAAATTTCTTGTGAACGTCGCGAAGCTGTTGGTTTGTTACGTGGGTATAGATTTGAGTTGTAGTAATAGAAGCGTGGCCTAGCAAAGTCTGGACACTTCGAATGTCTGCACCATTTTGAAGTAGGTCAGTTGCAAATCCGTGTCGGAAAATGTGCGGAGTTACTTTATGCATAATCCCTGCAAGCGCAGCATATTTTTTTATGATCCTTTGAACAGAACGAGCTGTTAAACCTGCGGCAGTGTGTTGGTCAGACTTCTTACCAATAGATTCCATTTGTTTTGTGACAGAGTTTCCTATATTGCTGTGACTTACAAATAGGGCAGGGGAGTTATCATCACGTTTTTTAATATATTCACGGAGTAGCTTAATTGCATCATCAGACATGAAAACTAAACGAAGCTTATCTCCTTTACCGCGTACAGTAAATTCACCTCTGTCAAAGTTGAGTTGATTCTGTTTTAATTGCACAAGTTCTGAAACACGAATTCCGCTTGAAAAAAGTAGTTCCATAATTGCTTTGTCGCGTAATCTTTTTAGTTCGTCTTCTTCTTGGGCAGTGGCATCTTTTATGCGTTCTATTTCATCAATAGTAATAACTTCAACTTCTCGTGCAGGAGTTTTGGCAAGTTCAATTTTTTCTGCAGACAAAGTGTCTATGTCTCGTTTCGCCAAGTATTTTAAAAAAGCACGCAATGCTATTACGTGATAGTTTTGAGTAACCAATTTAAGACTGCGGCCTGAGACCTCGTCTGTAAAGCGATTTAAATATAGACGGAAAGAACGAATAACTTCTAAGGTTATTTGTTCTGGTTTGGTGATTCCGTCGGAGATGGCAAACTCAGCGAAGCGGGCAAGGTAGTGTGCATAGTTGCGAACAGTTAATAGACTACGATTTCTTTCTATCTCACAGTACTCTAAGAACTCCCGTATACACTTTTCTAGGGGAGTGGCTTTTCTTGTTTCCTTAGGATTAACTTCAGCTTTTGTTGATTTTGTTTCTACTTTTGGCATATTTATAGACCTTTCAGATATTTTAGAAGGCTTGCCTTTAGTTGCTTGATTCTATTTAAAGTATACCATGAACACGCGCCGTAAAACGTTCGATTGTGCGACAAGGGTAAAGACGAGCCATTTTTGCTATAATTTTTGTATGAATAGACCTGAAGGTATTGGAGTAAATCCAGAATACAATAAGTTCTCCGAAATAAAGGAGAAATTAATGGAGCCTTTTTCCAGTGAAGAATTAGACTCAGTATGGAAAGCTATTGTGTCCAAAGACGCATTTTCTATGCCATCACAGAAAGTGTTATTGCATCGAAGTTATAATAGATACGATTATGTAATTTATTTGCATAATAAAGAAGATGGTCTGATTCAAATCGAGATGCAAATAACAGATCCAGAAAAGCAGAAAATTGCTAACGTGATATTTATGAGAGATGCTAAGTATGATTCTTCTGGAGAGTGGATGTTATCTCACAGATTAGTACATACGGGAGAGTTGGGAATTTCTGGGACAGAGTTTTTGAAGCAATCAGAAACTTATATGAAAAATTTGGCGGATAAAAAATATATTGACTTAACCCATATAGGTGCCGCAACTTCACAACCAGACGTAATTAGGTGGCTTCAAAAAAATAATTATGATTTTGTAAGTCCACAAAATAAAAAATGGCATGAAGAATATTTAAATTATCCAGAAGAATTTGAAGAAGTTTATCTGTCTGATACTAGCGGAAAAGATAGGATCTCTCATTACGAAAACGAACCTTTTGTTTTTAAAAAGGATGGTATGGATAAAGATAGAATGTCTTATTCGTTAGATAGAAATTTTAGCGATGGTAAACACTATATAATTTCTCATGAAGACATGCTTCATTTGCCAGGTCTATTTAGAATAGACATGCTTAAAAAAATATAACCCTGACTTGCAAAATAATTGGATTTATTATATAATTCAAACATAAATTAACCACGCGCAGGAATATACTGCCCGCGTCGTGAATCGTTCCATGCAAATTGAAGCGATGAAGAAAGGAAGTATATGTTAAGCAAAAAAGACAAAGATGCGATTATCAAGAAGTACCAAGTGCACAAAGATGACACTGGTTCTCCAGAAGTACAAATCGCTGTACTAACAAAAGAAATTGAACAAGTTAGTGAGCATTTGCAAATTCACAAAAAAGATAATCACTCTCGCCGTGGCCTTCTAAAAATGGTAGGAAATCGTCGTCGTTTACTTCGTTACCTAAAAGGTGAAGATGTTAAGCGTTACGAAAAGATTGCTGATAAATTGAAAATCAAACGCGATCAAAATTAATTGTAAACAAGCCTCATCTTTTATTAGGTGGGGCTTGATATTGTTTTATGGAAGAAAATACAAACAACGACATACATCAGGCTCCTTGGGATGTTCAAGAGTTTGAAGATGCTTGGGTTAAAGTTAACGAACAAGTTGTAAAAGAGCTCATGGCAAATTCAGACATAGAGCAAATTAAGCAGAAAGTTCGAGCTCAAGGTCATATTCAACTCGATGATCGTGAGCAATTTATTAATCTTGTTAACAAGATTAAATATGATGTAATTTACAAAACATTTGGAGAAGCAGATTCAGAAGGTTACTTAGCATTTCAAAAAGCATGGCAGCATTGGCAAAAACTTAGAGCAACTGCAATGCCTAAGCCGGCTAACATGTTTGAAGATAATATTCACCATTTGATGTTTGGCAGTACTCCTGACCCGGACAATTTCCTAAAAGATTTTGATGTAAATAAGGACTTATAAATAACTAATTATTGCATTCGCAGACACAAGTTCCAAGAGTGAAGTGCCTGAGGAGAGGAAAAGATATTTAGCTAAGGAAACTATCTGAGCACAGTCGCCCGCAACGGAAGTTGGGGAGGCGACGTAGCGAAGCTTGTTGACGTGCTAAATATCTTGCGCTCTCAACCTCAGACCCTCCACTTTTGGTCGCTTGCAACTGCATGTGCAAACGAAAGGTATTCAATAAAATGGATGCAAAGAAAATTTCCGCAAATATTGCGGGAGCTGACTGGCAGTTTGAAACTGGCAAGTTAGCAAATCAGGCTAGCGGAGCAGTACTTGCTCGCGTTGGTGATACTGTCGTGTTGGCAGTTGCAGTATTAAAGAGCGAACCTCGTGAAGGGATGGATTATTTCCCTTTGCTAGTTGACTATGAAGAAAAGCTGTACGCAGCAGGAAAAATTAAAGGTAGTCGTTGGGTAAAGCGCGAAGGTCGTCCAACAGATGAAGCAATCTTAACAGGTCGCGTAATTGATCGTTCTCTTCGTCCTTTGTTCCCAGATGGAATGCGTAATGATGTTCAAGTTGTAACCACTGTTCTGTCTATTGATGGAGAAAATGAACCAGATATGATTGCAGTTAATGCTGCAAGCATGGCTATACATCTTTCTGAAATCCCATTTGATGGTCCTGTTAGTGCAGTTCGTATTGGTAAAATAGATGGTCAATTTATTGCCAATCCAAATAGCGAGCAGCGTGAAAAATCTGAAATGGACTTAATCGTTTGTGGTACAGCCGAACATATTATTATGGTAGAAGCTGGTGCTAAGCTTGTTCCAGAAGAAGATATAGTAGAGGGGATTAAAGTTGCCCAAATTTCTTTGAAAGCTCTATCTGAAGTACAAGACGAATTTAGAAAACAAGTAGGTAAGCCAAAAACAGAGAATTACGTAATCATCAAACCTAACGATGTTGTATTTTCAAAAGTTCAAGAACTTTTGACCCCAGAAAAAATAGAAGCAGCATTGTACGTTCCAAGCATGTTCGATCGCAATGCAAACTCAAAGGCTCTTACAAAAGAAATTGTATTAGCGACAGAGGAAGCCTTAGCTGATTTAAAAGAAACAGATCTTGCAGGTGTTAATATTGCAAAAGATGCTTACTTAGCAATAGATAAAGTATTAAAGAAATACATTCAAAAGCAAATCTTAGAAAAAGATCGTCGAGTTGACGGTCGTGCTATGGATGAGACTCGCAAAATTTCCGCAGAAGTTGGAATTTTGCCACGCACTCATGGTTCTGCATTATTCACTCGTGGTGAAACTCAAGTACTAACAGTCGTAACTTTGGGTAGCAAAGGCGATGAGCAATTACTTGATGGTATGGAAGATCCAACCGAAGGTCGTGCAAAACGTTACATTCATCACTATAACTTCCCTGGATATTCCGTTGGTGAGGTGTCTCCAAATCGTGGCGCTGGTCGTCGTGAAATTGGTCATGGTGCATTGGCAGAACGTGCAGTTGAAGTTGCACTTCCAGAACAAGAAGTTTTTCCATACACTATGCGTTTAGTTTCTGAAACAATGTCTAGCAATGGTTCTACATCTATGGCATCAACTTGTGGTTCAACTTTGAGTCTTATGGACGCAGGTGTACCAATTACAGATATTATTGGTGGTGTTGCTATGGGTCTTGTAATGGACGAAAGTAATCCATCTAACTTTAAAGTATTAACAGATATTGCCGGTATCGAAGACTTTAATGGTCATATGGACTTTAAAGTTACAGGTTCTGAAAAAGGTGTATCTGCTTTACAGTTAGATATTAAAGTAAAAGGTTTGACCGCAGAAATTTTAGCGCAAGCTTTGGCTGCAGCTAAACCTGCACGTATGCACATTTTAAGTGTAATGAAAGAAGCTATTTCCGCTCCTCGTGAAGAACTTTCTCAATACGCTCCACGAATTACAAGTTTCAAAATTGATCCTGAAAAAATCCGCGAAGTTATTGGTGCCGGTGGAAAAATCATTAATGGAATTATTGCTGAATGTCCTGGTGTTAAGATAGACATTGAAGATGATGGGTTAGTTATGGTTACATCTACAGATGCTCAGTCTGCAGAAAAAGCTGTGAAGATGATCCAAGACATTGTTCGCGAAGTTGAAGCTGGTGAAATCTATGAAGGAAAAGTTGTAAAGATTATGGACTTCGGTGCATTTGTACAAATTTTACCAGGAAAAGATGGTATGGTTCACGTTTCTCAACTTGCAAACTATCGTGTAAACAATGTAGAAGATGTGGTTAAAGTAGGGGATACATTGAAAGTTCAAGTTATTGAAATTGATGACATGGGTCGAATTAACTTAACACATAAACCTTTCGCGGCTCCTGCAACTCCAGAGCAACTTGCATCATCTGGTGGCGGTGACCGTGGTGGAGATCGAGGTGGTCGTGGCGGAAGCGGTGGACGTCCAAGTTTTGGTGGTCGTAGCGGTGGAGGTGATCGTCACTCTGGCGGATCCCGTGGTGGCTTTGCTCAACGCTCACCAAGACCGAATGGCGCGAATCGCTAAATTAATATTTATTAAGTTACTATTATAGTTAATAAGGCACCTTCGGGTGCTTTATTAGCAAAGTTAAATTATGCAAGAAGATAATCTAGAAACAAAGCCATATTTCGAAATCACTAAAAAAGTTGAAGGTACTCGTGCTCGCACGGGCGTTATTCACACTGCGCACGGCGATGTTACTACACCGCAGTTTTTGCCTATTGGAACTAAAGGGACTATTAAAACAGTGACCAGCGAAGAAATTAAGTTTTGGGGTGCAAGTATGGTGCTGGCAAATACCTATCATCTTTGGCAACGTCCAGGTGATGCGTTAATTTACAAAGCAGGAGGTTTGCACAAGTTCATGAACTGGAAAGGACCAATCTTCACAGACTCAGGTGGTTTCCAAGTTTACTCTCTAGCAAAAATGCGCAAAGTTTTAGAACTCGGCGTGCTTTTCCAATTCGACATGGACGGCAAACAAGAATTGCTTTCACCAGAAAAATCTATCGACATTCAAGCTAATTTAGGTAGCGATATTTGTTTAATCTTAGACGATTTTCCTGGATATCCATTTGAATATAAACGCAGTAAAGAAAGTATTGAGTTAACTAAACGTTGGGCTGAACGCGCAGTGCAAGAACATAAACGAATTATTGAAGATGGTGATCCAGTAAATCCTGGACAAAAACTTTGGGGAATTGTACAAGGCGCAAGCTTTCCAGACTTGCGTGAAGAATCTGCAAAAAATATGGTTGAACTTGGTTTCGAAGGTTTTGCTATTGGCGGAGTTGCTGTTGGTGAGCCTCATGTGGAAATGATGAAAGCAGTAGACTATGCAATTCCTCATTTACCAGAAACCGCGCCGAAACATTTGCTTGGCGTAGGAACCCCTTTTGATATCATCCAAGGCGTGGCACGTGGGTGCGATACTTTTGACTGCGTTATTCCAATGCGCGAGGCTCGTCATGGTCGTCTATATATATCTAAGCGTGGCGAAGAAGGTGAGAATCTTGGTAAAGAAGGGTATGAAACTATTGATATCCGTTTGGCGAAGTATGCAGAAGATTTCACACCAATAGACCCAACTTGTAATTGTTATGCATGTGTAAATCATACTAGAGCATATGTTAACCATTTAATTAAGAGTGGAGAGATTCTCGGGGCTCGCTTAGCAACAATGCACAACTTGCGTTTTTATTTAAATTTCATGGAAAAAATTCGAACAGCAATAGACAACGATTACTTTGAAGATATGTTAGCAAGCTATAAAGATTTTACTGAGAAAAATATACCGCTTAAATAAAACTTAAAAAATTTCATTTCGCTTAAAAAACTTTATCTTATCTTGAACACGGTTCTGTTATGCTAAAATTAATTAAACAAAACGCATATGCAGACAAAAGAATTACAACAGGAGTTTAAAAAACTTCACAAACGTCTTGATGGAATCGAGACAAATATGGTCACTAAGGCTGAGATTAAAGTCGTTTTAGGTTCGCATACCGAAGAAATTAAGGAATATATTGAATATCAAATAGAAGGCTTGGCGCAAATAATTGCCACAACAGTTGCCGAACCATTAGATCGTCATATTCAAGCAACTGAGGTAGATTCAGAAATGGGTGTAAGAGTTTGACATTCCCAAAAAATGATTGGTAAAGCAAGAAAATAATTTTTAAATAAACCAGACTGGTCGGATTTCACTGAAATTGCTATAATTTCTCTATGATTGAACCAGAAAAAATGGATAAAATAGTAAGTCTTGCAAAGCGCCGTGGGTTTGTTTACCCAGGGTCGGAAATTTATGGTGGCTTAGCTAACTCATGGGATTATGGTCCTTTGGGAACAGAACTAAAAAATAATATTAAACAACTTTGGTGGAAACGTTTTGTGCAGCAACGCGACGATATGGTTGGAATAGATGCCGCATTAGTAATGAACCCAAAAGTTTGGGAGGCAAGTGGTCACGTAGCGACTTTCACAGATCCATTAGTTGAATGTAAAGCATGTCACGCACGTTTTCGAGCTGATCAAATTGATGTGAATGAAAAATGCGAAAATTGTGGTAAAAAAGATGGTTTCTCAGAACCTAAAATGTTCAACTTAATGTTGAAAACATTTTTGGGTCCAGCCGAAGAAGCAGCGAATGTTGCATACTTTCGTCCAGAAACTGCTCAAGCAATGTTTGTTCAATTTAAGAATGTACAAACTACGTCTCGTAAACAAATTCCATTCGGTATTGCACAACAAGGTAAAGCTTTTCGTAATGAAATAACTCCAGGTAACTTTGTTTTCCGTACACGCGAATTTGAACAAATGGAAATTGAATATTTTATTCCTAAACCTGAAACAGATGAAGATTGGAATAAATATTTTGAAGAATGGAAAGAGGAAATGGTTAAGTGGATGCGCGATGAATTGAAGCTAAATATGGAGAATGTCCACGAACTAGAAGTTCCTGCAGAAGATAGAGCTCATTACAGTAAGCGAACTATAGATTTTGAATACGATTTCCCATTCGGCCTAAAAGAACTTTATGGTCTTGCTTATCGTGGAGATTTCGATTTACAAAATCACATTAAAGCAAGTGGGGAAGACTTAAGTTACTTAGATCCTCAAACTAATGAAAAATATGTACCACATGTAATTGAACCAACTTGGGGTGTGGATAGAACTTTCTTAGCCGTTCTGGCAGATCACTATCAAGAAACTGGCGAAGGAGATTCCAAGCGAGTTTGGCTTTCTATCCCCGCAAAACTCGCACCTTACAAAGTTGCTGTTTTCCCGTTGTTAAAAAATAAACCTGAACTTGTAGAAAAAGCTCGTAAGATTTACGATGAGTTGCGTAAACATTTTAGTGTGGCGTGGGACGAACGAGGAAATGTAGGGAAGCGATACTACAGTCAGGACGAAATCGGAACTCCTTACTGTGTAACTGTCGACTTTGATTCTTTAGAAGATGATACTGTAACAATTCGCCATCGTAATACTATGGAGCAAGAACGTATGAAAGCTTCGGATTTAGTTGAACGAATTACAAAAAAGTTAGCTGAATAAAAATTAACATGTCGTCTAATGAAATACACAAAAAGAGTTTTAAAAAATGGATTAACAATAATTGAAGTACCAAGCAACGACGCCGAAAGCGTTGTTGTTGATTTATTCGTGCGCACAGGCTCGCGTTCGGAAACTGCAAAAGAAAATGGTATCTCACATTTCCTAGAACATTTTCTTTTTAAAGGTACAAAAAAATATCCAAGTGCTATGGCGATTACCGAACTGATTGATGGAATCGGGGGAGAGATGAACGCAAACACTGGCAAAGAACACACACAATATTTCATTAAAGCGCACTCATCTAAATTGCCATTAATTTTTGAAGTACTCACAGACATGCTTCAAAACCCGTTGCTAGACAAAGATGAAATGGAACGCGAAAAGGGTGTAATAGTAGAAGAGATAAATATGTACCAAGATATGCCTCGCGCTAACGTAGGCAATATTTTAGAAGAAGAAATGTGGAAAGGTGACCCACTTGGGCGTAGTATCGCTGGTACTCCTGAAATTGTGCGAAAGTTCAATCAAAAAATGTTTCAGAGTTATATGGAGCGTCACTACCAGACTTCAAACATGTTAATTGGAATTTCTGGAAAGTACGACCGAGCTGTATTAAACAAGTTAATTTCTAAATACTGGAGTAAATTACCATCTAAACGATACGAAAAAGCACCTAAGGTTAAAGATAACCAAAAACAATACAGAGTACGTTTGGACTACAAGGACACTCAACAGGCTGCCTTGAATTTTGGTTTTAAAGGATACAGCACAGAAGATAAGCGCAATATTACTGCTGCAGTTTTGTCAGCTGTTTTAGGTGGTGGTATGAGTTCTCGCTTGTTTACAGAAGTTCGTGAACGTCGTGGGCTAGCTTACTATGTTAGAGCAGGGAATACTCAATATCAGGACACTGGCGTATTCGACGTTAGTGCTGGTGTTCGTGTAGATGCAATCGAAGAAGCTTTGAAAGTTATTTTGGAAGAGCTTCGTAAAATTTCTACTGAATTAGTTTCTGAAAAAGAGCTAACTAAAGCTAAAGAGTATTTAAAAGGCCGCACCACTTTGTATTTAGAAGATAATCAGTCACGTTTGGATTGGTATTTAGAGCAATCTGCATTTAAGAAAATAATTAAAACCCCAGCAGATGTTTATAAAGAAATAGATAGTGTGACAGCTAAGCAACTTCTTACTGTTGCAAAAGATCTATTCCAAAAAAATAAAACAACCTTGGCAATTATCGGACCGTACAAGTCCGACAAAAAATTCGTAAAGATTGTGGAGAAATTTTAATATGGCAGTCGCAAAAAAAGTCAGCGCTAAAGCATTGGCAAAACCTACAGTGAAGCCTGTGGCAAAACCAACCGCAGTAAAGAAAAAAGGCAAACTTTCTGACGCTGTAATTACAGATGCACAAAAAGCTAAATTAAAAAAAGTTGTAATTCCTAAAAATCAACCATTAATAGGATGCCACGTCTCCATCGCGGGGGGACTTCAAAATGCCCCAGCTCGCGCCGCGGCCTACGCGTGCGAAACAATGCAAATTTTTTCCCGCTCACCACAGGGCGGAGCACCAGCACCAATTACAGAAGATCTTGCTCGTGAGTTCAAAGAAGAAATGCAAAAAGCGGGAATTGAATCTTTGGTAATTCATGCACCATATATTCTAAATTTTGGTTCATCAAAAAAAAGTACATTTCACGGCTCTATAAATTTAGTCAGAACAGATTTGGAAAGGGGAACTTTGCTTGGTGCACAATATGTTATGTTCCACCCAGGTTCTTTTAAAGATTTGGGAGAAAAAGATGGAATGAAACAAGCTCAAGAGGGGATGAAAAAAATTCTAGAAGGCTACACAGGCACAACCAAGCTTTTAATTGAAATTTCTGCAGGTGCTGGTTCAATTATTGGAGACACTTTTGAAGAGTTGGCAGAACTTATGAAACCAATAAAAAAGCACAAAGCCTTTGGCGGTGTATGTTTCGACACTCAGCATGCATTTGGTAGTGGTTATGATCTTCGCACTCCAGAAACGGTTAATAAAACTTTTACAAACTTCGACAAAGCCATAGGTTTAGAGTATTTAAGAATGATGCACGTCAATGATTCAAAGGTAGATTTGGGTGCGCACGTAGATAGACATGAGCATATTGGGGAAGGCAAAATGGGCAAAAGAGCCTTTGAATCGATTATGGGATTTTTGAAACAAAAAAAGATGTACATCCCCTTGATTTTAGAAACTGAGCATGATAAAGTTGAAGCAGACATTAAGCTACTTTCGGCCTTAAGAGCTAAGGCCTGGAAATAAAAGGAATAACCCAATGTTTGGATTTGGAAACAAAGAGACTTCTAACCCACAAGAGGTGGAGGCAAATAAGTTTGAAATACAGAGCAAGTTAAACGCAAGCAATGAAGAATTAAACTCTAACCCAAGCTATACCAAGCGAGCTTTAGAATCTAAGAGAGCATCACTGGTTGAAATCTCAGAGGCACTATAATAAATATATGGAAGAAAAAATACAGAAAATAGTTAATCTGATTCAAGAATCAGATTTGGACCAAACAATTAAGGATATTCTAATACGTGATTTACAAACAGAAGGTCTAACAGACTTTTTGCGTGAACAAATCAAAGCTTATTGTCTAGAAGGTATTAAAATTATCGACCAACGTCTTGAAGAAGGACGTTATGCATTAGAAGAAACTGAAAATCCAGCCGAGTAGCTGGATTTTTATTTTAAATGTATACTAATAATATGAACTTTAATTTAGATTATTCAACAAAAGTAATTTTACGCGTTGTAGCTATTGGTTTAGCACTAGCGTTTTTGTGGGTTGTGCGTGATTTGGTTGTTACAGTTTTGTTAGCTTTGGTTTTGGCATCGGCTATGGAGCCAATGGTAGACTATTTAAATAAGAAAAAAATCCCTCGTTCCGTGAGTGTTATTGGTGCATACGTTATAGTTATTGCAATAGTCATTTTAATCGCTTCACTCATGGCTCCTTTGGTCATTGAGCAAGGAAAATTGTTGGCATCTAATTTACCGATGTACATTGCAGATCTAGAAACAAAGTATCCATCAATTAGTGCATTAATTGGTGGCGCAGATTTGGGAAATATTGTGAATAGTGTTTTCTCGGGAGGTGGTGGCGCAGATGCAATATTTAATAGAACTGTCGGAATCTTTAATGGCTTATTCGCTGTGGTTACTGTTTTGGTTGTATCTTTCTATTTAGTTGCGGCGGACAGGGGAATGAAACATTTCATTCACGATCTTGTTCCTACATCTCAACAAAAGGTTGTAATGAACTTGATAGAAAAAATTCAACGTAAAATGGGTTTGTGGGTACTTGGGCAATTAATCCTAAGCTTCTTTATTTTCCTTTTAACATACATAGGTCTTTCAATCTTAGGCATTAAGTACGCGTTGTTCTTAGCAATCATCGCAGGTCTGCTAGAAATTGTTCCATATATTGGACCGTTCCTGTCTGCAATTCCAGCTGTATTCTTCGCTTTAATCCAAAGTCCAGCTTTGGTTATTGGAGTAATTATTCTATATATCATTATTCAAAAAACAGAAGGTTACGTATTGGTTCCTAAAGTTATGGAAAAAACTGTAGGAACGTCGCCATTGGTCGTAATTTTGGCTTTGTTGGTAGGGTTTAAGTTAGCGGGAATACTTGGCTTGCTGCTTGCTGTGCCGCTCGCAGGGGCAATTACTGTCGTTATCCATGAGCTATTCCAAGATAAAGGAGTAACTATGCCAACTGAGACTCAGCCTGATGTTTAATTCTTCGCTTTAAATTACTCTTGCGATTTTGACAAAGTTTTGCAAATTCCGTATAATACCATTATGTTAATAAATTGCTCACAAATTCATAACTTAAATATGACCTCCCTTTACGGAGTGGCTGATTTTTCGTTATTTAACCAAGGCAGTTTTAAAGTATATTTGGACTAAATTCATTTTAAATTTAAGACAACCTCGGTTAGATAACCGAGGTTTTTTGTTATCTAAGTTTGAATAAAAATATAAGGAGATATATATGATAGAAGAAGTAGTGGCTTCGAAAGTAGAAAGCACGAAAGTGTTTTGTTATGAGGGTTTGCTGGTCAGGCTTCGTCCACAGAATGTGGAAACAGATTTTGACCAAGTCATGAAGTGGGTGAATGATCCAGAAATTACAAAATTTCTGAAAATTAACCCGCCGATTACCAGAGAAGATGAGATGCAGTATTTTCAAAGTAAAGTAGGAAAAAACAACGAGGCGTTGTTTGCCATCGATACTTTGGACGGCGAATTCATCGGCAACATGGGAATTCACAATATTAATTGGAGATCTCGTGAAGGCGGAACTGGTTCGCTCATCGGAAACAAAGAGTATTGGGGCAAAGGTTACGGCGCCGACGCGAAAATGTTGGTTTTGTACCACGCTTTCTACTGTTTGGGTTTGCATCGGATTAGTTCTTCTGTTTACGACTTCAATGGTCGTAGTTATAGTTGTTTGGAAAAAACCGGATACGTCCGCGAGGGTGTGAAGCGAAATTCGATATTCGCCGAGGGGAAATTCCATGACAGATATATGTACGGCATTCTCGAAGATGAGTTCAAGGCAATCTGGCCAGGTTACAAAGAAATCATCGATTTGTCTGGCGAGCTTTCTAAAGACGAGATCTCTGAGCGAGCAAAGAGTTTCTTTAAAGATGTGCGCGAAAAAAACCTCGCAGATCAATTGTAAACTAAATGTCCGAGTCTACAACTTAAGGCGTGTTTTAACGAACATGCCTTTTTCTTTTGCTATTTTATTGTTTGAGCTAAAACCTAGAAAAAGCTATAATTAAGCCATGGAAAACAATACAACAACCGAAAAATACTATATTACAACAGCAATTGACTACATTAACGGCAAACCGCATATTGGCCATTCTTATGAAAAAGTAGCAGCAGATGTTTTAGCGCGTTTTCATCGTCAAAAAATTGGTAAAGAAAATGTACGTTTTTTGACAGGTACAGATGAACACGGTGCGAAGATAGAAAAGTTTGCTCAAACTGCAAATGTGCCAATTGAAAAATTTGCTGATGATGCTTCTGCTGGTTTTAAACTTGCATGGGACAACTTAGACATTTCGTATGATAGATTCATTCGTACTACTGACGCTGATCATAATCAAAAAGTTCAAGAAATAGTAACAAAAATTCGAGATAACGGTTTTTTGTACGAAGCGGATTATGAAGGGTTGTATTGTGTTGGGCACGAAGCTTTTTTAACAGAGAAAGATTTAATAGATGGACTTTGTCCTGATCATAAAGTTGCGCCAGAACTTATTAAAGAAAAAAATTGGTTCCTTAAAGTTTCTGCTTTCACAGATACAATTAAAAATAAAATTGAGTCTGGAGAATTTCAAATTTATCCTGAACATGCAAAGAAAGAAATTCTTAGTATGTTGAACGAAGGTTTTAACGACATAGCAGCGACTCGTCCAAACGTAAAGTGGGGGGTCACAGTACCTTGGGATGCTGAACAAACTATTTATGTTTGGGTTGATGCTTTAATTAATTATGTAACAGGTGCTACTTCTGAATCTGGCACAGATTTTTGGCCAGCAAATCTGCATGTAATTGGTCCAGATATCGCAAAGTTTCATTGTATTATTTGGCCTGCATTACTACTCGCTGCAGGTTTGGAAATTCCAAAAGGAGTTGCGGTACATGGTTTTCTAACATTGAATAACCAAAAAATTTCTAAGACAACAGGAAATATTATTGATCCAAATGATTGGGTGGAAAAGTATGGTGCCGATGCAGTGCGATATTTTCTACTTCGCGAAACTCCATTCGATGCACATGGCGATGTAAGTGAAGAAAAACTTCGTGCGCGTTATGAAGGAGATTTAGCAAACGGTTTAGGAAATTTGGTTAGTCGCATTACAACTTTGGTTGAAAAGAATTTAGATGGCGTGGTTCCTGGTGGCACAACTCCTGAGCAAGAATACATTCCAACAAAAATTGATAACTTAATTACAAGCTACAAATTTCACGAAGCTTTGGCTGAAATCTGGACCGAAGTGGCGAAGGCAAATAAAATAGTAGATGAAACAAAACTCTGGGAATTACCTAAAACAGATATGGATGAGTTTGCACGCGTGACTAAGGAAGTGTTAGTTATTATTGAGAATGTTGCAAAACAGTTATTGCCATTTATTCCAACGAGCGCTCAGAAAATCTTAGACTCAGTGACTGCTGAAAAGATTGTTAAAGCCCAAGCATTGTTTCCAAGAATAGAAAATTAACAACGCATAATTTAAATCTCAAGAATGAATCTCATAGACACACATACTCATGTAAATTTGCGTGCGTTTAATGACGACGCTGAAGAAACTATTCAACGCTCTCTCGATGCTGGTGTAGTCGTTGTTAATGTTGGTACGCAAATAGATACAAGTCGACAAGCAGTAGCTCTATTAGAAAAATTTCCAGAGAATGTGTACGCAGTTGTAGGACTGCATCCATCTCATACATTCGCACACGATTTTGAAGACGACTCGGAAGTGAAGTTTAAAACTCGAGAAGAACATTTCAATACGGAAATTTACCGCGCGCTCATCAACGACAGCGGCAATGCAAAACGAATAGTTGGTATAGGGGAGTGCGGGTTGGATTACTACAGACTTCCTGAAGATCGAGATCATGAAGAAATTAAGCAATTGCAACGCACTGCTTTTGACGAACAAATCAAACTCGCGCTTGAGTTAGACAAAGCACTTTGTGTTCACTGTAGACCGAGTGGAGAAACTCAGGATGCTTACGAGGACTTGTTAGAAATTATTCGCCAAGTAAAAATACAAAATCCAAATTTGCGTTTTGAAGTTCACTGCTATACTGGTAATTTAGAAAATGCCAAAAAGTTCATTGAGCTTGGAGGTTACATTGGTTTGAATGGAATTATTACTTTTGATAAGTCAGGACGCAGTGAAGAAGTTGTGAAAGGCATTCCTCTGAGTGCGATAATTTTAGAAACCGATGCTCCATACTTAACACCTAAATCACATCGAGGACAACGTAATGAGCCTTCTTACCTTCCAGAGGTGGCAGAAAAAATTGCTGAGTGGAAGGATGTTACTTTAGAAGAGGTTGCTCAGACAACAACAGATAACGCGAAAAAACTTTTCAGTTTGCCATAAGTTAATTTACGATCAGATCCAAATTAGATATTCAAAAATATGAATGAATTAGATAAGCCCAACAATACAGACTTAATAAGTGAGTTCAAACATACTCTTGAACAAAAATATGAACAAAAACAAGATGGTACTCTCGAATCCCCATTTTTAGATAGCAATTTAAACCGAGCTGAGGCTGTAGAGAGTATTTTAGAACATGACGAAACTTGCCCTCAAGAAATTATTGAAAGACAAGAAATTGTCTCGGTCAAGTATGTATCATTTGATGATAATTATCATGAAGGGCAAATTGTGGTAGATAAAAGTTTATCTGCGGACGTAAAGGATTTTTTTAAACTGTTGTTAGAATTAAAATTTCCAGTTCAGAGTGTAATCCCAATTGTAAAATTTGGTTGGGTAGATATAAGTTCAATGGAAGCAAATAATAGCTCTGCATTTAATTTTAGACTAAAAGAAGGTAACGAGGAAACTAAACACGAAATTTCGAATCATGGCTATGGTTTCGCAATGGATATTAACCCAAAGTTAAATCCAGTGTTCAAATGGGTTGGTGAAGGTGCGGATAGACAAGAAGTAAAAGAGCCAAACAATGGAAAGTATAATATCGAAAATAATGGAACGTTTTTTGCAGATCACCCAGCCGTACAATTTATGAAAGAACGTGGGTGGACCTGGGGCGGTGACTGGACTTCATTAAAAGATTATCATCATTTTGAAAAAATAATAAATTATAATAATTAAACTAAAATATATGAATGGATACATTGCAAATATCGAGGATCTTACATTAAAAAATGAAGATTTTCGCCGTGTACTATACACAGGTAAAAATAGTCAATTAGTTTTGATGAGTATTGCATTAGGGGAAGATATTGGAGAAGAAACTCATCATCTTGATCAATTCTTACGCTTTGAAAAAGGCCAAGGAAAAGTTATTTTAGACGGCGTAGAATCTGCTGTAGAAGATGGTTCCGCAGTTGTAATCCCTGCAGGAACTAAACATAATGTAATTAATGTTGGAGAAGAACCTTTGAAACTTTATTCAATTTACTCACCACCTGAGCATAAAGATGGAGTTGTTCATCATACAAAAGCTGATGCTCTTGCCAATGAAGAACATTTTGATGGTAAAACAACTGAGTAATTTGAACTTTACGATCTGATATAATATAGACACTAGTTGTTTGAAAAAAATCAACTTTTGTATTGAAATAAAAATAATAAAACAAAATGCTCTTTCATTTTCATCTACCGCATTACTTTGGTGCTAAAATCCGCAAAGAAATAGAACACCTATACGCCGCTGTTGCTATTGGGAACTTGGCAATGGCAATTATTACTCTGTTTGAACCGATTTTCCTGTACCAAGTAGTAGGTCTTTCTATTCCAGAAATATTAATGTTTTTCGTGGCAGTTTATGCCTTGTATGCGTTAATAGTCCCGTTGGGTGGTAAATTTGCTGCAAGATTTGGTTATGCTCATTCAATTTTCTTCAGCATACCATTCCAGATTCTCTATTGGTTTTTAATTCTTGCTGCACAAAAAGATGCTCTGTTCTTAATTCCAGCAGCAATTGTTTTTGCTATCCAAAAAAGTTTGTATTGGCCATCGCTTCATGCTACTATGGCGCGTTTTTCAAAAAGTACCCAACGCGGTAGGGAATTTAGCATGATGTATGCCATTATGAATCTGATGCAGATCATTGGTCCGATGATCGGTGGTTTCCTTTCAGCAGTACTAGGGATTCAATCTATTTTTATTATCGCATCTATTATTTACTTCTGTTCCGCAGTTCCACTTCTTTGGTCACGTGAACGTTTTCAACCAAAACCATACAAGTTCCACGATACTGTAGATTTGTACAAAAAATATACTGCAAAGTTTTTGGGTTTCTTTGGGTTTGGTGAAGAGCTTTTGGTGCTGACTATTTGGCCAATCTTTATTTTCACTATAATTAAGAACTATCAAGATACTGGCGCTCTTGTAACGGTGGCGACTTTGGTGGCAACAGGTTTGGCGCTTTACATTGGTTTCTTTACAGATAAGCATAGCAAAGAGTCTCTACTGAAAGCGGGGACTTTAATATACGCTCTTACATGGCTTGCTCGCGTGCCAATAATTTCGCCATTTGCGGTTTTCATTGCCGATGCGCTATCTAGAACCACAAAGAGTTTGGTGTTCATTCCAACATCTGCTTTAACTTACGAACGAGCAGAACAAACGCATATAATGCCCTATGTAATTGGGGTTGAACAGGTTTTGGCAATAGGGAAGATGCTTGCTGCGATAGTAGGAATAATAATTTTCTCTGCAACAGGTAGTTTTGTAGCATTGTTCATTGCTGGTGCCATTTTCTCGCTATTTTACTTTTTAATTTAAAATTTAGACTTATCCACAAGGCAAGACTGCATTTTTGAGTGAATTGATATAATTAAAGTGACTAAAATTAATAAATAAAATATGAATGATCCAAAGAAATTAAAAATTGCCATTGTGGTAGTTATTGTTTTGGGAATAGCTATTGGTGGTGTGTTTGCGTATAAATATGAAAGACTAAATTCTTCTGTCGCGGCATTTTCCGAAAATATTCAAGGAGTGAAAACTAGTGACGAAGCTAAGCAGGAAGTTAAAAATTTATTAGAAACTACAAATACAGGTGGTACTCCAGTAGCCAATACGTCAATTAAATAAAAGTTTATGAAATCTCAAAAAGACAATACAAGGGAAGTAAGACAACTACAAATAGTACTGGGGATAGTAACTTTAATAGCGTTGGTTTTTGTTGGAACGTATATTTGCCGATTCCGTAGTTTGAATGCTAAAGTTTTGGCATTTTCTGATGTTATTCAACAGGTTAAGACAGATACTGATGCAAAGATCGCAGTTGCTGTATTTTTTAAACAAACAGCTTCAAATACTGGAGCGCTTACATCTCAGGCTTTTTCAGCTTTAAGGTATGGAGGGGAGTGCATCTCTTTCTACCAAGACACTGCTACATGTTGGAAGAACGCTTCTCAAATACAAAATTTAGAAATAGTTCAAGGTATAGGCGGTATTCCTGCGTTAGGAGATCCATCAATAAATGACTATTGTGCGATGTTTCCAAATCTTTTAGATATGTGCAGAATAACTAATTCGTCTACAAGTAGTTCTTCAGACTTAACTCCTGCTCCTTGTTATTACACTGATGAAGGGTGTGGTGGAGAAGATGAAGGTACAAATAATAATCAAGATACTAGTGATACTCCATATTGTGGTGGTTCTGATTCAGGTGATATGCCAGATAGCTGTTGGCCTGATAATTACAGTAGTGGTAATTGGATATATCCATCTAATATTGAAGATTTTATGCCGCAAGCTTCAAATACAAATAATAACGTACAACCTCCTCAGAATATGACGGAAGAATGTTATGTATATGGGAATTGCAGTACATCTAATCAAAATCAATCTGCAAATAACAATACTCCTACAACCGCTTCGCATGATACATCTGCACAAAATTTATGGTTTAATCCAATCGCCCCACAAGAAAATTCTCATTCAAACAGTCAAACACAAACAACAACAAATCAATCTTCTGGTAACTCAGGTGGGTTTTGGAATACTTTTTCGAACAGTATTAGTTCTATATTTAGTGGGTTGTTTAATAATAATTCGCCAACGATTGTTACACCACCTATTGTTGTACCGGCAACACCAAATTCAACTACCACTACACCAAGTGGTTCAACAACTGTGCCGTCAAATGTCCCTGTAAGTGTATCCAGTACAGATTCGTCCTGTAAGGTTTGGGTTTTTAGACACGGAACCTGGTTTTGTACAAATCACTAGCCGCAAATACAAAAACCTCCCTCACTGGGAGGTTTTTTGATATAATGTAATCACGTATCTTAACCAACTCAAAACCGCATGACATACGACAATCTAGAGAAAAACGACCCTAGTGTATCAGAAATTATCTCTGCAGAAGCTAAACGTCAAAAAGAAGGAATTGAACTAATCCCATCTGAAAATTATGTTTCATCAGCGGTGCTAGAAGCGCTTGGAAGCGTGATGACAAACAAATACTCTGAAGGTTACGTTGGTAAACGTTATTATGGCGGACAAGAAAATACCGACAAAGTCGAACAGCTTGCAATTGACCGTGCCAAACAACTTTTTGGTGCGGAACATGTAAACGTTCAACCGCTTAGCGGCGCACCTGCAAACATCGCAGTGTACTTTGCATTACTTGAACCAGGCGATACTGTTTTGGGAATGGATTTAGCTCATGGCGGTCACTTAACTCATGGTCATCCAGTAACCTATGCCGCGAAACTGTTTAACTTCGTGCGTTATGGGATGAAAGATATCTCAACAGGTGAAATTGATTACGAAGAACTTCGCGCAACTGCAGTTAAGGAAAAACCAAAAATTATTCTTGCAGGCTTTTCTGCTTACCCTCGCGAAATAGATTACGCAAAAATTAAATCAATTGCTGATGAGGTTGGTGCAATAACAATGATGGATGCTGCTCATATTGCAGGATTGATTGCAGGAAAACAACTTCGCAATCCATTTGAAGATGGCTTTGATATAGTAACAACCACAACACATAAAACATTGCGTGGACCTCGCGGTGGTTTAATAATGTGCAAAGAACAATTTGCAAAAGTAATAGATAAATCTGTGTTCCCAGGGTTTCAAGGTGGTCCACATATGAATAACATTGCCGCCAAAGCTGTTGCTTTCGGCGAAGCGTTGCAACCTGAGTTTCAAGAATATTCCAAACAAGTTTTATTAAACGCTCAAGCTTTGGCTTCGGCTCTAACAGAAAAAGGTGGACACTTAATTACTGGCGGAACAAGTAATCATTTAATGTTAGTAGATGTAGTGAAGTCGTGGAACGTAACAGGTAAGCAAGCGCAAACTTTGCTAGACACAGTGGGAATTACATTAAATATGAACATGATAGCAGGTGACACACGTAGTCCAATGGATCCAAGTGGAATTCGTTTGGGCACACCTGCAATTACAACTCGCGGTGCTAAAGAAGCGGATATGCAAAAGATTGTAGATTGGATGGTGCAAGTATTGCAAAATCCAGAAGATGCTAGTTTGCACGAAAAAATAAAGTCAGAAGTACGTGAGTTCAGTTTGCAGTTTCCTGTTCCAGGGATTGCATAAATTTTAAAGAAATTAAAGAAAAAACATGGAATTATTTCAAGCATTTGTATTAGGTTTGGTTCAAGGGCTGGGGGAGTTCTTGCCAATTTCATCATCCGCCCATTTAGTCATAGTTCCATGGTTGTTTAATTGGCATGACCAAGGTTTAGCTTTCGATGTCGCGTTGCATTGGGGCACTTTAGTAGCAGTATTAACTTATTTTTATAACGATGTTTGGTTGTTAATTAAAGGATTCTTTCATTCACTTTCAAAGTCTACTCGCGACTTGGAAAGTAATACTTACCAAAAGTTGGCATGGTTGTTAGTAATTGCATCTGTACCAGGAGCAGTGATAGGAAAACTTTTGGAGTCACAAGCTGAAACAGTTTTCCGTAGCCCATTGTTAATCGCTATAACTTTAAGTGTTGTTGGAATTATTTTGTGGATTGCCGATAGAGTAGGGAAGAAAACAAAAAACATGAATCATATAACATGGCAGAATTCAGTACTCATTGGCTTGGCTCAGTCTGCAGCAATTATTCCGGGAATATCTCGTAGTGGGGCAACAATGACTAGCGGTTTGTTAATGGGGTTTACTCGAGAAGATGCCGCTAAGTTCAGTTTTTTAATGTCTATTCCAATTATTGCTGGGGCAGGTTTGCTAAAGCTTCCAGAAATTTTGCACATTGAAAACCAAATGGAGGTATTAGTGGGTTTTCTTTCCGCAACTATTTTTGGTTTCCTCGCTATTAAGTTTATGATGAGATACATTTCCACCAAATCTTTCGCGTTGTTTACATGGTATAGGCTTGGTTTAGCAGGGTTAATTTTAGCGGTGTATTTTTTCCGAGGATAGTTGGCTTAAAGTAAAATTAATATGATAACCAAAACAAATTATTTAGAGTTTCAAAAACGTTTAAAGACAAATAAATTGTATAGATACTTCTGGCAATTTTGGAGTAACTATTCATTTGTGTTTTTTGTGATCGTTGCTTTAATTGTATTTACTAATCCTGAACTATTTAAGATTTGGAAACCGTTAATGTTTCTATCTTTTTTGTCTTTTGTAATTGCCCGTATGATTGTAGTGTTTAACATAAATCTGTTGTACAACAGAGAGCGACCGTATCAGAAGTTTGGATTTGATCCAATTACGTCGTGGTTTTTTTCTTATAAAACACATACTCCAAATTCTTTTCCATCCCGTCATTCAGCGGCATTTTTTTCGGTTGCCGCTGTGGTCTGTTTGTTCATTCCTGTACTAGGCGCGTTCTTGCTGATAGTGTCAGGAATCACTGGTACGGCGCGTGTGGTGTTGGGTTACCACTGGCCATCAGATATTCTCGCTGGGGCAATAATTGGGGCAATTGTTGGGATTTTAACAGTATATTTGGGCTATCCGATTATCTTTACTTAAGCCAGCAAAACTGATAAAATTATTAGGATTTTAGGAATTTGCCGGTGTGGCGGAACGGTATACGCTGCGCACTCAAAATGCGTTGTCCTCTGGGCGTGTGGGTTCGATTCCCACCACCGGCACCAAGTTTATGTATTATACAAAACCTATAGTATGGAATAGGGAAGTATTGGCTTATCTGATTGGCGTTGCTTTGGGCGATGGTAATTTATCTAAAGTAAATGGCAGAGTCACAAGATTAAGGGTAACTTGTGACATAAAATATACTTTCTTAATCACGGAAATAATTGCAGCTTTGAAATTTGTTCTCCCAGAAAGCTCTATAGGAATAGTAGGAAATCATAGAAAGTGTTTAAATATAGTTTCTTACTCAAATCATTGGGAGACAATTTTAGGATGGAAAGCTCAAAAAGGTAGTAAGTATGAGCAAAATTCTAATGTCCCTGAATGGGTTTGGTGTAAAGATGAATATATTAAGGCATGCCTTAAGGGATTAATAGAAACAGATGGTTCTATATATCACGATAGAGGGTATCCTATGGTTATGTTTACAAATATTGTTGAAGATTTAGCAAAAGATGTTTGGTATATGATGAAATGGTTAGGGTTTGAACCTAGAATGTATGATTTTATGCCAAAATCTAAGTTTAATTCGAAGCGAACATATCACGTTAGATTGTCATGTAAAGTTCAAGAGTTTTTAAATATAGTAAAACCACTTAAAGCATAAAAATGGACAGCATTATTCCACAACCAATTAGAAATACTCAACCAAACAACGATCAGCCTATAGGCGGAGAACAATCTTCGTTTACTCAACCGGCTGACGTTTTTAAAATCCCAATAAATTTTTCTGTGCAGAATTCACCAGATGAACCAATTGTTCCAAGCACCCCTGCTTCTGAACAAGTAGATTTAAATTTTGAAGCAAAGCCTGAGTCAACATACTACCCAGCAGTTGAAGAAATTCCATATACTGCAGAAGTACCAGCTATGCCAGAAACACCAATCGCAGAACAAACGCCAACTGCAGGAGAATCATCAATCGTAGAAGAAACTCCAACAGAAAAAGTTTCGTATGCCGACAGCACTATTCGTGAATTAAACATTTCCGAAATTGTTGCAAACCCTTTTCAACCTCGAACCCAATTTAAGCCAGAGGCTTTGCAAGAATTAGCGGATTCTATTAAAGAGCACGGTGTTATTCAGCCTGTAGTAGTAACCCTTACTCCGCAAGGGTACGAACTTGTCGTTGGTGAGCGCCGTTTTCGCGCGTCGCAACTTGCAGGCTTAACAAAAATTCCTGCGATCGTTAAGCAAACTTTACACGATCAGACAAAGCTTGAAGTTGCGCTAATTGAAAACATTCAACGACAAGAGTTAAATGCTATTGAAGAAGCACGTGGTTACGAGCGTTTAATAAAGTCATTTAATTTAACTCAAGATCAGGTTGCGAAGAAAGTAGGGAAGTCACGCAGTGCCGTAGCAAATACTTTGCGTTTGTTAAACTTGCCAGCAGAAATTCAACGCGCGGTTATTGAAGGAAAAATTAGTGAAGGTCACGCCCGCGCAATTTTGGGATTACCAGATACGGAAAAAATGATTTTGATGTATCAAACAATTTTAGAACAAGGCTGGAACGTGCGTCAGGCAGAAAGCAAAGTTCGCGAAATCGCAGTGAAGAAAAAGATGGACGCGGCCATGCCTGACCCTAAACTTATGGCATTGGAAAGTGAGCTTCGTGGCAAGCTTGGAGCTCAAGTAAAAATTCAACGCCAAGGCCGTGGTGGCAAAATTACAATAGACTTTTACAGCGACGAAGACTTGGATGAAATTATGAATCGGATTGCAGAGCAACAAAAAAATGGCGAAGACGCCGGTTATTTAGTGGTTTAACATTTTCTTAGTATTTTCTTAAAACTTTTTTTAAAACGAAAGAGATAAAATGACATTAGACGAATATCAAACAGAGTCTAGTAAAACAGCGCAATATCCAAAAGAAGAATTGGCGCTTTACTATGTTGGTTTGGGAATCGCAGGCGAAGCTGGCGAAGTTGCGGAAAAAATAAAAAAAGTTTTGCGCAACGACAATGGGGTAATTTCAGATGAGCGCCGAGAGGATTTAAAAAAAGAATTGGGCGACGTAATGTGGTACTTGGCGCAAGCAGGAGTTGTGCTTGGTCTTTCTTTAGACGACATTGCTCAAACAAATTTGAAAAAATTAGCTGATCGCATGGAGCGAGGGGTAATTAAAAGTGCGGGGGATAATCGGTAAATTCCATGAATAGAATCTTAAAAATTTCTTCTTTAATTATCTCAGGGAGCCTTTTTGTGAGTTTATTTATTGTGCCTTTTACTGTAGTTCAAATAGTATCAGCACAAACGTCCACCACCCCAGTGCAAACTCCTCCAGTTCAAGCGACAGAATCAATTTCAGATTATTCTACAGACATCACAATCAACAAAGATGCGACCATCAATGTTATTGAAACTATAAATTATAACTTTGGTGCGATTGAGAGACATGGAATCATTAGAAATGTTCCCTATAAATATAGCGCTCGTGATGGAACTTTTAAACTTAGACTTTCAAATATTTCGGTAACAGATGAGAAAAACCAACCATTAACTTTTAAGCAATCGTATTCCGGAAATGAACTTAGTTTAAAAATCGGAGATGCAGATAAAACTATTACAGGTACACATATCTACAAAATTGCTTACACTGTTAACAGAGCCATAAATTATTTTGATGATCATGATGAGCTATACTGGAACGCCATTGGTTTAGAGTGGACAGTTCCGATTGCGAAATCTAGCGCAATAATTCACGCTCCTGCAAATATTTCTAAGATGCAGTGTTTCACTGGTGTACATGATAGCAAGGAGTCTAATTGTTCAATCACTGGTGGAAACACCGAAACCGTAACTTTCACTTTCACAAAACAACTTGAAGCAGGGGAGGGTCTAACAATAGTAGCAGGCTTGCCGGAAGGAACAATCGCAAAGCCAACAGTTTTGCAAAACCTATGGAATATATTCATAGATAACGGAATTTTGCTTCTCCCATTTTTTGTTTTCGCACTCATGTTCTATTTTTGGAATAAATACGGACGAGATGCTAGAAGTAAAAATTCTATTGTTGCTCAGTATGAATCACCAGACAACCTTTCAGCTATGTACATGGGAACATTGCTTCATGGAAAAACAGAAGCAAAAGATCTTTCCGCAGAAATTATTTACCTAGCAACCCAAGGCTATTTAACTATCCAGCGAATCGAAACTAAGACACTTTTAGTTTTTAAAGGTTCAGACTATGAACTCACTAGGACAGAAAAAGCGACAGATAGCTTGGCACCTCAAACAAAAGAATTTTTCAATGAGCTATTTAAATCTGGTATAAAAACAATTAAAATCTCGGACTTAAAAACAGATCGTGTTTTTGGAACTGCTCTAGTTAAGATTAAAAACGATGTTGTCAGCGAATTAGTTAAGGATAAATATTGGCGGGCAAACCCAATTACTGTGGCTTCACTCATAGTTGTAGCAGGAATATTTTTTGCCATGGGAGGTTCGTTTTTACTAGGCAGTATTATTGGTTACCTTGGTACTATTTCAGCAATTATTTCTGGACTTATTATCATCATTTTTGGATTTATTATGCAAGCCTTAACTCAAAAAGGCGCGGACACTGTTGCTAAAATTAAAGGGTTAGAATTGTATATGACGGTTGCTGAAAAAGACAGGATGGAATTTCACAATGCACCAGAAAAAAATCCACAACACTTTGAAATGCTTTTGCCTTTTGCAGTTGCACTTGGGGTTGAATCAAAATGGGCAGCACAATTTAAAGATTTAGCAAATGCGCCTTCGTGGTACAATGACAGTAATAGAGGAACGTTTAACGCTCTTGTTTTCGCAAACTCTATGAACAGTTTTTCTACATCCATGCAATCTGTTGCGACTTCTGCAACAACATCGTCTAGTGGTGGTAGTGGATTTTCAGGAGGAGGTAGTGGTGGCGGAGGCGGCGGAGGTGGCGGCGGAAGTTGGTAGTTATTAAACTATAGTGCATTTACTTTATGAAAATTATAAAATTTGGACATTCTTGCGTTTTGCTTGATGATGGTCAAACAAAATTACTTTTCGATCCGGGATCTTATTCAGAAATCCCAAATGTTTCTGTTGATGCTATTGTAATTACTCACGTTCATCAAGATCACTTGGATATAAGTAAAATTCATGCAGTGTTGGCAAATAATCCAAACGCAAAAATTTATACAAACACTCAGTCTTGTGAAGAACTCATTAAAAATGGTTTGACTGCAGAAATAGTAGAGCAAGGTCAGACTGTACAAATTGGAACTTTTTCTATCGAAGGGTACGGCAACGAGCACGCAATTATGCACCCAGATTTACCTAAATTCCAAAACACCTCCTACTTAATTAATGGTAATATTTTCCATCCAGGTGATTCTCTGTTAACTATAGACAAGCCCGTAGATATTTTACTTCTTCCAATTTCTGCTCCTTGGAGTAAAATTTCGGAAACCTTGGATTATATCACTGCTGTTAACCCAAAAATTTGTTTCCCGATTCACGATGGATTCTTAACAAGTGGGGGAGCGTTTTATAGACTCTCAAAAATGTGGTGTGAAAAATTGGAGGCACAATTTATTGAACCAGAATTAAATAAAGAATATGCATTTTAATTTTATTGTTATCCCTGCGATCATCATTGCGACAGCAATAGTCGGTGGTAGATACACTTCTCAAGGATTAAAACCTTGGTACGAAAATTTAAAAAAGCCAAAATGGACACCACCAGGAAGTCTAATTGGTGAAATTTGGCTATTTCTTTATATCACAACTGCTCTTGCAGTGCTGTGGTTTTGGAATGTCCCAGTATTTTCTTGGGTGCATTATGTTGTTGGCGCAATTTTACTTGCGAACGCGTATCTTAATGCAACTTGGAATAAAGTATTTTTTGTAGAACACAATTTGCAAAAGGCGTATAAGCATATGAATATTATGAATGGCACAACAATTTTGTCTGCCATAATCATGTACTTCTCTGCACCAATCGCTAGTTTTCTTCTTCTCCCATATATTATTTGGGTAGGAATAGCTACATATCTCACTAAAGAAATGATTGACATGAATCCTGAGCATAAAGAGAAAAATAGTTAAACATAAACTTAAGATAAAACAAAAAACCGCGCTTCATAATAGAAGGGCGGTTTTTTATGCGTTAGCTTTAGCTTCTGCTCTTTTAACAGAGCGAGGAACTTTAGCTTTTGCTTTGATACAGCTGGCACAAGCCTTAACTCGGTTGCCATTTTCTGCTCTAGTCCACTGTGTATTTGGCATCAATCGGTGGATTGAAGCGCGCATAGAGTGGGAACGCTTAATGGTCTTTGAGTAAGTCTTGCCGCAAATGGTGCACATTCTTGGCATTGCTATATAATTTACAAATATAAGTACTTTTAAGGTACTGAATAAGTTTAATACATTTATTGAATTTTGGCAAGTACTACCGTCATTTTCTCTAAAATACTCTAAATATGATAGAATATATCTATGGATATTTTAATTACTTTAGCTATTTTAATCTTTTCGGCAATAATTCATGAGGTTTCGCATGGACTTATGGCAGAAAAGTTGGGGGATTCCACTGCGCGTGATGAAGGGCGTATTACTTTGAATCCAATCCCTCATATAGACCCTTTTGGTTCAATTTTGCTACCAGGTCTTTTGTTATTAGTTGGTAGTCCTATTATTTTTGGTGCCGCTAAGCCTGTTCCTGTAAATTTTGAGAGCTTAAGGCCAAGAAAATTAGGTATGGCGTTAGTTTCTTTTGCTGGACCATTGAGCAACTTCATTTTGGCAGGACTTCTAATTCTTCCTATTAAATTTAATTTACTTTCAGGTCCAGTAGCAGATGTTTGGCTGAAAGCAGTTATTTTGAACATAGTTTTAGGTACTTTTAACCTTCTGCCAATTCCACCGCTTGATGGTTCAAAAATTATTGCCTCTGTTTTACCAGACAAACTTATGTACTGGATACTTTCTATGGAGCGATTTGGCTTCATTCTCGTCATAGTATTCTTGTATTTAGGGATTCTTCAGCAAATCTTGATGCCGGTAATTCTTTTATTCTTCAGAATTTTTGGGGTTTCTGTATAAATCAAGTACTTGCCAAATTCCAACCTTTACGCTATAATCCACATACAATTCATTGGAAGCCCCTCAGGCCAAACTAAATCAATTTAGCAAGGCAACAGGAATTACAGACACACCTCGCGAGATGGGAAATTACTGGCACAGGCTTCGCCAGAGTACCAATTAGCGATACCAAAGAGAACTGACTCTTGGTCGGTTTTTATTTTGCCCCTCATACGGGATTATATAAATTAACGGAGCGTGTCCTCCAAACAAAGAAAGGCTCATCGAAAGATGCCAACAATTAATCAATTGGTTCGAAAAGGTCGCAAACCTTTGACAGCTAAAAGCAAATCCCCGGCGCTACAACGTCGTGTGAACTTGCTAAAGAATAAGGTGATCACTTTGCCGACTGGTTCTCCATTCATGCGCGGTGTTTGTCTTAAGGTATATACAACTACTCCAAAGAAGCCGAACTCTGCGCTTCGTAAAGTAGCGAAGATTAAACTAACCAACGGTATGGAAGTTTTAGCTTACATCCCAGGTGTTGGTCATAACCTTCAAGAACACAGTGTTGTAATGATCCGTGGTGGTCGTGTAAAAGATCTTCCAGGTGTGCGTTACCACATTGTTCGCGGTAAGTTAGATACATTAGGCGTTGACGGTCGAAAACGCTCTCGTTCAAAGTACGGCACAAAGCGCCCTAGCGCAGCCGCTTAATCCAGTAATTCGTGTGGCTCGCGCCACTCGTAATATAGAAAAGGAAAACTCCCATGCCACGTAGAGCAAGAAGTTTTGAAAAACATTTACCAAGCCCTGACCCAAAGTTTTCTAGCGTAAAATACGGAAAGTTTATTAACTACCTTATGGAACGCGGTAAGAAAACTACCTCACAAAGAATTTTTTACGATGCATTAGAAATCGTAGAAACAAAGATGAAAGCAAATACAGATGCAGAAGTAACAGATGCACGCCAAATCTTTGACATCGCCTTAAAAAATATCGCTCCATTGATGGAAATTAAAGGTCGCCGTATTGGTGGATCTAACTATCAGGTTCCTATGGAAGTACAAGA
The DNA here is from genome assembly GCA_964402965.1 of uncultured Candidatus Saccharibacteria bacterium. GTDB lineage: Bacteria > Patescibacteriota > Doudnabacteria > UBA920 > UBA920 > UBA920. The sequence continues at coordinate 75,813 of CAYODY010000003.1, forward strand.
ACCACGTCGTTCTTCACTTGGAATGAAATGGATGATAGCTGCTGCACGTTCTCGCAAAGGTGCTCCGATGCGCGAAAAGCTTGCCCAAGAAATTGTTGATGCGTTCAACAAAACTGGTGTAGCTGTGAAGAAGCGTGAAGATACTCACCGTATGGCTGAAGCAAACAAAGCGTTTGCTCACTTCGCCCGATTCGGTAACAAGAGAAAGTAGTCAGAAATAAATATCTATTAAATTATGCCAAGAGAATATCCAATAGAAGCGACCCGCAACATCGGGATTATCGCTCACATCGACGCTGGTAAAACTACAACTACCGAAGGTATCTTGTACAACACCGGTATGATCCACACAATTGGTGCAGTGCACGAAGGTGAAACTGTAACCGACTGGATGGAACAAGAACGTGAACGTGGTATTACTATCACGTCCGCAGCTGTTACATGTTACTGGCAACCCCAGTACGTAAAAATGGCTGACGATTTAGATAAATATAAAATCAACATTATCGACACACCAGGACACGTAGACTTCACTGTAGAAGTTGAACGTTCCTTGCGCGTGCTAGATGGTGCTGTTACTGTTTTCGACGGTAAGATGGGTGTTGAACCTCAATCTGAAACTGTATGGCGCCAAGCTGACAAATACGGTGTACCTCGTATGTGTTTCATCAACAAGATTAACCAAACTGGTGGAGACTTCTACAAGTCTTTGGA
>CAYODY010000004.1:0-32151 GCA_964402965.1 uncultured Candidatus Saccharibacteria bacterium
TGTTTGTTGAGCTTGTTCCAGAGTGAGTGTTAGCTATCTGTGCTCCATAGGTTGTAATGCCACTTGTTCCGTTAGTTCCTTGTAAGGAGATGTTTAGTCCTGTCTGACTTGCTGCTGCTGCTGTTCCGTTGGAAGAGAGTGAAAGAAGAGAACCTGTAGTTAATCCATTTCCAGTGATAGCAGCCAATGTTCCAGTTGTAGCAGAGTTAGCAGTTAAGTTAAGAATACCTGTTCCAGTGTAGACACCAGTGTTAGTAATTCCTAGGTCAGCTCCGGCAGTTGTTGTATTAGCTATGGAAATAGTATCGTTAGCTGTGGTTTGAGAAAGAACAGTTCCTGTTCTAGACCAATACCCAATTGCACCACTTGTTGGAGCTGTTGTAGTTAGAGTACCGTTTCCTCCAGAAGTGTAAAGTGGTCCGTTTGAAGTTAATGAGGAGAATTGAATAGTTCCGGATGAAGTAATTCCAGTTGCACCAGTGATAGTTCCGCTTAGTCCGAGAGTTGTAAACGAACCACCTGCAGTACACGCAAAAGCACCAGTTGAGTTTGTTACTGTACAACCTGTTGAACCACTTCCACCACCAAGAAGAATATCTCCTGTTGCTGTTCCGTTTATGGATACTGTTCCACTACCTTTTGCATCTATGGTAAGGTTTTCGTTTGTACTAGAAGATATGGTAGTTAGAGCAAGATCACCACCTGCTGCTGCAGAAGTTACTTTCAAACCAGTCACTGAACTTGCTGTGTTTGTGTCTACTTGGAGGGCAGGATTTGCGCTAGTGCGACCAGTGCTCAAAGCCGTTGTAGATTGAACTGCGTTATTCACAACCCCATCACCAGAAACACCGTTTGCAACAAAAGCGAAGGCAGAAGAAACAAGTTGCTTGCGAGGAGACATTTCTCCATCGTAGCTTGTTCCAGTAGGAGCAAAGTTAACTGTTAGATATAGAGAGCCACCAGTGAAGTCTACTCCTGACAAAGAAGCACAAGATCCTAGCTTTGCGTTAAATACGCCGTTCGTCACAGTTAACTTACCACAACTCCCTGAAGGTTGGTCAAAAGTTTCAGTCCATAATAGACTACCACCGCTTACTGCATCGTATAACTTGAATTCAAATGCGTACGTTCCATTTGCAACGTTGTTACCATTTGAGTTTGCCGTTAATTTACCCTGGAAATTAATGTATTTAGGAATCGCAGCATCTGTTTGTGGAGCAATAACGAAAGAAGTAATAGTTCCAACAACAAACAACAATGTCAAAGCAACCCCAAAGATTTGATTCTTTGCGACTACTTTTTTCAAGCTCCGTAGAACAAGGTTAAATTGTAGTTTTAATTTCTGCATTGTTTTTTGTTTGTGAAACACTACCCTATAAAAACAGTAAAACACCTATCAAGCTAATGATGGTGCTGTGATTTGGCATAATTGCCATATTATTTCTTTTTGGTAGCGTCTATCTCTTCTACTACCTATACGGACCGCTTGGATCTTCCCCTCCCGTTCCCAATTACGTAGTGTATTCGGATGAACATGGATGAGTTGGGCTGCTTCCTTTATGGTTAACAGCTCTGGTATCTCAGATATTATAGTCATATAAAATTTAATTGTTTTTTTGTTTTTGATAGGTGTTGTTAAGTTATACATACCTTAACTTAACAAAACTTATCTTAACCCCAGTATAGCAAAAATTTGTTCTTTCGTCAATTGTTTACACTCGAATAGTGGTCCAAACTTCCTAGGCAAGGCTAAATTTCCATATGACGTCACTCTCTATATATAGTACAATTACAGTGCATGAAAAATATTAACTCAAAAATCAAAATAGACAACAGTTCCGTTAAACTCCCCTCTTCATTTTTGTATGGGGCCTCTTCAAGTTCACATCAAGTTGAAGGAAATAATTTTCACAACGACTGGTGGTATGAAGAACAAAACGGAAAACTTCCTGAATCAAATTTAGCAACAGATCATTTCAATAAATACTCAGAAGACTTTTCTCTTGCAAAACAAATTGGATTAAATGCAATGAGAGTTTCAATTGAATGGAGTCGTATTGAACCTGAGCAGGGTCATTTTAATTTAGAAGCTGTTGAGCATTACCGAAAAGTATTACAAGAAATGAAATCACATGGCTTAACTCGCATAGTCACGTTGCTTCATTTTACTTTACCGCTTTGGTTGTATCATCAAGGTGGTTTTGGTAACAACGAAAGCGTTTCTGCGTTTTCTAGATACGCAAAATTTATTGCTGAACAACTTGGAACAGAAATAGATTTATGGAACACAATTAACGAACCAGAAGTTTACACATACATGAGTTCTCTAAAAGGAATCTGGCCACCGTTTTCAAAAAATCCATTACGCGCTTTTTCTGTTTTTTCAAACTTAGCGAAAGCGCACAACTCAGCTTACAAAGAAATAAAAAAAGTTTTGCAGAATGCACAAATTGGATTTGCAAAAAACAATGTTTACAATGAAGCATATAAACCAAACAGTTGGTTAGATCAAACTGCAGTAAACTTAAATAATTGGTTTGGTAATTATTGGTTCTTAAATAAAACAAAAAACAATTTAGATTTCATTGGACTGAATTATTATTTCTATCATTCACTAACAGTTAGTTTAAAAGGAATAGAACAAAAAAATTTAGATGGCCCTAAATCAGATATGGGATGGAGAACATATCCAAAAGGAATATTCCATCTACTTACAGACCTTGCACATAAATACAAAAAACCAATTTACATAACAGAGAATGGAATTGCAAACGCGAGAGATGACATGCGACAAGATTTTATTCGCGAACATCTTTACTGGACAAGCAAAGCAATTGAGCAAGGAGCAGACGTTCGCGGTTACTTCTACTGGTCACTTACAGACACATACGAATGGCAAGATGGTTATGGTCCAAAGTTTGGACTAATAGAAGTTAACTTTGAAACACAAGAACGCAAAGTTCGTCCAAGTGCAGATATATTTCATCAATTATTAGCTAATAATAACAAAAACAAATGAGTTTCTACCTAATAATCGCAATAATTGCTTATTCGCTCTATGCCATAAATGGAGTTATAGATAAGTTTTTACTTAGCAAAGCAGTTCGATCCCCTGCAGTTTACGCCTTCTATATAGGAGTTACTGGACCACTCACTTTTGTACTAGCCCCGTTTGGTCTAAAGTTTCTTTCATTCCCAAATTTACTGATTGCTATCCTTGGAGGCGCATCATTTATTTGGGCTTTATTCTTTCTATACAGAGCAACCCAACAGACAAGCATCTCTCGCATCTTACCGATTGAAGGTGGTCTTGTTCCTGTATTTACTTTAGGATTTGCGTACTTTATTTTGGGAGAGAGACTACTAGACTCTCAACTTCTTGCTTTTATTTTCTTAGTAGTTGGTGCGGTTATTATTTCTTTACGACAAGATAAAACAGGCTGGCACGCCAAAGCATTTGGCAATGCTGTCATAGCGGCTTCCCTATTTGCACTTTCATTTGTACTAACAAAGTACACCTATGACAATTCAAACTTTATTTCTGGTTTAGTCTGGACAAGACTAGGATTCTTTGTTGTCGCATTGACATTCTTAATACCTAAATCAGTTCGCCATGGAATATTCAATGCACCGAAACAAACTACAAAGGGAAATATATATTTATACTATGGTGCGCGTGTAACAGGAATGCTCAGTGGTTTCTTACAAAACTATGCCATCTCACTCGGCAGCGTTACTATAGTTAACGCAATGCAAGGAACTCAATATGCTCTTCTGCTAATTGGTACAATAATGCTTTCTAAGTACTACCCACAAATTCTAAAAGAAAAAATCAACAGACGAGTTCTTGCTCAGAAAATTTTAGCAATATTACTAATAACAATTGGACTAGTGTTCTTAACTTTTTAGACTAGTCTTTTGCACACAAGTAAGTTCCCACAAACTAAAATACGAAGCTACACACATGCACAAAATTCAAGACTACATTTTAAAACGACCTTGGCTTAAAAGATCTATTTATACATTGATTAGTCTTTTAGTTTTCTTTACTGTAGTTGGTTTGATTTTATTTTACATTGGCAAACCTCAAAACAAAATAACATGGGGAATAACTTATTCTACTTTACATGCAAAAGAATTAGGTTTTGACCCTCAACTACTTTTCACAACAATACTTACTGACCTACAACCAAAAGTTGTTAGGCTACCTGCATACTGGTCTGAACTTGAAGCCGAGAAAGGTCAATTCAATTTCTCTCAAATTGAAGGACTGCTTTCTCAAACAGAGAAAACTCTATCTAGCGAAAACAAAACTGAAGTACTTCTGGTAATTGGTCTTAAACAACCTAGATGGCCAGAATGCCACCAACCTGCTTGGTACAATGATGTAAGTTTGCAAGAGCAAGAACAGACCACTTTGAACATGATATACAAAACGGTCAATGAATTAAAAAAGTACAAATCAATTAAAGCTTGGCAAATAGAGAATGAGCCATACTTTGCTTATGGCCCAGGTTGTCCTGAAATAAAAAAAGATATGTACTCCAGAGAAATAGAAATTGTAAATAGTTTAGACAGTCGTCCTATTGTGGGAACAGATAGTGGAGAGAAAGGATTGTGGATTCCTGTCGCCAACAGCGGTGTGGATATCTTAGGAGCAACAATGTACCGAGAAGCTTACTATGAAAAACAAGAAAAATATATTACCTACCCCCTACCTTGGTGGACATATAACATTAAGGCTGGGCTAGTAAAATTATTTAGCAAATCAAAAAACGTAATTGGTGTTGAACTACAAGCAGAACCATGGTTAACTATTGCTAATCCAAAAGCCACTCCTCCTGCTGAACAACTCTTGCATATGAATCCAATAATATTCCAAAAGAATATTAACTACGCAACCAACGTTGGATTTTCCGAAAACTATTTATGGGGAGTAGAATGGTGGTACTGGATGCAAAGAGAACACTCAGACAACTCAATGATTAACAAAGCAAAAGAATTTTTTCAACAGAACTAAATTCAGAAAATTTAGAGAGTTAAATTAATTCACGACAACAAACAAATAAGCAAATTTAAACATATGAAAATAGTTTTAGACATAGGTGGCACCAACACTAGGATTGCAAGTTCGTTAGATGGAAAGACTCTTAATGAGAAAATCTCATTTCCAACAGAGCAAAACTATTTAACTGCATTACAAAAAATTTCAGATGCTACAATGCAACTTTCTAAGAATGGGAAAATCTCTAGCCTAGTAGTTGGATTGCCTGGATTGTTAAATCCAGAAAAAACATTTTTAGTTCATGCAACTAACTTACCAGATTGGTCAAATAAAAACTTAGCTGAGGATCTAAAAATAAAATTAAATACTGAGATAAGTCTGGAAAACGACACTACTCTTGCCGCACTTGGAGAAGCAAACAATGGTGCAGGACAAAACTTCAAGAGAGTTATGTATATTTCTATTGGCACTGGTTACGGTGGCGCATGGGTTATAGACAGAAAGCTAGTTACAGGAAAGTTTAACTTCGAACCAGGTCAACAAACTATAGACATAGAGAACAACAAAAACTTAGAAAGCTATGTTTCTGGAAAAGGACTAGAAATTAAATTTGGTGAATCTATGTCTAATGTTCCAAATGAACAAATATGGGAAGAAATTAAAAAGCCCCTAATTACAGGGCTACATAACACCTATTTACATTGGCCCTCTGACATAATCATTTTAGGCGGAGGATTTACATTCAATTCAAAACTTCCTATAGAAAATATTAAAAGTTTAATTCACCAAAAGTTGGAATTCTATCCTGAATTACCAGAAGTACAAATTGCTCAATTAGCAGATGAGTCTGCCCTATACGGAGCTCTTAGATTTGGCAACTAAGCATCGAATCAGCCTTAAAAGTTAGTCTTCTAAATTATCCCTCAAAGTTAGTTTTTAGAGTTACTCCTTAGAGTTGTTCTTTAAATGTTTGTTTATTATTCTTCGCTTGTGCCAATGTCTTCCGTGCAAGAAGTACCACAGCAAAAGAATAATAGCTATGACAATGAGAATGTCGAAGTAATACGGTACAACTAAAATATAATGTTTATCTCGAGCTTCTAAACGAGTGTTACCAAAAATTAAAACTGTCTCTGCTGTATACAAACCGAAAGACCAGTTAGATGGATACCAAAAACTTACAAAACCTCTTATTGTTTTTGGTAAAACATTCGCCGCATCTCTATTTACAAAAGGGGTTTCTATTACTTTACCCCACATGTTTTTAATATACACTTCACCTTTTGGCTTAACGTGAACATTCCCTGTATTTTCGAATAAGCTTGTAATAGTAACTCTGCTAGGATTCCAAACAATTCTATCGCTTAGTACTTGCTGAACTTTTCCATTCTCTCTCGTAACTCCGTATTTAACTAAAATAATAGTCCCGAGTGATTGCTGAACTTCACTCATATTCCCAGACGCTCCTCCAGACCCATAACTAAACAAAATAGCGCCATAGTGCGTGCCTTGCTCTGCACGCTCAGAAGGATTTAAACTAAACTCAACTTTTCTAGACTCATTAGGTTGCAAAACAAATTGCGTTGAGCCTTTTATTTTTACCCAAGATGCTAAAGAAAAAGTTTCATCGTTAAAATCTGTGTCAGGAACAAACTCAGGTTGACCTTCACTCCCTGGTAAAAAGTCTCGGGACTCAACTACTACGCTCTCTACGGTTGAACTTCTATTCGTAACAACTATTTCGGAATCAATAGACCCTCCTTTAGGAACCTCTAAGTCCAACAAAAATGGGGTTATTTCCAAACCTCTAAGAGCGCCAGTGCTACTATTCTGCCCCCCACTACTAGAAGAAGTGCTGGATTGAATTAACTGATCTTCCTGTGCAAGAGCATCTTTAATAACCACTGGAGAAACAGGAAAACTCAAAAGAACTATTAAAATGATAAAATATTTTTTCATTATTCTCTTAGAAAAACTTCGTTAAATACTACTAGTAAGTAGCAGTCGCAATATATGTAATTACATTCTGATAGTTCCCAGCTTCCTGCAAAGTTCCAATATTAAGTTTATACACCAAGCTTGTTACTTCGCCAGTAACAGGTCCAGCACTACATGCTATTTCGTATGGAGTTAAACTTAGCGCGGCATAGAGGTCGTTGTCACTACCAAATCTTCCTGTAGTACCAGTACACAAAGTTCCATCTGTTGTATGATAACCAAAGAAGCCGTTTACAACTCCTGTATCGAATGCCGAAGGAGTTGCATTTGTTCCTGAGACAACAGGAATACTATCGCTTCCACTTGTTCGCAAATTACCATCTTGCTGAACTGTCGCAGTATACCCACCAGAAGCATTTGTTGTGACTGTTATTGTTTGTGCCGCAATGTTCAAGTTACCATCCCCTACTGCCAAAGAACCAAACCCCATTGATGTTGCTGTACTAGTTACAGTGGTAGTTTTTCCAGGAGGGCAAGATCCTCCACTATTTTCTACACAAGTTCCAGAACCTACTCCTGCAATAGAAAATACCAAAGATGGAGCAGAAGTTGTGGCAGTTGCTGTTGGAGAGTAAGCTGTTTCTGTATCTGCGGCATTACTTCCTGTTCCATAACTAGCCTTAACTTTAATTTTATACGCTGTACTTGGAAGTAAGCCTGTTACCCTTTCTCCTGTTCCACTGTTCCATCCTGCATATGTTTGCCAAGCTTCTGTTGTTCCAACTGTATCATCTGTTTGAATAAAATATGTCGTAACAAAGTCGTCACTTGAAATTGCTATGGCATAGGTTGTGTCTGTTTGGTTTCCAACTCCAGTGTTAATAACAAAATCCAATGAGTTATACAAAATACTTCCAGTGTTTGTTAAAGTTGGTGTACCTGGAACACCTGGGTACGCACCAGGAACAAAACCACTTGGGTTCTTGTAGTTTGTAGATGATGAAGTTGTACTATCTATATCGCTAATTGAATCTCTAGAAGAATAGTTAGTAGATGAGCTAGTTTCTCCCCCACTATCTAAAGCAGAATCCTCTACGCTATAGTTTGTTCCGCTTAATGTTTGAGCAAAAACCATTGTTGGAACAACTAAAGCAATAATTAACGTTAAAATAAGTTTGATTTTGATATTATTCATTATATATATTATAGCAAAAAAGAACCTCATATTGAGGTTCTTTTGAAAATTTGAAGAAATTTTAGACTTTTACTATGATGAGTGTTTGCGAATAACTCGTTTTGCGTACCATCTTAGCAACAAGCGAAGAATGGTAACTACAAGTGCCAATCCAACTACTACTATAATAAGCAATTGCCATGGGATAACAAAGAATCTAAACGTTTCTTTGGCTGTATTGTTGTTTTGGCCAAAGGTTATGTCTAAGTTTGCTGTGTAGTAACCAAAGGCGAAGTGGCTAAACTGATATTTAGCTTCTGAGAAAAAGCTTCCTGGAACATGTGGGGTTAAAATTGCCTCTTTCGATTCCTGTCCTCCACCACCGTTCATCCATGCCATTTCGAATCTTCGAATACTTCGAGGCAAAACGCTTCCTTCACTCTTGTTAGCAGGAAGAATCTTAGCTTTCATACCTAAAATGTTTTTTATAATTACATCACCAGCAGGCTTAACTCTATCTGCACCAGTATTTTGAAAACGATAGTAAAGCTCGACAGGGAGTGAAGAGTAGAATCTCTTTTTATCTTTTGTAGAGAATTCTAGGATATTCACACCTTCTTGAATATCACCATTTACGCGAAATAACACCAAAGTACCAAGTCTTGCACCAATACTTACTTCTCCTCCAGAAGTTGCAGGTGGAGTTGTACGAATGAATATAGATGCAAAATACCCACCAGGTTCTGCGTTCTTTGGTACGTTTACTGTATAAGGAATAGTCTTTTTTTCTCCAGGAGCAACTGCAATTGAGCTAGGTACAGATATCCAAGTTGCTAAGCCTTCTTTCGACTGAACAAATTGAGGGTTTCCAGATTCATCTTTTGCTTCAAAATTTTCTACTTGAGTATAATAAGTAATTGAGGTTGATCCTTCATTCATCACCTTAAACTCAGAAGAAACTTTTGAACCAGGGTCACCATCAAGGTCAATTCTTGGAGGAGTAATAGTAATTGCTTTTGCTATAGAAGGATTAACAATTCCACTCAATAATACTGTGAGAATTAAAAAGATACCCCCAGCCAAGGAAATAGCTTGGGAGTATCTTTGAAAAGTTTTAGATTGAAAAGTAATTAACTTTTTCACCAGAGTTTATGTATTAACTTACTCGTTAATTATACCACATTTTTCGTTGGCAAGTGGATAACTTAGTAAGTTGCAGTAGCTGTGTATGTAAGTGTTGTGCTGTAAGCACCAGCTTCTGTTACTGCAGCAATGTTTCCTACATATGTTGCACTATATGTTGTAGTAGCTGTAGGTCCTGTTGCAGCAGCAATGTTATCTTGAGTACTTCCTGTTGCACCCCATCCATACTGTGAAGATGTACCGTACTGAGCATCTACTGTCCCTGATCCACCAGAAGCAGACAGGTTAAGTCCAAACTGCTCAGAGCCAACAGTAGTAGCGCTAGGACCAGTAGGAGCGTCAATAGTATTACCACCACTAGTTAATGTAGCACCCATAACGTACATTACATATCCGGAAGTAGCATTTGTACCTGCTCCTAAAGTATGTGCAACTGTTGCAGATGAGTTACCTAAGGTGTCCCCAGTTGCGAATCTGTCGTCAGATGCGCTTAGTGAGCCATAGCCAATTGTATTATCTGAAACTGAGAAAGTAATACTTGGATCTACAGTAGCAGTTATTGTAACTTGGTCATCAGAAATGATATCTACAGCGATTGTTCCTGAATCACCAAAAGATCCACCAATGGTGATAGTGTCATCGTTATCATCTAAACCACCATTTGTAATTTGGTTTGAACCGCCTGAAGCATTTGTTCCGATTTTAAATCTTACACAATTACCAGCAGTTGATGTTCCTGTACCTGAAGTAAGAGTAATAACTTGACCAGACTTAACCAAACCCCAAGTTGCGCCAGAAGGAGCAGCTGCAAGAGTTTGTTCTGTAAATGTGGCAGATGTACAGTTGCCTGAGTTACCTGTTGCAAAGTCTACATCTCCAAAGGCTACTGAGCCCATGGTAAAATCTGCAGAAAAAGTTAGCGAAACTGTATTACCAGCAGCAATACCTGTTGGAGATACGAACTTAATTTCATGGTTGGACAAGGTGTTTTCTTTCAAACGACTCATGTTGTCCGACATGCTTGTTGTAGAAGCAGCTAAAACTGTTCCACTTTGAATACCGACAGCGCTTGCAACCATAGCTATGGCCATCACTTTCGGTAACCACCCTTTAAAACGGTTTTTCATTTGTTTTTATTTCCTTGTACATCTAACTCTGGGAAAGAAGTACTAATTTATTTACGTTATTTATATTATAGCAGATTTTTACCAAATTGTAAAGGTAATTTATACACATATGCACAGCTAGCCAGGAAATGTTGTGTAAAATAAAATAGCACTGCCTAACGAGATCACTGGAGCCCAGCTCAAGCAAAGCTTGAGCGTAGCTCTTCCTGTCGAGTTGGCAGTGCTATTTTATTTTTACTTGTTAACTCTTGTTAAGTTAAGTTAACTTTTGATATCTAGTTTATAGCGTTGGTAATGTTTGTGCTTTTAGGTTTTCTTGAGCAATTTCTGCTGTAAAGCCTGTTCCAGCTGGAATTAGCTTACCAATAATAACGTTTTCTTTAAGTCCACGTAGGTAATCTGTCTTACCTGTGATAGACGCTTCAATTAGAACACGAGTAGTTTCTTGGAAAGATGCAGCAGCTAAGAAGCTTTCTGTGGATAACGAAATCTTAGTTATCCCCATTAATAGCTGTTCAGCTTCACAAACTTCACGTCCATCTGCTTCCAAAAGTTCGTTAATTTCTTGCATCTTAGACTTATCTACCATATCACCAACAGCGAACTCAGAATCCCCTGCTTTAGTGATGCGCATCTTGGAGAACATCTGACGAGCTATAATTTCTACGTGCTTATCGTGAATTTGCTGACCTTGAGATACGTAAATATCTTGAACTTCTTTTACCAAATACTTTTGAGCTTCTTCAGCACCCTGTAATTCTAAGACTTGGTTAGGATTCAAGTTACCTTCTGTAAGAGGTTGTCCTGGGTAAACCAAGTCACCATCTTTAACAGTTAATGAGAACCCACGAGGGATGATATATTCTTTTAAGTCATCACCTTCAGCAAGAACTTTGATATTTCCACCATCAATTTTAACAATTCCAGCAGTTTTCGCTTTAACTAGTGTGCCATCTTTGTCTGAATATAGCGCATCGCCTATAGCAATGTTCGCATTATTCTTAATTAAGGTTTCACTGCCTTCTGGTAGAGCAAGTAATTCAGTTTGAACGTTTTCACCTTCAATGCGCACAATTTGTTCTCGAGTTGGAGCAATGGTAATTGAAACTTTTCCAGCGATTTCAGAAACAGCTGCCATACCTTTTGGTTCACGAGCTTCGAAAAGTTCTTCTACACGAGGAAGACCTTGAGTAATGTCGCTTACAGAAGCGGAACCTCCAGTGTGGAAGGTACGCATAGTAAGTTGAGTACCAGGTTCACCAATAGCTTGCGCAGCCACAATTCCTACAGCAGCCCCAAGTTTAACCATAGTGTTGAAACCCAAGTCATAACCGTAACATAGCTGACAAATACCGCGGATAAGTTTACATTTCAGTACTGAGCGAGATTTAACTTCAGTAATTCCGCTTTCCTGAATTTGTTTTGCTTGTTGTTCGTCTATTCCTTGGTTTTTCTTAACAATAACAGTACCATCGGCTAGTTTAATGTCTGCTGCAGCAACACGACCGAATAAGCGGTTTTCAAATGATTGGTTCATCATTTCACTGTCCGCCAAAGTAATTACATCGTAGTCTTTTGTACCACAATCTTCAGCATTGATAACAACGTCTTGCGCAACGTCTACCAAACGACGAGTTAGATGACCAGCGTCCGCTGTACGAAGCGCAGTATCTGACATACCCTTACGAGAACCGTGAGTTGATATGAAATATTCCAACACACCAATTCCTTCTTTAAAAGATCCACGTACTGGAAGCTCAATAGTACGACCACCAGGGTTAACCACCAAACCTTTTAATCCTGACATTTGAGTAATCTGAGAAAAAGATCCACGAGCGCCAGATGACACAAAGTAATTTACACTTGAGTGAGGCATAACTGTTTTAACCACATCTTTTGCAATTTTTTCAGATGCATCTGCCCAAATTTCTACAACACGGCCATAACGCTCATCTTCTGTAAGAAGACCTTCGAAGTATTGTTCTTGTGTTGCTTGAACTTCTTTATCAGCTTTTTCTAGTAATTCATACTTAGTATCTGGAACTGCAAGGTCGTCCATTCCCCAAGAAAGACCAGACTGCTTCATGTAGTAGAAACCTGTACGCTTAATTTCGTCAATAAGTTCTGCAGTACGTTCTGGACCAAACAAACGATATGCTTCACGAACCAAGCTTTGAAGCTTCTTTTTGTCGAATGCATCGTTGCGGTAACCCATTTCTTTTGGAACAATCTTGTTGAAGATCAAACGACCTACACAAGTTTCAATTAGCTCACCACGTTGAGATTCATCTTCTGATTCTAAACGAACTTTAATTTTCGCTTGAATGTGAACGTGCTTGTTATTGTATGCCATTATCGCTTCTTGGCGATCAGCAAATACCTTACCTTCTCCCTTTAGGCCTTCACGCATGGTTGTAATATAGTAACAACCCACCACAGCGTCTTTGTCTGGAGTCATAACTGGTTGACCAGAAGCAGGTTTAAGCAAGTTATGGCTAGATACCATAATCTCACGAGCTTCTTTTTGAGCTGCTTCTGTTAATGGTACGTGAACAGCCATTTGGTCTCCGTCGAAGTCAGCATTAAAGGCAGCACAAACCATAGGGTGAAGTTGAATAGCTTTTCCTTCAATTAGAACTGGTTGAAAGGCTTGGAAACCAAGTCTGTGCAAAGTAGGAGCACGGTTAAGCAATACGTAGTGACCAACCGTTACTTCTTCAAGAATATCCCACACTTCTGTACGAGCTTGTTCAATTAAGCGGTTAGCAGAACGAACGTTGTGTGCGTATTCACGAGCAATAAGTTTAGAAATAACGAAAGGCTTGAACAATTCCAAAGCCATAGCTTTTGGAAGTCCACATTGATGAAGTTTCAAGTTTGGTCCAACCACAATAACAGAACGACCAGAATAGTCTACACGTTTTCCAAGTAAGTTCTGACGGAAACGACCTTGCTTACCTTTAAGCATGTCTGCCAATGAACGTAATTTGCGTTTTTGTCCTGTAGAAGCAGTAACTTCTTTTCCATGACGAACTGAGTTGTCGATTAATGCATCAACAGCTTCTTGCAACATACGTTTTTCATTTCTTGTAATAACTTCAGGAGATTTAATTTCCAAAAGTTTCTTCAAACGGTTGTTACGATTAATAACACGGCGGTACAAATCGTTCAAATCTGATGCAGCAAAACGACCACCATCTAATTGCACCATTGGGCGCAAGTCTGGTGGAATAACTGGAAGGTGTGTAATTAACATCCATTCTGGACGAATACCAGATTTAATTAAGGACTTAATTAATTTTAATCGGCGTTGCATCTTTTTAACTGCTTGGCCTTCTGTGTTTGCAATTTGATTCTCTACATCTAGCGCAAGTTCTTCTAGGTTCAATTCTTCTAGCAAACCTTTAACAGCTTCAGCACCAATTCCTGCAGTAAATACAGGACCGTATTTTAGAGAAAGATCGCGGTATGCAAGTTCAGAAATAATTTGATATTTCTTAATAGACTTAAGTTCACTGCGAGCCTGGTCACGAATGGCTTCTAAGTTAGAAACTTCTGCTTGCCAAAGATCTTTAATCTTTGTAATTTCTGCATCCAATTTTGCACCAGCTACATCTGCATCACCTTTAGGGTTTGCACCATCTGCTCGAATTTTACCAATCAGACTTTCGTAACGATGTTCAATTTCTTTCTTCTTTGTCTTAAATTCAGCCTCAATTTGTTCTAAGGTAGACAAACGAGCTTCTTCATCAACAGAAGTGATGATGTATGCTGCAAAGTAAACACAACGTTCTAATTCTTGTACACCAAGATCCAAAATTAAACCTAAGCGACTTGGCACTGAACGCAAGAACCAAATATGAGCAACAGGAACAGCCAAAGTAATGTGGCCCATACGTTCACGACGAACTGCAGACTTAGTTACTTCAACGCCACACTTGTCACAAACAATATTTTTGTAACGAATACGTTTGTACTTACCACAGTAACATTCCCAATCTTTAATTGGTCCGAAAATCTTTTCATCGAAAAGACCATCTTTTTCTGGACGTTGAGTTCTGTAGTTAATTGTTTCAGGCTTTGTTACTTCTCCATGTGACCATTCAAGAATAGTTTCTGGTGAAGCTAGCTTGATTTTTACGCCTTTGAATTCTTCAGTTTGAGTTATCATATATTTATATAAGTAAATGAATAATTAGAGGATTTTAATTACTCTTTCTTTTTCTTCTTCTCTTTTTTGATCGGTTCATCAAATAGAGAAGGTCCTGAAGCAACTTCGACTACAGCTGCTGGTTGTTCACCATCCATCTCACCGTCTAACGGCAAGGCTTCTTGAATACTCATTGAGCCATGTTCACCAAGTAAGTCTACATCTAGACCAAGACTCTGAAGTTCTTTCACTAACACACGGAAACTTTCTGGAACGTTTGGCTTCTTAATCGGTTCACCTTTTACAATCGCTTCATAAGTTTTGCTACGTCCGACAACGTCATCTGACTTAATAGTCAACATTTCTTGTAATGTATGAGCAGCTCCGTAACCTTCAAGAGCCCATACTTCCATTTCTCCAAAACGCTGTCCACCCATTTGAGCTTTACCACCCAACGGCTGTTGAGTAATTAAGCTGTATGGTCCAGTTGAACGAGCGTGCATCTTGTCGTCTACTAAGTGATGTAGTTTTAAGAAATACTTCATTCCAACCATTACTGGTTCATCAAAAGGTTCGCCTGTTTTACCATCGAATAATTGAACTTTACCGTTTTCTGGAATTCCAGCTTTAGCAAGCTCTACTTTAATTTCATCTTCTGTTAAACCATCTAGTACAGGAGTTGCAACTTTGTACCCTAAACGGCTAGCTGCGAAACCTAAGTGAGTTTCGAGCACCTGACCCAAGTTCATACGAGATACAATACCTAATGGGTTTAGGATAACATCAACAGGAGTTCCATCGGCCATAAATGGCATGTCTTCTTGAGGAATGATACGAGAGATAACACCTTTGTTACCATGACGTCCAGCCATTTTGTCACCAACTTGAATTTTACGAAGTACAGCGATAGAAACTTGAATAGAACGAATGACACCGCTTTGTAGTTTATCCCCTGCTTCACGAGAGAATTCACGAATGTTTACAATCTTACCGTATTCTCCGTGAGGAAGTGTCAAAGAGGTATCTTTTACATCACGAGATTTTTCACCAAAGATAACTCTCAAAAGTTTTTCTTCAGCTGTTAAGTCTGTTTCACCTTTAGGGGTAATTTTACCAACAAGAATGTCACCAGCTTTAACTTGTGCACCAATGCGCACCACACCGTTTTCATCTAAGTTCTTTAGTTTTTCTTCTCCAACGTTTGGAATATCACGAGTAACAACTTCTGGTCCCAACTTTGTATCGCGGATATCAATCTTGAAGTCTTCAATGTGAACAGAAGTGTAGTAGTCATCTTGTACTAAACGACGTGAAAGCAAAATAGCATCTTCATAGTTTCCACCTTCCCAAGACATAAACGCAACAAGTACGTTTTGTCCTAGTGCAAGTTCACCATGTTCAGTAGATGTTCCATCAGCAAGAACATCACCAGCTTTTACTTTTTGTCCTTTTTGAACGCGAGTAATTTGGTTGATAGAAGTTCCACTGTTTGTACGAATGAACTTCAACAATGGGTATTCTTTTGACTTTCCACTAACACCTTTAACTGTAATCTTATCTCCTACTGCAGAAGTAACTTCACCATCTTCTTCAGCCATTACAACTTGTCCTGAATCACGAGCGGCTTTACCTTCCATACCTGTTCCAACAATTGGAGCACGAGGAACAATACAAGATACAGCTTGACGTTGCATGTTCGATCCCATCAAAGCACGGTTGGCGTCATCGTGTTCCAAGAAAGGAATTAAAGATGTAGTAACAGAAATAATTTGTTTAGGAGATACGTCAATACAATCAATAGATTCTGTATCCGCAATTGTTGGTACACCATTAACACGAACAGACGCACGGTCTTCCGCGAAATAACCTTCATCGGTAATTCCTAAGTTAGCTGGAGCAATAGTCAATTTTTCTTCTGCATACGCATCCATGTATTCTACTTTTTTAGTAATACGTCCTTTGATGCGAATTTGATCTAAATCTTTAATTGCAGAAAGCTTCTTTGCATCTGCTTCTTTAATTTCTGTTCCTGATTCTACAACAACTTTGTCGCCATCTTTTACATCAAACAAACAAATTTCACCAATAGCATCTTTGCCATCGTTCTTTGCATATTTTTTAACTTGGCGATACGGAGTTTCAATAAAACCAAAGTCGTTAATACGAGCGTAAGTTGCTAAGTGAGCAACAAGTCCAATGTTTGGACCTTCAGGAGTTGTAATAGGACAAAGACGACCGTAGTGAGAACGGTGTACGTCACGAACTTCGAACCCAGCACGTTCACGAGAAAGTCCACCAGGACCCATCGCAGAAAGACGGCGCTTGTGTTCCAATTCAGCCAACGGGTTTGTTTGGTCCATGAACTGTGAAAGTTGAGATGAAGAATAGAATTCTTGCATAGCTGCAACAATCGGACGGACGTGAATTAGTTGTGCAGGAGTTACTGTTTCTAAGTCTGCTAAAGACATACGGTCTTTTGCAATACGACTCATACGAGCAAGACCTACGCGGTAACGGGTTTGAATAAGTTCACCAACTGCACGAATACGACGGTTAGCTAAGTGGTCAATATCATCGGATAGACCTTGAACGTTGCTAAGACGAATAATTTCTTTTACAACATCAACTAAATCTTCTTGAGTTAGCATTCGACTATCGCCTTCTTGATTCACGTATGCATCTAGACGTTGGTTGAACTTGTAACGACCTACTTCGGACAAGTCATAACGTTCAAAGTTAAAGAACATCGCGCTAATTAAAGAACGAGCATTATCTACTGTTGCAAGATCACCAGGACGAATACGTTTGTAAACTTCTTTAAATCCTTCGTCTGCGTTTGTGCTAGCATCTTTGTCTAAAGTAGTTTGAATGAATTTAAGTTCTGGGTTTGTATCAACATCTTTAAATGCATCTAAGATAGCTTCGTTTGTTTCCAAACCAAACACACGAAGTAATGCAGTAATAGGAATACGACGTTTGCGATCGATCTTTACACCAATTACACCAGCGTTGTCTGTGTCGAGCTCAAGCCAAGCTCCACGGTTTGGTACAATCTTTGCACCATACAAAAATTTTCCTCGAGAAAATTCGTTTGTAAAGAAAACACCAGGTGATTTTATTAACTGAGAAACAACAACACGTTCAACTCCATTAATAACGAAAGTTCCACGAGGTGTCATCAATGGAAAATCACCAAAATACACATCTTGTGTTTTGGTTTTTCCTGTAACCTTGTTAATTAACTTTGCACTTACATATAGAGGAGCTTCGTAAGTTGTGTTGCGTTCGCGTGAAGTGTTCTCGTCGTACTTAGGTTTGTCGAAGAAATAATCTCCGAAGGAAAGTTCTAAATTCTTTCCTGTAAAATCTTTTATTGGATTAATTTCTGCAAGCAATTCTTTGAGACCTTTCTCAAAAAACCATTTGTAGGAATCAAGTTGAACCTCAATAAGATTCGGAACCTGAGCAACCTCGACTTGCTTTGTAAAGAATTTACGAGGGTTTGTAGCTTCACCAGGGACGGCGACGCTACCAATTGGCTTGAGCTTGTTTGGCATAGATAGACACCCTCACGTAAGTAGGGTCATTAAATAGAGCCCACTTGCGTGATAAATTAATTATTAGGTTTTATTGGCAAATTGCCCGTTGTGCCGATTAGGATTCCGTGGAATTACCTGAATCTGGCGAAATGTAGCTTATTTAAAAGAGATTTTGTTTTTTCACAAATGCGCCTAAGCGCTAATTAAAGCATAAAAAATTGGGAATCTACCAAAATTCGGGTGTTTCAAGTACAAAAAAGACCACTTTCTTGCAAACGCAAAAAAGGGCATTTAGTCTCGCCTTATTTTATATAGTATTTGTGCACCTATTCATTATATCTGGCGTAGAAAGAATGTCAAGTTTTTATGAAGAAAATCTGTGGATTCCCTAAAATGTGTGGATTTTATAATACATACATAAGAAAAACTAACAAAAAACCGCTCTTTCGAGCGGTTTTTCTATTAAATTTTAAGTAATCCTGTTAAGGAAGGTATACATATCCTGTTGTACCTTCTCTAATGTAACCATTAGATGCGGCAGTATTTGCTTCATTTGCATCTGATGTATAGAAGTGGTCACCCATTGCTGAGCTATACAATCTATACAAAGCAGTTGTTTTAGCATCATTGTTTATAGCAATGAAGCCCATGATTCCTTCGTATGTATACCCTGCTGAGCGAGCTTCAGATTCACTTGTTGTATATAAGTGATCTCCAATAGCTCTGCTGTATGAGCGATACAATGGAGTTGTTCCATCTTTACGAGTTCCGTAAATGAAACCTGCAACACCTTCAGACTTATAGCCACGAGCAATTAAGTTGTCTCGTTCTTCAAAGTTTGTTGTGTAGAAGTGATCTTTGTCATTTGCACCCCACAAACGGAATAATGGTTGAAGTTCAGTTGCTTGAGGAGTACCACACAAGTAAGCCGCGATACCTTCATCAACGTAACCTAATTCTACAACAGCAGATTTTTCTTGTGCACTTGTTGTTTGTAGATAATCGCTTGCTGCACCGCCATTATGTAAACGGTACCATGGAGCAGAACCGGAAACTTGAGTATCGTATGCGTAACCAATAATTCCTTCAGCTTTGTATCCATACTTTGTTGGATCTTCTACTGCTGTTGTGTAGTAGTGAGCACCTATCGCACTGTTACTTGAACGGTAGATTGGTTTAGTGCCATTTACTTGAGTCTTAAACACATAACCACTAATTCCTTCGTAACGGTAACCAGATGGTTTTTCATTTGCGTTAGTTGTGTACATATGATCACCAGCATTTGGACCCCACCAACGGTAAACCGCAGTAAGTTGATCTATAGTACTTGAGTTGGTACAAGCAGTTCCACTTCCTCCTCCACTGCCGCCGCCTCCGCCGCCGCCACCTGATGAACCAGATGTAACTTTCCAATTAAAGTCTTTAGTAACAATATTCTTTACTCCGTTAGTTGATGTAGAACATGTCATCTTAACAGTTACTACATAGTCTCCCGCAGCAGAAGGAGTTGCTACAAAATTTATTTTGTTTAATGTTTGAGGGTTAAGTTCTGCCAAAGTTGCTCCAGGCATTGCTGGATTTACTCTTTCTAAACTGAAAGTACAAGTTTGGGTTCCATAGTTAATTGCAGAAAGTGTTGTTGAGTAAGCACTATTTACTCGTCCATCGGAGAAAGTGCCATCTATTCCCAACTCTCTAGTGCCGTTACCACAAGACATTGCAGGACCCAAAGGAAGGTTTAAATCTTTTTGGTTTGCAATATGTACATCTGGCCATTTGTAACCCAAACATAGGAATATTTCTTGTGTTGGAAATGGACGACGTTGTAGTACACCACTACTATTCTTTTCTACTTTGTAGACAGAAGTTCTGTCTGAATCTGGGAAACCACTCAATAATTTACCTTCAACGTTAGCAACAGCACTTACTGGATTACAGTAAACTGGAGCTCCGTCTGGAAGCAATTTTTGAGCAGGAGTTCCATCTTTAATGTCTTCAACTTTTGCATTCAAACAAGCCATTACTTCTTCCATTGGGAATGGAAGAGGACGTTTTGTATTATTTTCAATTCTATAAATTAAGATAGGATTGCCTTCAAAACGAACATATGTTCCATTATCTGCATTTGTTCCACCACCATCAAGAGAAACTACTAAGTTAAAGTTTTGAGTTGCTTTTTGTTTAGTACCTTGTTCATCAGAACAATCTGATGTGATAGTAACAACATATGTTCCTGGAGCATCTGGAGTTACTCTAAACTCTGCGCTAGACTCTCCAGTATCGGCAAGGCTTTCAACTTTAGTTAAAGTTGCACCTCTTAGTTCAGGAGCAATTCCACCAATACTCCATACACAATTTGTAGAAGGAGCATTTGATGTACTAATTGTTGTAGAAAATTCTTTAGCTGGGGTACCGCCTGGGAAATTTCCTTCTAGTTGGAACACACTTACAGGAGGTAATTTTGTTGGATTTACATTCCATTTAAACTCCTGAGTGGTCTTTTCTCCATCACTACATTCTGCAGAGATAGTAACAACATATGCACCTGGGGCACTTGGAGTACCAACAAATTCAGAGGTTAATCCTGTTGTTGTATCTTCTACAACGTTATCTACTCTAGACATAGACATCTTTGAACCTGCCATGTCTGGAGAGATTCCGTCTAATGACCAAGTACAAGGGCCAATAGCGTTTCCAGACAACTTAAGTGCCTGGCTATATTCCACATTCACTTTACCATCAGATAGATCGCCTTCGATGTTAATTACATTACCAGCAAGGTTCTTCATAGGACCAATACCAGCAAATTTACCAACGATAGCAATACCCCCGATACTACTTGCAACAACAATAATAGCCAAGAAAGCTATAGCTAGTGATGCATTATTCTTCACCCAAGATGTAATCTTGGATCCCTGATTAGGTTTTTGAGGACCTTTTGAGTCAGGCATTTGTGGTGAGTTCGAGTTATTTGAACCACCTGTTGACCCGCCAGTTAAATTATTTTTAGGCGGAACAACATATTCGACTTCGTCCATATGTTTTTGACTTATTTAATTGTTTTTTTATTTTTGTTTCTATTAAAACGAGTAATTTTTCTCGCTTTTAGTAACTTATAAACTAATTTTAGCACATTTTAACAAATAAATCAAGTGTTAAATGTGTTATAATTAAGCCATGATTGCATACCTTAAAGGAAAAATCTTACAAAAGACCCTAAATTACATAATTCTTTTGGTTTCTAGCTCTTCACAAAGCACTGAGAGTACTATTAGTGGGAATGACTTTGATAGTGGCTCTGGAAGCGTGGGGTATAAAGTGTTTACCACTCCAGAAATACTAGAGCTTCCCCTTGGAAGCCAAATTGAGCTCTATATTTACCACAAAAGCGGTGATGACGGACAAACCCTCTTAGGTATGCCGAATTTTGCCGAATTACAGTTTTTTGAGATGCTAATTACAGTAACAGGAGTCGGCCCTAAAATGGCCCTAACTATAGTTTCAGCAGCTAAAATAGACATATTACAGCAAGCAATTGCTAATGAAGACACTGAAATCTTCACCAGAATGTCTGGGGTTGGGAAAAAGACAGCTGAACGCATCATTTTGGAATTAAAGAATAAAATTACCAGCAATGGTGTTCTTGGCGAAATAAGTGTTTCTGGGAGTGAGATCTATGATGCCCTTAGCGGTCTTGGGTACAACCCTCGTGAAATTCGTGAAGCTATCCCCCAACTCGACTCATCTGCAGATACAGCAACTCAACTAAAACAAGCTTTGAAAATTCTAAGTCGTAATTAAAATGAAGGTTACTCGTTTAAATTCAGATTCACAAAAACAGTACAGCGATTTTGTAACCGCACACCCAAGCGGTTCTTTTTTGCAGAGTTGGGGTTGGGGTGAATATCAAATTTCATTAGGCAAAAATATTGTGCGCTATGGAGTTTTTAATTCATCAGAAAATTTAATCGCGACTGTTCAATTTGTAGTTACAAAAGTTCCAATACTACCTGGTGAATATTTATATTCTGCATACGGTCCGTTAATTTCAAATGATGCAGATTTACAGAACAGCGACAATTTAATAGAACAAGTGATTGAGCAAGTGAAAATAGATTTTCCTAAAATTTGGTTTGTACGTTTTGAACCAAACACAAATTTATCTTTTGAAAGTTTGTCTAAAAAATTTGAGGTTGAAAACACTCTGCACATTCAACCGGGTTCAACTCTAATTTCAGATTTAAATTTAAGTGAAGATGAACTTCAAAATTTAATGCACCAAAAAACTAGATACAACATTAAGGTTGCACGTAAGCACAACGTCACAATTGAAAATGATCTAGTTGCAAAACCAGAACTTGGTTTTGGGATTGCAGAAGGAGTTGCTCTCTTAACCGAAACAAGCGATAGACAAAAATATAAATCTTACGGGACTGAATACTACAACAAGATTTTAACTTTTTTTGCATTACAAAAAAAGGGGAAAGATTGTGCAGTTAAATTCTATACAGCACACGCTGGCAAAGAATGTATTGCTTCCGCAATTTTTGTAGATCATGGAAATACGCGTACATATTTATTTGGCGGTAGCGATAATAATTTTCGCAATTTAATGGCTCCGTACGCACTTCATTGGGAGGCAATGCAAGACGCGAAAAATTTGGGGCTAACAAAATACGATTGGTGGGGAGCAGAAACAGCATCTGGGAAAACACCAGGATTCGTACAGTTTAAACAACGTTGGGGTGGAACAAAAATTCAATACTCGAAGCCATTTGATATAGTATTTGCTGGTGTTTGGTATAGTATTTACAAAGTTTTGCGAGCAGTAAACAGATTTGTTTAATTCAAGTATAATTACTTTAATGTTAACTTCACTAAAAAAAATAGGTCGAGCGGTTATACCAAAAAGTATATTCCGAGCGCTACAACCAACCTACCACGGCGCAATGGCGCAGTTAGCTAGTTTGTATTTTGGAAATCCAAGTAGCAAACTTTTTGTTATTGGCGTAACTGGTACAGCTGGAAAGTCTACAACGGTTTTGATGACCGCCAAGATTTTAAATTTTGCTAATTTCCAAACTGGATATATTACCACAACAGGTTTTTCTGACGGAACCAATTCAGTTTTAAACAAACATGGTCTTTCCATGCCAGGTGGATGGCTGTTACAAAAACAATTACGTGAAATGTTAAATGCAGGATGCAAATTTGCTGTTGTTGAATGTACATCTGAAGGACTTGCTCAAAATAGACATTTAGGAATAAATTTTCAATCTGCTTTATTTACAAACCTCTCCCCTGCTCACTTAGACAGTCATGGCAGTTTTGAAAATTATAGAAAAGCTAAAGGAAAACTTTTTGAGGCGTTAAGTTTTTCTTCGAACGACAAGCGCAATCAAAAAATCCTTGGAGTAAATTTAGACGATCCAAACAGAAACTTTTTCTTAAACTTTCCTGCGACAAAAAAGTTTGGAGTTAGTATGCGTGAAGACATAGACAAACCACAAGGACTCAAAACTTTTAAAGCAACTAACATACAAGTTACGAACAAAATTTCTTTTACTGTTGAAGACACCTATTTTGAACTAAACTTATTTGGAACTTTTAATACAACAAACGCATTACTAGCAATAGGTGTAGCAAACGAAATTGGAGTTAGCTTGGAAACTTGTAGCAAAGCTCTCTCAGAAATTGGAAACGTCCCAGGAAGAATGGAAACTTTCACTGCAAAAAATGGAGCAACAGTTATTGTAGACTACGCTCCAGAACCTGCTGGAATGCTTGCCTCGCTTAAGACTATAAGCGCAATGCCGCACAACAAAATAATTCATGTATTTGGTTCAACTGGTGGCCACCGTGACGTAGCAAAACGCTTTGATTTTGGAGAAATTTCTGCCGAATTTGCTGATTCTATAATTATTACAAATGACGATGTTTACGACTCCAACCCAGAAGATATTGCTAAAAATATTGAAGAAGGAATTGAAAAAACTAAAGCTAGCGGCAAACTAAAGACGTCTAATATAGAGAAAGAGTTAGACAGAAAAGAAGCAATTAAAAAAGCGATAGAGCTAGCTCAAGAAAAAGACGTTGTTTTAATTACCGGAAAAGGTAGTGAACAATTCTTGGTATTGCCGAACAACGAGAGAATTGCCTGGGATGATCGCGAAATAGTAAAAGAATTTTTAAATTAATTCCATGTTTTTATTTATCAATACAAGTGAACACAAAGAATTAACTTTCGTCCTTGCCGAAGGTCCTACTCTTAGACAATTCAAAACCGAATTGGCGTTTAATGAAAATTACAAAACGAATGAGTATTTGGAAAAGTTTTTAAAGCACGAGGGAGTGAGAGTTTCTGAATTAACTAAAATTATAGTATGCTCTGGTCCTGGGTCTTTTACAGGGATACGAGTTGGAATGTCACTTGCTCAAGCATTAGGGTTTGCTCTCAAAATACCTGTAGTCGCAATTAAGCAAAATAAAATCCCTGATGATTTAAGAAAACTTACTTCGCTTAAAACAGGAAAAACAGTTGTTGCAGACTATGGTAGAAAACCGAACATTACTATAGCCAAACAAAAATAATGTTTAAAAAAGGCGTGCCAGTCAAAATAGACGAGCACGCTTTTTTAGTTCTTGATTACATCGACACCGGTCTATGGTACCAAACCGTGTTGCTGGTCAATACTCTCAAAGAACTAAGCTGGAAAATACTCCTGCCATTCTTCTTCGAATGCAGATCCTTCGGTAAGGATTTCATCCCAGACATCCTCTTTGCGAGGAAACAGCAAAGGTCCGCCATTTTCCTCCTCAAGTTGTTTCAAACTTTTTGGTGGAGGATCTTTGGTAGATATCCCGAAAAAGTAGAATCCGGGAGACGCGGTTGCAGCACCATACAAAAATACAGCTACTGCAATAATAGAATCTAAAATTCCTTCTTTTAATTTCCTCATCTTGTCACCTCCGCAATCCAAACTAAAATGAGACAAAAACAATATCAGAACTATACTAAAAAAAGGTGGTCCTGTCAACCAACGACATAGACCACCAAACTAAAATAATTAAGGAATATACCTTGAGATGCAAACTAGCTGTTCATTCTTTCAATCTGAACTTCCACAATGTAACTCCTAAAATAAGTGCGAACCACACCAGAAGAATACCTGCATCTTTCCACACATTCATACTAACCGTATTCGTTAAATAGAGTGTGCGGATTCCATCTGCTAGGTAAGTTATTGGTAACACTTGTCCTACGTAACGGAGCATTGTTGGCAAACTATCTACTGGAAAAAAGATATTTCCTAAAAACGTTAAAGGCAATCCAATGGCAGCAGTTAAAGGCGCAGCGGCTTCGTATGTATCTGCAATGCTGGATATAAGCAATCCAACTAGAAGAAAAATACCTGCTCCTAAAATTATGAGTGGAATAGATAGCACTGCAGTTGCGGCAACATGAGCGTCAAAGAAAATAACACCGATTAAGGTAATGAAAATCACTTGCACTAAAGCAACAACCATTCGGCTAACTAATACACTTATTACCAATTCTCCTTGTTTAAGAGGTGTTACCAAGAAACGTTTAATGACCCCACGAGACTTTAGATCTATCATCCAATATGCGAGTCCGTATATTCCGCCTTGCATAATTGTCATAGCAATAATTCCAGGGAGGACATACTGCGAGTAATTAAAGCTACCACCCAAAGCTCCACCTATTGGTAAAACAGACAGAGCAACATAAATAATCGTTGGCATCACTAATGTAAAAAACATCCCCGGCTTATTGCGGTAAACGAGACGCAAATTCATTAGTAATAATTGATTGAAACTTTTTGTCATTGTAATTCTTTAAATTTACTCTTCATATGCTTTACCAGTTAAATCCAAATACACATCCTCAAGTGTTGCGGTTTTAACATTGAACGAACTGAATGTGATGTTTTTTTCACGAAGCCTTGCAACCATTTCTCCAATTACATCTAGAGTACTCACTTCTACTATTACTTTCGGTTTTGTGTTGTACGTTTTTTCTATACCACTAATCCCTGTCCAAAGTTCATCAGAAATATTATTGTCAGTTAAAAATGAAACCTGAGTTGTATGAGAAAGATCATTAATTAATTGACGAGGATTGTTTATGGCTAGGATTTCTCCGGAATCCATAATTGCAACTCTATCGCACAAATATTCCGCCTCTTCCATGTAGTGCGTTGTAAGAACAATAGTAATTCCCCTTGCGTGAATATGGCGAACTAATTCCCACACATCTCGACGAGCACGTGGGTCTAGTCCTGTTGTAGGTTCATCTAAAAATAGAATTTCAGGGTCATTTACTAAACTAGATGCTAAAGTAAATCTTTGCTTTTGCCCGCCTGAAAGATCTTTTACTAATGCATTCTTTTTATCTGTTAAATTTACAAGTCCCAACAGCTCATCTACATCAGCTTTTTTGCCATAGAAAGAAGCGAACAATTCTAATAGTTCGCTCAAAGACATTGCATTTATGTACTCACTCGATTGGAGCTGAACACCAATGCGCATTTTAATTTCTTCTGAATGAGTTTTGTTATTTAAACCCAATACTGAGACATCTCCTGAAGTTTGGAGATTCAGGCCTTCTAAAATTTCTAGAGTAGTTGTCTTCCCTGCCCCATTTGGACCAAGAATACCAAAAATTTCCCCTTGCTGAACAGAAAAATTTGTCCCTTTAACTGCTTCAAAAAATGAATGACCTTCTCTGCGCTCCTTACGAGGCAGGCTGTATACTTTTCTTAAATTCTTAACTTCGATTACATTAGACATGTACATATTTAACCACATATTGACGTACTTGGCAATGAGTGATAGAATCATTTATTCTGTACGAAACGGAATGTACAAAATGGAGGATACTATGGATAAGGAACAAGTTATTCGTGAAGAACGAATTAATCGTGACACTGTTGCTCACCTCAGAAACGAGGTCCTGAAAAACGACCACATGCACCAATGGAAGGTATTCATCCTTGGTGTTGGTGTGATTGGTCTAGGGGTTGCGCACTCTCTGACCAAAAGCCTGGCTTTTCTGGCGGCAATACCGTTCATTGTAGTTGCCATGCTGGGATTGATCATTCGACTAGAGGTGATGGTTCACAGGCCGGACGGATTTTTGAAACAGCACCAAGAGGAGTGGGACCAATACCGTTCCAGTCTGTCATGCGACAAAACCATTCTCGGCATTGCAGACTTTCTGGCGATGGTGCCGGTTGGATACTACCTCTCGAAGTCGTTAAAGATGTTGTACACTAGAGGCGAGATTGAAATGCTTATTCTGGTTTCTTTCTTGCTAATAGTTGAGATCATCTTATGGCCTTCTACTGTTTGGTTCTTAGGCATCAAGAAACGATCCACGTGATTCCTGCCAAATGGGCGAACTATTTAGTTCGTCCTTTTTTTAACCATCTTTTTTCGACCATCTTGCCATTCTTCTATATAATAACTACATATGAATTTTAAGCTTACTACAAAATTTGAACCCGCTGGCGACCAGCCACAAGCAATTGCTGGATTGTTTAAGTCTCTTCAAAAAGGATACAAACACCAGACTTTGTTAGGAGTTACTGGTTCTGGAAAAACTTTTACTATGGCGCATTTAGTAAATAAAATCCAAAAGCCTACTTTAGTAATGTGTCATAACAAAACTTTAGCTGCTCAACTAGCAAGTGAGTTTCAAGACCTGTTTCCAGACAACGCTGTTCACTACTTTGTTTCGTACTACGACTACTACCAACCAGAAGCCTATATTCCCCGCTCGGACACATTTATTGAAAAAGAAACACAAATAAATGAAGAGATAGATCGCTTGCGAAATGCCGCGACAACTTCTTTGATGTCTCGAAAAGATGTTTTAATTGTCGCTTCTGTTTCTTGTATTTATGGTTTGGGAAATCCAGAAAACTACCTAGAGCTTTCTTTGGAAATCAAAAAAGGTACAAATTTTAAAAGAGATAAACTTCTTCGCAGACTAATAGACATGCAGTACAACCGCAACGATTTAGATTTGCGTCGAGGAACATACCGCGTTCAAGGTGACACCGTAGAAATAGTTTTGTCTAGCGAAGATACAATTATTCGTCTAAAGTTTTTCGGAGATGAAATTGAGAGCATTGAACGATTGCATATGATATCTGGTGAAACTTTAGACAAACTAGAATCAATTAAAATTTTCCCAGCAAAACATTTTGTAACTCCAGAAGACAAACTCCAAGGTGCGATAGAGAGAATCCGTGCTGAACTTTCTGTGCGTTTAGCAGAACTTCGTGAACAAGGAAAAATTTTAGAAGCAGCGCGTTTAGAACAACGCACCAACTTTGATATAGAAATGCTTTCCAACACAGGTTTTGTTTCTGGAATTGAAAACTATTCTAGAATCATGGAAGGGAGAGAACCCGGCACATCTCCATCTACTTTAATAGATTATTTCCCAGACGATTTCTTGCTTATGATAGATGAATCACACCAAACTATCCCGCAAGTAAGAGCAATGTACGAAGGAGATAAATCTCGCAAAACCACTTTAATAGATTACGGTTTTCGATTGCCTTCAGCGCTGGACAATCGTCCGTTAAAGTTTCATGAGTTCGAAGAAAAAGTAAACCAGGTTGTATATGTTTCTGCTACACCAGGGCCTTACGAAATTCGCAAAACTTTACAAGAGAACGTATTAATTGGAGAGAAGCTTAAAAAAGGACAATCGCCCACTCTATTAATAGACACGCCTGAAAATAAGCTGCGCGAAGAAGTTATAGTTGAACAAATTAACCGACCAACTGGTTTGTTAGATCCAACTATAGAAATTCAGCCAATTAAAAATCAGGTGGACCATTTGATGGCGCAAATATCTGAGAGAGTTGCTCGCCATGAACGTGTTATTGTTACCACTTTAACTAAACGAATGGCCGAGGAATTGAATGAATATATTAAAGAGGCAGGGATTAAAGCGCAATATTTACATAGTGAAGTTGAAACTTTTGAGCGTTTGGAAATTTTGAGAGATTTACGTTTAGGTGTGTACGATGTAATTATTGGAATTAATTTACTTCGAGAAGGTTTAGACCTTCCAGAAGTTTCTTTAGTTGCAATTTTAGATGCAGACAAAGAAGGTTTCCTTAGAAGTGAAACTGCGTTTATGCAAATCATGGGACGTGCGGCACGTCATTTGAATGGTCATGTAATTATGTACGCCGATCGCATTACCGGCTCGATGCAACGCGCGATAGATGAAACAACTCGTCGTCGTAAAATACAAGAAATCTACAACAAAAAACACGGCATTACTCCTGAAGGAATTCAAAAGAAAATTCAAGATTCCCGTTTAGCTGGAAGTCACGAAGAAAGTTTGCCTGGTGCAGAAGTAGAAGATGTTAACGTTGGAGATCTAACACCTCAAGGCTTGAAAATATATATAGATGAACTTACTGATCAAATGAATCTAGCTGCTCAGAATTTAGAATTTGAACTTGCTGCAAAAATGCGTGATCGTTTGGAAGAAATAAAAAACGTGCAGAAGCTTCAAAAAAAGCGCTAACATAGGACACTAACAAAAAAACACCTCGGCTTGAGGTGTTTTTTAAATCTTCTCCCACATTCCCTTAAACATTTCACGAAGGTTTTGTGCCATAACTGCATCATAAGTTTCAACTAAGTAGTGCGGATGCTGATTTGTTACAATAAACAAAACATAATCCCCCAACACTGCGTGCGTCGCAGTGAAGTCTGCAGACTTGTCCCAAAATTTTACTTTACGATTTGGATTCGCGATCCGTCCAGCAGTTTCTTTCTCTGCTGTTTTATTATTTGTAAAAAGTCGTGTCCCGAAATCTTCTGGGAAAATTTCCCAGTGATATTCAATCCAGTCCGGATAGTTTTCTAAAAGTGAGGTGTCTTGAAATCCCCACCAGTTTTTATCTGTCCCTTTTTTTGCGCTATCTATCCAAATTGGTAATTGCTTAAACAAAAAGTCTTTAAGTTGAGGTTCATCTATGAACCGAATTTTTGGTACGGAGTACTGCTTCGCCTTTGGCAAGGCTTTAAGTTCTTGGATCGTTTCTTCAATAACTTCCATTTTTTTCTTCAAATCCTCGGCTTGAATTTTATACAGACTTCGAAGCTCATCTGGGTTTAACGCAGTATAGTAGCGATTAGTTCCACCCAAATCTTCATGGATTACACCCTTTTTAATAAGCTCTTTAGTGACACTATATACAGTAGTTCTATTGATTTTAGCTATTCTAGATACATCCGAAGCCGACAACTTACCACTTTCCTGAATACATAGATACACTGCTATTTCCTTGTCAGTAAAGCCTAATTGTTGCAAAGATTGGTTTAACATAGTTAAATTATAGCATGTTGTTGAAGGTACGTCAACAGCTTTTTTATGTCTTATTTAAGGCAACTTTTGTATATTCTGATTACTTTCTTTTGGAGTGGTCTTGACAAAAAGTGTTTTTTCTGGTATACTGCTATTTCACAATAAATTTGTGAACTTCTGGAAGACACAGGACTATAGAGATTTAAGCATTACTCTATAGCAAGATACGGAACCAGTAGCGCAGGAGGAAAAATGAACAATTTGAGCAATGAACGAAGAGCACTTTATGCGCGTTTGCTGAGTTCCGTAAAGAACTCGCCAGTGGAAACTGTCGAATTTGAGGGAAATACATTTTCTTTCAAATGCGACTACAAACTCCCCTATGGGGAGTGCCACTACTCCCGAGTTTTCTCACAGTTGATATACGTCAAGGAATGTCTTGGCATCATCAAACCAGGAGACACACTGTTGGAAACAACTAGTGGAAGTGGTGGTCGTGCAGCTGCTGCTGTAGCAACAGCGTTGGGGTACAAAATTGTGATTGCCATCCCCGCGGGTGGCGAAAAGGCCCGTGAAAACGCGATCATAGCAGCCGGTGGTGAGCTATATTTAACACCGTCAGAAGAATACGTGAACGGATTTCCCTCGTTCATAAAGAACTTTCTTTCTGAAAACCCAGGCGTCCGTTACATCAACCATGTCATGGGTGATGTAGAGGGTCGAGGCAAAGGTCTCAACGAGATTTCATTAAATGGCTTTAGGCCGTTTGTTACAGAAGTCTTAGAGGCAGGTATCCAGCCGGATGTGATCATTTCCCCTTTGGGAAATGGAACGACAACACTACCGATAGTCACGGGATTCAAATCCATCTTCCGCAAAACGAAGGTGTACGGGTTTGAATCAATACTTGCCGGATACGCGCACCGCGCATACTATCCTGGAAAGTACGAGAGAATCTTTGGGACTAACCCTGACGTATTCACTCGCCACGACTTGCCGGGATCCTCGCCATCCCACACGGACTTCGTGATGCCAGCCCTAGACGCAGCCATCCCGAATCTGAACGGAGTTGCTCTCGTAACTAGCGACTACACAGACAATGTGTTCGCTTCTGTCACCGGGTTTTCACCAGCAGACCGAAGTGAGCAAGTTGTGAAGTGGGACGACTTCGACCAAGACTTCCTAAAAGACTTCGGTCGAACAGGAAGAGCGGGATTCGCAGTCGCGGCCTCGCTGGCCCGACGCGAGGGAATGGTCGGCAAGCATTTCCTAGTTCCAGTGTTTGATGCCGCTTGGCATTACGACACGTAATCAATAGGTTTGAAAGCACCTAACAAAAACTTTCACTTACCCAGTGCACTCTGGGCTTAGGCGGAAACATTAGTTTCCGCCTCTTTTTATTGCTATTTTATTTATGAAAAATTTTCAAAAATCTTTACCAAAACTTTAGAAAAATTTTAAGCTAATTTTATGTGCTCTATGTAACACTTATATCTACAGCAAAAAAGTTGTAGATAAAATTACTTGGAGGACAGTATGAAAAATTATAGTTATTTAGTTGTGATGATTGTCATTGCAATTCTTTTTGCCGCAGGCTTTGCTAACGCTCAAGCCACGCGCACCGATGGTGGCGTAATTGTTGTGGACGACAGATTGCTTTCGCCATATCAAAAGCAAATTGTATTCATCGTTACAAAAAACTTCCCAAGAGAAG
>CAYODY010000004.1:32251-66404 GCA_964402965.1 uncultured Candidatus Saccharibacteria bacterium
GTGACTCCTGAAGATATTGAATATCCTGCAACAAGTGGCATGCGTTTTAGGATATCTAATCTCACCAAGAATGTTTTCCCCACAGGGAAGTTCTTGCTTACGGTTTGTCAAAACGGGCACTGCGACACTATGGTTGGTCGCCATAGATAGGCATAGCAACAAGGGGTTATATTAGCCCCTTGTTTTTTTCTGCACTTTTCTATATAATATTGAGGCTTTAGTTAATTCCCTGTCCTCCGTGTCCACTTTGGATAAGGGATTGCATAGCGAACCTGCCCGACCTTTCGGCACAAACGTTACTAAAATAATATACATTTAAAATGCCAAATACTAAGTCAGCGATGCGCGCGATGCGCAACTCACGTCGTCGCAACGTAATCAACACTCGTACTAAGTTTAAAACTAAGAACGCAGTAAAAGAAACTCGCACTTTAATTGCAGAAGGCAATTCTAAAGATGCTGCTGAAAGCTTAAAGAAAGCAATGTCTGCTCTAGACAAAGCAGTTAAAAAAGATGTGATTCACAAGAACACTGCTTCTCGAAAGAAATCTCGTCTTGCTAAAGCACTTGCTAAAATTACTTCTAAATAATTGTTACAAAAAAAGTATTCCCTAACGAAACTATCTGAGCCCAATTTTTACCGAAGGTAAAAATGTAGCAAAGCTTGTTGAGGTGGGAATACTTTTTTTGTTTGTAAATTTTTCTATTATTTTTTCACAAGCAAACTTGCAACAAGATTCACCATAACTTCTTTCTGATCTGGCTTACTTTCTGCAATCAACAAAGCAAGTGCTGTTAAAGCATTGTCATTAATTATTCGTTCGCCTCGCTTATTATAGATTCTATTATTTTCAATTAAGTACAACATAAACATTAGCGCACCAATTCTTTTGTTACCATCTGCGAAGGGATGATCTTTAATTGCAAAATACAAAAGATGCGCAGCTTTTTCTTCTAAGCTCTGGTAAAGTGCGCGGCCGTCGTAAGTCTGTTCAATGTTTCCTAGCAATGCCTTAAGTTTTTCTCCAACTTCTTTACCGAACAAATTACTTGCTTGTTTTTCTTTAATGAGTCGCTCTCTAAACCTTATGATTGATTTGGAAATTTTTTCATGATCCAGCGCCCACACAATTTTCTTTGTACCTTTTTCTATTCCTAGCTTATCTTCATCATACTGATACAAAGCTGTCCAAGTGCTTGCGTATTCTGTAATAATATCTAAAATTTCTTTCTCGTAACCCTCGAGTTTCTTTTGCTGAATTGCTGACTGAATAACCTGTATGGCGCTTTGCAGTTCTTTTACCTTAGATAGATTTTTATCTTTGAGTTTGTCTTTGTTAATCGCGTACCCTTTTAGCAGATAGTCGCGCAATCTTTGAGTCGCCCAGATGCGGAATTTTGTTGCCCGAGTCGAATTTACTCTATATCCAACAGAAATAATCATATCTAAATTGTATCTCCAAACAACACGAGTAACTTCACGTTTCCCCTCTTTTTGAACAATTTCCATTTTGGAAATAGTTGCTTTATCCTTTAATTCAGCCTCTTTATAGATATTATTGATATGTTTATTGATAGCTGGGGTGTTTACTCCAAAAAGATTCGCTATCTGTTGTTGAGTTAACCATAAAGTTTCACCGTCGAAATTAACAGCAATAGCAGGCCCATCTGAATCGTTATAAATGACTATTTCATTTGTTTTGTCTTTCTCCTTGTCCATAAAATTCCTTTTTCTAAGAAGATACTAAACCTTCTTCATATCTCCCCAATTATCACCAACCTTAGCTTCGGCAATTACTGGTACAGAAAGTTTAACTGCAGTTTCCATCAGAGGTTTAATCTTTTCAATCCACTCTGTGACTTTGTCCTCACGAATTTCAAATACAAGTTCATCATGCACTTGAAGTAGCATTCGTATTTCATCATCTTTACCAAAAATTTCTGAGTAAATATTTATCATGGCGATTTTCAAAACATCTGCCTGCAAGCTTTGAATAGGAAAGTTAATAGCAGCACGTTCAGCTGCAGCACGAATGAAAAACTGTGACGAACGAATTTCTGGAAACTTACGGACTCTACCTAATTCATTTTTCACAAAAGCATTTTCATTAACATCAGCTTTTACATTTTCCAAAAACATTTGAACACCTGAGTACTCTTCAAAATATTTATCTATAAACTCTTTTGCATTTGTTCTTGAGACAGCACCAATTCGACTTGCCAAACCAAAACTAGACAGACCGTATAAAATTCCAAAGTTAATTGTTTTTGCATCACGGCGCATATCATCTGTAACTTCTGCAGGAAGTACGTCAAAGATTGCGGCAGCGGTATTGGTATGGATGTCTTCGTTGTTTGTAAAAACTTTCATCATGTTTTCATCTTGAGAAAGATGGGCAATAATGCGAAGCTCCATTTGAGAATAGTCTATAGAAACTAATTTATATCCTTTGTCTGCCACAAATGCCTTACGAACTTCAGCGCCTATTCCAGTACCGCGAATAGGAATGTTTTGCAAGTTTGGATCGACACTAGACAATCTGCCTGTCGCCGCAATAGTTTGGTTATAGCTTGTGTGAATTCTTCCTGTGCGCTGATTCACCTGTTCAGGTAAAGACAACAAATAAGTAGATTGGAGCTTCATCAATTCACGGTAGTTTAAAATCTTTTCAATTATTTCATGTTCCCCAACCAAATTTTCTAGCACACCAGCGGCAGTAGAAAATCCAGTTTTTGTTTTCTTCCCTGATGTTAGATTCAATTTCACAAATAAAATCTCTTGCATTTGTTTTGGAGAACTAATATTAAAAGGTTCTCCTGCAAGGTCATAAATTTCTTTTTCTAATTTGTTTATCTCTAACTCTGCTTGGTCTGAAAGTTTTGCCAAAAGCAATGTATCTAATTTAATCCCCCATCTCTCCATGCTCGCAAGAACTTCAATTAAAGGCATTTCAATGTCACGAAAGATTTGATCTAAACCTTCTTCTTTTAAGCGAGGTTCAAATATTTCCTTTAAACGTAAGGTAATATCTGCGTCTTCACACGCATACCAACTAACTTTTTCCACCTCTACGTCTCGCATTGAAATTTGGTTTTTACCCTTACCTATTAACTCTTCAATTGACTGCATTTGATAACCAAGTTCATTGAAAGCAAGCGAATCCAAACCATGCTGACGAGTGCCAGCATTAAGTAAGTACGAAGCTATCATGGTGTCGAAAGAAAGAGGAGCCAAACACAAACCAGCATTTTGGAAAGTTAGTAGATCGTATTTTAAATTGTGTCCAATTTTTTTCTGAGTTTTGCTGTCTATTATTTCACGCAATTCTTTGTTTGAGTCTACTAACTCACGCACAACATAAAAAGCCTCACCTGCTTTTACCGAAATTGAAGTTCCAATAATCTGAGCATCTATAGGATTTAATTGATCTGTTTCTGTATCTATTGTTATCTCATCCGCTTTATTTAAAAGTTCTATGAGATTGTTTAGTTTTTCCTGAGTATCTACTAAGGTATATTTTTGTTCACCAAGCTTAGCGAACTCTTTTACGTCTTCTTCGTCTATAGTGTCTATGATTTCTGGTTTTGCAGAAGGAATTCCCAAATAGCCTTTTGGTAATTTATCTACCAAAGTTTTAAATTCAAGTTCTTGGAATATTTTTAGTGTTTTATTTAAATTTATTTTCTTAAATTCGTACGGAGGAATTTCAATTTCAAGTGGAACTTCTAAAACAATTTTGGAAAGGAAGTAGCTCTGTCGCGCATCTTCTTCTCCATCTACTAATAACTTTAAAACACGTGGTCTAATTTTGTCGCCAGTTTTTTCTAATTTAATTTGTTCGTACAAATTATCTATGCTTCCAAAATCTTTAATAAGTTCACTTGCTGTTTTTTCTCCTATCCCTTTCACACCTTTAATATTATCTGAGGGATCTCCACGTAGTGCTTTATAGTCAATCATCTGTAGTGGAGTTAAACCGTAGCGTTCTTTAATTGCAGCTATGTCGTATACAGCTGTATCGTTTAGACCTTTGCGCAAAGTATAAATTTTTACGCACTTGTTTACTAACTGCAAACTGTCTAAATCTCCTGTTGCTATCATTACATCGCAGTTGTCTGTATGTTTTTCGCAAATATGTTTTGCCAAAGTACCAAGTACATCATCAGCTTCAAACCCCTCAATTTCAAAGATAGGAATATTTAAAGCACGAACTGTTTCTTTCACTAAAGGGAATTGGGCATATAGTTCGTCATCTCCTTTTGCACGAGTACCTTTATAGTCTTCATAGCTTTCATGTCTAAAGGTTGGACCAGCAAGGTCAAAACTACAAGCAATATGAGTAGGTTTTAACTCCTTAATTGCGCGTAATAAAATCATGGTAAAACCATAAACCGCGTTAGTTGGTTCTCCTTGCTTATTGGTCAATGCAGGAATAGCGTGGTAACCCCTATGAACAAGTGCATTCCCGTCTATTAATAGATAACGATTTTCTGCCTTTTTTGTAGCCATATTAGCTATATTGTAGCTGTTTTTGGGCATAAAAAAAAGCGTTCTACACGCTTTTTTAATACTTAATGCTTTTACCCAACGACTCTAAACACTTCTTCTACATCAGTTATTTTGTCTAGGGCTTTTAATAGTCCATTCTGCGTCATAGTCATAGTGCCGTTGGCATGGGCAGCTTTTTTGATATCAATTACAGAAGGGTCTTTCACTATTAGCTCACGAAGCTTGTCATTCACTTCAATGACTTCGTAAACTCCAATTCGTCCTTTGTAACCAATGCCGTCACATTTTTCACAACCTTTTCCATGAAAAAATTCTAATTTTTCTGGAATTGTTACACCTGCTTCTTTAGGAATATCTTTTATTATTGATGTTACTTTTTCTAGTAACGCTTCTGGCAAAACAGCGGGCTCAATACAATCTGTACAAAGTTTTCTAACAAGACGTTGCGCTAAGATTGCATTTACAGCTGGTGCTATTGTAAATGGTTTCACTCCCATTGTAATTAAACGGGGAATTGCTCCTGCCGCATCGTTAGTATGCAAAGTGGAAAGCACAACGTGCCCAGTTAATGCAGCTTGCAAAGCAGTTTCTGCAGTTTCTGGATCACGAATTTCACCAACCATTAAAATATCTGGATCTTGGCGCAACACAGAGCGTAAACCTTTTGCAAAATTAAAATCAACTCTATGGTCTATTGGTGTTTGTTGTATTCCTTCAATTTTATATTCAACAGGATCTTCAAGTGTAATTATTTTTACACCCGGTTCATTTAACTCTGTTAAGAACGCGTACAAAGTAGTTGTCTTCCCACTTCCTGTTGGTCCAGTTGTTAAAATCATTCCGTTTGGTTTGTGTAATTGTTCATTTACAACTTCTGCGGCTTTACCTGTTAAACCTAAATCTGCAACTTTAATTCCTATTGCCGCACCAACTCCAAGCAAACGCATAACAATTGCTTCTCCATACGCTGAAGGCAAAATTGAAACACGAACGTCAATTGGTTCGTTGTTATTATATACAGTAAAACGTCCGTCTTGAGATTCGTTTTCAATATTTAATTTTAACTTTGCCATTAGTTTTATGCGAGAGACAACAGATTTGTATAAAGATTTTGGCAACTGCGCTGCGTCGTGAAGAACACCATCAATTCTATAACGAACTTTTACAATCTGATCTTCTGGTTCCAAGTGAACATCTGATGAACTCTGGGCAACAGCACCTGCGAAGGTTGCATTCAGAATTTCTGTTGCTGAAGAAGATGGATTGTCTAAAATAGATTGTAATTCTCTTTCACCTTTGGAGTGAACCGAATTAGACTTGTCACCGACTTGGCTTGAGAACTGAACTGTTTCTTGGAATTTAGAAGTTGGTCGAACAACTTTACTGTAAAATTTCACAGTAGTTTCAAAACTAGATTTTGAAATAAGATACAAAGTTACTCTAAATTCTTCAGTCATTTCTTTCAGTTTCGCCTTCAATGCTGGGTTATTTGGGTTCATTGTCCCAATTCTGACATCATGCTTGTCTTTGAAAAATGGAACAGATTCACAACCCCTTGCTTCTTCCTCAGAAAAAACAGCTAGCGCAGTTAAGTCTAAAGGAAAATTTAAAAGATTAACGTATGGTAAATTATAGTTACCTGCACGACCTTGCGTTTCACGTTCTTCAATATCGCGCTTTTCATCTTCTAAAGCACGCGCTAAATCATTTGGATTTGATGATAGAAAATTAGACATTTTTATTTCAAGAAGTTTTATTTTGCAAACTTTTTATGCCGTTCGTAGCAAGATACTCACGTCTTTCAAGGCAAAAAAAGAAGGCCCTTAGGCCTTCATTATAACACAGAATGACGATTTTCTATGACTTGATTTAGTTTGTTTTGTGCTTCTGCTAACGTGATAGAAAGATGGGTTGAGAAATATTCATACTTACCTGTTAGCTGGTTAGTAGTTACTAATTCATCTTTGCTTGAAAATGTTTTTAGCAATGTAGTTATTTTTTCATGCGGCAATCCTGCAATTAAAAGTTGGACTCCACCAGATGGCAACTCAGCAAGAAATACAAATAAAGAAAAACCTGTGACCATTTCAATTAAATCTCGCAGAACTTCTGGCAATTCTTTTATTGGCATGTGAGTTTTTTCTAAATCACTTGCTGTTACATTTGCAGTAAGAATTTGTTTTTCAGGAATTGTAGTTAAACGTGCCAAAGCTCTCCCCCACAATTGCAGAAGTGGAAGTGATTTAGTTTTGTATAGATATTGAATTATCTTTTGTTGTTCTGCTCCTGCAGAAACTAACTTCGAAGCTTTTAGCAAAGCGCTTGGAGTGGTTTTCGGATCTCTAAAGCTAGAAGTTTGAGCAACAATTCCAGCAAGTAAACTAGTTGCGGTGTTCTGATTTATTTTGAATGGATTCTCTTCACTACCAAAACCTTCAATCACATTCAAAACTAATTCGCTTAAACTGCTAATAGTTGGTTCAACTAAATTAACGGTACCGAAATATTCATTATTTGGATTTACATCTATGTTTATGGATTGTGTGTTAAAAAATAATTTTGAATTTTCGGTATACAAGCTTCCAAGATCTTCAAAATTAGATGAACCCAAGATAATTACTAGATCAAAATTTTCTTGTGAAGGTAAAACACTCACATCCCTATCTGTGTACTTTCCAGATTTTGGGGTAATATAGACCATTAACCCGCCTGCTACCTTTTCGTAACGAAGCTCACCAGCCTCTACGTTTTCATATGAGACTTTGATAGTCAAAAAATTGTCAGTTCCTAGTGAATTAAAAATTCTAGGAGCATTGGAAATGAACGGTAAATTTGGGGTAATCCCTGCAGAAAACAGAGAAATCTCTTTACCTAAGCCACTTTTTAGTGCTGATTCTAAGCCAAAAGCGGCACACAATACGTCTGTGCTTACAATTGATGGGAGAACCAAAGCAACCCGCTTAGAGGCGTTAATATTTTTAATAACTGTTTGAATATTTTCCATAGGGCCTTTTAATATAGCTAATTTTACTAATAAGGTCAATCCAGTTACAATATGGGTAGATAAACCAAGGTTTTTATGAATATCCCTCTTTCGCAAGTCGAGTCCGAAGCACAAAAAATTGCCAAACAAATTCGAGGTGGCGAGATAATCGCCTTAATTGGAGAACTTGGTGCTGGCAAAACTACCTTTACAAAAGCATTAGGTAAAGCGCTCGGAGTTAAACAACAAATTCCCAGTCCAACATTTGTGATGATGCAAGAGTTTGAAATTTCTCCCAAACACCCAAATACAAAAAAACTATTTCTATACCACCTAGACTTATACAGGACTAAAAATTTTAAGGAAGTTGAGAGTCTGGGAATAACAGAATGGTGGGGCCAACCAGAAACCGTAACAGTAATAGAATGGGCCGATAAAATTCTAGAACATTTACCAAAAAAATCTACAATTATTTATTTGCATCGAGATGTTTAAATTAAAGAAATCTTTCAAAATTACAATACAAGCACTGGGAGTATTTTTTATTAGTGCTAGTTTAATTTTTCCTTTCAACGCTAATGCTGTTGTAGAAGGATCTCCTTTTGACCAAGAACCAGTTCCCTCTTTTAGCCCTGTTGTTTCAACTCTGACAAGCACAACCGCTGTTATTCCAGACAAACTTGCAAAAGAATGGCGTGGTTTGTATACTCGTCCAGCAAAATCTCTTCTAACAAGATCAGCTGATGTTATTACTCCAGCAGATTTAAAAATTGGTTTCAAAAATTATCTTGTTTCTTGGATTAACAATAAACCTCGCAAACAAATTACAAAGACATACCAATACAACCCTTCTGCTGTGTATGAATGGACAGGACAAATTGCAAATAGTGTAAACCAACCTGCAAGCGAACCAAAGTTGAAAATAGAGGGAGGCAAAGTAATAGAATTTGTTCCTCCTCAGACAGGGAAAATCTTAGACAGATACCAAAGCACTCTTAAGATAATGGATTCACTCAGACAAGGTCAGAACTCTGTAGAGTTAACTGTAAATAGTTCTGAACCAAAAAATTCTCTTGGCAGTTTAAACAATTTGGGAATTAATGAATTAATAGGTAGAGGTGAATCTAAATTCAATTCAAGCCCTGCAAACCGTCGTTTTAACATCAAAAAGGGTGTAGAAAAAATGACAGGGATAATTATTAAACCAGGAGAAGTATTTAGTTTTAACAAATATTTGGGACCTGTTGAAGCATCCACAGGATTTCTACCAGAGCTTGTTATTAAGGGAGACCAAGGTACTATCCCTGAATTTGGTGGTGGTTTATGCCAAGTTTCATCTACCACTTTTAGGGCGGCAATGCATGCTGGACTTCCAATAGTTGAACGTCGCAACCATTCTTACGCAGTTCAATACTACGCACCTCAAGGATCAGATGCCACAATCTACCCAGGAGCAGTTGATTTAAAATTTACAAACGACACAGGTAACAGTATTTTAATTTGGCCATACTTTAAAGATCCAAACTATTTAGTTTTCGACTTTTATGGAACATACGATGGTCGCAAAGTTAAACTTGGAAACCCTTACTCCTACGACAAAAAGTCTGACGGTTCTATGAAAGCAACTTGGAAAAGAACTGTGACAAGCGCAAATGGAATCACTAAAGATGATGTATTTAATTCAGTCTATCAACCGCCAGCAAAATTCCATAAACAAGAAAGTTTTGCTTCTGGTAATGCAAAAACAGATCCAAATATTGTTCCTTTTGTAGGAACTCCACCAACTTCTACAGAAACTCCTCCTGCAAGCACTCCACCAGAAACAACTCCAACAACAAACTAAAAAAATAGTCAGGAAACCAAGATAGACCAACTAACAGAACCATAATGATTACCTCCAGTGATTCAGAAATAATTTTAGAAGCATCCAATGTTCAACCAGATGAACAAAGTTTAGAAATAACTTTACGCCCGCAAAGTTTTTCAGACTTCATTGGGCAAGAACCTTTGAAGGCAAATTTAGACATTGTTATTCAAGCTGCAAAACTTCGTCGGGAAAGCTTAGAACATATTTTATTGTATGGTCCTCCAGGATTAGGAAAAACAACTCTAGCAAATATTATTGCTCGTGAAATTGGTGCTGGTATAAAAATTACTTCTGGTCCTGCAATTGAACGTCCTGGAGATGTTGCCTCTCTACTAACCAACCTACAAGATGGTGACATTCTTTTCATAGACGAAATTCACAGACTAAACAAAGTTGCGGAAGAAGTTTTATACCCTGCCTTAGAAGATGGTTCATTAGATATTATGGTTGGGAAAGGTCCAGGCGCTCGCAGTGTAAGAATGGAGCTTCCAACATTTACACTTATTGGCGCAACCACAAGGATTGGATCTATCTCTGCTCCTTTACGAGACCGTTTTGGGATGGTCTACCATTTAGATTACTACGACGATTCAGACCTAAAGAGAATAATTGGTCGTTCTGCAAAAATATTAAAAGCTGAAATAGAAGAGGAAGCTGCTGCAAGTATTGCAAGCAGAAGTCGATTTACACCACGTATTGGGAATCGTTTACTTAAGCGTGTTCGTGACTTCGCCCAAGTTTCTGGACATGATACAATTAATTTAACAGATGCAGAATCTGCCTTAAAGATGCTGGAAATTGATGCTTTTGGTTTAGATAAACACGACAGAAAGATCCTTACTACTATAATTGAAACCTTTAAAGGTGGTCCTGTTGGATTAAATACCATTGCCGCATCTACTGGTGAAGAAGAAGATACAATTGCCGATGTTCATGAGCCATTTCTAATCCGTTCCGGATTTTTAACTCGCACTCCAAAAGGTAGACAAGTTACAGATAAAGCCTACGAACATTTAGGATATAAAAAACCTTTACTCTAATTTAAAAATTTTTTAATGAACGACACAATAAATATCGCTATCCAAATTGCATTTATTGTCTTGATTGTATTTTTTGCAATTATTTCTTTATTAGCAATGTACGTTTTTATTCGTTATGGTCGCACTAGATCAATAACTATATTAATTTCACTTATTTTTTCTGCACTCTTTTTATTAACATCGGTTTCCGCATATATTATATTAACTAACATACTTCAATAAAATGGAAACATTTGGTAAAAATGAAATTTTATTCCCAAGCCAACAACCAAACGAAAGAGTTGTTATAGCAGTACGAGAACATTGGTTTGTAATTGGAGTTAAATTTTTTATTATCTTCTTACTTTCACTTCTACCTTGGATATTCAGATTATTACTAATAGATACACAGATAATACAAGCAGATACTTTCGTATTAAACATAATTCAAATAGCGACTGCAATATTTTATTTAGTTCTATTAATCGCGGCGTTTGTTATTTATGTTTTGTATTACTTAAACCTTCACGTAGTTAGTGAAGAAAGAATTGTAGATATTGACCAAGTCGGACTACTTTCACGAGAGGTTTCAGAGTTAAACATAGAAACAATAGAAGATGTGAGTAGTAAAACAAGTGGACTTTTTGGAAACATATTAAATTTTGGAAATGTTTCTATCCAAACCGCAGGCGCAGTAGATAAATTCCATTTTGAAAATGTTCCTAACCCTGAGTCAATCTCTAAAGTAATTCTTCAACTCTACGAAGCTCATAGTGATAGCGGTCAGAAAGAAGAACCAAAGCCGTAGCATAGTCTTAGTACTAAAAGAGAATAAACTTAGTTTTAAATAATTTTTTAATGAATATTATAATTTTTGCTGGAGGTTCTGGAACTCGTCTTTGGCCAGCCAGCCGTAATTCGAAACCAAAGCAATTACTAAAATTTATTGGCAACGATACACTTTTAGAAAGTACTTACAAAAGGGTTATTAAGGGAGTTCGACCGGATCAGGTGTATATCGCCACTGCAAGTGGTTACAAAAATCAAATTCA
This sequence comes from uncultured Candidatus Saccharibacteria bacterium, assembly GCA_964402965.1. GTDB lineage: Bacteria > Patescibacteriota > Doudnabacteria > UBA920 > UBA920 > UBA920. The sequence continues at coordinate 43,683 of CAYODY010000004.1, forward strand.
AAAACAACTTCCTCGCCTGCCTAAAAACCATTATTCCCTAGAGCCTGTTCGCAAAAACCGTGGCCCTGCCCTAGGCTTAGCTTTATTAATAATGTCGCAGACTAGCGAAGACAGAATTTTTGCTACAGCGTGGAGTGATGACCATATCACACAAACAGATTTGTATCATTCTACATTAAAAACTGCTGAATATTACGTTAAAAACAACCCAAATTCATTAATCGCAGTAGGAATTAAACCAACAACGGCACATACTGGATTTTGCTATTTGCAAACAGGTTCATCTGTTGCAAAAACCGACAAAGAAATATTTTCTGTAAAAAAATTTACGGGTAAGCCAAGTCAAAAAGAAGCAGAAAAATATCTTGCTTCAAAGAACTATCTTTGGAACACTGGTTATTTTGTTTCCCATGCAGATTATATCCTTGCTTTGTACAAGCAATATCAGCCAAAGGCGTATGATCTTTTGATGAAGATAAAACCATTCATCAGTAAGTCAAATCAATCTGCGATTATAAAAAAATATTACTCTCAAATGCCTGAGTTTGATTTTGAAGAAATTTTAAATGCGCACCCAGAAAAACTATTGGCAGTTAAAGCTAATTTTGATTGGGCAGATGTAGGGCGTTGGTCCACCGTTAAGGATGTACAATCTTCAGAATTAGAAAACTTAAGTAAAGGAAATGTTTTAGAATACGGAACTAATGGAAGTTTGATTTACAATTACAATCCTAAACAATTAGTCACAGCACTTCATGTTAAAGATTTAGTAGTTGTTGTTACACCAGAAGCAGTACTTGTTGCTGACAAAAACAACAGCGAAGAGTTAAAACATATAATTGAAAAAATAAAACAAGATCCTAAACTAAAAAAATATTTATAAAAAACACCTGAGATCAAATGTTGAATCTTCCATTTACTAGATGGTTGACTGCAAATAATCTCAGGCGGGTCCCAAGCAAGGCTTTTACTTGGTATTTCGACAGTTCTGTTCAGGGGTAAACTTTGTCGATAAATTTATTCCCCCTATCTACTTTTTAGTTAATATTTCTCCCATCAGCAAAGTAGCAAAAGTACACTGACAGGCGCTTGCATCATCCCTATGTCTGTATTGTTGGCCAACTCTTTAGGGCCCGAGCTGCAACCAACAAGGCACCGACGTCGCAAGCTGTCTCGCCGGAGGGATCTTGTTTGCTAATGTTATTAGCAGAATTTTACTTAGTCTATATGAAACATGTTTTTCTGTCAATTTAAAAAAGCACCGGTTTTGGTGCTTTTTTCTAACTACTTCTAATTATTTCTCTGCTTCTTGTGCGCTTGGACTTAATGTAACATGTTGTCCAACCATTTCCAGTGGGTGTGTAGTTGTAATGAAAGTTTGGAATTTTCCTTGTAAATATTTTAACAAGAAAGTTCGGCGGGAATCATCAAGTTCAGAAAGCACATCGTCTAGTAATAATATAGGAGTTTCGCCATCAGTACTTAAGTATTCAAGCTCTAGAATTTTTAAGGCCAAAACTTGGCTTCTCTGCTCTCCTCTTGAGGAGAATGATACAAGGTATAGACCTTCGCTTTTTAAGTCAAAGTCGTCGCGATGAGGGCCTATGAGAGAGGTTGCAGCTGCGATCTCCCTGTTAGAAAGTTTAGTTAATGCAGTTTTGAATTCTTCTTCTATTTCTTCAATTGAATCTCCTGGTATTGTTTCGTAAACAACTTCTATTGGGCGGTGGAATTGGGAAATACCTGCATAAACCTCTGAAATGTGCTGATTTAGGTATTTTATGAAGTTTTTACGCTCCATAATTATTTCAGATCCTACTTTGATTAATTGTTCATTCCAGGAATTAATTGCTTCGCTACTTGCTTGGCCATTACGTATATCTGAAAGTAATCTATTTTTTTGAGTTAATATCTTTTTGTATTGTGCTAGGTTATCCAAATACTCAAAGCTTTTTTGTGACAGCACCATGTTCAGATATTTTCTTCGGGCTTCTGGTGTGTGAGTAAATAAATCCACATCTGTAGGTTCGAAAATAACAACTTTCAAATAACCCTGAGCTTCTTTGCGTTTTTTCTTTACTCCATCAATTTTGAAATTGGCATATATACGATCACGTTTTTCTAAAAATATCTCAAGTAAGTGTTCGCTTCCTGCCGTTTCTAAAGTAATTTTAATTTCGGAGTTATTTGTTCCTTGCAAGAAAATAAATTCTGCATCATCCCTAAAAGATTTAAACAAAGAACCAAAGTATACAGATTCTAGTAAATTAGTTTTACCTACAGCGTTTGGTCCTGAAAGCACTACCATGTCGCTAGTGATGTCTAAATCTAGACTTGGATAGTTTCGTATATTCTTAACTTTTAAGTTGGTAATTTTCATAAAGTATTTCTTTCTTCCGTAATTAAATATTCAGTAATTAAATTAGAGACGGATTGGCATAATTAAATATAAGTAATTTTCTTTTTCTAGTTTTCTAAACACTACAGGATTATTATCATCAATGATATGTATATTCAATGTTTTCTGGTCTGTGTTTGTAAGAAGATCCATCATGTAACGGTAATTCATGATTACTGAACCTGAATTTCCTTTTACAGAACAAGGAATATCTACAACACTCTCACCAACCCCTTGTGATGCGGATTGAGTTTGAATACTTTGCTTTTCTGAATCATAAACCAAAGTTACACTACCTGCACTCTTTGAGAAAATTCCGCTGGTTTTTAAAGCCGATAGTAAATCTGCATGTTCAAGAGTAATTATTGTACCTAATTCAGTTGGAATAATTTGGCTATATTCAGGATATTGTCCATCAATTAATCTGCTCACCAAATAAGTTCCGCCAACAGTTACAGCAATTTGAGTAGAGCTGATTAGTAATTTAATTTCATTTGTACTTAATGCTATAGCTCTGGAAATTTCTGCTACGCTTCTGTGAGGTACAATAACTGTTTTATTCACTTCAGTCTTAACTGGGATTGATATTTCTGCCAAACGATATCTGTCTGTTGCTGTAATAACTAACTTGCTGTTATTTAAATTAAATAAAATTCCTGAAATTTCTGGTTGTGTTTCACTTTGACTAACTGCGAATGCTACAGAATCTATTGCTTCTTTAAGTGTTTCGCTATTTACTGCCACAGTTGTTGCATCTTCCACATTTGGAATTAATGGAAAGTCTTCAACTGGTAGGTGCTTAATTTTAGTTTGATATCTATCTGTGCTAACTGAAGTCTCTGAATCCCCTACTTCGATAGTAATATTTTCGTTTGGTAGATTATTTACTAAATCAAGAAGAACTTTGGCATTTAAACAAACTCCACCTTCTGCTTCAATCTTACAACGAACTAAAGTACTAATTCCTATTTCTAAATTTGTTGCAGAGATTTTTAATTGACCATTCTCTGTTTGAAATAAAACATTATTCAGAATTGGTAAAGTTTGACTAGATCCAACGATTCTTGAAACTTGATTCAACCCTAACTTTAGATTTTCTTGTGTGCAGATTATTTTCATTATTATTTATTTAAATATAGTAACAGTCATAATAAGGGTTGTGGATTAAGGGATAACTTTGCTAATCTACCAACTTCTCTTTTAACTATAACAGATTATTAATTTTCGCAGACTGGATAACATGTGAAATTAGGTTGATAAAGAAAGGATAAAAATTTTCTAAAGTGTTGATAAATATTTTCTAAATTCTAGATAAAGATTTTTCTGTGGGTAAGTAAGAAGTTTTAATTCTTTATCAACACCTTTAGGAACAAGTTATACAAGAGTTATCAACCGGAATATTTTGTAAGTTAATTGTAAATTTTTTCTAAGATCAACTCTAATTCCTGTTTAATACCATCATTATCAGCAACAGCCTTCTCTAACTTCTCAACACCATGCATAACAGTCGTGTGGTCACGTCCTCCAAAGAATTCACCAATTGAAGGAAATGAGTTTCCAAGTTCTTTACGGGCAATATACATAGCTGTCTGGCGTGGTTTAACAAATTCTTTACGGCGTGATTGTTTAACAAGGTCTTCCATACTAATGCCATAGAAATTAGCAACAGATTCAGCAATTTTAGACATTGTAACCGCTTTCTTTTTAGCGTTTACCATACTTGCTAGAATGCTTTTTGCCTGTTCTGTGGTAAGTGGTTTGTTTTCTATCTGCTGGTAAACAAGAAGTTTGTTCAAAGCGCCTTCTAATTCACGGATGTTATTAACAACATTTTCTGCCACATAGTCTATAACTTCTTTTGGAATCTCTACTCCTTTTTTTTGAAGCTTGGTTTGCAGAATCGCAATTCTGGTTTCTAGAGTAGGAGCACCTACATCTGCCACCATCCCCCATTCAAAGCGAGAGACTAAACGTTGTTCAATTGCAGGAATATCTTTTGGTAAACGATCAGCGGTTAAAATAATTTGTTTACCTTTATCTCGAAGTTCATTAAATGTATGGAAAAATTCTTCTTGAGTTTGTTCTTTTCCAGCGATGAATTGAATATCGTCTATGAGAAGCATATCCACATTGCGGTATTGTTTCTTAAACTCATCAATTTTCTTATGAGAGATAGATGCAATATAGTCATTTGTAAATTTCTCACTAGTTACATACAGAATCTTTGCATTTGGGTTGGATTGAAGCATTTTATTTCCAACAGCGTGCATTAAGTGAGTTTTTCCTAGTCCTACCCCACCATAAATGAATAGTGGATTGTATTGGCTTCCAGGGTTTTTTGCTACAGCTACACTAGCGGCGTTCGCTAGTTCATTACTTTGCCCAACAATGAAAGTTTCAAAAGTGTATTGGCTGTTAATATTTGAATTACTTTGCTGAGGAGCAACACTTTTCTCCATTTTAGCGGACTTTTTCTCCATACTTTCCGCAATCGACTCATTTTGAGCGCTCTCAGACTTAAAGTGACCAACATAGTATTTAATTACTTTTACCTCTGGAGCAATGCTTTTTAGGGCTTTTAGGAGGTTTGCGTGGTATTTCTTAGAAATCCAGTCTTTTGTGAAGTTGCTAGGCACTCCAACAGTAATATAATCGTCATTTTTCTCAATAATTCCAGTGTTTTTGAACCAGGTTCCAAAACTAGCCTTACTTAAGGTTACTTCTAGATCCCCGATTATTGCTTGCCATAATTGCTGGTTTGTCATAGTAATTCATTCTAACAGTGAAGTTATCAACATGTAAAATGGATGTTTTTTTCGCATAAATAAGCCAAGTTCAATATTTTCTGTGAACAACTTGTGTATAAACTGTGCTTAAGGCCAAATTTTATAATAAATTCAGTATTTCTTGACCACTTTTGACTGTGGATTAACTCAAAAGGTTGACTTTATTAAAAAACTTCAATATAATAACGTAATGAAAAGAACTTACCAACCGAAAGTAAAAAAGAGATTACGCGTTCATGGATTCTTGAAACGCATGTTAACCAGAACAGGTCGAGCAGTTCTAGCTCGCCGCAGACTAAAAGGTCGCCACAAACTTACTGTATAACAAGCCAAATAGATTCATAAGATATTATTTCTATGCTTTCTCAAAAACACCGCCTTTCCAAATTCGCTGAAGTTAAAAAGACAACAGCCAAGGGGCGGAGTTTTTTTAACCCTTTTTTTGTTATTAAATTCTTACCAGAAGACCACCCTCCTAGAATTACTGTAGTAACTTCTGTGAAAGTTTCGAAAAAAGCAGTAGACAGAAACAGGGTAAAAAGAATTATTCGCGAAGGGATTAGAAAATACATAGAACAAATTAAACCAGGAAACTATGCTGTTTTAGTCAAAGCAGCAGCAGTAAAAATATCTGGCAAAGAACTACGCGAGCAAGTTGAAAAGAGTTTGAAAATTGCGAAAATCATCTAATGCAAAAAACCGGTGAAGCAAATATTAATTTCTATAATTAAGGTATATCAAAAAACATTATCTCCTGATCATGGTTGGTTTCGTGCGCGTTGGCCTTACGGATACTGCAGATATTACCCAAGCTGTAGTCAGTATTCTATTGATGCCATATCAATGAATGGAGTAGTTAAGGGTGTTTGGCAATCAATAAAAAGAATAGTAAGATGTAACCCATTTGCGTCCTCTGGCGCAGATCCTGTTACTAAAGTATAATTATGGTTAAGCACTAGTTAATGTGCTAAAAATTTATAAAATATGATACAACTATACACACAAATTATTTACAACCCAATCCTAAACCTTTTAGTAGGATTGTATAACATCATTCCAGGGCACGACGTTGGTTTGGTAATTATTTTAGTAACAATAGCTATTAGAGTGATTCTTGCTCCTTTTATGCATAAGTCTCTAAAGAGTCAAAAAGCAATGAGCGCTCTTCAACCAAAAATTGCTGAACTTAAAGAGATTCACAAAGATGACTCAGCGGCACACGCTAAAGCAACAATGGAACTTTATAAAGAGCATAATGTAAGTCCTTTTTCTTCTTGCTTGCCACTGTTAATTCAACTACCAATTCTAATTGCTTTGTACCAAGTTTTCTCTAAAGCATTAAATGGAAATCTAACAGGACTATATTCTTGGGTTTATAATCCAGGAGTATTGAATCCTAAATTTTTAGGACTTATAGACTTAGCAAAACCAAATATTGCATTTGCAATTATTGCAGGTGCCGCGCAATTCTGGCAGTCTTGGATAGTAATGAATTGGCAAAAAAATGCTAACACAAGTTCTGCAACAACAGACATGACAACTAAAGCATTAAACGCACAAATGCTTTACATATTGCCTTTGTTCTCTGTGTTTATTGCATGGAAACTCCCAGCAGGGCTTCCGTTGTACTGGATAGTAACGACTTTGTTCGCAGTAGGACAACAATACTACATAAACAAAACTCACAAAGTTGAAATTAAATAATTGAAACTAAAGAGTAGAAATTATTACAACAATGGCTGAATACGAAACTATCGATTATATAAAATCTGTAATAGAAGGAGTTCTGAACAAAATAGGTGTTCAGGCGAGAGTTGAGTATGAAGATAGTTTGGCAAGTGGTTTGGTGTTTAATATATTTTCTCGCGACGCGAAACTGCTAATAGGACGACAAGGCGAAACTTTGTACGCACTAGAACATATTATTCATTCAATGGTTTCCAGAAGTCTTGCTCATAAAGAAGAATCTGAAAATCCCTCTCAAAAAGATGAAGGTGAAGCACAGCACAAACGAATTTATTTTTCTCTTGATGTTGATGATTACAAGCGCAACAGACAATATCAGATTAAACAGTTAATAAAAGATTCTGTTTCAGAAATGAAACGCTCTGGTAAATCTGTAGACTTACCTTTTATGTCAAAACAAGAACGTAAGTTTGCTCATATGTACGTTCAAGAACAGTTCCCTCATGTTACGACAATAAGTGGTGGACGAGAACCACAACGATTTATCACACTTTCGTTATAAACAAATTAAAAAAGGTATTGCCTAACTAACTCTCAAAGCTTAATTTTTGAAAAACAAAAATGAAGCAAGGATTGTTGAAACGGCAATACCTTTTATTTTTTATTTAGGGAGTTTGTTTATGGAACTTTGATTGAAATTTTATCACTCACAATCCCAGAATTAGATTTAGCGTATACATTGTAAGTACCAGATGCTGGAGGAGAATCCCATGTTAGAGAATATACATAGTTGTTTCCTAAGTTTGAAACATCCCCAGTCCCAATTTCTGTTGCAGACCCACCTGAGCTGTACCAAAAAGTCACCCCGTTTAATTTGATTGAACTTTCTGCACTTAGGTCTAGAGGGAAATCTCCTCCACCACCAGAGATAGACATTTTTAACGAACCATTTAGAGCGTATGTAACTGTTACGCTGTCTGTGGAGCTTGTGCCGTCAGAGTAGACAACCTTTGCGCTAATTGTGTGCGTACCATCTGAATGCTTCTTTGTTAGCCCTGCTTTGTAAGGAGATGTGGTCAAGCTTTGCTCCACAGTACCATCTACTAAAATATCTATTCGGGAAATATTGTTACCTTTAACGGTTAAATTAATAGGTACTGGAACTTTAGTAATTACAGCTCCATCAGCTGGGCTGGTAATGTTTATGTTTCCGCCAGTGTCTGTGTTTTCTATCCCACTTCCTGGAGGATATTTATATCCATTAGCCAATGCCCAAGCAATTACAGGGTTTTCCCAGCTTGGGTTTTTTGGTTTTTCGCTGTGGAGTACATTGTACACTTCGGTTGTAATTTGGTCAGGTGGAGTTAACTCTGTTGCTGGTTGGCCGGTTAACATATCTATTTTCACAGGAATGTGAACATCATCGTAAGTTGTTGGAACTGCATAGTCTGCAAATATTTCTGATTTAGTTTCTGGTGTGTGCTCTGTTGGAAGTTTCCCAGAAACAGCATCAACAGTAATAGTTTTTATTCCATCTGGTTTTTCAAATTGTTCTATTGGTGTTCCAGCCAACGCACCTTTCATGAATTGTTGCCAAATTGGACCAGCCATTGCAACCGCATCGGTTTTCATGGAGACGTTATTATTGTTTCCTGTCCAAACTCCTGCAACTAAACTTGGAGTATAACCCATTGTCCATCCATCTCTGAAATCTTGAGTAGTTCCAGTTTTTGCCGCAACTGGTCTATCTCCAAGTTGAAGTGCAGACCCAGAACCAAAGACCCAAGCGCGAGCAGAATTATCTGAAAGAATACTTGTTAATTCATAGACTGCTTGTTCATCTAAAACTGTTTCAGATTTATCTTTATATTCTTCTAAGACTTCACCTTCTTTGCTAACAACTTTCATTATTGATGTCTTTTCGTGTCTTACTCCTTTGGCAGCAAATACAGAATATGCCGCTGTGTGGTCTATTAAAGTAACATCGCAACCTCCAAGTACAAGAGAAAGTCCACAGTCTGTGAATTTAGAATTGATACCCAAACTTCTTGCAGTCTCGGTGACTTTGTCTGCACCAACTAATCCGATTATTTTAACTGCAGGGATGTTTAAACTTCCTGCCAAAGCTTTGCGAATAGATACAGGACCGTTTTGTGCGAGGTTAAAGTTGTTAGGTGAGTATCCTCCAAAATCTGTTTTAACATCTACCAGCATGCTTGCTGGAGAGTATTTAAATTCTTTTCCAAAAGCAGTTACGTATGCGTATGGTTTAAAACTACTTCCTGGTTGTTGAAGGGTTGTTGCAACGTTTACGTTCGGGCTGAACAAACAAGTTTTAGGAGTACAATCCTTAGGATAGTTTTCTCCAAAGTAGTCTTTGCTTCCCACCATTGCTAATATTTGCCCAGTTTTAGGGTCCATAGCGACTAGTGCGGCGTTGTGACCGTTGAACTTAACATTTTTTGCGGCACCATCTGCAACAGCCTTTTCTGCAATTTCTTGAAGTTTAGGATCTAGTGTTGTGTAAACTTTTAATCCACCTTCTTGTAATGTTTGTTCTCCGTATTTATCTGCTAAATAGTCTTGAACATATTGCACAAAATGAGCGGCTTTAATTGAGTTGGTAATTTTCTCAAAAACAACTTTTTCATCCATTGCTTCTTGGTACTCTTGTTCAGTAATAGTTTTCAATTCTTTCATTTGACCCAAGATGTATCTTTGTCTGCCAACTAATGCGTCAAAATGAGCTCCGCTTGGGTTGTAGTAGCTAGGAGCTTGTGGCAATGCCGCTAAGTATGCACTTTCTGCAATAGTTAGTTCGTTGGCATGCTTGTTGAAATATGTTTGGCTCGCCGCTTCAATTCCGTATGCGTTACGTCCGTAAGGAATTTCATTTAGATACATTTTAAAGATATCGTCTTTGCTGAATCTTGCTTCAAGTTCAATGGAAAGAATAATTTCTTTTATTTTACGTAGAATTGATTTTTCGTTTGTAAGCATGGCGTTCTTTACAAACTGTTGTGTAATAGTACTTCCCCCTTGCTTCTTTTGACCACTAATAATGTCTACATAGAGAGAACGAGCTAGTCCTCTAAAAGAAACACCTGAGTGACTGTAAAAAGTTCTGTCCTCTGCAGCTAGTGTTGCATCTTTTAAGTGAGGGCTAATTTGGTCTAGATTTACTAGCGTGCGTTTAAATTCTCCATGCACTTCATAGAGAAGGCTTTCATCACGAGCGTAAATTTTTGTACTTTCAGGAACGTTGCGGCCTAGCAGTCGGTTAGGATCTGGAAGAACTCTGCTATAGTAAATAAACAAAAAAGCTATCAGTAAAACACCGACCGCTGCGATTCTGAATATCCAACTAAAGATTTTTGTCCAAGATAAATCGTGCCACCAAGCACGTAAGTGAAATAACGAAAATTTTTGAACAGACTTTTTACTGCTATTGTTACCGGCAGGTTTCGGGCTTGTACCAATGTTTATGACTTTCATTCTTGTATTATACTGATTTTGGAGGAAAAATGGAAATAATGATATACTTAACTTAATAATTTACATATGACTAAAGACGAAAAAATACAGAATCTCTTACAAAAAGGAGTTGTAGAGATAATTCATAAAGACCATCTTTTAAAAGCATTAAAGGGTGGTAAAAAGCTCCGTGTTAAGCTTGGGATAGATCCTACAAGCCCTAATATCCATATTGGTCGTGCTGTAGTGCTTTGGAAATTGCGGGCCTTTCAAGAGCTTGGGCATCAAGTAGTTTTTATTGTTGGAGACTTTACTGGTCAAATTGGAGATACTTCTGATAAAGATGCAGAGCGCCCAATGCTAAGTGAAGCAGAAATAAAGAAGAACTTAAAAACATATTTTGAACAGGCGTATAAAATTTTAGATAAAAAGAAAACAGAAGTTCATTACAACTCAACTTGGTTAAAAGGTTTGGGGTTTGCAGAAATTGGCAGGCTCGCAAACATGTTTGGTTTACATGAGTTTTCTTCTCGTGAGAATATTGCTAAGCGTATGAATGCAGGTAAACGTGTTTCACTTCGTGAATTGTTGTATCCACTTATGCAAGGTTATGATAGTGTTGCTGTTAAAGCAGATGTCGAGCTTGGTGGAACAGATCAAAGATTTAATGTTCTTGCAGGGCGCACAATTCAAGAAGGTTATGGAATGAAACCACAAGATATTTTAATAACTCAGTTAATTGAAGGAACTGATGGACGAAAAATGTCTTCATCTTGGAGAAACACAATTAACTTAACAGATGCACCAGATGTAATGTTTGGTAAAGCAATGAGTATTCCAGATACTTTGATGGACACATATTTTTTGTTGACTGCAAACTTCTCTGAAAAAGAGCTAAAGGATGTTAAAAAGGAAATAAAAAATCCACGCGATCTAAAAATTAAACTAGCATCTAGTTTGGTTGAGATGTATTATGACAGTTCTACAGCAACGAAAGCGCGCGAAGGATTCATTGCTCAATTCAGCAACAAAGAATTACCGACAGAAATTCCAGAACAAAAAGTAAAAGCAGGAAATTATTCTTTAGTAGACCTATTAGTTATTACGAAACTTACGAGTAGTAAGGGTGAAGCACGAAGGTTGATTGCGCAAAACGGTGTAAAACTTAATCAGAAAGTTATGAATGGTGAATTGGCAGAAAAACCAATTGTTGTTGCAAATAAAAACAACCTGATTCTTCAGGTTGGTAAACGAAAATTTGTTAAGATAAAGTAATATTTACAAGTGAATCTATAAATTAAAAACCCTCTAAGTTTTAGAGGGTTTTTAATTACATTCCAGCTTCTTCTTCAGCAGGAGCTTCAGTTGTAGCTTCTGTTTCTTCAGTAGCAGTTTCCATTGCTGGAGTTTCTTCTACAGAATCAGAAGTTTCTTCTGTTGTTTCTTCGTCTAAGAACATTGTGAGTTCTCCTATCTACGCTATGCATAGATGTTAGTGAATAAAATTCACAGTTCGGATTTACTGAACTGTTAACAGGATTATAGCACTATCGTTTTGATTTGTCTAGTGTGGAAAAAGGAATTTTATTTTTTCCATACTGCTGCACATAAAGCAATGGCTAAAGCATCTGCGGCATCGTCTGGTTTAGGAATATTCTTAAGTTTGAAAGTTTGCTGGACCATGTGCTGAACTTGTCTCTTATCAGCTTTGCCGTACCCACACAAAGTATTCTTAACTTGCAATGGTGTGAATTCTAAAATTACAGCTTTCGCTTGACTGCAAGTTAGAAGCGCAATACCTCGTGCTTGCGAAACTGTCATCGCAGTAGTTTGGTTTTTGGTAAAAAACAATTTTTCAATTCCAACAAATTCTGGTTTATATTTTTTCATCAATCCAGAAAGGTCTTCGTAAATTGTTTGAAGACGTTTTGCATCAGAGTGAGTCTTTGGAGTTTCAATAACTCCAAATTCTAAAATTTCATATTCAGGTTGCTTGTTTCGTTCCCCTGTCTTTACGGAAGCACGTAATTTATTTTTTCTGATAATCCCGTAACCTGTTGTTGCTGTTCCTGGATCTATTCCCAAGTAAATCATTTTAGATGTGTAATTAGGTTTGTGTGTTTTTGTTAAAATCTATTTTTAAAAATTATGCAATGTTAGTGTACACAGCAGTAACATCTTCGTCATCATCAAGTGCATTAAACAGAGCTTCAGCTTTTGCTAGTGTTTCATTGTCTAATTCGAGAGGGGTGCTACTTTCAAATTCCCCATCTTCATTTCTAGAAAATTGCCATGCTACACTCCCTTGTGCGCCCATGTTGCCGTGATTCTTGGTGAAAATAGTCTTAATATTTTGCACAGTTCTGTTGCGGTTGTCTGTAATGGCTTCAATATAGAAAGCAGAACCTCCTGGACCATAACCTTCGTATACAACCGATTCAAGGGCAGTAGAGCCGTCCTTGCCTAAACCTTTCTTAATCGCACGTTCAATATTGTCGTTCGGCATGCTTAATGCGCGAGCTTTTTCAATTTCCACACGTAATTTGAAGTTTAGCGCAGGGTCACCACTGTTTCCTTCTCGCGTTGCCACGCTAATTTTCTTTGAAAGTTTGCCAAAAATGGCACCTTTTTTTGCATCGGCAGCACCTTTTTGACGTTTAATTGTAGACCATTTGCTGTGACCAGACATATTTACTCCTCTATATAAATGATATTACTTAAATGATACCATTAAGGTTATTTCCCCTTTGACGCTTTGTTTCTTCTTGAGTAATTGGAGTATTTCTTCAGGGGTTCCAATTAAATATTCTTCGTGAAGTTTTGTGAGTTCTCTCGCTACAGCAATTTTTGCATCTGGAAAATTCTTTTCTAAGTACTGCATAGTCTTCGCTATTCTCTGTGGAGATTCATACGCAACAAGAGTTGCTTCAGAAGTTTTTGCTAAATTAACTAATTCAACAACTTTAAATTCTGTTTTAGGGAAAAATCCAACAAATAGAAATCTGTCTGTTGGAAGTCCAGAAGCAGAAAGCGCAGTTGTAACAGCACTCGCCCCTGGCACACCAACTACTTCAACACCCTCAGCACGTGCCGCACGAACTAATCTAAATCCTGGGTCAGAAATTCCTGGGGTACCGGCATCGCTAACCAAACATGCAGTTTCAGTTTTTAGTCTTTTTACATAGTCGTTTGTGACAAGTCTTTCGTTGTGGTCTGCAAATTGAACTATTGGTTTTTTTGGGAGTTCAAGTAGTTTTAAAAGTTTACCAGTTGTTAAAGGATTCTCAGCAATAATAAAATCGCACGCCGCGAGTAACTCTTTGGCGCGCGAACTTATGTCTCCTAAATTTCCTAATGGTGTTGGTACAATGTATAGCATGAAATTTTTCTTGCCGTTGTTAAACAACAAGTTATAAATTTATTTATCATCAAGCTCTAGTCCAAAGAGCTCTTCAATAATATCGTATTCTAATTTTAATCTGTCTCGTTCTTCAGAAAGCTCGTCTCGTTCTGTGTCTTCAGATTCAAACCATCTCTCGTAACTTTCTTTTAACTCATCATCTATTTCGTGACAACGTGCATATGCTTCGTCTTCGTTTTTTGGCGCGTGAAGCAACCAGTCTTCGTATGTTAAGTCTAATTTAGCTTCGTATTTTTCTTCAAATACTTCTTTCTGCTTTTCTTGATCCATTTTATGTCTTTAATTTTGAGCACCCCCACATCTATATTATTTCTATGTAGGTTTAGTGGTGCGCGTGCCTGGACTCGAACCAGGGACCGCAAAGGTATAAGCTTTGTGCTCTAACCAACTGAGCTACACGCGCATATTATTAAATTACCTAGGTATTATAGTAGTAACAGCAATTTTGGGCAACTAGCAGCTTTGACTTTATTGAAAATTGATGGTACTTTAACGAATACTGTATTTCAACGGCAAAGAATAGAAAAAGGAGGAAATGATGAACAATAGAAGTGTTATAAATCAGAGAATTTTATGGGATATGGATGGGGTCAAAACCCACTTGCTTCGTGCTGTTGCTAAGCATATTAACTCAAAATTTCCTGGATTGGATTGGAAAGAACATCAAGCCACAGAATGGAATTTTTGGAAACTCATTGAAGATAAAAGAGTTTCCAATGAAGTCGAGTTGTTTATGCATAGCCCAGGGTTTTTTAGGAATATGGAGCCTTGTCATGGTTCCTTGGAGGCTTATGCAGAGGTATCAAAGCACGGCCATGAAATTTTTATATGTACGACACCTCTCTCTGGTGAGTTTCGTGAAAGATCGATGCAAGAGAAGAAGGATTGGATTAGTGATCATCTCGGGTGGGAAGCAGCTGCCAATATCATCTTCAGTGATGATAAGACTCTCATTGAAGAAGATGTGATCATTGATGACAAGCCACATCTAACCTTCAATAAGTTAAACATTTGTTTTAAGAAATGGGTTATTGTTGATCAACCATACAATCAGGTGATCCCTGAAACAGAACATTACCCAATTGCTCGCATTCATAATGACTGGTCTAACTGGCGTGAAGTGTTTGCCGAGCTGAACCTCATCTAGTTTCTATTGTTTGTTTCTGCAAACAAAAAGCCGTATTGGTGTAAAATCCGATACGGCTTCTTTTTATATTTTTATAAGGTGTTGTTATACCACCGTCGCGCTGGCAACTGTATCCCCTCCTGAAAGTGACATCACTTTTACGCCTTGCGTTGCACGCCCTAAAGTAGAAATAGTTTTTAGAGGAGTTTTTATTGTTTGTCCTTGTTTAGAAATGATTAACAAATCTTTTTCATCATCTTCTGGAGAAAGAATTGCCATCGAAACAATTTTACCAGTCTTTGGAGTAATCTTTACAGTTTTAATTCCGCTACCTGCACGTTTCTGTACTTTGTAATCTTTCACCGGTGTTTTCTTTCCAAGCCCGTTTTCTGTAACAACAAGTACTTCTCTGTTTTGTCCTTCCATTTCTTTGTTGATAATATCCATAGAAATTACATGGTCACCTTTGCGCAAACGAATTCCAGTTACACCACTTGCGCTGCGACCCATAGCGCGAATGTCTGATTCTTTAAAACGGATTGCTTGGCCATCTTCTGTTGAAAGCATAAGTTCGTCGTTTCCTGAACTTGGATTAACCCAACGAAGTTCATCTTCCCCTTTAAGTCCAATAGCAATAATTCCAGATTTACGAACCTTAGCGAATTCATCAATAGCAACTTTTTTAATTAAACCGTTGCGAGTAGCCATAACTAGGAATTTTGCTTCAGACTTTTTCGGTAACGCAAGGACAGCAGTAGCCATTTCATTTGCTCCAAGTTGTAAGAAGTTTACCAGAGCTTGTCCTTTGCTTGTTCTTGAGCTTTCTGGTAGTTCGTATGCTTTGGTAACCAAAACTCTACCCTTAGAGGTGAAGAACATAATATCATCGTGAGTTGTAGCAGACAGAACATTTTCTACTATGTCTTCTTCTTTTAGTGCTTGGCCAATTACGCCTTTACCACCACGAGCTTGTTGGCGGTATGTGTCTGGAGATTGACGTTTGATGTAGCCAGATTTTGTAATAGAAATAATTACGTTGTTTTCTGGAATTAAATCTTCAGCATTAAATGAGCCAATTGCTTGTGGGACAATTTGTGTGCGACGTTCATCGCCGTATTTGTCACGGAGATCAATAACTTCGTTTTTAATTATTCCAAGAATCTTTTTAACAGAGCTTAAGATGCTTTCAAGTTCTGCAATGAGTTTGCGCTTCTCTTTTAACTCATCTTCAATTTTCTTTCGTTCCAAACCTGCAAGCGTTTGTAAACGCATGTCTAAAATTGCATTGGTCTGAATTTCGGTGAGTTTAAACTTTTTAATTAACTTCGCTTGCGCATCATAGCGGTCTGCAGAACCACGAATGATTTTAATAACTTCATCTATGTGGTCAAGCGCAGTAGTTAATCCTTCTAAGATATGTTCACGATCTTTTGCTTTGCGAAGTTCGAACTCTGTGCGACGGCGAACAACAATTTTTCTGTGCTCTAAGTAGTTTTCTAAAATTGTCTTAATGTTCATGACCAATGGCTGGATTCCATCTTCCAAAGCCAATGTGTTCATGTGAAAAGTTTCTTGCAGTTGAGTGTAAGAAAATAGTTGATTCAAAATTTTGTTTGGTAGTCCTTCTTTCTTTAAGTCGACTACAACACGTACTCCGTCTTTGTCACTTTCGTCTCGAACATCTTTAATCCCTTCAAGTTTTTTATCGCGTACTAAGTCGGCAATGCGTTGAAGCATTGTAGCTTTGTTAACTTGGTAAGGAATTTCTGTAATGATAATTCTGTGTGAACCAGTTTTGGTTTCTTCAATTTCAGTTTTACCACGCATAACAATACTTCCCTTGCCGGTTGCGTATGCGTTTTTAATAGTAGCGCGGTCATAAATAATTCCACCAGTTGGGAAATCTGGACCTTGCACTATGTCAGAAAGTTCATCTAAAGAGATCTCAGGATTTTCAATAATTGCTACAATGGCGTTAGTAATTTCTGTAAGGTTGTGAGGAGGGATGTTGGTAGCCATTCCAACAGCAATACCAAGGGTTCCGTTTAACAAAAGTTGTGGTAGTTTTGCAGGAAGAACACTTGGTTCTTTTTCTGTTGCGTCGTAGTTATCGCGGAAATCCACTGTGTCTTTGTCCAAATCTTCTAGCAATTCCCCTGCTAACGCGGACATTTTGGCTTCTGTGTAACGCATAGCGGCGGCACCATCACCATCCATAGAACCAAAGTTTCCTTGTCCTATAATCAATGGGTATCGCATAGCAAATTCTTGCGCCATGTGAACCATGGAGTCATAAACTGCTACCTCTCCATGAGGGTGATACTTACCCAAAACTTCTCCAACTACTGTTGCAGATTTACGAGTCTTTCCAGTGTGGCGTAGTCCAAGTGTTTGCATGGCATATAGAATACGTCTGTGAACTGGCTTCAAACCGTCTCGTACATCTGGCAAAGCACGAGAGACAATAACTGTCATCGCGTAATCTAAAAACGACTCCTGCATTTCATCTTCAAGGAAACGTTCTTTTAATACTCCAATATTTTCTTTAAGTTCTTCGCGTGCGTCTTTTGGCATAGGTAATTATTTTAGAGGGTTGGGTGGAAGAATATTCTTTCCTTCATTCACACCTTGATTAAAATCTTGAAAAAAACTTTCGTTGGTATCTATTTTTCTGCCGTTGCCAACTATTGCCCAGACAATTAGTAAAATAGCAACAGCAACTCCAGCACAGATCCAAATTATTCTGTCACGTACATGACTTGGTTTGCTTCGAACATGATGTATGACGTTTTTCATTTTTGTTTTTCCTGGGAAATTTATTGCGTAAGATTTAACGCAACGCTTCCAAAGTAATAATATTTATTTTTTCTAAGTCTATATCTTTTTTCTTGATGATAAGTTTTTCCATCTTTTCTGTTTTACCACCCATTTCTTTTATAAAGCTATCTACTTTTTCGTATGGAAGAGTTAGTCCTTCTGTCGCGTAATGAGATGGGATAACAATTTTTGGTTCAATCTCGTGCACTACTTTGGAGGCATCTTTGGCAGTCATTACGCTGTTTCCTCCAACAGGAATAATTAATATATCTATCTCACCCAAATCTTCAAGATCATCTTCTTTCATATTGAATTCACGAATATGGTTTAGATTGAGGATGCGAATATCTTCTGATTCAATTAGTGTTGCGCTTACGTAACGGCCTTTGCCGTCTTTGCCATCATCTTGTTTAAGAGGGATGTTGGTAACCGTTACGCCTTTTAAGTCGTATTCCCCTGGGTCATTAACCATAAATGGTTCTCCAGAGAAGCCAGAAGTGGCTGAATAGAGCTTGTTTGCCTTCTCAGAAAGCAGAATTATGTCGGCTGCGCCACGAGGTGGCAAAAGGCCAGATTCTTTGTCGAACGGGTCTGTAATTACAGTGGCATCTTTAGTCGTTATTTTAAAGCTAGAGAGGCCGAAATAGTGGATTTGCATAGGTAAATTATAGCAGTTTTGCCCCTTACCAACAAGGAATTTTCATCATTTTTACCTTTACAAACCCAAGCAAAACCGCTATAATTCCCCTACTTACTGGCGCACGCCGCCCTTGAGTTGGCTACATCAAAGCGCTCCCCCGCGCCACGAAAACCCCAGCTCCGAACTTAAATTTTAACCCCCAGTAAGTCCAAGTAATGGGCGCGTTTAATAATTAATATATGAATACTCGTTTTTAGATTTTTACACAATGTCTAGGCATTGTTTTTTGTTTGTTTGGTTGAAACTAAGCAAATAAATATTTCAAACGCATATATTAGGAAAGATAATTAAAATGTCAGATGAAAATGTAACCGCTGATACAGCGGAACAAGAAATTGTAAGCCATGCTGTTACTGGCGATGCTAATGCGCAAAGTATGAATGACTTGCTAGAAAGCGGCGCGGAGATCCGCGTACTTAAAGCTGGTGATATGGTTGAAGGTACTATCATTTCTGTTACAAAGAATGAAGTGTACATTGACCTCGCTGGATACGGTGTTGGTGTTGTTCGTGGTCGTGAACTTTATGATGACCAAGCAACTCTAAACTCTCTCAAAGCTGGAGATAAAATTACAGCTTCTGTTGTTGAAACAGAAAACCGTGAAGGTAATGTTGAGCTTTCACTTCGTGTTGCTGGACAAGAACGTGTTTGGTCTAAACTTCGCGAATACATGGAAAGCAAAGACATTGTTTCTACAAAAATCTTGGCTGCTAACAAAGGTGGTCTAATGATTGAGTTAAATAACGTAACTGGTTTCTTGCCTGTTTCTCAACTTTCTTTGGAACACTATCCTCGTGTTGAAGATGGTGACAAGAATAAGATCCTTTCAATTCTAAACAGCTACGTTGGCACAAACTTTAACGTGCAAGTTATTACTGCAGATATGAATGAAGAAAAGTTAATTGTATCTGAGAAAGCTGTTCACGAAGAAGAAATGCACAGCAAAATGTCTGAACTTAAAATGGGTGATGTTATTACCGGCCAGATTACTGGTGTTGTAGACTTTGGTGTGTTCGTTAAGTTTGGTGAACTAGAAGGTTTAGTACACATTTCTGAACTTGCATGGCAGCGCATTGAAAACCCTAAAGATTTGTTCAAAGTTGGTGATACTGTTAAGGCTAAGATTATTGCTATTGAAAAAGGCCGTGTGTCTTTGTCTATTAAGCAATTGCAAAATGATCCTTGGTTGGATGCAGTAAAGAAATATCAAATCGGACAAACTGTTAAAGGTTCTATCTCAAAAATTATGCCTTTCGGCGTATTTGTAGAACTAGATAAAGACATTCAAGGCCTTGCTCATTTAGTAGAACTATCTCACGATGTAGTTAAACAAGCAGAAGATGTTGTGAAGATGGGTCAAGAATATGAGTTTAAAGTTATTTCTATTGAACCCGCAGAACATCGTTTAGGATTGTCTATCAAGCAGTTAACAGAAGCTCCTAAGAAAGCTAAGGAAGAAGTTACTGAAACCTCTACTGAAGCTCCTGCAGAAGATAAAGCTGAAGCAACTGCCGAATCCCCTGCTGAAACTGCTCTAGAATCTACTGAAGAAAAAGCTGAATAACTTTTAGCTAAAGATAATAAAAAACACAGCATGTAAAGTGCTGTGTTTTTTTGGTGCCCAGGGCGGGAGTCGAACCCGCATGACCAATGGTCACAACATTTTAAGTGTTGCGTGTAAACCAGTTCCACCACCTGGGCTTATCTTTTACGCTTACCCCGACCTCTATAAGTTGGGGTTAAGCTATGGCAATTCGGACAAAGAATTCTTAAATTTTCTATACGGTTATCATGCCTATCTCCATTGATATGGTCAAGTTCAAGAGGTGTGTAGCCATCTGAAGTTTTTTCTGCCCAACCACAGTGCTCACAATACTTTGGCTTCATGTTTGCGGCGATTAATCGCAGCTTGAGTTTATAGCTTTGAAAGTAACTATTTTTAACAAGGATTTCCTCTAGCCTCTTTTGAGGCTTACCTATTCCTGTCATGCCTTTATTCCATGCCATTCCTGTAAAATGAGAAGTGTCTAGCTGATGTTCTTCTATATATTTGCGCAGTTGGTCATAGTTACCACCTGCTTCACGTAAGTTCAATTTAAATAAAACTTGCCTACGACTTTTACTAGTTGCGACTGCATTTCTTAGTTCTTCAATTGTCCATGATCTTTTCTTTGGCATTTATTAAGAATACCAAACACTACATAAAGTCTACATAAAGAAATACTCAAATAAAAATAAAATAGTATGTAATTGATAAAGAACTATAATTTTGGAGGTGCAGATGGGAGTCGAACCCATGAATGGCGGTTTTGCAAACCGCAGCGTTAGACCACTTCGCCACTGCACCGAGCTTTATATGAGGAACAAACTAGTAAAAGATAACTACCTAATTTTAGCTGAACTTTTCTCTTTATTCAAGACCTAGAGCTATATAAATATTTGGTACTTAAAACCCTCCGCCGGAAGGCGGAGGGTTTATCAATTTTGAATTTAGTTTTCTCTATGAAACAGATAATTATTTAACTAGAGAAATATCAGCTGTTGCAGCTACTACAATTGGTTTTGGAGTTAGGCTTGCAAGGAAAGCATCGCGTTGCGCGTAACCTTCTCTTGTAATCGCAAGTAATTCATTACTTACGGAATCACATCCGTTTACCCAACGTGCACTACCAGGTACAACATATACACCTTTCATTGTTTTACAAGTTGTAAAACGTTCTTTATAAATAGGACGTTCTAACAAGTTGTTTAAGTCAATGAACCAATCAAGTTTAGTATTATATGATCTCCATGTAGACATACTTGGAGAACCACCAATACCACTACAGTTGTTATTGGCACATCTTTGACCAAAGTTACTTTCTACGTAACTAATAGCCAAAGCACGTTGCCATTGTGGTTGTTTAACAATTTCATCAGCATAAACTGCTAATGGAGAACCCTTTGACTCTAAGTAAGCTTTTACTTTCGGTGCTAAAATTGCATTAATATCCGAGTTGTTATGGTAATTAACTAATTCGTCAAAGGTTAGGAATTTTTGTGTTGTAAGATTTGAGTTGATCTCAAAAACTAGAGCTTTTTCTCTTTGGTTCTGTGCGACATAAGCCGCTGCCACGGATTCAGGATAAATCATGAACACGAGGGGTAAGAAAGCTAGCACAGCTATTACTTTCTCAACTGCAGAACTAAGTTGATTAGGAGCTTTCATTCAGGAAATGGCAACTCCTTACGTTTAGATTCACAAGCACTGGGGTTCGGTCTTTACTGTAATTCCCGGTTTTCGTGGTCTAAACTTAATGATAAATGAACTATGACCTTGCACTAGTTACTACAAATGTGAGGTTTTTTAGACTAGTTATGCCTTTTTACCCAATATTTACTGGGTGTTGGCTAATAAAAAAGCCTGCACATAGCAGTACCGTACACATACATTATAGCAGTTTGGGTGGTTAAAATCAAGACATAAATGGCATATTATGGCTTAAATAAGCCAAATAACGTTTTTTTTGGCTTGCTAATGAGCTGAATTCCGATGCTTTTGGCTTATTTAAAAGGGATTTAGTTATTTAGTAAAGCTTTGGATATTTTCCTGTTTTCTGTTAGAATACCCGCAACAAGCTTTAAAGGTTCAATTTCGAATCCAAGAAAGCTCTTTTTCTGACAGGAGGTGATATGTTTCTACTAAGACTTTTCTTTTTTGCTGTGGTTTTTGCTTTTTTTGTTAGCACAACTGTTCAAGCTCAGGAAAATCGCCTTCTCCTGAGTTATGAGGAGGCAAAGACAACTGTTCAAGCGCTTCCTAAGTTTTTCGAACAGTACAAATATTCGCGTTCGGTTTTAGCTGGGAAATTCGCGACTGCCCAGGAGGTGTTTCAAAAGGATCCAGCAAGCACAGATAAGTCGGCGGCGAACGATCTATTGCTTTGGTATATGCGAGTTCGAGATGTCAGACAGACTCCTCTGGGACTTTGGGTAGTCTTTCACGCTTTATCCCAGAACCAAGATCTGTTATTGCAAGATGGTTGGACGCAAGCCGAAATTAGCTCAGCAATGCTTTGGTTAAGTAAATATCCCGATATCATCAAGCGGATGAAGAAGATAGATTCTTCTTCTCCGACCGATGACCAAGTCGAGGTACTCTTAAGAGAAATGGGCGTAGACCCAGTTTTGTTCATCTTTGCCGGACTATTCAGTCCGGCTTTTTTATTTCATATAAACAATTTATTGTCCTAAACAAAAACTCCCCTTTAGGGAGAGTTTTTTGATGGAGCGGCCAAGGGGAATCGAACCCCTATCCCTTCCTTGGCAAGGAAG
>CAYODY010000005.1:0-60584 GCA_964402965.1 uncultured Candidatus Saccharibacteria bacterium
GAGCACTCGGTTTGGGACCGAGAGGTTCCGGGTTCGAGTCCCGGGTTCCCGACCAGATATTTCAATAGACTAAAATTTAAGCATAGCGGGATCTACCCAACTGTGCGGGTATCGTATAATGGTTATTATCTCAGTTTTCCAAACTGATGACGGGGGTTCGATTCCCCCTACCCGCTCCAAAGAAAAAAGTCTGACTTTAGTCGGGCTTTTTTCTTTTGGTTAGTGGACATAGAGGAATCGAAAAAGAACGTGCCCGAGCGAAGCGAGGGATGAAACATGCTGGGAGCATGTTTCAAGTGACGGGGGTCGCCGCAGCGTAACTCGACGACTCGCCATAGGCGGGAGGAGAGTAGCGAGAGGTGACCAATTCCCCCTAACCGCTCCAAAAAAACACCCATCGGAAGATGGGTGTTTTTGTATTTAATCGTGCATATAGTTTGAACTAAGAATTACGAAGCTTTACTGCATCTTTAAATGCTTCACCAGCTTTAAACTTTGGTGTGTTTAATTCTGGGATTTGAATTTTTTGTTGTGGGTTTCTAGGATTAACGCCAATGCGAGGTGCGCGATGAGAAACACTAAACTGGCCAAAGCCACTAATGTTTACTTTATCGCCAGTACGCAAAGTCTCATACACTAAATTAATAAATGTATTTAACATGCGTTCCGCTTCTGTGTAGGTTACAGACATACGGGCGGCCAACTGTTCAATTAAATCTGATTTATTTAAGTTCATAAGTGCCTTGATTATATCACATTCTGGTAGCTATTTCAAAAATATACCACCAATAGTATTAATTATTGCCGCGATGCCTATTTCTATGAATTTCCAAATTTTTCTTAGCATTCCCATGTATTCATTATAGCACTAATCCATGGTGCTATTCCGCTCTCCCAGTTAAAACAAACTTATACAAAGCCACAGCTCCAGCTGTTACTGTAGCAATACCCATGGCAACTATTTTAGCTATAGAGTCTTTAGCAGTATTCGTAGATTTTTTGGCTTCTTGAGATTCTGCATCTGTTTTTTGATCAGTCTTAGTTGATGAATTCACTTTTGCCGCATTTGTTACAGGCTGAACAGAGGTCTTCTGCACTGGCTTAGACTTGGCTGTTGAAGTTTTAGTAGCAGTTTTAGATGGAGTTTTTGAAATTGTTTTAGCTACAGATTTCGCAGTTGTTAAAACTTGGGTTGTCTTCTCTGCTTTTTTGATAGATTCCTTCTTAATTGTTTCTGGAAGAAGTAATATGTTCGGTTCGCCATCTGTAACTTTTGTTGTCCATAGAAACCCATCTTCAAAGCTTGAAAAGCTTGCTCCTTTTACTGAAGCAGAATATGTAACTTTACTTAATACTTTTGTTCCATCTGTTAATAGCACTGTCTGGCCAGAATTTCGTAACTGCGCAGGCAAATTGGGTTTGAGTAAAACTAAATATTCATCTGGTTCAAGTAGTTGGTTTGGTAGCAGCTTCTTTCTATCGCCTACCCAAACATAGATATTCGCAAGATTTGCATCTTCTTCTCCGGAGTTATAAATTTCTAAAAACTCCTGTTGGTTTAAATCAGGTTGAGGCAAAATTTCTGAAATTATCAGTCCGCTGTTATCGTAAGTTGGTAGTGGTTCTTGGTCTGGCTGTGGATCGGATTCTTCTTCTATATTTGGAGGTACATTTTCTTCGCCTAGAGAAGGCTCAGTCCAATTCCACTCTTGATCAAAATAGCTGTAAGTTTTCCCTTCTGATGCATCTGATTCATAAACAACAGTTGAAAGAGGTTCACCTGCTTCCGTAAACAATGTAACTACATCACCACCTGAATTATTCATAGCAAATTTTCCAGCAGGAATTGTTAAAACCTCGTATGTTTGAGCAGGAATTTCTAAGCTTGGTAAAATATATGCATCATTTGTCTGGGAATCTATTTGAGAGATATCATCTAAAATATATTTTTCTATATTCACTGGTTCTGTGCCTGCATTAAATACTTCCAACTGCTCTGCGCCTGAATCCGTTCCAACAGGGTTCGGTAGAATTTCGGTAATGACCAAGTTCGGTTTAATAGTTACCGGAACAGGTGTTGGCAATGGCGGGTCTACTTGTGGCGTTGGTTCTGGGTCTGGCGTTGGTTCTGGGTCTGGGTCTGGTGTTGGATCTACATCTGGGTCTGGTTCAGAAACAGGTGGTAGAAACTCAACTTGAGAATTCCTTGGCGCGCTGGTAGAAATTTGAAACTGTTTAATAGTGCCGAGCAAATCTAAACGAACCATGGATTCATTTGCTACAGGATTTTGAGTAACTACAGTTTCAAAACCGTTAGCACTATTCCCCCACGCAATGCTATCTATTATTTCTCCTGTATCACTTTCGCCTTGTCCTTGCCGTCGTAGAGCAACTCCGTTATTATCTGCTAACGTAACGGATGTTGTTGTATCTGGGACTGTAGAGATTGCATTAAAACCGCTATTTGCCCATAAGTAAAAATGGTGCGCTGGAACTATGGTTACGCTTGTCCAAGATTTAACTAAAGTATCTGTACTTGCAGTTGCAGTACGCTTTACCAATCTGTGGCCATTGAGGTCAAAAGGTAGATCTGTTGGATTGTAGAACTCCACAAAATCCTCCTGAGTGTGACCGGTTCCACCAGTAATTTGCACTGCGGAAATTTCCAGTGTGGCTTGTGAAGATATTAAGGACATTTGCGAAGGTGTTTCCAGCAAATTCTGAATAGACGAAGATTGAGCATGAACAGCCACTGGACTAAACATTACAAGCAAAGCTTGTGCTACGAACAAGTACGCAAATTTAGCGTACCAAGTATATGTATTTTGCATAACATTGGATATTAATAATATCCTTATTATGCAGAAGTACAGTTCAAGACTACATAAATAAAAACCCAAATAAAAATAAAAATTTTATCTGGGCGAATTATTTTGCACGAACTTCACGTACTAATAAACAAAACGGGCTAATAGACAAGCAAATTTTTTGCTATTCTTACAACTTGTAATTTACAACTTAGGGTAACTACCGCTGACAACAATTCTATATATTAAGTTGGTTAACCATTCGAGTTTGTAACACACCACCAATTTCGGTATCCCAATCTGGCCTAATAGACTGCACTGCTTCGCCAGGCCAATATCCCCACGAATCTAGAACGCTCATGCTTGGGAAAGCATAGCGCTTGGCATCTTTCATTACATACAAAGTTCCTAAATCTAAAATTAGCGTTCCATCTGGATGTACAATTTGGTCCGAACTAATTGGCTCAAGCGTTGTCATGAAAGAAGTATCTCCTGGATACACGCTTTTGTAAGAATAGTTTAACCCTTTAAAGACTGCTTCAGACGTAAAACCAGCTCGCTGACCGTTGGTGATTAAATATACTGTGCCTTTATCGTTAATTAAAGAGCCATTTCTTGGTGGAATGAATGCAGTCGTTAAAGTTGTTGAACCGGTTGGAGTATATGTAATTACAGGCAATGCCATATCTGCGGAGTTTGCTTTCACAACTCCTGACCAAGTATTAAATTTGTAAGAAGTGAACGCTCCAGCGGAAGTGTATGGACTACGAGACGCCGTAGAACCACTCCCTACTATGCGGTAAATTGTTCCGTCTGGTCCCGCAATGTTTGTCCCCTCTCCGTGAGCTTGAGCGTTGTCTACAGGAGGAAGTATTGGCGGTGTGTCTCCTGCATTTTTACAAGTTACCTGTGTAGATGGATTAGCGGTATTTTCTGGACTTGAAACATAGACTATAGCGCCCAAGACATACAAATGGAAAAGATAATCTTTAAGCCCAGCCGCAGAAGGATCTGTTTGAACTACATTGACCAATTCTGCCATGCTGCTTGAAGAGATTGAGCAAATTTGAGGAGATGGACCATTTTTAAAACCTTGGAAATAGATTTTACAGCTCGATCCTTCCAAACCATCAATACGAGCAATAACTGTTTCTTTTGAGGTTGTGGAATATACTTCGCTAGATGCTTTTGCACAAGACATCAAAGCTTCCGACATACATTTAGCAGAAGAAATATCTGAAGATGTTGGTTTGTTTGATGGACTAATTGGAATATTTTCTTGAGTAAGCTTCCCACAATCTAAGTATCCAGCTGGAGCTGCAGCACTAACTTCCCTAACAAAAGGGGTAATGGTAGCAATAGGGGTAATTGAAATAGCAAATGGTAAAGACAGTGCAATTATTGAAAACAGTAAAAATATGTGTGCGATCTTTTTCATTTTGTATTTTTTAACGAGAAGTTGATTTAATTATAACCCAATTTTATTGGCAATGAAATATGTTGCTGCTGAAACCAAACCTCCAAGCAATGCTCCCCATACCATATCTACAATAGTAACTATAAGTGGCCAATCTTTAACTGTTGCCAAGTTTGTAAGATCGTATGTTGCGTAAGAAATTAGACCAAATAGTACCCCAAAAAGCAACGCATGAGCTAATGAATTTTTTTCCATTGCTGGAGATATTACAAACACAATCAGACCTACTATGAATAATAAATAAAATAAAATTGCTGCCACCCAGTTCACATCTGGCTTCAATAGAAAACCAATTTGGTTTTTGTAAAAACCATTAGAAACAATGCCAAGCCAGATCATATCTATAACAAAAAATATTGGTAGAGCAATTGCATAAAGTTTTATGAACATATGTTTGTACTTTTATTTATTAAGCGTTAATTACTTTGATATTACGGGCATTTTGCCAATGTAATTTTTGTCATTCACTAAACTAACCATCGCCTCTGCTACTTTCTTCCGACTTGTGAGTAGTTCTGCGGGCCCACCATTGGTTAATTCGTATTTACTTATGGCTTTTTGGCTATTTCCCAATTTTAGGACGCGGACAATAGTCCAATCTAAACCTGAGTTTTGCAAAACTTTAGCATGCCCTATTCCATCGGCAACTCTATTTGGGTCTACTATTTGAACAAAGAAGTTTAAAATTATATCTATCATGGATGGCTTGTCTCCATCAATTCTTACACCAGTTCCAGTAAGCGTAATTATTCTTTGAACATGATTTTCTCGCATTGCTCTAACTATGTTAACAGTGCCGTTTGTTTGCATTTTTGGATCAGAGCCTTTTATGTGCCCTATGGTGCTAATAACTGCATCAACATTCATACAAGCTTGTAAAACTTGCTCATAATTTTGAACATCGCCTTTTACTATTTCTATATCATCTTCCGCCAATGTAGCAGGACTTTTAGAATACACAAACGCTTTTATTTCAAAACCATGACTTTTTGCAGATTTTAAAACCTCAACTCCTGTTCTACCGTCAGCACCAAAAATACATATCTTCATAGACTACATGTTCAAATATGTAATCGTAAGTTGTAACACAGTAGCAAACGATACCCAAAGCACATAAGGAATATTTGCATACGCCACCCATTTAACGTGTGGATATACAGCTATTAACGCCCAAACTAAAGTAATTAGAACAAGGATAATATCTATGGAAGCAAGAAGGTTATTTTTAAGAGTAAATTGAAAATAAGTAAAAGAAAAATTAAAAATTAAATTCAATATAAATGGAAGCACAACTGCCTTTGGTAGTTCTTTTTTGTATGCTTTGTAAAAAACTGTCCCATACGTAATAGCAATTACTGTGTATAGGAAAGTCCAAACTGGACCAAATAGAAAACTAGGTGGCGCCCAAGTTGGTTTAATTAATGTGCTGTACCAGTTGTATGCATTATTCATAATTTTGTTGAATTAATATATGTCTTAAGTATACACCAAGTTAACTGAATAAAAATAAAAACCGCTTATTCGGCGGTTTCTTTTTCTTCAGGTTTTAAATTTTTGTACAAAGTACCAAGCACACCATTCACAAACTTTCCACTCGATTCCCCACCGAAACGCTTCCCCATCTCCACAGCTTCGTTAATAGCAACTTTTGGCGGATTCTTTTTTGCAAACATCAATTCAAAAATTCCTAAACGCAAAACGTTGCGGTCAATAACTGTAATTTGTGATATTGGCCATTCAGGAGCAGTTTCTACAATGATTCTGTCTATATCTTCAAAATTATTAACAACACCTTCAATAAGCTCGTGGGCAAATTCGGTATCATCTGCACCGGGGGCAAATTCATCTAGAGCATGATTAACAATCTCCGTTAAGTTTCCGGTACGGTTGTTAAAATCCCATTCAAATAG
Organism: uncultured Candidatus Saccharibacteria bacterium; assembly: GCA_964402965.1. GTDB lineage: Bacteria > Patescibacteriota > Doudnabacteria > UBA920 > UBA920 > UBA920. The sequence goes on from CAYODY010000005.1 coordinate 6,195, forward strand.
TGCTTGGAGCGCAACTGTGCGCAAAAGATGTCTGTTTGCCATATATTTTATGTAACTATATTGTAAAGCTGACTATAGAAAAACGCAACAAAACCCTACAAAAAAACGCAAAGTTTAAACTACTTTGCGTCCTTTGTAATTACCACAGTTTGGACATGGCTTATGTGGCTGTGTAGCGCTTCCACAGTTTTTACATGTAGCAAAACTACCAGCTGTTAGAGCATGATGGCTACGACGTTGGTCACGGCCACTGCGGGTTTTGTGTTTCTTTGGAACTCCCATGAAATAAAAATATATTAATCAATGGGATAATTATAACTAAAAAGTCCTTTGCCGTCAAGACGGTCAATTTCCCGTTTATATGAACATGTATATGGTAAATAACCCGGCAAATATGGGCGTAAAAATAAAGATAAATCAAAAAATAAGACCGGTCGCGCTTGAGCAAGACCGGCCTGAATTTTAGGAAAGAATAAAGAATTTCTCCCTTATTCCGTCCAAAAGATGCAAATCCTCACCAAAAACGAATTTTTTGGTACGGACGATGTTTGTGCAGTTATGAGGAATAGTTGTGTTGACTTGGTAGTCTGCACCATACTTCTCCTGAACAATCTGCAAAGCGGTTGTTACCGTTTTGGTGGTTGCGTTCGCTTTGGTTAGCGTTACCGACTGCGGTGTAACATCAAGTTGCTCCAGATCTAAACTAAGTAGTGCTAAAGCAAAATAATGATCCTCGTAATCGTTGCTATCCTTTGTGAACTCGCCATTTTTGTACTCTAGGGATTCAGCCACCATTGGGTACGGCGACATTTCGTGTGAGATAATCACTTGACCATCATGACACGAAACATTTACTAAGACGGGAGTCTTTGAGCTAATAACCAGCTCTTCGGAGTTAACAGACTGAGCCATGATCGACATCTTTTGAGATGACATTTTTGGCAAACCATACTTTGTCAGAACGGTTCGCTTGTCTACCATAGAAGTTTTCCGGACAGTCTTTTTTCCCGAATTTCCCGAAGATTTCTTTTTTGCTTGCGCCACAACGATGGAGGCAGACAAAAAGAAAAGAACAAACATCAAAATAAGTTTTTTCATTGTATTCCTCCTGACGAATTGATCAAGCAATTTGCTTACCGCTATTATACCTCTATATTATGAAAAAATATAGCGACTAGAAACGACTACTAGCGACTACTGATGGATTAAAAAACCACATACTCAGCAAATAAATTTGCCAGATATGTGGGTTTTTAAGTGCCCCCAATCCGAGTAACCGAAATCAGGAGCCCGAGTCTCGTCTGGCCAATGCCAGAAATTTCAATAAACAGAACTACGAGTAATAAGGCATTCTACCGCATAAACGACTTTTTGTCAACCTCCCCTAAATACCCAACTTTACGCATTTTTATGTTATTGCTACTATTCCAAATAGAGATTTTCAAATAGATATTTTGAAGAATTTTGGAAAAGATACGGAGGATATTGCAAATGATTGAATTAGTGTTTGTTGAATCATGGCTAGAGAAAGGAGATGCCTTAGCGAGCGCATTGTACGAACTTCTCCAAAAAGAAATTTCGTACACTCCCATAAAAGTTGAAGGAAAGTTGAGTCCTAACATCTTTTCTGCTGAAGAACACTTGCTGAAAATGAAGCCATCGTGGGTTATATTTTACAACCCGGAAGATTCGATGGTGATTTCAACACTTTCACGCCTGTACTCCCGTTCGCAAAAAGAAGTGAACAAGATTTTTTTGTACGTAAATTCCGTAGACAAAAATCTGGAGGCAGAAGATAAATACGGAACTGTATACACTGTTAAACTACAGGAGAATTTAGCACAGACTGCAAAGCTTGTTGCTGAAAAGATTCTGAATCACCCAAATGCCACAGACCAAATCTGTAGCACTCCAGCAGACTAACAGACGGAACCAAAACAATCATCACAAACCAAAAGTGCGCCCCGACCAAGTCGATGCGCACTTTTTATTTTCTATTTAAGGCAACCTGCAATTTATTTCAGATTCGATCAAAGCAGTTATAAAATGAAACTGGTTCAGGTTAAAGCGAGTTTAGAATCCCATTCCTCCCATACCAGGCATTCCCCCGCCCATTCCTGCGCCTGCATCTTGTTTAGACTCTGGTTTGTCGACAATAATAGTTTCTGTGGTTACTAATGTAGAAGCTATAGACACAGCGTTTTCCAAAGCAAGACGTGTAACTTTTACTGGATCAACAATTCCTGCTGTGATCATGTTTTCTTTTTTACCCTCTTCCCACTTCATTTCGTTGTAGTCCGCAAAGTTGTAACCTGCATGACCACCAGCTGTTTGAACGAAGCTCACAATACCAGAACTTTCAGCTCCTGCATTTTCGGCAATCTGACGTAGCGGTGCTTCTAGAGCTTTGCGCACTATCATCGCGCCGCGCTTCTCGTTTTCTGCAAAGTAACTGCCTTGAGAAATTTCACGTTCTAGGGTTGGCGCAATTTTTGCAAGCGCGGCGCCTCCACCAGCAACGATCCCTTCTTCTACAGCAGCACGAGTTGCATTTAACGCGTCTTCAATTTTAAACTTCTTCGCTTTCATTTCAGTTTCGGTGAAAGCACCGACTTTAATTACACCAATTCCGCCACTTAAACGAGCCATGCGTTCTTGCAATTTTTCTTTATCAAAGTCAGAGCTGGTTTCTTTTGCTTCTGCTTTAATTTGAGCAACACGTTCATCTAGTTTAGTCTTGTCGCCAGCGCCATCTACAATTGTTGTGTGCTCTTTCGTTGCAATAACCTTACGAGCTTTACCAAGTTGTTCCATTTCGGTTTTGTCTAGAGCTAGCCCAAGGTCAGAAGTAATAACAGTTCCGCCAGTTAGCACTGCAATATCTTGCAGCATTTCTTTGCGACGATCACCAAAACCTGGAGCTTTCACAGCTAATACTGAGAAAGTACCGCGAAGTTTATTTAACACAAAAGTTGTTAGTGCCTCGCCTTCAACATCATCTGCAATAATTACTAATTCTTTCTTACCTGTTTGAGCAATTTTTTCTAACAATGGCAAAATTTCTTGCACACTTGAAATTTTCTTGTCTGTAATTAATATAAATGGATCTTCCCACACTGCTTCCATTCGTTCGCTATTCGTAACCATGTAGGATGAAACGAAACCGCGATCAAAGCGCATTCCTTTTACAACTTCTTTTTCAATGCCAATGCTCTGACCTTCTTCTACGGTAATTACACCATCATTACCTACTTCTTCCATTGCTTCTGCAATGAGTTTACCAACTTCACTATCTAAAGAAGAAATTGTAGCAACTTGTTCAATTCCTTCACGACTTGAAACAACTTGTTTTACTTTATTCAATTCTTCCACAACAAAACGCACAGCCTTGTCCATGCCGCGTTTTAAATCGTTGGCTTTGTAAGTGTTTCGTTCTAGTTCAATAAACGCTTCTTCTATCATTTTCTGCGCTAAGACTGTAGCAGTTGTAGTTCCATCACCTGCGTCGTCATTTGTTTTATTTGCAACTTCTTTAATTAGCGATACTCCAATATTTTGGAATTTATCTTCTAATTCAATTTCTTTTGCAACTGTTACTCCATCATCGGAGATTGTTGGACTACCATAACCACGATCTAAAATAACTGCTTTACCAGTTGGTCCTAATGTTACCTTAATTGCGTTAGCTGCAATGTCTACGCCTTCTTTAATTGCTTGTTTGGCATCTGAGCCGGTTTTAATCAGTTTACTCATGTGTGTTTCCTTTCTTTATGTTCCTATTTAGTTTCCCTATTTAGATTAGCTTTCAATAATTGCGACTGCCTGTGAGTCTTCATCGTCTGCAACATAGACGATTTTATACTTTTCTTTTTCTCCGCTTTCCCCTGATACTTCAACTTCTGCGATTCCATATCCGTTAAATACTACAGTATCCCCTACTTTAATTCCGTATTCTTCAATCAGTTCACCTTTTCCAACCGCAATTACAGTACCTTGGTTTGGTTTTTCTTTATCTGAATTAGACGGAAGTACAATGCCAGAAGAAGTAACTTCTTCCTGAGAAAGTTGTTTAACTAGTATTCTATTTCCAAGAGGTTTTATTTGCATATAACTCCTTTATTTTAAATTAATTATTAAAATTGATTATCACTCTCATTGTACGAGTGCTAACGGTCTTTGTCAAGATTACGATTTTACAACTATGATATACTGATTTTATGGATAAGCAAACACAGTTCAATACAGCTTTCAATACAGCCAAAGATTCATACGACACCCAAAAGGGAGCGCAAAACTACCTAGATTTTCTATCATCAGAAGATGGGAAATTTTATCAAAAAGTTTTACTAGAAACTTTTTTAAATCATTTAAACGAGAACGGAGAAAACAAAACTGACCAAAAAATTTTAGATGCCGGATGCGGACCTGGATGGATGACTTCAGAGCTACACAAAACTTACAACAACATCCAAGGGTGCGATGGCTCTAGTTTTTTTATTAACCATGCAAAGGATGAGTATCCACAAATTAAATTTGATCAAGTAGATTTAAATTTGCCACTTCCCTACTCCGATAATGAATTTGGTTCTATCATTTTAAGCATGGCATCAGATAACCTAGAAAATCAGGCAGATGCTTTTAAAGAAATGTTTCGTTGTTTGAAACCTAACGGGAAGTTAATGCTCGCAGTTGCAAACCCTTACTACGCTTACCCTGTTGGTGTTTGGAAACGTGGTTTTTGGGGACGACTGTTAATGCGAAAACCGAAACTTCTTGTTAAGCCATACCATTGGCTCTCTGGGAAATTTAACGCTGCAACCAATGCAGGTGTTAAAAAGCAAGTAACTTACAATAGTAATCTGCGTTTTTACTTCTACACTTTTTCAGAGCTAATAAATAATTTACGCAAGTCTGGATTAAACTTTGAGAAATTAGAAGAATTAGGAAGCAAAGAAGATAGCGCAAATTACAATATGGAATATCGAATGCATCGTTTTCCAGTGTTAATATATTTAGAATTTAAAAAACCAGTATAATCTGGTTTTTTAATTAGTGTGTTTGTTGTTTAACGAAAAAGTTTTGCAATAAACTTTCATGTTTACTTTGTGGGTGGAAAGACAGCTGGTCTTCTCTAGTGAAGACGAAAGGTCCTTGGTTAATTCTTTTCTGCTGCCATTTTCCAAGAAAACTTTCTAGCTTTTTACCTAATGCATTTGTAAAGATTTTCTCAAGGAATTTTTGTAACTTAGATTGTGCTTCAGAAGAAATTTCAGGGAAAGACGCATTTGGATAGAACTGTCGTATCCAACCTTCATTATTTCTTTGGAATTCATTTATCACCGATGGATACACAACAGGGCGAAGTTTAATGTATTCCATTGCCTGATACAAATTTCTTTCTACATCCAATTCGCGAGGTTTCGCCAAATAATGATTTAAACAAAATCTATTAGTAATTTTTAAGCCGTGCCGGCGTACTCCAAAAATTTGGAACCAAGCTGAAAGTAGTGTGCGAGCGGTCCACAAAAAATTTGCGTCGGTAATTATTAGCAAATCGATGTCGCTAGTGGCGCGTTGTTTACCAAGCGCCTGTGACCCTGCCAAAGCAATTCCTCTAATAAATGGAATGTGTTTTGTGGGGAGTAAAAATCTGCGAATTAATTTTTCACGTTTAATGCCATGAAAATAATTTTTCTGACGTTCATCTATTAAAACTTCTCTGTGAGGATATGCGTAAAACCCATTCTTTTCTACTAATCTACCGTCATGAGAAAGAATATACAATTGAGTTAAAATAGTATCAAGATGAATCTGCGGACTTGTTACTGGCGAAGATTCTGGTACAAGTTCAAACTGCTCGTTTAGTTTTGACCGAAGTGCGGGCATGTCTGCAACCAAATACTTGTGAATTTCCATTGCTGTAAGAGGCATTTGTTGCAAATCAAAAAAACGTATTGTATCTAAAATTCTCTGAGCAAGCATTATAATCCTAAACTTTCTGCCTTTACTTCTTCCCAGTCGCCGTATTCATTTTCCTGATACACGCGAACTTTGTGTGAAAATTCTGTATCAGACAGAACATATTCAGTGCGTGCTGTGTCGCCTTGACGATGAGAATAGTGCTGGATTTTATCTAGCACTACTGGTTTGTTTTCGCGGACAACTTTATAGCGTTCGCCTGTTGTTGGCAGAGTAAACTCAACAACATTTTTTGTTCCACCTTCAACAACTTCTCCACGATCGTCTTCAAAAACCTTTTCCAAACTTATGCCGACATTCTCGAAACGTTCATCGGCAGTTTCTACAAATTGTTCCCAACGTTCGTCTGTCATTTGTTTATTTAGTTAATGCTATTTAGAATATTGTTCTATTAAAGAATCCAAGGATGCACCACTCCCACCACCAGTCAAACTGTCTATACTGTAAATGGAAGTTAAAGATTTCATTGCAAACGGAATTATGGCAATTGTTGCCAACAATGGAACTACAATTAATGCAACAGTAATAATTAACTGCCACTTCATGTAGTTTTTAGTTTTCCGTGTTTGCTCGTATATTTCTTCGAGCATTTGACGGTCGGTTAGCTGTGGTTCAACTATTTGATTTTGCATCTGATTGTTTTCCATTATTTTATTACTACTTCTGGTCTTTTGGACAATAGGCGCTAGTACGCCCGCCCAACTTAATGCTTTTTATTATTGTACCACAGACGAGGCACAGCTGATTCTTGCGTCCATACACGTAATGGTGTTTGCCCATACTTCCCCATTTTCCATCTGTTCGAATGAAATCTCCAACACTAGAGCCTTTATACTTCACACCCATTTTTAAAACAGGTTTAATTTGTTCGAACACGGCGCGTAATTCTTTTTTAGAGAGAGAATCCACTTGGCGATCCGGTGCAATTCGCGCATGAAACAAAATTTCATCACTATATATATTTCCAATTCCAACAACCACTTTTGTATCCATTAACGCTAATTTAATTGGAATCTTTTTTCTATTCTTTAAAGCATTCTCAAAAACTTCAAAAGTGAAATCTTTTTCCAAAGGCTCAGGTCCGTAATTTTTAAACTCCCCTACTTTATCTAAGTCTTTACTGTGAACGAGGCGTAAGTATCCAAACTGACGAACATCGTTGTAGTACAAAGTTGAGCCATCTGTGAAATAGAAAACAACGTGCGTATACTTACATGGAAGTTTCACTAATGGCGCAGTAACTTTATTTAAAATTTTGTATTTACTCCCCGTCTTTTTTGCCTGAATTTTATCTTCAAATATAAACTGCCCTGTCATTTTTAGATGCACTAACATGGTTATTGGCATTGAGCTTGGGCTAGCGTCTACCTTGTTTTTCAATCTAGATAAATTTGATAAATTGAAAATTAGCATTTTCCCACGACGGTTTACAGACAAAATTTTTCTTCCTGTTAAAAGATTCGCAAATTCATCTACAGTTTTCTGATTTGCTACGCGGATATTACTCACAGTTTGTGGACCAATGCTAATAATCTTCGCCAAGTGGACAGCGAGACGTTTAATTTGCCGACCTTTAAGACGGGAATTTAATTCAGTAACAACTGTATGTACTTCGGGAAGTTCTGGCATAGTTGAATTATGTCTTATTCCTGCCACTCCAGCAAGGTTTGACTACTCTAATATTGATAAGTATAATGGCTTTGGTTGTTTAACCATAATTTGCTCAGAATTATTAGGAGGATATAAAATGAGTATTTTAGAACCGGGGAAAGTTGCACTTTTTATTTCCCAAAGCTCATCAGACACAGAGATTAGCGCTTTCGTTAGAACAGAAGCAGATGTGCTATACCACTACAAAGTAATAACGACAAGCGGCAACAACATTTTTCAAAGCCAAGAAGGTGCTATATTGACAGATGAAAATAGTCTAAAAGCTAGATATGTCGTCACTGCAAAAACTACAAACCCTAGAATGCTAAATGAGTTGGCACCATTCTATTACCATAACACCACAGATGATTTTGAATGGTATGACCCAAGCGTCAAGCTATCATCAGCATTGTGGCTGGCCTACCTAACCTCATGTGTAGAGAATTCGTACACATCGGCACGGTCCGAAAAAGCTTCTAGTGAGGTTTTATCTTCGTTGCAACTTTTAAAAGAATATCTGTGTAGAAATCTTACGAAATGGACCAATCAAGAAAGAGCTGTGACGGTCAATTTGATAAGGTCATAAGTTTTCAAAAGCCAAAAAGAGCTGTCTAAAAAGATGGCTTTTATTTTGTCCAAAAGTAAATAAACCCGCTATTTGCTATACTAAATATATGCAAGATTTCTTCAAATCTATCCCACATAAATTTACTGCAGACGAGAAAGCTTTAATACAAAAAGCTCTAGATTTTGCTACGGTTGCGCACAAAGGTCAAAAAAGAAAAAGTGGCGAACCTTTTCATACTCATCCTAAATCTGCAGCAATTATTTTAGGGCAAATATTTCCAGACCCAGCAACTATTTGTGCAACTATTCTCCATGACATTACCGAAGACACAAATACGACTGATGAAACTTTACGCAAAGAATTTGGTGATGAGATTGCATCTTTGGTAGATGGAGTGACCAAGCTTGGAAAAGTCCGTCTACGAAATAGTACAGATGAATACTACTTGGAAAATTTGCGCAAAATGTTCATGGCTACAAGTAAAGATGTACGCGTAATGTTAGTTAAGCTTGCGGACAGACTTCATAACATGAAAACAATCTCTGCACTTTCTCCAGTTAAACAACAAAAAATTGCTAGTGAAACTTTAGAAATGTATGCGCCAATTGCCGCTCGCCTTGGAATTGGAGCTTGGAAAGACGAATTGGAAGATCTTTCGTTCCAGGTAGTTGACCCTGAAAATTACAAAAAAACTGAAGCTCTTTTGAGAGAAAGACTAGAACAACGTAATTTGAGTACAAAAGCAGTCCAAAAAGAACTTGCGAGTATTTTACGTTTGGAAGGTATTAAATTCCAAAATATCACAGGTCGCACCAAACGAATATATTCTCTATACAAAAAACTTCAACGCTACGATGGAGATATTTCAAAAATTTACGATAAAGTTGCCCTGAGAATAATTACAAAGTCTACTTCGGATTGTTACGCCGCATTAGGAATTATTCATAAACATTTTCAACCAATGCCCGGTCGCGTTAAAGACTACATAGCGACACCAAAACCAAATGGTTACCAAAGTTTACACACCACAGTTTTTGACTACGATGGACGCGCGTTTGAAGTACAAATTCGTACAGACTTAATGCACGAATCTGCAGAACGCGGAATTGCCGCTCACTGGTTCTATGAAGAACAAGGCAAACCTGAAAAGGCTCAAAAAGGTGCATCTTGGTTTAAAGAACTTCACGCTTGGCAAGAAGAAATGGCAAATAATCCCGAAGAATTTCTGGAAACTTTAAAAATAGATTTTTTCCGAGATCGTATTTTCGTACTCACTCCAAAGGGTGATGTAAAAGATTTACCAATGGGTGCTTCTGTAATTGACTTTGCATTTTCGGTTCATACAGACTTGGGTTACCAAATGATGGGCGCAAAAATTAACGGTAAAATGGGTAAAATTACAGACACACTCAAACAAGGAGATGTTGTAGAAATTTTAAAATCTAAAAAGCCAGCAACACCATCGCGCGACTGGCTTGCTGCGGCAAAAACTAGCCACGCCCGTGCACTAATTCGTAAATATTTAGTAGAACACGATAAAGGAATTTTTCAAAGGGTTCGTGAACTTAAACTACAAGATATCTCCTCTCGCCTACCAGGACTGCCTACATTTTTCAGGAAAAAATAATTATCCATATTCTTCAGAAAAACTTTATTTTTGTTTTATATAGAATTGAACAGTGCTATGCCATACTTGCAAAAGTGGGCCTGGTATGGTTACGAGCGTGGAGTTGACATTCGCGTTTCGGGAGTTCAATCCTCCTCAGGTCCACCACTTCAGCTTGACAATAGTTCAAGAACATCTTAAAATATTCTTAGATGTCAACTCCACGCGGGCTCAAACTATATTGAGACGCAACAAAAAACACCCGCAAGGGTGTTTTTTAATTATACGTTTTTACAAACTATTTTGTAACTGTATGTTTTGTATACAATGGTTCGTGACTAACTAATTCTTCTGGATCAAACCAAACTGCAATTTCAGTTTTTGCTTCTTCAAGAGTTGCAGAACCATGAATTAGGTTGTATAGTTTTGGATCGCTAGTTGAGTCTATGTGCTTGAATGATGCGTGAGCGTAATCTCCACGAATTGTTCCAGGAGCTGAAGATTTAGGTTCTGTTGAACCGATCATCTTACGAACAACTTCAACTGCTTCAATACCTTCTAAAACAATTGCCACAATTGGACCAGAAGTTAACATGTCTATCATTGCATTACGAACATGTTCACCACGGCGAATTGCTAAATCTTCAGTATAATGTTTACCTGCTCTGTCTGAATTTGGCTGTAGCATTTTCAAGCCAATAATTTTCAATCCAACACGTTCGAAGCGTTGTAGAATTTCCCCTACTAAACCTCGTTCTAAAGTATCTGGTTTTAAAAGTACCAAGCTCTGTTCTATTGTTTCCATAAAATATTTCTATGTGATTAATTATTTGTCAGAAATAACTGCTTTTGAAATTACAACTTTCTCTTTTGGAGTTCCATCTGTTGGACCCATTTGAGGAGTTATTGGGACTGCACCAATTTTATCTACTACATCTAAGCCAGAAACAACTTTACCAAAAATTGTGTAATTATGTGGAAGTTGATTATCCGCTAACATAATGAAAAATTGACTTGAGTTTGTGTTAGGACCACGGTTTGCCATTGCTAGTACACCATGCTTGTAACCTTCTTTTGCACTTGGAGTGTTTGGATCTAATTCATCTTCAAAATCTTCACCAAAAGCACTTTGACCACCTGTACCTGTTCCAGTTGGATCACCACCCTGAATTACAAAACCTTTTGCAATACGGTGGAAAGTTAGACAATCGTAGTATCCGCTGTTAGTAAGACGCAAAAAGTTCTCTACTGCTTTTGGAGCATCTTTGTCGTAAAGTTGAACTTTAATGTCTCCAAAATTTTCTACTGATAGAGTTACAAATTGATTTTTGATATTGATAGGTTGCAACATAAGTTTATCGTTTACATTTCTTGAACAGCCAGCATCTGCTGTACTCTTCTGATTATTAGCTTGATCTTGTGTAGAATTGCTGTTTGAATTCTGATCTTCAGTTTCAGAAGTACTTGTTTGAGAAGTTTCATCTTTTACTTCTGTGTTCTGATTCCTGGAAAGTGTCCAAAGAATACCTCCACCGACCAAAACTATAACTAAGATTATCGTTACCCAATGGTATGTTTTCATATGTTTTTATTGATTATTTTTTAAAGTTTACCATGATTTTTTAGTCTTTGCAATCTAAAAAATACGTATAAAATAAGTATGATGTAATAAAATACGTAAACATAAATTGGGAAAATTAACTCTACGCTAGCGAAAGGAATACTGGAAAATTTTTCAGTGATGAATAAAATTGCTGACGTGAGAAGTTGAGCAGGATATACAAACGCGTTGCCGATTATTGGAATTAAAGATAGCGCACCGAACAACATTATCCAAGTTACAAATGGAAGTACGAGGATATTAGCTGCAATTGCAATCACGCTAAAAGTTTCAAAATTGTAAGCAATAATTGGCCAAGTAAAAAGAATTGCGCCGATTGTTGGACGAAGTTCATTTTCTAAAAAGACTTGTTTGCTTTCTGGATCTTTAACCTGAAAAGCAAGCAATACACCTAACGTAGCAGATACACTAAGTTGAAAACCAACATCCCAAACCAACACCCGAGGATTCTGCAAAATCATAATCACACTAACAATTAATAGCGAGTACAAACTCGCGTATCGTCTTCCCAAAAGCTGTGCGACTATCATGAGTAGCGCCATTATAGCGGCGCGCACCACGGCGGCAGTTGCACCCGTAACAACAACGAACATAACCACGACTACGACTGTAAGTAAGTTTGTGGCGCGCCGCCCTAAGTAGTACACCAATGCCCCACATGCCGTAGCAATAACCGTCATATTAAAACCAGACACAGCAACAATATGAGTTAAACCTGTTCGCTGAAAAGCGGTTAGCACATCTTTTGGAATATTTTGCTTTTGACCAATAAGCATTCCAATAATTATACTCCCCTCTTTGTTTGGGAAAACAAGCGATTGTTTTTGTAAATATCTCCTTAATGAAATTAGTGGTGCGCGCCAAGTTATTGGCCAATTTTGTGGTTCTACCACAGAAAAATATGAACGATGCAAAACTATAACTTTTGGTTTTTTAAGGACTGCGTAAATTTGCCAGCGTTGTAAATATCCAACATAGTCAAAACCACTAAAACTCTCTGGCATTTGTACTTCACCTCGTAACCAGACTCTGTCTCCATTATGCGCATCAGGAATTGGTGTATAAAGTTGAGCACGAATATATTGAGAAAATCCATCTGGTAAAATGACAAGTTGCAGACTAGTATGCCCGTTAAAACTTGATACGCTTAATTGAGGATCTTCGACGATCACCCCCTCCATGTCTATTTTACTTCCAATATATGTATTATATTCATTTGGTTTAAATGAAGCATTAGAATACCAAACCCCAAAGGTCAATCCAAATACCATACAAAGTAACATTGCTCCAACAAACTTTCTCCAAAGTAAAATTAAGCTTGTGATTACAAGAACAAAAAGAAAGTGAAAATAGAAGTGCGTAAAACTAATTTCATAGATTGATGCGACAGCAATTCCCCCAACAAAAGCACACAAAAAAGCAGATACATATTTTGGCGTCATGCCATAATTGTATCTGCTTCTAGTTCAATTCCTGATCAAAAGATTATAAGGTTTTACTGAAGAAATTATAAAATATTGATAAATTTTACTTCGAGTCTTACTTCCAATTTACTTCGATCAAATTACTTCAATTTTTCTGCAAGATCACTTACCTTCACTGTTTCTTGCTCGCGCTTCACTAGATCTTTTAACTGTACTTCATCATTGCTGGATTCTTCCTCACCCATAATAATCGCGTATGGGATATTTTTGCTTTCTGCATATTTAAATTGTTTATCTAGTTTTGCGGTTGAATAGTAAAGCTCTACGTTAATTCCTGCTGTGCGCAAATTATTTGCAAGCGAGATGTATTTATTTTGCAAATTTTCCGACAAGTTCAAAACTAATGCCTGAATTGGAGTAGCAGTTTCCGTCTCACCCATTTCATCCAAAGCCTGCAACAAGCGGTCAATTCCAATACTTCCCCCAACTGCTGGAAGTGATTCTTTTGAAAAAGTGTCTACTAGGTTGTCGTAACGACCACCACTACAAATACTTCCGTATTCTGGTTTATCTGATAAGTAAATCTCAAATACAGTTCCTGTATAGTAGTCTAATCCACGCGCGATACTTGGATCGAACTCCACAGTAGCACTCACGCCAAATGACTGAATCATTTCTATTAGCTTTGCAATATTTTCTGGAACGTTTTGTTTAGCGCTTTCCCCCAACATCAGTTTAGCATTTTCAATTTCAGCAGAACTCACACCTTTATCTTCCATTTCTTTTACAACACCATCTAATCCGATCTTATCTATTTTATCTATAGAGCGAACTGCCTCTGGAGAAAGTCCAGCAAAACCAGCGCGGTCATTTAACCGAACTTTGTAGTTTTTCACACCAACCGCTTCGAGAGCCTGACATACACACGCAATAACTTCCGCATCCGCCAAAGGTGAATCTGTTCCAACAGCGTCTACATCACACTGATAGAATTCTCGTAGACGTCCTTTTTGAGGATTATCCGCACGCCATACTGGCGCAATTTGATATCGCTTAAAAGGCAAAGTTAGCTGACCTTGATTCTGCGCAACATAACGCGCAAGTGGAACGGTTAGATCGTAACGCATAGCAACGTCACGGTCACCGTTATCTTTAAAAGAATAAACTAGTTTTTCGTCATCGCCGTACTTCCCCATTAAAATTTCTTTGTATTCTAGAACTGGAGTAGATAACGGCAAAAATCCTAACCGTTCAAAAACGCTTTGGATTTTACTAAACATTTCCTGACGAGCTTTCTGCTCAGTTAGGCCGTAATCACGAAAACCTTTAAGTAAACGAGGTTCAATTTTTTGTGCTTTTTCATTAGACATGTCTAGATTATAGCAAGAATAAGGGCAAAAAGAAAAACAGCGCGTAAGTGACGCTGTTTTGTTAATGCGACGTGTTCATGCTTGCGTGTGAAGCCATTTCAAGCAAAACAAGAAGCCAAACAGTCTGGAAGAAAATTCATCCAAAAATTCAGGACCCTCCAGAGAGTCATCTGTGAGAGAACTTCGAATGATTCTTCTCTTCAATTCCCTTTTGGGAAATTTGGGGATGAGTGCCGCGGTTTGCTTCTTACTATAGAAAATCCCAACCTCGCAAGGATTACTCTTGATGTAAAAAGCTGACATATCAATTGGGAAAGCCAAATTTTCATTGATGAGGATGGTGTTCTTACCAGGAATACAATACTCGTAATAGCCACTATGTTTGAAATATTCGTATTGCTGGGCAAGATCGTAATCGAGAAAGTTAGATTTTAACAAATCCTCGACAACCAAAGCGAGGGTTAATGAAATGAAAGGATTGAAAGTCACAGACTCAATATCAGAAAAATCTGGAATTATGATCTTATCCAAATTTCTCAAGAACTGTGATTTTAATTCTTCATTGAGCTTATAGCCTTCTTTTTCGAAATCTATCAGGCATTGAGCAATTGCAACTTGGCTAAAACAGAAGCTTACACTGGCCATGCCCTTAAAGATTATTCGAAGAACTGCCGAAGGTATTCCTTCAAGACTAAACGCAAATACCTTAATATCAACTCTCGTATCAAATTCAGACATATTTAGGCCTCCTTAACCAAATTTCTTTCTTAACTTTCAAATTATAGCAAAGAGTGGGTAAACAAAAAAACCGGCAGTTGCCGGCAAATTTACAGATCTATCTAAACTACTTCATTCCCAAAATGAATTTTAAAGTTGAACCTATCTTACTTTTCTTTAACTTAGTGGCTCTAGTAACTGTATCCCCTTTCACGCGAAGTAGGATTTTATCTATTTCTCTAAAACGATTATATCCATGAATAACCAAAAGTACTCCGACTACCACAAATGCCCAACCCAAGTAATACATTGAACTGTCTGGAAAAATTTTAATTAAGGTAACCCCAGCAGCTACTAAAGTTAACGAAGTACGAACATAAGACATAAACGATGTTTCGTTAGTCATCATTGTTCGGTCAACAGCTAAATAATCACGAAGAATCATCTGCTCGTGATCTTTTTCATAAGGGATATATGGGTCTTCTGACATAAATTATCTTTTTGTTTCAAAACTAACCTTGTTAAGGGTATTATAACATAATTTAGAAACTTTATACAATTTAGCTTGTCTAGTATACTTTGATTATGAAAAAACGATTTTTATCCCCTGGAGAAAAAATAGAAAATTTCTCAACGTGGGCATTATTAAAAAGTATTAACCAGAAAATTAAACCATACCGAGGAAAGTTTCTCTTGGGAAGTTTTTTGCGACTGACTGCTGATATTTCGAATCTATATCCTACTTATGCCTTAGCTTCCCTAATTACAATTCTATCCAAAGGCAACGTTGCCCAAAGTGCAAATAAAATTTGGACAATTGCAATATTGTGGATAATATCAGCTATATACAGGGTGATATGTAAATATTTTTCGAAGAAAATACTTTTCAGGATTTCTCAAAAAACTGCTTTAGATGTTGAACAAGAATCTATTAGCCACATGTTCAATTTAGACATGGCGTGGCATGAAAAAGAAAACACAGGAAACAAACTTCAAAGAATTAAAAATGCTTCGAATGGTTACAGAATGTTGATGAACATTTGGATCAATAATTTGATTGAAATCATTATTAACTTTATTGGAGGTCTCGTAATACTATTTAACTTTAACAAACCTATTGCGCTTGCTACTGGAATTTTTCTAATTTGTTACCTAACTCTTTCAAAAATTATTCGAGAGAAAGCAGCGATCGCTTACAATGAAGTTAATATTCAGGGAGAAGAACTCACTGGCCTTCAATACGAAGCCGTTGCCAACATTCGTTCAATAAAAATAATGTCCATGGTGAAAACCATGAAGGACCTCCTTAATTTACGAACAAATTCAGTATTCGAAGCAATTAAAAAGAACGTCTTTTGGACTCAATTCAGAAGTTTGGTTGAGCAAGCGCTTGCATTAATTTTTAAATTTGGAATTTTAATTTTTGTAGTATATGGAATTATTAAAGGAAGATACGAGGCTGGCCTGTTAATTCTATTCAATAACTACTTTAATAATGTATGGATGTCTGTTGATGAACTTTCCAATGTCAGTCAGGATATTTTGGTTTCAAGGTACTCAATCTCCCGTCTAAATAAAATCATGGATGAGAAAGTCACAATCGATGACGAAAAAGGCAAAAGACCATTCCCTACTGACTGGAAAACGATCCAATTAAAAAACGTAAACTTCTCTTACGAGAATAACTTAGTTTTGAAAAATATATCTTTTGTTATAAACAGAGGTGAAAAAATTGGTATCATCGGGCTCTCTGGAGCTGGTAAATCCACAATATTTAAACTTCTTCTAAAAGAATATGAGAACTTTGATGGTGAGATTTTAATAGATAATGTGCCGATCCGAGAGATCAGCAAAAAGAAGTATTTTGAATCAACAGCAGCAGTACTTCAAGAAACTGAAGTGTTCAACTTCTCATTAAGAGAAAATATCTTTTTTGCTGGACCTGGAACTAAGAACAAAGAAAGCGAACTTCAGAAAGCACTAGAAATAGCTCACGTAACAGACTTTTTACCAAAACTTCAAAATGGCGTAGATACTGAGATTGGTGAAAAAGGAGTACGACTTTCTGGAGGAGAAAAACAAAGACTTGGCATTGCCAGAGCTGTGTTTAAAAATCCGCAACTTCTTTTACTAGACGAGGCAACCTCACATTTAGACTTAGAATCTGAAGAAAAGATTCAAGACTCACTGCACAAATTCTTTAAGAATGTCACAGCTGTTGTTATCGCCCACCGTCTTACAACAATTAAAGAAATGGATAAAATTATTGTTATAGAAAATGGCGAAGTAATAGAATCTGGGAATTTTGCCGAACTAACCGCCAAGCGTGGACGATTCTTCGAGCTATGGGAAAAACAGAGATTGTAAGCTCAAGATCGTCAGTTCAAAAATCCATTTTCCAAAGAAATAAAAAAGCATTCCCTAACGAGACTATTGGAGCTCAGCATCACGCGAAGCGTGAGCGTAGCGACCTAGTCGAGGTGGGAATGCTTTTTATATTTCTTATCTATTTCATTTTCTTGCGAATGAACGCTGGAATATCTAATTCATCTTCATCTGTTTCATCCTTACCCATTTGTTGTACTGGGTCTGCAGGTTTTGGACTGAACAACGGCTTGCGAACTTCTGGACGAGCAGGTTCTGCAATGTCTATATCTACAGAATTAGTGTTTGTTGTTTGAGATGGAGTTGCTGAAAATGGTGATGATTGCACTGGATGTGCCAATGGTTTGATCATTGGTTCATCTTGTGTTGGTGCAAAGTTAATGCTTGAAGGTCGACGATTGTGCTCATCGAACCCAGTTGCGATAACTGTAATGCGGATTTCATCGCCCATGCTTTCATCAATAACAGTACCGAACTTAACGCGAGCATCTGGGTCTACATTCTTAGTAATAACCTTAGCTGCTTCGTCTATTTCGAACATACCAAGGTCAGGACCACCGGTAATATTGAATAGAACGCCTTGAGCTCCGTCTATGGTCATATCTAGCAAAGGAGAGTTTACAGCGGCTTTAGCGGCCAATTCTGCGCGATTCTCACCACTTGCTTTACCAATACCCATCATAGCTGTACCGGCATCTTGCATAATAGTACGAATATCGGCGAAGTCGGCATTAACTACACCATGAGTAGTAATTAAATCTGAAATACCGGCAATCCCCTGACGAAGAACTTCATCAACAGTAGAGAATGCTTCAATTAAAGAAGTCTTTTTATCTATGATTTGTAAAATGCGATCGTTCTGAATAGAGATAATTGCATCTACTTTATCTTTCAAATTTTCATAACCAGATTCTGCAATTTCTTTACGCTTACTACCTTCAAAAGTGAAAGGCTTAGTTACAACAGCAATTGTTAATATGTCGCGATTCTTGCAAAGCTCTGCGATAATTGGTGCAGCACCTGTTCCAGTTCCACCACCAAGTCCACAAGTAATGAAAACCATGTCGGCGTTTGAAATTACTTCTTCAATTTCTTCTTGGCTTTCTTCTGCAGCTTGACGACCAAGTTCTGGATTCATTCCTGAACCCAAACCTTTAGTTATTGATTTTCCAATGTGAACTTTTTTGTCTGCTTGGTTATTGTGTAGAGCTTGAGCATCGGTGTTTACCGCGATAAACTCTACTCCACGAATTCCAAGCTGAGCCATACGGTTTACAGCAGTGGTTCCAGAACCACCAACACCCATCACCTTAATACGTGCAAATGTTTCAATTTTCGGTTTAACTTCCATAGATTTTTTCATCAGTTTATATTTCTATATTAAAGAAAAAAACGCAAAATAACAACTCAAACGGTCTAAAACTCTTTCAATTGTTGTTTTGCGTTTTATTTTTATTACTCCAGCACTATTTTAGTGCTAATTGGACCAAAGTGCCTTTATGGCATGATTGCTTTGAACCACTTCTTCAATTTTACCACATTCTGGTTTTCTAACAAGCCCTTAAATGGATTTGAAAAACTCATGCCAGAAAGACTTGTGGTGAAATTACTACCCCACAATGCAAGACCTACAACTGTCGCAAATGAAGGATCAACAACTTGGTCAATAATAGTATCTGTTTCACTAGGCACTCCTACTGAAACTGGAAGTCGCAAATAGTGTTTTGCAAATTCAACAATTCCAGGAAGCGCTGCCCCACCACCAGTTAGAACAATTCCTGCTGGGAGCTTTCCATCTTTGTCTACTCGTTTTAATTCTGCTGTAATACGATCAAAAATTTCTTCCAAACGTGCTTCAATAATTTCTGCAACTAGAAGTTGAGAGATTCTTGTTTCTTCATCTGGATCTATTTTAGACATATCTATTTCAGCAAGCTTGTCTACAAGAGCAGGACTTGCCTTGCCATACAAAGTTTTAACTTTTTCTGCAGTATCAATTGTACAACGCAGTCCAATAGCAATGTCGTTTGTCATGTGCATTGAACCAATCGGAACAATCGCTGTGTGAACTAAATTATTTTCTTCATACACCGCTAAAGAAGTAGTGCCTGCGCCTAGGTCTATAACTGCCACACCTAACTCTTTTTGACGCTTATTTAAAACAGATTGTGCTGCTGCCAAAGGTGAAAGCACCAACTGGTCTACCTCCAAACCAGCTTGTGTAATTGCCTTAGTAAGGTTTTTCAAGAAAGGAAGCGCGCCATGAATAATAATAGTCTCTACTTCCAAACGAATTCCTGTCATCCCAATTGGATCTTTAATCCCCGACTGGCCATCTAGAGTAAAGGTTTTTGGAATAACATGAATAACTTCTCTGTTCGGTGGAATTGAAACAGCTTGAGAAGCATCTATTACTCTAATAACATCGTTCTCGGAAATTTCACCATCTGCACGAGACACAGCAATAACGCCTTTTGAATCTAAACAAGAAATGTGGTTACCACCAACAGAAATATTTGCATGAGCAACTGGCACACCAGTCATCCTTTCAACTTTTTCTAAGACTGCTGAAATAGAAGATACAGCTTCATCTATATCTACAATAACGCCTTTACGCATTCCATTTGCAGGAACACTTGCGGCGCCAATTATGTTAATACGACCAGTTTCTTCTAATTTACCCTGCACCACGCGAATGGTGTGAGTTCCAACATCTAGGCCGACTATGTATTGTTCTTTTGCCATACTTTGTTTTTAAATAGATGAGTTAGCTCAATTTTTCTTTGAGCAGTTTAGCTACCAATGCTCCGTCGGCGGTGTTACCAAAGTGCCCTTTTAAAGCACCCATGGCTTGTCCAAAATCTTTGGTTGTCCAAGAGTTTTCAGCAATTTTAGATTCAATAATTTTCCCAATTTCTTCTTCACTGACTTGTTCAGGAAGAAATACAGATAAAACTTTCAATTCCGCTTCTTCTTTTTCCGCTTGTTCAATACGACCAGAATCGCGAAAAGCAGTAGCTGCTTCTTTGCGTCGCTTAGCTTCAGATTGAACCAATGTCAAAACATCGGCGTCAGTGAGTTCTGTGCCTTTAGCAATTTGATCGTTTTGAATTCGAGTTTTTAAAGCGCGAAGTGTGTCTGCAGAGATTTGATCTCGTGCCTTTAAGGCAGTTGTCAATGCAGATTCAACTTCTGAAAGATTGGGCATGAAAATTTTGTTTTAAATTTAGTTTCGCTTGCGCGAGATTTTTTGGATATTGTCTAACTTCAACCTATCGGCGACCACGAGATGGTTTAACCGGTTTACCAAGACGCTTTAGTTCTTCACGAACTTCGCGCATTTCACTACGACGTTGAGCATCTGTACGTTTTAGGTTACGACTCTGTGCTGGCGCAAAAAAGCGCGTCTTGCGGGCGCGAATTAGAACACCGCTTTGTTGAATCTTACGATTAAAACGGCGGAGTAGGTTATCAAATGATTCGTTATCTTTACGTTTTACTTCTACCAAAAAATTTCACCTCACTTTAAAATGTGGCCTCAAGGACCTTAATCTCAGTAATTATACGTCATTTCCCCTCGGAGGTCAAATTGACGATCAACCCTCAAAACTAATTACCACCTCGACTAGGTCGCTACGATTTGCTTTCAGCAAATCTGGGCTCCAATAGTCTCGTTAGGTAATTAGTTTTTGGGTTATTTATTCAATTAGAAAATCCAGCTGTTCTTTAGGAATCCCTAATGATAAACCATAGTTAACAGCAGGGATCCATGAATCCTTATTATCATATTCAAATTTGAAAATCTTATTCTTATAGACTGCTATAATACTATTTCCATTCCAAAAATGCATATACCAACTAACACCATTGATTTCTTGAGAGAGCTTATTAATATCTTCTTCTGATATTTCGACAGTATATAAATGCCAACCCAAATTTTCAGTTTTTCTAGAACTGATTATTTTGAAATCAGTTAATATTTTTGGGTTTACTAAACTCTCTAAGATAATAGTGCCAGTATATTCCATATTTCTATTATAACAAATAACCGCCATCTCTGAACGCATACGAGGTCATATATCCAAGAAAATCTATATGCCCGAGTCTAAGTGAAGAGATGGCGGTTATTTGTTTTTATTATTCTTCCAATTGCTTCCCACCAAGTAAATGCATATGTAAGTGCTGAATTACTTGTCCGCCTTCTTTTCCGCTATTTATGACGATCTTAAATCCGGATTCAGAAATACCAGTTTTTAGGGCGTAATTTTTTGCAGCGAGAATAAGTTCACCAATTAAGTTAGTGTCTTCATCTGTTAATTCATTTACAGATTTAATATGGCGCTTAGGCATTACCTGAACATGCACGGGTGCTTTTGGCATAATATCTCGAAGAACCATCACATCTTCATTTTCAAAAAGGATATCGCCTGCCACTGTCTTGTTACCAATATTACAAAAAATACAATTTGGATCTGTCATTTATTTCTATTTTAATTAACGTTCAAGTCTTTTCTTAACTTCTGCAATTATTTTATCATACGAAAATATTTCTTGCATACCACTTTTTACATCACGCAAAATTACCATTTCGTCCATTGCTTCTTTTTGTCCCATAATTAAAGCGAGTGGTGCCTTCATTTCTTCAGCTTGTTTAAGTTGATTCTTAACTCCTACTGTACCAAAATGATCATGAACACTGATTTGATGTGCAATTAGGTCGCGGAAAAGTTTTAAACTTCGTTTTGCTGCCAACTCTCCCAATGGAACCAAATAAACATCGCTATGGTTTTCTGGACGAACATCAGATTCTGAAAGTTCCATGGCTCTTACTAAGCCCGCAAGACTCCCTGTGAATCCAAACGCTGGCATAGCTTTTCCAGAAATACTTTTTAGCAACAATTCGTGATGTGCAGCTTCGCCAATAACAATTGTCTGATTTCCTTTTTTATATTTAACAATCAAACTTGTTCCAGTAGAACCTTCGGAACCAAAATACAATTGATTCAATTGATACGGAAGTGCAAGTTCATCTAAAGCTTCTAAAATGTCTGTGAAATGTTTACGAGATGCATCATCTAAAAAGTCTACTATTGCAGGAGCTTCTGCGGTAATAACTTGGCAATCCATATTGTTGCAACTCAAAACGTTCAACACCCGACCACGAACCTGAGCAGTGCAATTATCACAAAGCTCGAACTCTTTGCCTTTGAGATAGTCTTTCAAAACACTGGCATATGCCGCTTGGGATGTTGCGTCTCCTGCTGTATTAATTTCTAGAAGCACTTCTCCATCTAATCCTAGACGTTGAGTTAAATCCCATACAGCACTAATAACCTGAGCTTCTGTTAAATGGTTAAACTGACCGAAGACCTCATATCCAAATTGATAATTAAATTGCAAAGCACCTTTTGTATCTAATTCAGCAACATTCCCTAAATACATCCATTTAGACATAGGTTGTTCATCCATAATCTTAGATTGAACATAGTGCCTTAAAACAGAAGGAAGCACTGAAGATCTAACTCCCATTGGCTTACTTCCACCTTGTACAAACAGAATGCGTTCTAACAGTTCAGGTTGGCTTTTAAAATAATCGTTATATGTTTTTTGCTCCTCTACGATAGAAGTTTCAACGGGATGAAAACCGTACAATTTAGAAATAGTTCTAATCTGTTGTAGAATTACGCTTAAATATGGGCTATTCTGTGTGGCGATGTCTCTTAGGCCATTAATATTCCCACTCTTTGCGACTTTAGTAGGAGCTGATTTTTCTGCTGCTGCCTTTTCTAAGGCAATTTGTTTGGCGGTAGCCGCAACAGTTTTTTTAGCAGTTTTAAGCATTGTCGATATTTAGACTAATTAGTAAATTGGGCTTTTGGAAATTTAGTTAATCCAAAACTGTTCATAGGAAATACGCGGAGCCAAGCAGTACCAACAATATCACTCTTTGGAAGAACACCCCACACACGAGAATCACTTGAAGCTAAACGATTGTCTCCTAATACATAGTACTCATCACTACCAAGAGTTACTGTTTCATCTTTTCCGAAAGTAATGTCTTGATTTGAAAGATACGGTTCATTTAATGCACTACCTTCTGGATGCTCTGCGTTGTAAACATACACTTTACCATTTTCTACTTTTACTTTTTCACCTGGTAAACCAATAATGCGTTTAATAAAAAATTGTGATATGTCTTTTGGATATCTAAATACTATTACATCCCCTCTTGCCGGTTCATTAAATCTGTAAGTCATTTTATTGATGACTAAATATTCGCGGTTGTGATAGTTAGGCACCATTGATGAACCCGAAACTATAAATGGCTCGGCTACAAAATAGCGGAATCCTACCATTACAATGAATGCAATGATCATAATTCTAGCGAGTTCCCAGAGGAACGAACCAACCGAAGGATTTTTTTCCGGTGTAGTTTCAGATGAAGTTTCAATGATTTCGTTTTCAGACATATTTTGTTTCCTTATGTAAATAACATTCCAACTATACCACCCTGTTTCAGTCATTGCAAGAGCTAAAATAGATAGATCTTAGACATATTTCTTACCCTAGCGAAGAAAGTCGTTTTCGAGTATAATACCTAAGTAAACTTTACAGAAAGTCATGGAAGAAATTAATTTTGTAGACAAAAAAATAACCCCACCAGCAATATCCACTACCAATTATGGTGGTGGTAATTTTACTCCTGAGCCCAAACCACCAAAACGTAGCAACCCTCGCAGGAAATGGAAATGGTTTTTAGGAATTTTAGCAGTGCTAATTCTTGTTTTCGGTATTTTTGTAGCGGCACGTGCTAGTGGTTTAATTAATAAAATTTTCATTGGTCAAAATTCAAGCATCTACAGCAGAATTTCTGATTTAATATCTTCAAGTACTGGCGGCACAAAACTTGAAGGTGAAAATGATGGACAAGTTAATGTGTTGCTATTGGGAATTGGCGGACCAGAACACGATGGTCCATATTTAACGGACACAATGATTCTTGTTCAAATGCGTCCTAAAGATAAAAAGGCAACTTTAATTTCTATACCTCGTGATTTTCTTACAAACACAAAAGAAATTGGCCAAAGAAAAATAAACGCAGTATTTGCGGAAAGCTACAGTCGAAGTAAGGACTGGAATTCTGCTGGCGAAAGCATTCGCCAAGTTGTTTCTAAAATGACTGGTTTAGATATCCCCTACTTTGCAGTCATAGACTTTAAAGGTTTTGAAAAAACAGTAGATCAACTCGGTGGAGTAGATATACAAATTGAAAACACTTTCACAGATTACACCTTTCCAGACAATGGTTTAGGATACATCCCTCCTGTAACTTTCAAAGAAGGACAAGAACACATGGACGGAAAACGTGCTTTAATTTTTGCCCGCTCTCGTCATGCCGCTGGATCTGAAGGATCAGACTTTGCTCGTAGCGCCCGCCAACAGAAAATTATTTATGCAGTTAAATCCAAAGTAGAGTCTTTGAATATTGTTGCTGATGCAGGTAAAATTAACGAGATTTTTTCTATTGTTGGACAGCATTTCCATACCAACCTAACACCTGGTCAAATGCTTCATGCTTACAATCTAGTAAAAGATTTTCCTAAAGAAAATATTATTAATTTAAGTTTGGATCCTGAAGGTGGAGTGATTTGTCCACAAACTCTAGAAGAAAGTGGCGCATGGGTACTTACAATTTGTCCTGGTAAAACAACTAACGACTTACAAGACTACTTCAAAAATAGTTTTTCAACTGGTCAGCTTGCTTCTGAAAAAGCAACTGTTTGGTTAGCAGACAGTAGTACAACAGGCAAACTATACAAACAAGCAGAAAAAGAATTAACCAACGCTGGAATTAGAGTATTGAAAGTACTATATGGAGGCCAACCGCTAACTCAAAATGTTATATATTCTGTGAACCATAAACCTGCTACATCTGATTTCATTACTAGTAAATTAAATGCAAGCTCAGTTTCACTTCCACCTCCAGGAATTAAGATAGATTCTTCGAAGGTAGATGTTATCGTAATTCTTGGTAGTAATGATGCTGCCAACTCAACTAAATAATAAATTATGTCATCTCAACTACCAATCTTAGCAATCGTCGGTGAACCAAACGTGGGCAAATCCACTTTGATGAACAAAATTGCTGGCAAACGACTTGCCGTTACTTCAAACGTTGCAGGCACAACTCGCGATCGTCACTACGTAGACACCGAATGGAACGGTGTAGACTTTACTATGGTCGATACAGCAGGAGTTACTTTTAACAACAAGCAAGAGTTAGAAGCAGAACTTGAAGAACAAATAGATATTGCTGTTCAGGAAGCGAATATGTTGCTGTTAGTTGTAGATGCTAAAGCAGGAGTTGATGTAATAGACCGCAAAGCATTGCTTAAATTCCGCAAACTAAAAAAGCCGATTGCCGTTGCAGTAAACAAACTAGATTCTCCTAACAACTTAGAAGCGCTAACTGCACCATTTTTAAAGTTAGGAATTAAGCATGTCTTCCCTGTATCTTCTGCGACAGGACGCGGAATTGGCGATTTACTGGATCAAGTTGCTATAGAACTAAAAGCATCAGCTGTTCGCAAAGAAGTTGTCCCAGTTGGAATTTCTGTAAGTATTGTTGGAAAACCAAATGTTGGTAAATCTAGTATTTTGAACAAAATTCTTGGCGAAAATCGTGTAATAGTTTCCCCTATTGCTGGAACAACTCGCACTTCTATAGACACCCACACCGTAATTGATGGACAAGATTATACTATAATAGACACCGCTGGTTTAAAGCGTAAAGAACATAGACAAAAACAGCCAGACGTTTTCTCTGGATTCCAGACATACAAATCTATCCGCCGTAGTGATGTTGTTTTGTTCGTTATAGACGCTTCACAAACCGTAACTAAACAGGATCAAGTTATTGCAGGTGAAATTTTTGATCAAACAAAAGGTTGCATTATTGTTGCCAATAAAATGGATTTGTTTGATGGTGATGAAGATAAATTAAAGGATTATATTTCTCATCACTTCCCTTTCCTGTGGTTTTGTCCTGTATTTTTTGTGTCTGCTGAAACAGGAGATGGCTTAGATGAAGCCATTGCTCGTATAAAACCAATTTACGACAACAGGTTAAAACAAGTACCTCAGGAAGAAATAGATAGTCTTTGGGAAAAGACAATGAAAAATAATCCGCCAAAGAGAATGCTAGACCAAAAAGTTCCGAAAGTTTACGGTCTGGAACAAATAGATACAGACCCGCCAGCATTCTTGTTAACTGTTAACCACCCTGCTGCTATTTCTACTCAATACAAACGTTTTCTTCTTAAAGAAATTATTAAGAATTTGGACTTCTGGGGTACTCCTATTAAATTGCATTTGAAGAAGAAAGAGTAGATAGAAATAAAATTAAAGGTGTTGTCACCTCGATCAGGTCGCTACTATTTGCTTTCAGCAAATCTGGGCTCCAATGATCTCGTTAGACAACACCTTTTTATTTTACAAATTTTACTCCAAAAGAATTTACGCGTAGCTACCAGATTGAATGTGCCAAAGTTTTTGATATTTACCTTCTTGAGCTTTGAGCAATTCTTCATGTTTTCCTTGCTCAGTAATTTTTCCGTCTTCTATGACAACTATTCTGTCTACTGCCATGATTGTTGAAAGTCTATGAGCAATAACTATAGTTGTTTTACCTTTCATTAAAGTTTTTAAGGCATCTTGAATTAGACTTTCACTTTCAGAATCTAGTGAACTTGTTGCTTCATCCAAAACCAATATAGGTGCATTCTTTAATATAGCCCGAGCAATTGCCACGCGTTGGCGTTCTCCACCAGATAGCTTAACCCCACGTTCTCCAACTAATGTATCATACTTGTTTGGAAGCTTTTCAATAAATTCATGACAATGCGCAGCCTTTGCCGCTTCTACTACTTCATCCAAGGTTGCATCTTGTTTTGCATAACGGATGTTTTCGAAAATGCTTCTATGGAAGAGAATAGGGTCTTGCGGTACTAACGACATATTTTGTCTCAGTGAAACTTGGGTTACCTTAGAAATATCTTGATTATCTATTGTGATTTGTCCATTAGTTATATCGTAAAAACGGAACAACAGCTTAACGATAGTGCTTTTACCTCCACCAGAAGGACCCACAAGAGCAACTCGCTCACCTGCCGAGATTGTTAAATTAAACTTATCAAATATTTCTGGATTATCTTTATACTTGAAAGAAATATTGGAAAAATTAATCTCTCCATTTTTTACGAACATCTTATCTGCATTCGGTAGATCTTTTACCTCATGAGAAGTAGTTAAGATTGTCGTCATTTCATTAGCATCTGCGATACTCTGGTAAAGTTTACGCATGTTTCTTCCTATTTCCCACAAATGGTGAAATACACTCAACATAAAACTTTGTAGTAAAACAAAGTCCCCTACTGTAATTTTCCCTTGTCGCCACAAATGAACTGCAGCATACATTAAAACAAACTCAAGGATTATCATCATACCCCCTTGAAAAATATCTACATAATTTGAAATATCCCAAGCTTTTCTTCGACGTACATACTGTTCGTGAATAATGCCACTAAAGGTAAATTTTTCTGTCTTCTCTGCTGCAAAAACCTTGATGGCGCTATTATTAGTCAATGTGTCTGCCACGTGGCCTGAAACTTTCGTATCTTGTTCTGCTGTACTTAAATCGTATTTAAATCTAAATCTTGAGAGTGACCAAGTGCAAACCAAATACACAGAAACCCAAATGCCCAAAATATATGCCGCAAGAGGAATCTGAAAAGCCAGAGTAACAAAAATAAATAAAAGTAAAATTATTGTCCTGCCTATTCCAAAGATAAATTCGTCAGCAACTGTTTCAAAAGCTCTATCAAAACGTCCTAACTTAGCGACTAAACCACCAACAAAATTGTTGCTAAAAAAATCAGTAGAGTGATCTAAAATATAGTTATAACAAGTTTTATATAAATCACGTTTTGTTTTTCCCTGAAAAACATTAGTAAATGCAATTACAGAGCGCCATCCTATGTTATAGGTTATAGCGGAAGCTGAAATATAAAAAACCATTCTAATAGGATAATCAATAGAACTAAAATCTCCAGTCGCAACATAATTGAGCAAAAATTTATAGAAGAACGGCTGAGCGATATCAGACACCATTACTAATACCATAAACAGACAAATGAAAAAGATATACCAGCTGTACTGTTTAGAATGTTGCCAAAAGATTTTTAGAGTTTGCCATGTGAGTGATTTCATACAGTAATTGTATCACTAATTTCGTAAAATTTATAAGTTCTGACCAATGATCGGAGCAGTTGTCCAAGGCGCGCCAGGCTGTTATACTTTCAATATGAAACTAATAGTTGGCCTTGGAAATCCTGGTAAGCAATATGAAAACACCCGCCACAACGCAGGGTTTTTAGCAATAGATTTTTTTCTATCTAAGCGTTCAGCTATTTCTTGCCAAAGCAAATTCAAAGCGTTAATTTGCGAATTCCACGAAACAAAAAATGATAGCACTGTCGAAAAGGTATTTTTTGTTAAACCACAAAGCTTTATGAATTTATCTGGTGAAGTTGTTCACGAAATTGTATCTTTCTACAAGCTAGATCCCTCTAAAGACTTACTAGTCTTACATGATGAAAAAGATTTAGCTTTTGGGATTTTAAAAGAAGCGCATGGTTCCGGTGGCGCTGGTCACAACGGCGTTCAAAATATAATAGATGAACTTGGTACAAAAGATTTTGCGCGCGTGCGAATTGGAGTGGAAACTCGTGAAGCAGACTCACCTATTCCAACAGATGTGTTTGTTCTATCGCCTTTTTCAGAAGAAGAACTTGAGACTTTAAATAAAGAGGTCTTTCTAAAAACTACTGAGCTAATAGAAAAGTTTATACAAAATTAAAATAGCAAAAAGTCCTACCAAAACATTTGGTAGGACTTTTTTTATCTACACAACCCCACTTACAAGTGAGAGTTATTAGGCATACGCCTAGATAACTCTACTTGCCCGCTAAAACCATAGAATAGGAGGGATGATCTATGGATTCGCGACTTGCAAGTAGGGTCGTACAGACAATAGCTTCAATTCGTTACTTTGGTAGTATACACTAAATTGACGTTTTTGTCAAGCCCCTTCCCTTCCCCATCTATACATCTTTTCCACCAAATTCAGTAAAACTTTAGAATTATTTTACGCTAACTTTATCATCCTTTTGTTAGCCTGAAAGTATGAATACAAACACATCCTATTTTGATTCCCTGGAATCAAAAATATATTTCCTTCGTGGTCGGAGGGTAATGTTAGATAGCGACCTAGCTTTTTTGTATGGCGTGCCAACAAAAAGATTAAATGAGCAAGTCAGAAGAAACACACAGCGATTCCCCGAAGATTTTATGTTTCAACTCACACAAGAGGAGTTCGACCATATACGGTCGCAATTTGTTTCCGCATATGTGGATAACAATTCTTTAAGGTCACAAATTGTGACCTTAAACAGTGGACAACTATCTTCAAGGTCGCAAATTGCGACCTTGAACGATCAAGATGGCTTAAATGAGCCAAACTTGAAGTCACAATCTGTGACCTCAAGTGGGGATAACCTACCTTCAAGGTCACAAATTGTGACCTTGAACAAAAGCATGAGGTCGCAAATTGAGACCACATCAAAACGTGGACAAAATATTAAGTACCTTCCCTTCGCATTTACCGAGCAAGGGGTGGCAATGCTATCTTCTGTTTTAAAAAGCGAGCAAGCAATTCTAGTAAATATTCATATTATGCGGACATTCACAAAAACGCGTGGGATGTTGGCACAAAACCAACAACTCCGCGAACTCATAGAGAATCTGGAAATTAAATACGACGCCAATTTTAAAACCCTATTAGACGTCATTGAACTAATATTAACCCCGCAAGACATTGTAGAGAAAGGAAAAAATGAACGAATATAATTTAACACCAGAATTAGACGCTGATCTAGAAGCACTCTATCTATATATACTCTCGCTTCTGCCTGTCAGAGAATTAGCAGTATTTGAAAAGTGGCGATTAAACGCGGGTTCGTTTGAAGCTATTTACTTTGCAGACGAGCAAGAACTCGGAAAATTTGGTTTTCCTTTTCAACTCCTTGGAAAATTAGAAGAAGTAAAGCGAGAACACTCATTGGAAAAAATTGTCACAGATTTAGCGCATACAGGCGTAAAAGTTTTACCATACTACGATGCACAATACCCAATTCTTTTAAAAGAAATTTACGATGCTCCCCCAGTGTTGTTTTACCGAGGTGAGCTCTTTGAGCAAAACACACAGCAAAGCAACGAGCCATGCATTGCTATAGTAGGTTCACGCGCCATGACTCCATACGGCACCATGGCAATACCACGCATCACATCCCCCCTTCTGGATGCAGGAATTACAATTGTTTCCGGTCTCGCATACGGTGTAGACAGTTCTGCGCACAAAGAAAGCGTCGCGCGCGGCCAACGAACAATTGCAGTCTTAGGCTCGGGCGTGGATGATGAATCTATTTACCCACGCGCGCACTTTAAACTTGCACAAGAAATTTTAGACAACAAGGGTCTACTCCTCTCAGAGCAACCACCATTCACCCCTGGTTTACCATATAATTTTGTCGCACGAAATAGAATCATTGCAGGCCTTTCTCTTGGTGTTGTAATAGTAGAGTGCAAACTTAAAAGTGGAGCCTTAATTACTGCCGATTATGCAGGAGACTTTAACCGGGCGCTTTACGCAGTCCCTGGGCCTATCTATTCAAAACTAAGCGATGGGCCTCACAAACTTATTGGCGATGGTGCTATGTTAATTACATCTGGTCAAGATATTTTAGATGACCTAGCTATATCTCAACCGCAACTAACTAAACAACTTGAAACGAAATTAACAAACACCGAACAGACTGTGTTAGAATGTATTCAAGATACACCTCGCGCTATTAATGAAATTGCTGGCATTTCAAATTTAGATATAAGCATTGTCGCGCAAACAATTACTTTGTTAGAACTAAAAAATTTAGTCAAAGAATTGGGTGTAAAAGGTTATATAAAAATATGAACAAAGCTTACAAAATTTTATTTGCATCAATTGTGACATTGTTAATTGTGACTGGTGTGAACTTTTGGTATCAGACTCACAAACCTGTACCGATTGATTCCAAAAAACAAACTAGCGGCGCAAATTCTTTTGAAGACTATTACAACACTGCGCAAAGCCTCAAAGAAGAAAAAAGCACAACAACAGATATCACCTTTTTAGCTATGGGAGATATAATGCTCTCGCGCAATGTTGCTGGGCAAATGTTTAAGAACGGAAAAGATTCATACTGGCCTTTCCGTAGTCTAGAAGACACTCTTCATTCAACAGATTTTAACTTTGCTAACTTAGAATCCCCTTTCTCTGGTTCCGATGATTTTCCAAGCACAGGCTCTTTGGTATTTAATGCACCTACTTGGACTCTGCCAGGACTAGGACAATATAATTTTAAAGTTTTAAACCTAGCAAATAACCACGCGCTCGACCAAGGCAAAGATGGTTTACTTTACACTAAAAGTGCGTTAATACGCGAAGGTTTAACTCCTGTTGGTGTTGGCGCAAACTTAAAAGATGCGTGGCAAGGACAAGTCTATTCTGTTAAAGGTGTGCGCGTTGGGTTTATTGGCGCATCATATTCTTCCATAAACGATGGAGGACAAGTTAAAAATGATTACGTTGCTAGAATTGAAGATACAGCAAAATTGAAAGCCGCGATTGCCGATTTACGGACACGGGCGGATTACGTTGTAGTGACGATGCACGCGGGCGTGGAATACACCCGTACACCAAACTCCGCGCAAACTACTTTTGCTCGCACAGCCATAGACTATGGTGCAGACATTGTAATTGGAGCTCATCCACATTGGATTCAAACAAACGAAATCTACAAAGGAAAACCAATCTATTACTCTCTAGGAAACTTTGTGTTTGACCAAATGTTTAGCCAAGACACCAAAGAAGGTTTAATGCTCAAAATTACTCTAACAAAAGCAGGAGCTTGTGCGACAAATGCCAGCGCTTCGCCAAGCGGACAGCAACAAGTTACTTGCGGAGATTCTTTGCAGGGCGCACCTGTTTCTGCTAAGTTAAAACAAATTGAATTGCTTCCAGTGATTATAGAAAACTACGGTCAACCCCGTTTAGCCAACGACGCTGAGAAGAAAAGTATATTTAAAAAAATCGGCGTAACTACTGGTGTAATCGCGCCATAATCTTTATGACCTCTAAAACTTTTAACTTAATATTTCGCGAAGTTGATTACAAAACTTTTTTGCGAATCAAAAATGGCCAAAAAATTTACGAAACTCGAGCAGGAATGCCCGAGTATTTAGATTTATCCTCAGGCGATAATTTAATAATTTCGTGTGGAGCTGATACAATTACAAAGACAATTCTTGAAGCACATCATTTTAAAAATATTGACGAGTTACTACAAAAAATTTCTCTCGATGATATTATGCAACAAGGCACAACGCGCGAGCAAGCAATTGAAAAATGGAATAGTTTTCCAGGTTACCCAGAGCGCATTGCCAAGTACGGAATTATTGCGTGGAAATTAAATTAATTTGACAAGAACTACAACTTCAAGTTAAACTCCACCTTGTACTTAAAAATATTTCATGTCCAAACAACTTATTATAGTAGAGTCGCCTACAAAGGCGCGCACAATATCTAAATTCCTTGGTCCCGACTACGAAGTCGAGGCCAGTTTTGGTCACGTTCGTGATTTACCAAAATCTAAAATCTCTATAGATATAGAGCACGATTTTAAACCAGATTACGCCATCGCCCCAAAAGCTGTTGAGGTGATTTCAAAACTAAAAAAGATGGCAAAAAATGCTTCCTCTATAATACTTGCAACTGACGAAGACCGCGAAGGAGAAGCTATTTCGTGGCATCTAGTGGAAGCACTAGGAATGAAGTACAACGATCCTAAATTAAAGCGAATTGTTTTCCACGAAATTACCAAACCAGCAATTTTGCATGCTTTAGAAAATCCACGAGAAATTGACCTAAATTTGGTAGATGCTCAACAAGCTCGTCGTGTTTTAGATAGAATTGTCGGATACGAACTCTCCCCTTTCTTGTGGCGTAAAATCCGCTATGGTTTAAGTGCAGGTCGCGTGCAATCCGTTGCGATACGTTTAGTAGTGGAACGTGAGCGTGAAATTCAAGCTTTCAAAGCCGAAGAGTATTGGAGCATTGAAGCAAATCTTTCTAAGTTAAACGATGAACTTAAATTCATTGCTAAACTTTCTAAAATTGATGACAAAGCTGTTGGTAAAATGGGGATTTCTTCAAGCGATCAAGCGAAGAAAATTACTACAGACTTAGAAGGTGCTGAATACAAAGTCATAGACATAACTAAAAAAGAAGTTAAACGAAATCCATCCGCACCATTTACCACCTCTACTCTACAACAAGAAGCGGCACGCAAACTTGGTTTTAGCGCCAAGCAAACTATGGCTGTTGCTCAAGGACTTTACGAAAAAGGTCACATTACTTACATGCGTACAGATAGCTTAAATTTAGCAGCATCTGCCTTGGCGCAAGCACAGGAAGTTATTACAGCGGAATTTGGAAAACAGTACGGTTTAAGCGAACCTCGTCACTACGCGAATAAGAGTAAGGGTGCGCAAGAAGCTCACGAAGCCATTCGCCCAACAGACCTTTCTCTATTACCACAAAACATGCGTTCTAAAGCAGATGCAAAAGCTTTACGTTTGTACGATCTAATTTGGAAGAGAACAATTGCTAGCCAGATGCAACAAGCTATTTTTGATCAAACTGGTGTAGATATTTCCGCTAGCGCTAAAAACAATGCAACTTCCAAATATACTTTTAGAGCAAACGGACAAGTTGTGAAATTTGATGGATTTATTCGTGCATACACAGAAGGTACAGATGAAACTAACGAAGACGAAATTGAAGGCGCATTACCAGATCTATCTGTTCAAGAGAATCTAAAATTAAATGAGCTTTCTCCCCTACAACATTTCACTGAACCCCCTGCTCGATATACTGATGCATCGCTAATTAAAGCTTTGGAAACTGCTGGAGTAGGACGACCTTCAACCTATGCCCCAACACTAACAACTGTTCAAGAGCGTGGGTATGTTACCAAAGAAGACAAAAAGTATGCACCAACCGAAGAAGGTTACATGGTAACAGACATGCTTGTTGCCAACTTTCCGGAAATCGTAGATATAAACTTTACATCCCATATTGAAAAACAATTCGACGAAATTGCTGAAGGCAAATTAAAATGGGTTCCAGTGATGGAAGAATTTTATGGTCCATTCAAAAAGAATTTAGACGAAAAAGAAAAAACAGTTGAGAAAACGATTGAAGTTTCCACTACCCCTTGCCCTCATTGTTCAAAATTGATGTTAATAAAATATGGCCGCATGGGGAAATTCTTAGCTTGTCCAGAAGAAGGAAGCAAAGTTACTTTACCGATGCCAGAAGAAGCTGCACAAATTAAAGCTCTTGAAGAAAAAACCAAAGATGAGCTCTGTCCTATCTGCGGTAAGCACATGGAAGTTAAGCGCGGACGTTTTGGTTTCTTCCTTGGCTGCGTGGACTATCCAAAATGCAAAGGAATAGCAAAAATTTGGAATAAAACTGGATTTAAATGTCCTATGTGTTTAGAGTCTACAGACCGTGCTGACAAACCTGGTGATGTGGTTGAGAAAAAAGGACGTGGTCGAGGTAAACCATTCTGGGCATGCACCCGTTGGCCAGATTGTACAATGATCATCAACGCTAAGCCTGAATCCGAAGCGCAACTTGCTAAGCTATACGCAGAAGCGAAAGAAAAAGCCGCTAATCCTAAACCAAAAAGTAAAGCTAAAGTAAAGAGTAAGGCTGCTAACAAAAAGACCAAAGCTAAAAGCAAAGAAACCACAGAAACTCCAGATGAAGAAAATGTAAATTCAGCCCTTGAATAAATCCTCTAAATAAGCTAAAATTGTTGAGTATTTACTGGTTCCTCACTGCTAAGGGAACCATGCTCAACTTTGGGTCTGTAGCTCAGTTGGTAGAGCAGTGGCCTTTTAAGCCATTTGTCGCGGGTTCGAATCCCGCCGGACCCACCAAATGAGTCTTGCTCGAATATAGGATTGCCTTTAGTTTTATTACGGCATAAGTAATCCAACGGTTCTTGCAAGACAGCACGGACAATTTGTCCATCACGCATATACAATTCTTTGAATAACGTTCGAGCCAAGAGAGCCTTCATTTGAGGCTCTTTTGCGTTTTGGTAGGCATACGCGCAACTAACCGTTAGTGATAGTGCAATCTCAACAGTACGGACGACTCCCGCAATTTTACTTTCAACTTTACCGAGTTCATCAGTTAACTTTGTATCTTCCATTCCTAATTCAGCCATAACCGTATGGTACAAATCCATATCTCCAGAGGTGTTATTTTCTTTATCAACTAACTGAAGAACTAAGTTTTTCTTCTGCCGTTTAATGTTCGCTACTTTCCCTAGTATATCCTTACGGGCTTTTTCATAGATAACATGTTCATCAGAAAACAATCCCCTGACTTTTGCTTGAAGCTTTTCAGTAGTAGATACAGGCAGGTTGATAGTTTGAAGAAGTTTCTCAAACTGATTTTCATACTCAGACTCATGATGGTACTTCTGACTACAAGGTACTTTCCTTTTCTTGATAGCCTTTAGACAACGAAGATACCGATAGATGTTCTTTTTACGAGTTACCTGCTCATCACTAGTCATTTTACTACTGCACTCATCGCAGTATGAGATGCCTTTAAGGATAGAAAACAAACGCCACTTCCGACTTGAACTACTAGAGCGTGATGAGCATACCGCTTGGGCTTTATCGAATAACGCACGATCTAAAAATAGTTCGTGGTTACCATTTTCATTTACAACTCCGTCCCATATAATATGCCCAATATAGAATTTGTCTTGGAGAATGCGAGCCAAATAGCTAGCTTGCAAAACACTGCGAGTCTGACCTTTAAATAAACGAAGTGGAAACCCTTCATCAATAAGCTGTTCAGCTAAATCACGAGTTGACCAGTTGCCAGTAGCATACAGTTCATATGCCCTAGTGACCCATTTAGCCTCTGTCCAGTCTACTTCTATCCACGCCTTAACTTTACCAGTAGACGCTTTCTCCTGAACATTTTTATATCCATAAGGGGCTGTCCTTGGCCAACCCCCAGCTTTCGCTTTCTGTATTAGATTGTTCTTAACTCGGCGACCATGTTGAGCAGAATAGAATTCTGCTAGTGAAGATAGGATTCCTTCCAACATTTGACCCTCAGGGCTGTCATCAATACCTTCTGTGGCGGAAATTAATTTAACATTGTGTTTACGCAATGCGACTTTAATAAGTGAGAGGTCATCACGATTGCGAGCTAGGCGGCTTAGGTCGTAAACAGTGATTGCCTGAACAGACTTATCTTTTTCACAACGATTTAGCATATCCAGCAGTGCTGCACGATCCATTGTGCGAGCACTCAGTCCTGCATCTGTGTAAATGTCTGTCTCAAGGTTAAATGTGTAGCCATTTTGCTCTGCGTATTCTGTACATTTAGCTTGCTGTGTTGGGAGAGCAATGCCTTTTTCGGCTTGCTGGTCGGTTGATACCCGTAGATAAATGAGGGTAATACCTTTTGATTGATTTATTGATTGTTCGTTCATAATAGTTACTGTTAATTATTTGGATAATAAAACCCTGCCTAGGACTCGGTGTCGCAGCCGAGGTGCTGTAAACTTTGCCTAGGTAGGGCTTTGGGATTCTATGTCGCAGATAATTGTTACTTTAATTATATCATACGACCTGCCTCTACCAGAGTCTGGTCTTTGCTGACAATGCTGTCTTGCTGTCAAAAAGGAACTTCACTTACGCTTATATCCTCATTTTCATTACTTAAAGGTTCAACGCTCGGCGTGACAGCAAGGGTAGTAATTTGAATGTTGCGCAAACCATCTCCCCGATCACGGGTTACTAAGATTCCTCGCTCTCGCAGATTAGGAATGACTTCTTCGAGTTTTCGCCATAGCCAGTTTGCTTGCTTAGGCAAAACTTTTTGTTTGTCCAACCCTATTCCGTCCGCTACATCTTTTAGTTCAGTCAAAAGTGCAGTTGGAGTTCCCTGCCACTCAGCATGAATTTTCATAAACTGCATTATCATAAAGGCTACGCTAGAAGTTTCAATTACTTCATCATGTTGTAGTTGACGGTTAGCTTTGAGAGCAGAAATGAAAGTACCTTTACCAATCCCCAGCACCTCACTCGCTCCTGCACCAAACTGTGCAAAGCCTGCCATGCGATACTGCTCTAAACCTTCAACTTTAGGATTATCTTTTCGGTACTTCATAGTTTGAGATATTACTGTAAACAATGCACCGAGCAAACGAGGGCGAGCCTCTTCAAATCGCGCGAACAATTTTTGCTCATCTTCGTAGTTTTCAGGAGGTTGTAAATTAACTATCAAAGCACGGTCTAATATATCTGGTTTATCTATCGGTAAGTTAATGCCATTCATACCAAGCACTCGCTGAAAGGAATAAATAACGTCGTCGTCATTGGTAAATAACTCTCGCTTGCTAAAACCTTCTCCAGTTACTACACGACATAGTAAGTCAGAGAAATCAGATTTGATAGGACTCAAATTATCCAATGGCAGAAAGTAATTATGACTGGCTTGTTGAATGAACTCATTTAAATCTCGCTGTGGACCGACAGTTTCAAGCATTGAAGGGTCAAGTAAACGCCGCAATAACTTGAACAGTGTTGTCTTTCGTGAACCTTTTTCGCCTTTAACGACAAGTATAGGGTGTGGGAATCCCTGTATCAGGGCAGTTGCAAGCCATATCAGCAACAGCAATCGCTCTTTCGAATCACTTGGTTCTGGAATGAAGTCAAAAACTTCCTCCAACTCTCCGCCCTCTATAGGAATAACCTGTGCCTTTTGATGTGCAAACCGATAGAATAAGATTGGGGGCTTTTCTACTACTTGCCAGCCATTCTCTGTAATTTTGGCTGCCTTGCCATCACCCAAGTCATACCACAGCTCATTGCCAATTGTAGATGCTCTGACATGTAACTCAATTTGCTTGCCTTCATGCAAGGCGTGTCCTTCCAAAGTTCGTACCGCAGTTTCTATAATTGCAGAATTAATTGGCTTGCCTAATGACTTCCACCCTAAATGCGATAGCCACGACTTAAACTCACGATTACGCAACCGCAAGATTTTGCCGCCATTTCCGTCCATTGCAATGTACGCTGAACCAAACTGGTCGTGGAACAAAACTGACTCGCCTTTCAGTACCTTATTGATAAGAACAGTTGTTTGACCTTTATCTTCCTCGTTTAAGATTTCGCTTTGAGCTGTATCTTTCACAGCAATGTTATCTCCGATGAGAGCTTCTTCCATTATTGTTTCCTTTCTTTGTTAGCAAGTTGTTCCCCAGCGTGAAGCTGTCGAGCAATAGTCGCTAACGCCAATGCCAAACAATCCACAAGCCGATTTTCTTGGGCTTGCATATCCATATCATTTATTTCAATTGCTTTAAGGGCGTCTGACATTGATTAAATTTAATAAAAAAGACCATAGCGTTTTGCTATAGCCTTAATATATTCTTTTAGTAGTCATTCCAACACGGAACGGATGTGAAAGATTGTGATTAATTGTGATACGAATGTGACATGAATGTGATTTAGGTAATCAGCTTATAACCATGATTTTTAATGTTCTGTATGAAATCCTGATGTTTCGCTTTATGGGCTGGCAGAATTTCTAGAGCTTCTTTGATATTTCTAATATCAAAAGTTAAGTTTCTGATACTATCTTTAGTAGGATTAGCACCCAATAAATCTTCATAAGTCGCTTGATAATTCTTGCTATCTGCCAATTTCAAAATTACTTCAAACTGTTTGGATGTAGGGTTGAATTGAGTGGGTATCTCATTGATATGTACAATGCCTGTTAATCGATTAATTTTTAACTCCCCCTCTTTGAGAGCAACTACAACGATATCTTCATCATGTTCAGGCTCATTTTCTGTTTTTCGGTTTGGAGATGAAGGATTCAATCCCCCAGTGTGGGCCAAAAATTTCTTCTTATCTAAAAGGCATTTTGCAACTTTGTAAGTAACGCGAGTTGCCGCATATTCACCAAGTGGAATATCTTCAAATCTTTCGTCAATTACATAATCTTCTACAACTCCTTCTTCTTTGAGTTGTTCAAGAGCATCTACTCTTAAACCATAAGAGACGCTCTCATCATCAAACTCTTCAACATCATCATCTCCTAAATACACTTCATAACGTATTTTATTGCCTTCAGGGTGCTGATCATACTGTTGGCGTAACTCTATTAAAATTTCCTGTAAGTAGTCAAAAGTTGTTTTAGGCATACTTATATTCTACCGCATTTAAGCCAGTTTTCATAACTCATTACTTATCAAGTTCAGAGTGAGGAAAATTGAACAATTCTATACTTACGACCAGAGAGAAAGGGTCTAAATCAGAGTATGCCGAAATCCTACGACATCTTAACCTTTGCTTGGGATAACTTTTCATAAGTCTGTTCAGCTGCCTCAGAGCCTAACCATTTCTGTTTAGCAACTATCCATCGTAAAAATGGTTTAGCGACCTTGTTGCCATAAACTCTACGCTTGGAATGTTTGAGCATGTTACTGACCTTCATAGCTCTGTTCATACGATATGCCATCTCTGCCAGCACCCCACCTCTACGATTGATAGTCTGCAACTCATAACTGAGTTCCAAACACTTTCGACACGAGAAGTAATTAGGCTTGCGGTCAGGGCGAAGATACAGCTTACTGCGTAAACTACCGCACATAACGCAAAAGAAGAATGGTTTATTTCCAAAATGAGTCTCGCAGGTCAAGATAGTAATAACTTGGGTCTGTGCGATTCCTTTATATGGGTAAATGACTTGAACCTTGAACGGATCACTCTTAATTACCTTGTAGCCTATGAGCAGAGTATCGTACTGGCTAGATATATATGCTTTACCTGATTTAGACTCTCCCTCTTTGTTAGGGTGGAGAAGATTACGGCTTAGAGAACCAATAGATAATGAATAGCACTCTTCCACAGTCATTTTGGGATACAGTTTTTGTTGTTTAGGTTGATCGAAGAATTCTTGTTCCATACCTTAATTTTAAATCAAGTCAGCAGGACAGTATAGACGGCATAATTTGAACATCTTATGCAGAGGTTTCCCTACACAGGACTCCTGAGGATATAGAAAGGATTGTTTACCAACCACTCCCCACCCACCCCCTTCATACTCTCTGTGTTCCTAATACAATTCCTCTTTAATGAATTGCAATTCAAACCGCCACCCACCTGTGAGTGGCTTGTTAATCATTAAACGAAAGGGTTACTCAAATGAGCAAGAACCTAGCAGTACTAGCTGAGTTCGATAACCACGACTGTAAAAGTTCAGCTGACTCAGGATGCAATACCTGTGTCTTCTTCTCTCGAAGCAAAGTCCGTTGGAATCGTTTCTTAGAGAAGATGGACTTGGTTAGAAAGAATAGCAAGCACATTGACTCTCAGCTAATCAACCACATCATGCAACCAACACAGGAGGAAAGCCAATGATTGAATTAAAAGAGATACTAGCAATCCCTAGTTCATACAGGGGTTCAGAAAAGTCTGCTGCGAAAGTCAAAGAACAGATAGCACTTAGATGGCCTAAGCTAGCAAAGGACTATGACCCTAGATTCACTACCCGCACCGCAAGGGCATGGCAAGTGATAGGTTACAGAATCAAGAAAGGTGAGAAAGCCATTAAGAGCATTACAGTAATTGAGAAGACCGATAGCAAGGGCAAAGTCATTGAAAGCTATCCTAAGGTTATTTCGCTCTTTCACATAAATCAGATCGAAAAGATGAAGATATAGTACCAGATGAGACTCTGAATGTTTTTTAAAATTCCTGGCTTTATGTCGGGTTAAGCGTTTTGGTAGTGATCGTACAACAAAACTACCAACTCTAACAATTAAACTATCCATATATGGAAACAACTCAACCCCGTGTCCAGTTAAACGCATCACTTAGGTACAGCCCTACTGGAGAGCTGATTAGCCGAGACTTGCTGATTAACTTCAGAGAGGAAAGTGTGGACGAGTGCGTTAAGTTACTCGGAGACTTTAACAGGCAGTTCAACATCAATCTAGGTTTGGCAGAGCAACCACAAATTGCCTCACAAACCACGATACTGCCTGCGGACGCTCCAAGCGATTGTCCAAGATGCTTAGTTCCTCTAATCAAAAGAAAAGTTAGTAACAGGGAAAGTGCTAGTTATGGAAAAGAGTTCTTAGGCTGTGGCAACTATGCTCGCAAGGGCTGTCTTTTCAGTCATTGGCTGTAAATGAAAAAGGCTGGGTGCAATACCAGTCTTTTTTTCAATTTAGCGCGACTTACCAGTTTCTACGAACTTGTGAGTTTTGATTGAGTACAGAACATCTGATTCTACGGCGTTATTACACACTCGCCCAACTGGTTCGCCTGTTTCTATATAATTTTGCACTCGCATATCCCAACATTGTCTACTAAACTCTTCGTATCCTTCGGGTTTAGCTCCAGACTCATTAAGTAGTTTAGATAAATCTGTAAAATCAGTCGGTACTACCTGCCACGATAAACCTTTAGCACGAAGGCTGATAATTCGAGCGTCTGTTGTACAGTCACTATAATTGCGTTCATTCCACCGAGCATTACCATGAGCCTCAACACAAACTTTCAATAGTGCTTGATAACGATTACTGAATTTGCTTCCTGTCACTGCCTCTAACTTATACTCAACCTTATCAATGACCATGAAATTACCGACATCTCCTCTAGGACAAACAGTCTCATTGCTCAATGATTTAATTCCATTCAATGGATGTATGCTAGTACACCTTTCATTGTTAAGAGCCGTAACTATACTATTAGCGTACTTCGTTGCTGCGGACTTGTTCGCAATTAGACTGATATAACCAATGCTAGCTAAAACTAATACTCCGACAATTATTAAAACAGTTTTTATAGTTCTATTTTTATATGTTAATACCATTGTGCAACTCCCCCATGATGAGAGCAAGTGCCTCTTCTATTTTGACTAAAGCTATATGTTCCATCGCCGCATTGAGCAGATGCTCCTGCTGGCACGCTATTGTCTGAGGAGTATGCGGGAGAATGAACTTGATTGCCGTCTACATTTTGATAATAGTTATCATTAGAAAGAGGCTTGCTTTGTGTAGACGTAGCTTTTGGAACTGCTTGAACCTCAGGAGTAACTGTCTTCGTATCAGTCTGTTCCTGAACAACTGGCAAGGACTGTTCTAACGTAGTGCTTGTCTGAACTGG
This sequence comes from uncultured Candidatus Saccharibacteria bacterium, assembly GCA_964402965.1. Classification (GTDB taxonomy): domain Bacteria; phylum Patescibacteriota; class Doudnabacteria; order UBA920; family UBA920; genus UBA920. The sequence goes on from CAYODY010000005.1 coordinate 48,952, forward strand.
TATTGTTTGTTGAGTACCAGTTTGAGATTGAACCTGTGGAGTAGGAGTAGGGCTACTCGCTATTCCAATAGCAGTGAACAACCCAACAGCCGACAATGGAATGATATACCGCTTCTTCTTGTACCACTTGCGTACTTCTTCGTTTTCCATAATATGTTAATTAAATAATAGGCTTATTTATAAGCTAAATATACTATGATTGGAATAAATAGTAAACTGCTAAATGCTAGTGTAGTAAGCGGTGCGAAGTATACACCACCATACTGTTGATTACTGTCTGATAAATTATAGGCATCACTCACATTAGGCTCTTGCTCTAAAAATGGAGTTCCATCTATATAGTTATAGCGTGCATCGCCATAAGAACTTCTATTGCACTCCTCAACCCCATATTCATTTACAGGACACTTGAGAGTCAAGGCCAAAGACTCATTTGGTACAGACATGAAAACAACTAAAGCTATAAGTGAGACAATGCTAACTTTTACTTTACTCATATTCCAATCCTTAATTCTGACAGATTATAGCTTCCGTCCCCAGTTCATACTTCAATGCGTCTAACAAATCATAACGGGTTCCAACATGGTCGATTAACTTTGCCTCAATAGCTTGTTTGCTAGTTAGTATTCTTCCGTCTGCTAATGGGAGAAGTTGAGCCACGTCAATTTTCCTGCTATCTGCAATACTCTGTGCCATTATGTCAAAGGCACTATCGATGTTCTCTTGGAGATTGGCTCTTTCTTCTGCTGTTAATTCTTTGTCTGGGTTAGTGATGTCTTTAAACTTTCCACTTGAGAGTTCGTTAAAGGTGATACCCTCAGATTCATTCTTTACTGAGTTATCAATGAATGAATAAGTTGTTCCCATGTTCCCTAACATTGATGTCGGATACGCATAGACTAAGTCAGCCGCACTGGCTATCCAAAACCCTGCACTAAGGCCTTGCGATCTAATTAGAGCATAGACTGGCTTTTCAATATGCTGGATTGTAGCGACAATGTCTTCTGCAGAGGTAACTTCTCCACCTGGACTATCGATGTCCAAAATAATGTACTCTATTCCTTCTTGCTCGTTAGCAGTTTCCAATTGTTTAACTACATTCAAAGCATCTGTGTAATAACCTAACTCTGGTGGTAGTTCCCCATATGCTATGAGTTGCCCACGAATTGGTATTGACGCTACATTTGATAAAGTCGGACACTCTTCAGTGTCGCCAGATAACCAAAAAATACCAATGGAGGCAACTACTAGATAACAGGCTACGGTTACAAGCCAAAATATGACTCTCCCTATCTGCTTGATTGTTTGTTTTGATGGCAGTGTTAACATAGTTTTTTCAATTCTTAATTTTATTTAGGTACAGGCATAACCCACTCAACACTCGTAACCTGTTCAGTCTTAACTACATCAGACAGTAGCTTCTTACTGCCTATTGTCTTGGTCATCAATGACTCATACACTGCGACATCTTCACTGTATTCCTTGGTGGCTTGAGGTTGAAGAGCAAATGCAGGGTACATAACCTCTCCTATTAAGTTCACAGTCCTCTCCTGCAATACTTGCCCATTTGAACTAAGGGTAATTTTCAAGGTTACACTTTTCACAGCGCACTCTTTGGAGTTATTTTTAACAATTCCATTAACATGAAGCTTGTTTTGTATCCCACTAATCTGACTAGTTGGTTTTAAAATTTGAACATCAGATGACTTGCCTGATGGGCAAGGCTCTAACTTTCCTAGTAAATTACCCAGTGGTCCATTACCTATAGGTGGAGGAGTTACAACTATAGCCTGACGTTGCCTAGTTACGAAGTAGGTCGCTACGCCAATAATGACAAAAACAGCAACGACTAAAAGCCATGTATGACTGGTTATCCACTTGTTTTGTCTTGGTTCTGCCATAGATTTACCCTTTTAATCAGTATAACAAAATATCTAAATTTTAGATATGCGGATTCCGTATACATACTTATCTATATGGGTACTACTATTCGAACAAAGGAATACAAGGTCTTTATACAGCAGCTCAAAAAAGCTCGGCTTGAAGCAGGGCTTAAACAGGTTGAGGTGGCAAAGAAGTTTAAACGACCACAGTCATATATAGCCAGAGTTGAATCAGGAGAATACCGAATAGACGTAATGGAGCTAAAAAGATTCGCCAAGCTCTATGGCAAAGACATCAAGTACTTTCTCTAGCCTTTATGCAACCAAAAAACCGAAAACCGCTCTGTGGCGGTTTTTAAATACTCTCAAAAAGAGTATAATGCACTTATGAAATATATTTTATCTGCGATATTAGCAGTCACCCTACTTGGTGCAAGCTGTGATGCCAGCCAAAAACAATCTGATAATACTTTTGATAAAAATCTAAAGTGTAAACAAATAGCCTCTGAATTAGACGCTCAAAAAAGAGACGAAGAACAGAAAGCATCAAAAGCTGGGTTGTTATTCTATACACGTTTTAGTGGTAGCGAAACTAAATATAGCGAGAAGTTAAGCACATGTTTATATACATACACATTAAACATTCCTAGCACTCCAAATGTACCAGGGTCTCAAAGTAGATTCCTTGTAGATAGCTTAACTAATGAAGTCTTAGCAATGTATACCACATTAGACGATCAACCCATTGCAGAAAAGATAGAGGCTCAAAAAGCATTCTACGATAGATATAACGAACTTTACCTTGAAGGAGAAAGCAAATGAAAATGAATACGGAAAGAATTATAATAATCGTTTTAGCAATACTTCTGATTTGGTTTGCTTCTGCAATTATTAGACTTGAAAACTACCATTATGCAGTACAGGTGGGTATATGTGCTAATAGCACTCAAACTGACGAATTCAAGAAACACATGGAACTAGAAAATTGTTTGAATAACACTCAGACCAGAGCGAGTGGTATCTGGCATTTAATGTATGGTCTAAACATATTCTAATCTGACGAACTAAACCCTATCATAATCGCATAAGATAAGTTTTTTTGTTACTATAAAGTTATGGAATCTACGACAACCACAGACGATTTTGGGCTTAAACATATAATATTTGGCACTCCTTCAGAACACGAATTCTTTCTGGTTCCTGGTATTTGTTTAAGCTATGAAATGTTTACTAAAACTTATGATGACACGGCTATCTCTTGGACTGAACACTTAATTCAACAAGGCTATCGTGTTCATATCTTAGATTGGCAAGATTTTCACCCCCCGACTAACGAACATTTTGGGAGCTTTATTAGCAGAGCAATTGCTAACCTGATTCAACAAAACGGCAAGCCATGCACCTTAATTACTCATTCTACTAGCGGGGCCTATGGTTGGAAGGTACTTGGGGAAAGTGATTTGCTTAAAAACATTATTGCCATTGCACCAGCGCCGCCTGGAAATATTCAAAAATCATTCCCAGTTGAAGATATGGGCAAAGAGTTTGTATTCAAATCTGGGGAATACACTTATCACATAGACCCAGTAAAAGGATTTAACCCAGACTTGTTATGGGTCGAAGAAAAGTTAGTTGCTCATGGCTTAAAATTCCCTGAAGATAAATTTCAAGACTTACTGAGCATATGTAATCGATGTGACCCAAGAGCAATTATGGAACGTTTCAATGCAAATGATTCTCAGATTAAGATAGATGAAGATAACCTAATGGATAGGCAAAACACTAAAGTATTTGTTATCACTGGTGATAACGATCCCCCACACCCTTACGAAACCGATAACGGTATTGTGGAATACCTAAAAACTTTAAATGTTGGGGCTAGTTTCATTTGGCTAGCAGAGCACAATTTACCTGGACATGGTCATATGATGATGATGGAAAAAGGTTCAACTGAGATACTAAAACTAGTTCTTAACTTAATAAGCAACCCTTAATACAGGAATATGGAAAATAACTCTTATCAAAAACGGATTGTATCGTACGAAAAAATTCATTCAATTGATGAAAAGGACTTTGAAACTTTAGTATCAATTGTTAACCCTGAAAACGGACAAGTAATTTTAGACGCTTGTTGTGGTTACGGTTCTGTCACAAAACATTTACAAGGAGCAGTTACCTCAAAAGGCTTGGATACCAAAATAGTGTTGTTGGATAGCAGTGAGTTACAGTTAAATCGTGCTCAGGAAAATCTGACTGCCGAAAACTTAGAATTTACTCTTTCAGATTCAAGGCACACACCATTCCCAGATAACCATTTTGATACTATTGTAAATAAAATGGGATTACATGAAGTAGACAGAGAAAGTCAAAAGCAGATGGCTACGGAATTGTATCGAATTCTGAAGCCTGGTGGCAAGATTATCATTTGGGAATTAGCACTTGATAGTAAGACTCAAAAACCTTTTTCGGAACTAATCAAAAAGAAAGATGAACTCTCTGGCTTTGAGTCATTGATTCGTAATCGTTATTTCCCTAGAAAAGAAGAAACTCTTGAACTACTGACGGAAACAGGATTCGAAAATGCAGTTGTTGAGCATGATGTTTTCCCTAAATTATCTATTCGAAATCGAAGGGAAGAATTTGTATCAGCTGACAGACTAAAAATCTTACAAGAAAAAGGATTTATCGAAGAGTCTGATGAGGCTGAACTCGACAAGTCAGCGGAAGAAAAAATTTGGCAACTGCGCCAATTTATTAAAGATAAGCTCTCGGATGCAGAAAAGACCGCTATGAGCTACTTTGAAACTGAAGACGATACAATATTGAGTGCGTCAAAGGCAATTTTCAAAGCCATTAAGCCAAGCTAGTCTGTCCTGACAAATTACTTAATTTACAATTACACTGCAACTAATTATTATGCTTTGGCTATTACATGAAAAAGATGCCAATGCTTTACTACCCCACTCGCTAGTTTGCGGTCTATTTCTTCTTCTTCAAATTCCAAAACTTCCATATTACTAAACAAGTCTTCCACTTCAGATTTAGTATGAAAAGTGAACTCTCTTTCTTGCTCATTCCATTGGTCACGAACACCAAAGAACTGCCCTACAAAAACCCCTTCAGTCGCCAATGACTGCTCTATGCCATTCCACACTTTCTCAAAAGTTTTAGGAGAGTTAAATGGAAGTGCGTAATGCGCATTAACCAAGTCATATTCCTTTACGGGAAATACGAACTCGTCGAATGGTGATTGAATAAATTCAAAATTATTTTTTGGTAACTGTTCCAATAAGGCCTGCGGAGGTAGTTCTTTGTCGATAGCGATTACTTTACTAAAGCCTTGTGATAGTAAAAACTGAGCGTCCACTAAGTCACCAGTACCCAAGTCCACAGCTATACCTTTGTTTTGTAAAAAAGAAGTTGCTTTAACCAAAAATGAGGCAACGGGTCGATTTTTTCTATCCGTGTAATGTTCTTGCCAATCTATATTCATATGTTGTAATGATATCATTTTTCTTGCAGAGCAAAAACTGGTGAGCCAGGGTTCAAAAAAGCACCCTTTAGAATTTAATTTCTTGGGTGCTTTTATTTAATTCGCTCAACTAGATGTGCTTACTATGGAAAAACTTGCCATTGAATCTATTTTATATTTTCAATCCCAGTTCTCAATCTTTTGGATTCTCTTTATCGAATACTCCAATAGAACTGGAACCATTAAGCCAGGATACATACAATTGTTCTCCAGATTTATCTTTAGAACGTCTATCTGAAATGTTATGATCACCTTTAGATATTCTAGCTATCAAATTCTCCCCTGCTTCTTGAGATATAGGAAATTTTAAAAAGTAATCACTAGTTCTTTTTATATATTCGTCTTCTATCCCACGTACAATATGAGCTATCTCATATCCTGATAATCCATCATTTTGTATTATTTGGGATAGCGCATCCCCTATATTCTCTACAGTCATCTCGTAACCAATGGTTTTAAGGTAGTTTGCAGCTCCGTCAACGAAGCCGCTATACTTATTACTACCAAAACTAGACTTTGAAATTTTGTTACTAACGTCCATATCCTGAATACTAGAAAGCATGTGCACGGCAATTTGTTGCAGCTCTTCAGGTGTAAAATTTAAAGATTCAGCAATATTTGTTTTTATGCGGGTCTTATCAATCTTAAATTTTACGTAATCGCCTTGTAGGATTTTTTCCCTCATATCTTGATAAGATTCAACTCTTGTTTCTCTATTTTCTATATTTGCCTCGGCTGCCTCTTTATAGCGGGTGGTATTCTTCTCATCATCCAATACGGTTTTAGCCATTTCTCGGTCATCTTTGCGGATAGATTTCAAATCATCAGCAAGATTATCTCTAAATCCCTCGGTGTTAAATGATTTTTCCATTTGATTTATTAGTATTAAATATCTTGCTTAAATAATAGCATAAAATAGGGTTGGCAACTATTTGTTGCCTGTTATTGGCATACGGGCGCAGAGCGGGTAATTTGCCCAATGAGGGCAAGAGAATGGAAGATACCCATTTTTTAAGACACAGTCTCTGTCACTTTTAAGTACTTATACCGAGACACCAAATTAAACAGTGTCTAAGCTATTAACTAGTCTTGTACTTCGTCTTTAGAATAATATTTAGAAACTACTTTTTTCAGCTCTTCATCTATTTCATGAGGGTCTACTTTAAGCAAGTCGTTTTCCATAATATAATGCACTGCGCTTGATATTGGGAGTATTATTCTGTATTTCCCCAATTTATCCCATCTTTCATGCCGATCTTTAATAGTAAGAACAGAGTCAGAAACTGGGATTTGTTCGGAATCGGCAACAGTGTGGATTTTACCTTCGCCTAATAATTCAGTCAGCTTCTTTTTCAAAGAGCGGACAGTAATCTCTTCTATTTTTGATTCAGCTACAAAACCACCGTAGTCAATAGAAACTACTTCCTTTAATATTCCTTGTTCTGCCAATTGTTCTATAAGGTTTTTTATTGACTTACGGACTTCAAAATTTTCTGGTATTTTCTCACCATAACCAACCATCGCCTGTGCCAATCTTTTACTACTTGAGTCATCCAAAAAATCCAAAGTCTTCAAATAAAAACCTAGAAGTTGCTCATCGGTACTAGATTCGTCCTCGATATATGCTTCTATTTGATTTCGTAATTCTATGGCTTCTTTGCTAAACCCTAGGGAACTTATAATCTGGTGTTTTAACAAAGAGCCTTGAGCCGTTTCTAACGGCTTGAAACCGTGCGCCGTTAATGCCATTTTTGATATATAAACCTCTTGGATTTCTGGATGCGCGTCTATCAATTTCTTTACTAATGATTCAATAGCAGCTAGTTTCTCTTGAAAAGATTTTTCTCCTTCCAAGGTTTCTGCATATTCTGAACCCATTAATGCAGGGGTCATTATTTCTGCTGATAATTCATCCAAGTTACGCTCACTATCTTTATTATCCCAGTTTCGAAAATACTTAGCCGTAGTTTCGTCAAATAATACCTCACCTTGTTTTATTTGTTTAATTACGTCTTCTGGTACATTATCCTTAATGTATCTCATTACTTCTTTATCTTCTATAGCTTGGGGCACCACCATAGCTTCGGTTCTCCTATCAATGCTGCTAAACTCCTCCATAAGTTTCGGGACCATGTTACGATACAAATCATTATCCCTATAAGTGATATATACAGGGCTGTTTTTTGTAATTTCCTTTTCCTCTGGACCAGGCTGAGCAATCTCAGGATTGTGCTTATTCTCCATACATTTAATAAATTAATACTTTATAAAATACCTTGCTTAAATAATACCACGAAACAGTAATTCCACAGAAGACTGATGGCTGCTTAGAAAACCTCAAAAAAAATAGCCCAGTTCCCGAAAGAACTAGACTACTAGTGGTTTGGCAAGATTTCACTCTTGCATGAATAAATACTTTCTTAAGTCACGCCTCGGCTGGTCACCTGAATCGTAAATGCACGAATCAAGGAGCTGGACTCCGTCTCTTTCGAAACAGAATGCCGTCAGAACGTGAGCATTACCGCCGTCGGTCTTAGGGCAGACCGCATCGATTGCGAAGATGTAATCCCCAGGCGGAACAGTTGGTGCATCCAGCATGAACTGAATCGGAGTATCGGACGGGCATTTTGATAAGCCCAGCTCAATACCTTTGTTCAGCACTTGGTTATGACTAGCGTTTGCTGGTAGACCGAAGTCTTTGACTGGATCAACAGCAACCAAATTCGCTGTCATGCCTTGCTTGCTGTCTGGAAAAGCAAAGCCGATCTCGAAGAGAGTGTGAAGGATTTTGTTGTCCTTCTGAAACCGACCCAGCGATTCTCTGACCTTTGCTTCTGTGGTCAAGTCAACACCGAAAGTCAACGTGCATATAATCGAAAAAGATAAAGTATTCACTATAATCCTCCTGAGATTAATAACTTCTGTTGCCTGCTGTAAGTAAAAACTTAGTCTTACAAGTCAGGTGGCTAGTTATTTATTTTGGATATATTATAGCATAATACTAGAATTATGTCAAGTTTAATGAATAAACCCCATATTTGGTAATGATTTGTAATCATAGGTTTTCCTACATATGCTGACAGCAAAGACGGTATAGGCAGCATTTTTCTGGCAGAGCAAAAACTGGTAAACTGGAGACAGGTTAATCTAGCCCAACAACTACTTTAAAATTATATTTACAGCATATGGCTCATAATACTAGAGAGATCCTCAACACCTATCTTAAGGACGATAAAGAGTACAAAGCTTACATTAAGCAATTTTTTAATGTAGCTTGGAGTAATCAAGAAACCTCTAAGGGAAAGAAGGCACTGACGAAAGCCGACATAGCAATTATCAAAAAGATGAGAGCAACAGTTGATCGCTCTCATAATGCTTGGCTTAAAGCTATCGGTGCACTTCCTAATAAATCAAAGTAAAATCATGAAACGAACAGTAAAACTCTCTGAGTTAATAAATAATCAGCACAACCATGTTGACTCTGACATTACTCAAGAGAACATTGAGTCAGTGAAAAACTCCTACCCAATTCATATAGACCTGATCCATATCCTCGAAAATGAAGAGTTAGTCGGTGCGGCTAATGAGTTAGGTGATGCATTGGAAACTGATGTACTTGTTTATGAAATTGACGAAGGCATGGGAGGCGGTGGCGACAATACTGTTTGGATTCAGCTATTGCACCAATGGCCAACCATTATCGCCCTTAGCAATGCGTTTACCATATTACAACAGATCAACACTCTCCGAAAAGCCCTACCTTCTTTACTTAAATTCTTTAAAGCTGCATCGAATGGGAAAACCCCTCGTCCCCCTATCATCAAGTATGCTGGTCCAAACAATTCATGGATTGAATTCCGCTTCTTTTATTTCTTTGACGATGAGGAATACACAGACGGAGTTAATGCCATTCCAGAAGCATACAATTCAGCTCAGTTTGCCAACAACCAAGATGTACTTATGATTTTCGACCCCAAACAGAAAAAATGGTTTATCGAAGGCATTCGACATCATGACTAACGCCTAAACTATTAAATTTAAACATATGTTGACTGAGGGTGAAGCAAATTATTTAGCGAGACTTCCAAAAGAAGTACTGGAAAAGCCAGTAGAGATTTTCACATGGGGAGACTATGGTGATTATGGTTTAAAAATTGCTGGAATAGTTATGGACGAAATTAGGTTCACTGTTCCTGGTTTAGAAATTATATTTATGGGTTCAATGGCATTAGGTATTACAGGGCAGAAAGATATAGACCTATCTATTTTAAGCCCTGCTGAAGACTTCCCTATTCACCGTCCTAAATTAGAAAAGCAGTTTGGCTCTCCTGACAAAATAGCTAATACTGCAGTTGGTTGGCACTTTATGAGAGATGGCTATGAAGTCGGCATTTACCTAACTGACCCAGTAAAATCACAGGTGCAGATTCAGTTAGATGTGTTCAATTTACTCAAGAATGATTCGAACCTATTAAACGAATACGAGGAGTTGAAGATCGAAGCTAAAGGCTTGCCATACAGAGAATACCAAATTCGAAAGTACGATTTCTTCCACAAGATTTTGGCTGACTAGCCAAATTTGTTATACTCACAATATAGCCATTAAATAAACAGCATATGGAAACTAATGAAGGAAAAGGTCAATTATTCAATCATGACGGCGAGCCAGTAACTCAAGAGCAATTTGACCAAGAAAAATATGAGGATAAAATTTACCCTGTAATAGAGTACTTGGAAGATTTGCAAGAAGCTGATAAAATGGGCGTTGACTTAGCAATGTCAGGAGATGCAATCAACCATGAAACGAAAAAGAAATATACCCCTGAAGAGATGCGACAAACAGCTTCTGAAACTGATCAAGCTCTTCAAGAACTAAAAGAAGGTAATTCCGAGAAAGCATTAGGAATTTTACAACGTCAGCTAGAAGCTAGGGAGAAACATGCTGATGAACCATTCTGGAACTATCGTGAAGATGCTAAGCCTACTGATGAAGAAAAGATTGAAGAAGAGAAAAAAAGAGTTCAAGGAGACATTGAAAAAATCAAAAAATTGATTGAACGGATGCAATAACGCCTTGCACAAAAAAACACCTTACTGATTAGGGTGTTTTTTAATGAGTAAATTTGTTACGAAGCTATTCTAGCAAAGAACCATAAAAAAATACCCGAACATTTCTGTTCGGGCAAATCTTATACTTAAGACCATTTCGGTCGCTTTAAATTTTTTCGAGTTCCAAACTTTCGGAAACTCTGAATTTTCCAACAACCTTATAATCAACGTTGCAGCCTTCGGAAACGGTGATTGTTAAATCTCCGTTTTCTGCCTTCGGCTTGATACCACGCTCCAGATCGTTGCCGAAATATTTTACGACCATCGAATCGATATCGATACTCTCGCCCGTTATCGGGCTGAAAAACATGTACGTATCACTACATCTGAAAGCGATAGCATACTTGCCACAGTACACATCTGATTCATAGCCAGGAAGTCCTTGGAATCGAACAAGTTTTCCATCGGGAGTATATACATCAACCCGATTTTTTTCCGAATATCGAAGCATGAAATATCCTTCCTGCGGTTCCTTGTCGTTATAATTGATCACTCGCTCCCATATAATGGGACTGCAGGTATTCGACTCAGGTTTTCCCTTTTCAAGTGTTATGGGAAGCATTGTTTGCTTGTCGATGACAACTTGTCCTGACAGGCCAGCCCCATAAGTAAAGCTCTTAAAGAAAGAGCCAAAGAACACGCAACCTAGGTCAACGATGGTAAGGTCTTTGTTGGTTAAAACAAAAGACAACGACTCGGCAATACTAATTGCCCCGATTTTCGTTTGCGCAGCTTTTTTCACGATTTTTTCTCCTTATACTTTGAATTTAACCTATGATAATGGCACTAGATTAATTGCACACATTATAGAATAAAACTGATATTTTGTCAACATTGTAAAACCAGCTAATCTTTAGGGCTTTATATTAGGGTGGGGTACTCTGACAGCAATGACACCATAGACAGCATTTTTCCCAAACTAGAAACATACTTAGGCAGAAACCAACAGCCCCTCTTTCTCCAACATCTTGTAGCAAGTATCAAAGTTAGCTACCTGTATTGGTTTGAGGATATGTACTAGATTCTTAACATACTCGAGCATTGGGGTCTTCAGCCCACCAAAGAGCAGTAATGTCACGAAAGTGATGTTACTGCTCTTTGGTTTGTTA
>CAYODY010000006.1:0-52441 GCA_964402965.1 uncultured Candidatus Saccharibacteria bacterium
TAATACGCCGACTCTTATCAATACTTAAATGTATAAACTGTTAGGTCATGACAATGCTAATGAGATAGATTTTGGTACACCCAAGTCTTAATCAAATTATGCATGTCTAAAACCAACGATAAGAAGAAGATATAGTCTGCCCCATTAGAAATAATGGAATTATGTACGATGTCGGCTCATCACGTCCTGGGGGTGAAGAAGCTCCCAAGGGTTAGGCTGTTCGCCTATTAAAGTGGTACGCGAGCTGGGTTCAAAACGTCGTGAGACAGTTTGGTCCTTATCTGCTGTGGGTGTACGAAACTTGCGTGGGCACTTTCCTAGTACGAGAGGACCGGAAAGTATCGACCTCTGGTGTACCCGTTGTCCTTTCAAGGGCATGGCGGGGTAGCTAGGTCGAGTTTAGATAAGCGCTGAAAGCATATAAGCGCGAAGCTGTCCACTAGACTAGGTTTCGTTGTGACTTCGGTCACGAAAGATTCGCGGAAGACTACCGCGCAAATAGGTCGCAGGTGTAAGCACGGTAACGTGTTCAGCCGAGCGATACTAATCAATCGAAAGTTCTATTCTATTATTTAGCATTGGCGCGAGCCAATAGCTAAAGTTTAAAACTGGCATAGCCAGATTTTAAACTCTTGAATACACAATATTTGACAAACAATTTGCGATAAAGCACCCTTTGGGTGAATTCGCACAAAAGCGCTAAGGCGCAATGCAATAAAACGATGCGTGAGAACGCGCCTTATGATAAAATCCACATTGAAAATTGGGTCCTTCGTGCTCGTAATACTATTAGTTTCAGTCATATTCTATATGATCTCAAACCACTTAGTGTTCGGCTTTAGGTCCTAGGCAATACAAAATCATGCCTTTCAATCGTTATCTCTAATATGAGTTCCCTTTAAAAACACGAGAACTCTATAAAAGTTAGAAATAGTGATTGGGTGGCATGTACGCTGCGGAACTACCTGATCCCATCTCGAACTCAGAAGTAAAACGTGGTCGTGCCGATGATAGTCTAGCGCATGCTAGTGCAAAAGTAGGTAGCTGCCCATTTATGTTAAAACCATCCTTATCGGATGGTTTTTTCGTTTTTAATTATAACTTGTATCATTGGAATGAGAATCCTCTAAATGGTATAATTAAGCCAATATGTCACAACAAATTGTAATCCTAGCAGCTGGAAAAGGAACTCGTATGGCGGGAGTTGCTGTTGGTAATACTGCAGAGCCAATCCCAAAAGTTTTAATTCCACTGAATGGCAAGCCTGTTATTGAGCGACTTTTAGACGAAGTTAAAAAGTTAGAGCAAGATACTTCGCCAATTATTGTGGTTGGTTATATGAAAGAACTTGTTGAGCAAACCTTGGGAAAAGAGTATATCTATGTTACTCAATTCGACCAAAAAGGAACGGCACATGCTGTGCTTTCTGCAAAGGATTCTGTTACTGCGGATAATATTATTGTGCTGAATGGAGACATGCCATTCATCTCCAAGGAGTCACTCAGCAAGCTGGTAGAATTACATACCAGCACTAACTCAGTGGTTACAATGTTCCCTTGCACATTACCAAATTTTGAAAATGAAAATCATCATTTTTTGGGATATGGAAGAGTTATTCGTGATGCTCAAGGAGATATCATCAAAATTCAGGAATACAAAGACTGTTCTGAGGAACAAAAGCAAATCACAGAAGTGAACACAGGGGAGTATATGTTTAATAGTGCGTGGTTGTGGAATAAGCTTACAGAAATTGGTAGTACTAATGCTCAAGGTGAATTTTACTTAACAGACATTGTAGAGCTTGCCATTAAAGATGGTCATAAAATTCAAAGTATTCAAATTGCTCCAGAGGAAGTTTATGGGATAAATACCCCTGAGCATCTGGAATATGCTAGAAAGTTGGTCAGCGGTGAATAATTATTTTGAAATTTTTGTTTTGGGTGGGTTGGTTGCTGTCGCTATGATTATGTTGTATGTCATGTTCACAGAAATGACAAATTTTGTGCAGACTAAAGTTCCATTTGTCCCAACTGCCAGAAAAGATTTAGAAGATATTGTTGCTCGAGTAGGGATTACAGAACAAGATGTTTTTTACGATTTAGGCAGCGGGAATGGAAAAGTTATTTTTGTGATTGCAGAATTAACTGGAGCGAAAAGTGTAGGATTACAAAGAGCAGGCTGGACTCAAACATATGCTAAAATTAAAAAGTACCTAGCGAGTTTAGGACTAGGAAACAAGGAAATTTCGCAAAAAATCGAATTTAAGAGCGGTAATTTCTTTCACAGTACTTGGAGCCCAGCAACGGTAATTTACGCTTATTTATACCCTTTTTTGATGTCACAAGTGGCAGAAAAAGCGAAACAAGACTGTCCTCCTGGTACTAAATTCATTGTTCGTGACTTTCCGATCCTTGAATGGGAACCTAAGGAAGTTTGGGATACTCCATCAGGACACACCATGCATTTATATATTTTGTAAAACTTAAAAACAACATGAACCAAACAAAAATAATTTGTACAATAGGGCCAGCTTCTGAAGATATAAGAGTGCTTACAAAAATGGCTAAGGCTGGAATGGATATTGCTCGTCTAAATTTTTCACATGGAAGTTACGAAAATCACGCAAAGTTAATTAAGGAAATTCGATCAGTTTCTAAAAAGTTGAAAAAGCCAATTGCAATTCTTCAGGATTTGCAGGGACCAAAAATTCGAATCGCTGAACTTGCTAAACCAATCACTATTAAAAAGGATCAACAAATAGTTATTGGGCAAGATTTAGAAATGGACTTAGACATTAGTAGCTCTGTGAAAAAGGGTGAGCGAATATTAATTGAGGATGGTTTGATGGAATTGAAGATTGTAAAAGTTGTTCCTGCAAAAATTGGTTCTAAATCTAACGGTAAAATCTATTGTAAAGTAAAGAACGGTGGCGTGGTTAAATCTCATAAAGGTGTTAACTTGCCAGACAGCACAATTACTTTTCCAATCATTACTGCAAAAGACGTAGAAGATTTAAAATTTGGTTTAAAACAAGGTGTGGATTCAGTTGCGTTGTCTTTTGTCCGCGATGCAAAAGACATTAACAAACTTAAGAAATTGATTTTAAAGTTCTTGCCTAAGGGTAAAAGAGCTCCAAAAATTATTGCTAAAATTGAACGCAAAGAAGCATTGGTAAATTTTGATAAAATTCTAAAAGCTACAGATGCTGTTATGGTTGCTCGCGGTGATCTAGGTGTGGAGATTCCAGACTCCAAAGTTCCAATAATCCAAAAAGATATAATTACTAAATGCAACATGAATGGTAAGCCTGTAATTGTTGCGACTCAAATGCTCGACTCAATGATTCGTAACCCTCGCCCAACGCGCGCGGAGGTTTCTGATGTCGCTAATGCTGTCATCGACCGCGCCGATGCAGTTATGCTTTCAGGTGAAACAGCTTCAGGGAAATATCCAGTAGAGGCAGTAGCAGAAATGAATAGAATAGTTAAAGTAACCGAAAGTTCTTCTTACGACAAATAGTTTAAAAGATAATACGTTCTGCACAAAAGATAGCGCTCAAGATAGCGCATAAAAGATAGCACACAAAAAAACAGCTTGGCAGCTGTTTTTTAACATAGAACTTTTAATTTACTTACTTCTTTAAGTTTGGTTTTGAGAAAAATAATGCAGTGAGACTTCCGCCGATTAATCCAATTGAAAGGTCTTTCATTGTATCTTGTACTGTAGGCTGCATTTCGGTTAAGTAGTAAAAATCTAGAGAGAATTCCATAACTTCCCATGCTACTGCAGATAACGCAACAATGGATACTATAATAAGAAATTGTAAAATTTTCGAACTGTTACTGTACTGGTTTAATTCTTGAAAATGTTGAAGTAGAAAATATGCAGAAGCTGCAATCGCAATTCCACCTAAAAAGTGCATTGGGATATCTAGCCACCAGTAACTTTCGTAGTAACCAAAAATAGTTACAAGAGTGTGTATTACAAGTAACGCAATTGGGGCAACTGCAATTTTTAATAAAGAACTACTATTCATTTTTTGATTCAACAGCTTCAGGTTCAGATGCCTGTTGTTCTGGTGCGTGATCGCCTTGAGGGTGACTTGTTGCATGCTTTGCTTTAACCGCAAGGTTAAACTTTTCTACCCATTCTTGGTTCGCTTTATCATCAATAAAATTTTCAGCAAGTTTTTCTGGTTCCAAACCAGCAGTGCGAGCAACAGCTGTAATAAGACGAGATAGAGTTGCATTGCTTTGGTTTTGTTCGTACATTAGGCTTTGCAAGATTTCCTTCTTGCTCATGTTGTTTAGTTGAGATTTTGACATAGATTCCTATTAATTTAATGGTTATGAATAATATCCCTGGCGGAGACGGGGGGATTCGAACTCCCGAAGGCTTTGACACCTTACTCGCTTTCCAAGCGAGCGCACTAGACCACTATGCGACGTCTCCATGATATGCTCTGATTTAAGCTCTGGAATTTTCAAAAACCTCCAAAATACAGTTTATTTTACCACTCTTTTATACTTTTGTCGAGTTGCTATTAGTAGCGTTTTACTGGTAAAGTAAAGGTAGAAAGGCCTGTAAAAATGGCAGATAATACACTTGAAGAAATCAAAAATAGGCTGGATATTGTTGAATTAATTTCAGGATATATCGCAGTAAAAAAAAGTGGCGCAAACTTTAAAGCTACTTGTCCTTTTCATAATGAAAAATCTGCAAGTTTGATGATTTCACCTCAGAAACAAATTTGGCATTGTTTTGGATGTGGTGAAGGTGGAGACATTTTTGGGTTTGTAATGCGCTATGAAAATTTGGATTTCAGAGAAGCTTTGTCTCAACTTGCAAACCGTGCAGGTGTAGTTTTGCCAGAACGCAGGTCTAACCCAGTTGAAGCACAAGAGAACAAAAAAATTACAGAAGATTTAATTCGAATAAATAATTTCACAGCAAAGTTTTACCAAAAACAGTTGGATTTTGAAACATCACAAAATGCAGTCTCAAAAGAAGCGCGAGAATATTTAATTAAGCGTGGTTTGAATAAACAAACCATAGAGAATTGGCAAATTGGTTTTGCACCAGAAAGTTTTGATGCGTTAATTAAAGCGTTGCAAGCAAAAAATGTTACATCTCAAAATGCACTTTTGGCAGGAGTTGTAGCGAAGAACGATAGAGGAAATATTTTTGATAGATTCCGCAACAGGATTGTTTTCCCAATTCATAATTATTTTGGCGATGTAGCAGGATTTACTGCACGTGTTTTACCCAGCGCAGAAAATATAGATAAAAACACATCAGGCTCTAGCGCTGGAAATTTTGTCGCAGCAAAATATATTAACAGCCCAGAAACTCCAGTCTATAACAAGAGTAAAATTTTATTCGGACTATTCCAAGCGAAACAAGCAATTCGTAAAGCAGATGAAACAGTTGTTGTAGAAGGGCAAATGGATTGCATTGCTGCGCATCAAGCAGGGTTTGGAAATACTGTTGCCACTAGCGGCACTGCTTTAACGGAAGACCATCTTCGTTTAATTGGAAGACTTACAAAAAATTTAAAATTTAGTTTCGATTCCGACAGTGCAGGTTTGGCGGCTTTGCGTCGTGCGGGGGAATTAGCAATGACAATGGGTTTTCGTGTTAAGGTGATCTCTTTTTCTGGAGCTAAAGATCCAGACGAACTAATTCAAACATCACCAGGACTTTGGAAAAAAGCAGTACAAGATGCAGTCTGGTTTATTGATTACTATATAGATTGGGCAGAAAAGAATTTTCCTTTTGGAAGTCTTGAACAAAAGCAGTATATTAGCCAAGAAGTTATCCCAATCTTAAGATTCATTACAAATCCTCTTGAACAAGGTCACTACATTCGTTTAATGAGTGAGCGTTTTGCTGTTACAGAAAATGAACTCCGCGCTGACCTTAAGCCATCACCTCAAGCGAACCCAAATGAACGTAGAGAAGATGTGTCTAAAGCAGTAATGATTACCCCAGAGGTTATTCAAGAAAAAGAAATTCTTGGTGGACTGTTTGCCTACCCAGAATTTAGAGCTTTCGTTGCAGAAGAAGGGTTGCCAAGTGAATATATATCAGATTACATAAGACCAATTATGAATGCGGCGCTAATAAATGAACCATTGGTTGGTGAAGCCGCTACACCTGCTATGGATGCACTTGCCAATGAAGCGCAGTTTATGGTAGAATCTAGTTTAGAAAACCTAAATGGCAATGAGCTGGCGCTTATGCGTGAGCTAAAGAAAAGCTTTTATTTATTTAAAATGGCAGGCATCAAAAAACAACTACAAGATGCTACGACCGCCATTAAAAAAGCTGAAGCCGCCCACGACGACTCCGCTGTAAAACAATATTCACAATTGTTTGCCGAGTTAAGTAGTGAGCGTTATACTCTCGAAACTAAACTCGCGAGTTAAAATTAAATACAAACTTCATAATTTATTTATAAATCAGGCTGAACCTGCGACTTTGCCGTTTGGTCTGAAAATTTTGCGTATTCTGCCTACGGGCACATTTCGTTTTGCGACTTATGTCGCGACTATATTAATTTAATTTTATGGCAATTAAGAAGAAGATATTAAAAAAATCTACTCAGAAAGCAAAGAAGCCTGTGAAGACATCAGCACCAAAGAAGAAAGTTGTAAAACCAGTAAAGAAAGTTGCAAAAGCAGTTGCTAAAAAGCCTGCGAAGAAAAAAGTAGTGAAGCCAGCAGCTAAAAAGCCTACTAAAGTAGTAAAAAAGGTTGTTAAGTCACCTGCGAAGAAAGTTGAAAAGAAAATTGTAAAAGCATCCGGCAAGCAAATTAGTAAGCCAGCTGAAAAAGTTTCTTCACGAGTAAAACCTCCGAAAGAATTAACTACAAAACAAATTGCGGCAAATTTAATTGCCGACACAGAAACCGAGGCAAAGGTTCAACATCAGTTGGAAGATTTAATGGCCAAAGGTAAAGCTCGTGGTTTTGTAACAGAAGCTGAAATTTTGCATGTTTTCCCAACAATGGAAAATGACATTACTACAATCGAAAAAGTAATGGATGCTTTAGAAGCGATTGGTGTGGAACTTGTGGATCAAGAAGTTGCGAGTGTTTGGGAACAGGGAAAACAACCTGACACAGAATTACTAGTAGTTGGAAAAAAGAAAAAAGATGAACTTTTAGATGGGTTTGATCTTGGAGATATTTACGATGACTCCATTCAAATGTATCTTCGAGAAATTGGTAAAGTACCATTGCTTAAAGCTGACGAAGAAATTTCATTGGCACAAAAAATCCTTAAGGGAGATGAAGCGGCACGTAAGCGTTTAACAGAAGCTAACCTGCGTTTAGTTGTGTCTATTGCTAAAAAGTATATGGGTCGTAATTTAGGATTACTTGACCTAATTCAAGAAGGTAACTTGGGTTTGTTCCGTGCAGTTGAAAAATTTGATTGGACTAAAGGTTTCAAATTTTCAACATACGCAACATGGTGGATTCGCCAAGCCATTACTCGTGCGTTGGCAGACCAGTCTAGAACAATTCGTATTCCTGTTCACATGGTGGAAACATTGAACAAGTACGCGCAAGCTGAACGTTCGTTGGTACAGGACTTAGGGCGTGAGCCATTGCCAGAAGAAATTGCTGCAGAAATGGGAATAGACGTTGAAAAAGTGTATCATTTAAAGAAGATTTCTCAAGAAACAGTCTCTATAGATGCTCCTGTTGGTGATGATGGTCCAGATGATGAAGGCTCTTATTTGCAAGATTTCATTGAAGACGAAGATCGTCCAAAACCAACGGAACAAGCAGGTCGTCAGTTGTTAAAAGAATATGTTCAAAATATTTTACGCGATCTTGACCCTCGTGAACAGAAGATTTTAAAGATGCGTTTCGGTTTAGAAGATGGGGTAACTCATACTTTGGAAGAAGTTGGAGAAGAGTTTGGGGTAACTCGTGAGCGTATTCGTCAGATTGAAGCCAAAGCTTTGGAGAGAATTAAAGAGCATGGTGATATTCACAAATTACGTGATTACTAAAACTCTGTTAGTTTACTATAGAATGTAAATTAGAAATTATAGAAATAATAAAAGCCGCTGGTCCTAAGACCACGGCTTTTTGCTTGGTGAAATAGTAAAGTCAGGCTTCCGGTCCGTCCATCACACGGCCAGTGCAGAAGATCGCAATTACCATTGTGATGAGTATTCCAGCTCCGTACGAGAACTTGTTGGCGGTTTTGCCGTTTGCTAAGAACACAAACCCGATAAGTAAAGAAGTTAACAGCGATAACACCCCTATCGCCAGTACGACGAGTTTCGATGAAAAAACATTTCTTATGTCCATAAAATACCTCCTTTGGCTCAGGTATTATCTAATTAAAAAGGGGAATTGTCAATAATCGCATACTCATGAGAAATAAAATATTTTAAATCATATTTATGAGTAAATTAGGAATTTGGTGGATAACTCTCTTGCATTCCAAATTCAACGGGCATATGATTAAGGTACGAAAGGAAAAGTAATTGATGCGTCCAGTATTTAACAGACGCGAAAGCTCTCTCGCCATTTAGTGCGATAAGCCCACGGGACTTATTCCCGAAATTAATTACGATATTAATAAATAGTTTGCACTATGAGAAAGCAATCGCTATAAAAACTCCTGACTATGTCGGCATGCCGCATAAATCAGGAGTTTTTCATTTGTATAATTTATATAGAAAATTTAGGTAGAGTAAGGCTATGTTTCGGCAGTAAAAGTTTCGTAATTTTCTAAATTTTCAGTTGACTCGTAATCGACTTTGTCGATATGTGCATTTTCTGGACCACGGTGACACCACTTTAAGAAAGATTGTAGTTGCTCAATTTCACCTTCTACTTCTATATGCACCTGACCATTTTCATAGTTTTTAACTATTCCTGTTAGCCCTAGTTCTAGGGCTTTATCTATGGCGGCGAAACGAAAGCCAACTTTTTGAACTCTTCCGTGAATTTGAATTGATACGTGTTTTTTCATAGATGTTGCGCAGATGCGCAGTTAATGTGCGTTACTTAAAAGTTATTTTATTTTTGCAGTTCTTTCAAATCTGCTAAAACTTGATTTGCGTGACTAACGGGTTTAACCTTCTCATATATTCGCACAATTTTGCCTTGTGGGTCAATGAGGAATGAAGTTCTTAAAATTCCCATATATTTTACACCAAACATGGACTTGTTCGCCCATACACCATATTTTGTAACAACTTCTTTTTCTGTATCTGCTAATAGGGTAAAAGGGAGATTGAATTTGTCAGCAAATTTTTTGTGGCTGGCAACCGAGTCAGTGCTAATTCCTAAAACTTTTGCGTTTAACTTTTCCAAACGCGGGAATGAGTCACGAAGTCCACAAGCTTCAATTGTGCAACCTGGAGTACTGTCTTTCGGATAGAAATATATTAATACCCATTGTCCTTTATAATCTGACAGTTTAATTTTGTCCCCGTTTTGGTCTGGTAAAGAAATTGATGGTGCTTTAGAGTTTAATTTTGGAAATGCCATATTTTGTATTTTAATTATTGCCATTTGATTTCGTTTTGTCTGCTGCGTGGAAAAATTTCTACGAATGTTTGTCCTGGTTGAAGAACTAAACTTTTCCCGTCGTTAGTCGTGTACTTAGTTTTACCGTTAATAGATTCCCATCTTCCTGCAACAACTTTTCCACCTGTAAATAATAGTACTGGTCCTTTTGTATTAAGACTAAAGTCCTGGCTACCAACTGTGTCTGTTTCAGTAGGGTAGTTGTCTGCAAATTGAATTAAAACATTTTTTGGACTAACTTGCAAAGAATTGTTTTTGTCTATGATTTGTTTGCTGCCAATAGAACGAGTGTATGAATCTATGTTTGGGTCAAATTTGTAGTTTACTAAATAGCTGGAATCTGAAAATGGAATAGTAATTTGTGTAACTTCCATTTTTAATTCATTGGTTGGAATTGTAGCGAACTCCCACAGTGTCATAGGTGTCCAACTCTCATAGCCTTTATTACTAATAAGCTCTCTGAGTAGTTTATCTGTTGTGTATAGATTGTGTGGTGCAGTGCGACTTTTTTCGCGAGTGAAACTTTTGTCGTTAAAGAACTGGTCTGCGTCGGATAGGTTTTTGTACTTTTTTGTTTTCAGCTCTTCCAGTGCATCGCTATTGCCACCGGCGTGGGCAAGTACTGCTGACCATTCATTGGCAATGTAGTTAAAGAAGGTTCTAGTGGATCGGATTGGACCAATTTCTTTAACTTCTCGGGTTTGAAAAATCGCCAAAAAACGTGTAATCCCGCCCTCTGTAAGTGATTCGTACACTATATCTGCATCTGTTAAGCCAGACTGTGGGCGGGCGTCTGGATGGTTTTCAATGCTTACCGCAATAGGTCTACGGTTGGCAATTTCTTTGGATACCATATTGCCGTTGATAGCTTGTGCTAGTTCTTCTTGTTGAGCTTTGTTGTTTGTGTTTGAGGTAAATCTTTGCGATTTCCAAAACCAAATTGTTCCACCAATTGCAATGACGATGACTAAACTTAGGATTATTTTCTCTTTCATATATTTGTAGTGAGAACAGGTTACGATTTGATGAATTTTTGAAAAGCTTTAAAGATTCTAGGTGTTAGTAGTATTGATGAACCATAGTGTCCACCTTTTGCAATACTAAGTATTTGCGAACCTGAATCTTCAGCAAACTTTTTCGAAAGCTTGTACGGACAAATTTTATCGTCCTTTGCGTGAATGATCAAAAGTTTTTTGCCATCAATTTCCTTTACGTGATTTATGGCGTTGTAGAACTTTCCACTTTTTAGTCTTTCCCATGCTTGAGAGTCAACTCTGTATCCATTGCCGTAACCTGTTTCAAAGAATTTTGCCATTTGGTCTATAGGCTCTGCGGGAGTTGTTTTAGTCCAGTCTATCATTGGAGAGATTGAAATAGACTTTGTTACTCTAGGATCTTTAGAAGCAATAATAGATGCAGGTCCGCCGAAACTAGCACCAATAATGTAAATTGCGTCTGGTTTTAATTTAATTTTTTTATTATTCCAAAGTTCTGTAAATCCAGTGCTTAGTTCAGAAACAACATCAAGCACATCTTTTTCTAGAGAGTGCTTTAAGAATTTTCCATCACTTTCCCATGCACCTCGGTATCTTGGAGAAAAAACCCAAAAGCCTTTTTTGCTTAGGAATTCTAGAACTGGTTTTTTTGATGGAACGCTTGGCGCTCCATCTAGAAGAATTATTACGCGTTGTTTTTTTGTGATTCGGGAAGGTGGTAAAAATTCCGCGACTATTTCTTTCCTAAATCTGGTTCTAAAAGTGTGCATATTTTCTCTCTATTTTTTCTTCAGATATATACATTTTAGCACGATTTTGTGAGAAAAGGGTTGACAAAATATCATTTATTAGGTAAAGTAAAATCTGTTGCTAAAATTGCTTAGCAATTTGTGATTGTGTTTTGGGACAATTTTGGGGAGGAAAGACTATGGGATCAGAACAACTTTCAATGTTCGATTATAAACGTTCCTTAAAGGAAGAAGGTTTTCTATTGGATGTCAGTATGAGTCCTTTGAAGAAAACCAACGGCGTGATAATTGTAAACTGTGGTGATTGCGACCGATCACCGGAGCTTTACAAGTACCAAGCAAACTTGTGTCGTCAGGCAGGTCGCGAAAAAGGTGATGAGCGAGTTCATACAATTACTTTGAACGGCGGAGCGTTACTGCTGCACAAGCACAGTCCGCTCAACGCAAACCACGACAGCAGTCGTACCTTGCTTTACCACATCAAAAACACGGCTCCTCTGAAGGGCATAAACGATGTCGCTCTGTATATGCACTATAACTGCGGTGCGGGAGAAATGGCGAGATTAACGCCGGAGCAGTATTTTGAATGGTTGGCAAAGGGTGCCGATCATTTGGGGTCAATGATCCCGTCGCTGAATATTGCATGTAAGTTCCATTATCATGTGGATAATGAGCGTACGTTCAAGACTTATTATTTCGACCACAAGAGTTGGTTAGAGTCAAAGTTCGGCTATGCAAAAAATGCTAATGCCTAACACTCGATCCAATTTCTGGGCACAGGCGTATCCTCACAGATGCGCCTTTTTTATTGACCAAAGCTCACAAATTTTATACAATATCTATCTGTGAGTAGAGTAATTAAATTTTTTATGAATAAAGAACAGATTCAAGAATTTGTTGAAGCAAATAAAGTAGCCTTAACAGAACAAAATAAATTTAGCCGTTGCGTGGATGGTAGGTATGAACATAATACAGATTATCCTATGATTGCAAAGCCAGGTGGGGATGCTGGAGACATAATGACGATTATATCGGCATTGAATATTTTAAATGTAAATGTAGAGGAACAAAAAATTGTAGATTTAGTAATTCAAGAATTGGGTGGTGCCGAATACTTTAATTTCCACACAGACGATCATGCAGATCCAAATGTGCCTGGTATTGGTTGCGGCCATTTAAAACAGGCAAAATTAGACCCAATTGCTTATGGATTAGAGCAAGAACAAATCGACTTCATTTTTGCAGAGCTACCATCTTTGTTATCACAAGGTTCTCATCAAGAAGTTTTACATGGCGATCATGCAGAACAAGCAGTTTTTGTAGTGGATTCAGAAGCATATGGACTGCTTCCTATGACAACTGAAAATTCTGAAGTACAAGAAGTTTTTGTCTATCAGAAAACATTGCATATGCAACAACTGAAAAATTTTGCAACAAAATTGCATAGCATGTTGTTAGAGGAAGGCCATGCTTTTGAAGAACACGAAATTTTGAAAGCCTTAGATGATGCTTTCAGTAAGCAATTAACAGAAACATTGGGTAGGCTGGCAAAAGGATTGCCGGTATTTATAGTAAAAATTTCAGAGACTGGCGAAGTAGAAATTATTGAATAATTTTACTTATGTTTCAAACATAATATAGAAAAACACAGATCAAGTATACAAAAAGCACACCCGTAGGTGTGCTTTTTTGACAGTGTGCTTTTTTGACATATTTCACTACAGAAATATTATAGGGAGAAAGTAGGGAAGTATTTGTAGTTGCCAACAAGGTAATAAATTTTTGTGTTTTTAATTACCACTAGTCCAGAACCAAAGTTTGTATCTGTGAATGAAAGGGCTGGAAAGTTTTTACTTATAGAATTGGAAAAACTTATTTCGAAAATATTTTTTGAAGTAGTAGAATTTTGTAATTGAGATTTAATGCTTTGCAAAGTTTCGTTTCCAGCTGGTACTGTTGTTACTACATAATAAAGTTCCCCTGATTTAGATTTGAAGGTTACTATATCATTTGTTTCCGAGACTTGTGTTCCTGCTGGTAATAGTGCTGTGAAGTTTAGGCTATCGTTTGAGTATACAACAGGTGCATTTGGATTCACTCCCGTAGTTGGAGCTACTTTTTGAGTTTGATTGTTAGAGCTAGCGCTAGATTGTGCGCTAGATTCTGAATTAGAATTTGATGAAGTTGTTACACCTTTTACATCACCAGAGTTTGCAGAATCTACAACAACTTTACTATACGTAGTATCGTTAGAAGTCACACTCGCTGTGCTTGAGTTAGTATTAACATCTGCTGGAAGAGGACTACCGATTTGTGGCTCGTAGCTTTGAGCAACTTCTGGAGCAGGTTCATTCTCCTTTTTATCTTTGTTGTTTTTCACAACTAAGTATGTGCCGAGAATAATTAGAGCAATGATAATTACTCCAAAGATAATTCTACCGGTAATAGTTAGGCCGTGCCATATTTTGCTGAAGAAATCTTTCATGGGTTCTTAATTACTTATTCACTCTTTGTACTATTAGCGCACTATTTGCATGGGTTTGCCATAGATTTGCATAGTAAATAAGTATACTCCGGCTGAATTGGCTCGTCAATAAGCTGATTTTTGGCTATTTAGCGCCGTATAGCAATTTTGTAACCCCGACCTGAAACGGTGTGGATGAGCTTAGGTTTGTGTGGTAATTCGATTTTCTTCCGTAAATTTAAAATGTGGGTTTCAAGAGTATTGGAAAATAGGTCTGCGTGAATATCCCAAACGTGTTCTATTAGGGCAGAGCGTGAAATAACCCTGTCTGGGTTTCTGAGTAAGTATTCAAGTAGTGCAAATTCTTTTCGAGTCAGACTTACTTCGCGATCATCTCGCATTACTTTATAGCGGATGACGTCCATGGTTAGATCGTCTAATTGTAGAACATCATTTAAGATAATTTTTGGGCGCCTTAGAATTGCTCGTATTCTTGCTGTGAGTTCATCTATTGAACATTGTTTGCTTACGCAATCGTCAGCGCCAGCATTCAGTAAAGAAATTTTTCTTGGTGTACCTGTTTCGTCAGACACAACTATAATTGGCATTGTTTTTCCGACTGCGCGGATTCTTGAGCAAACTTCTTTTGCTTTGAGTGCTGGACTGTCATCTATTAATACTAAATCGTAATCTGTTGTGCGAGCCCAAAAGGACCCTTGTTCTTTTTCCAGAGCATGATCAACACTAAATCCCGTTGCGCGAAAAGCAGTGAGTAGCTCAGATGTAGCAGCGGAATCGTTTGAGATGATCAACATTCGCATGCAATTGTTACTCCAGTGTTGGCCTCAAACCTTGCCAACACAATTACATTTAATAATTGGCTTAAGAATTCATACTAATTTTTTTTCTGGCTTATGTCAAAGGGAAATTGTGGACAATTTTTACTGAAGAAATAATAAAATTATTCTAAATTTAACTTTAAAATTTATGATATAATACAAACATGAAAAAAATTATAAAAGAAAATGCATTGTACGGTGCATTTGCAGTGGCTCTATTAGCCTTGTTCGGAAGCCTGTATTTTAGTGAAATTGCTCACTTTCCACCATGTGTTTTGTGTTGGTATCAACGCATTGGATTGTATCCGCTAGTGGTAATCTTCGGGTTCGCTATTTACAGAAAATCCAAAGAAATCCTATATCCATCTTATGTATTAGTCGCAATTGCTTGGGTAATTGGTTTGTATCACAACCTTTTGTATTACAATATAATTCCTGAAGCAGCTGCACCTTGCACTGCAGGTATTTCTTGCACAACGAAATTTATTTCATGGGGTGGTTTCATAACAATACCTTTATTGGCATTTGTTGGATCAACTGTAATTGGAATTCTATTAATTATTAATTGGAGAAATTCTAAAAATGACTAAAGAAGCAAAAATTTTAATAGCGATTGCTATTGTTGTACTTATTGGGGGAGTGTTGTTGGCGATATATGCTAACCCACAACCTGCAGAACCAGGTAAAGCTGTAGATGAAAAATCTTTAATTCGAGATAGTAGTCATATGACTGGCAAACCTACTGCTAAAGTTAACTTGGTAGAATTCGGTGATTATCAATGTCCTGGATGTGCTGCAGCTGCTCCTCGTGTGAAAGAAGTAGTTGAATTTTACAAAGATAATCCAGATTTCAATTTTGTTTTCCGCAATTTCCCTCTAACTCAAATTCACCCAAATGCTATGATTTCTGCAGAAGCTGCAGAGGCCGCAGCAGCACAAGGAAAGTTCTGGGAAATGCATGAAATGATATATACAAAACAAGCAGAATGGTCAACCAATGCTGATCCGCTTGAAATCTTTGCTGGGTATGCATCTAGCTTGGGCTTAAATGTAGATCAATTTAAAGGACAGGTTTCTCAACAATCTGCAAAAGATGTAATAGCTGCAGACTTAAAAGATGGGGAAGCAGTTGGAATTGATTCAACTCCTACTTTTTTCATCAACGGTGTAAAAATTGAACAACAAACTGTTCCTACAGTAGATGAGTTGAAAGCAAAAATTGACGAAGCTCTTAAAAAATAATTAATGCGTGTTAGTTGTAACGCAGAAAAAATATTAAAATGTTAAGTGGATTTAAAAGTTTCATTTTAAGAGGGAATGTTGTGGACTTGGCAATCGGTGTAGTAATTGGTGCCGCCTTTAGTGGTGTAGTGTCCTCTTTGGTTGCGGATGTAATTATGCCTTTAGTAGCAGCTGCATTCAAACAACCTGACTTCTCAGCAATTGCTATTCACATAAATGGCAGTGCAATAATGTTAGGGAAGTTTGCTAATTCTCTTGTAACATTTCTGATAGTTTCAGCAGTTATCTATTTCTTTGTAGTTCTTCCGCTAAATAAATTGATGGCACGCGCTGGAAAAAACATTAAGTTTGGAGAACAACCAGAAAAATAGATTTTGATATGGAAAAACCTCCGAAACTGAAACCTCTTAAAGCAAAAGACCAAAGGGAAAAACTAATAGTAAAAAAATCTATCGCTGGGCTAGGATTGTTCGCAACTGCGCCAATTAAAAAAGGAACTTTTATAATTGAATATAAAGGACCATTGTTGAATGATGAACAGGTAGATAAAAAAGGTGGTAAATACTTGTTTGCTCTTGGTGGTAACAAGTGGACAATAGATGGAACTGCTCGAGAAAACATTGCTAGATATATAAATCATTCTTGTGTGAGAACCAATTGCGAACCTGTTCAATATGCAATGCATATGAAGATTAAAGCGACTAGAAACATTAAACCTGGGGAAGAGTTATTCTACGATTACGGTAAAGAATATTTTGATGAGTTTATTGGAAAGCACTGTAATTGCGCGAAACATGGGAAGTGGGCGAAGAAGAAATAAATTCAGCAAAACTTTAGAAATATTTTAATAAGACTTTATCACACTTGTGATAAAGTCTTTTTATGCCCAAAGATTTTGACACATGGAATGAACAAAAGAAGTTTTTAGAGAGTAAGATTAAAATGCGAGATTTTCAAAAACAAGAAATCTGGTGGTGTTTTTTAGGATTAAACATAGGTGATGAAGAAGATGGCAAAAATATTGGGTTTGTAAGACCAGTGTTAATTGTAAGGAAATTTAGTAATAGAACAGCTTGGGTTTTACCGATGAGTACAAAAATAAAAAGTAATTCCTACTATCATGTATTTAATAGAGACGGAAAATTAACTTCAGTATTAATTTCCCAATTAAAATTAATAAGTTCAAAAAGATTAAGAAATTTTATGTATAAAATGTCAAGATCAGAATTTAGCTTGGTAATTAAGAAATTAAATAACTTATTAAAATAAAAAGAAACTCCTTTCGGAGTTCTTTTTGGGGCCGTTTGGCCGTTTCGGTCTGGAATTTCTTCTCAGATCCCTTTCTATGAATAGGGTAAGGGGATGCCGTTTGGCAATTGAACGTTTCTGAGTTTACCCACATCACGTGGATTAAAGGGTAAGCTGTTAGCCGTTTGTTGTATATTAAAATAAAATTAATTAGTTGTCAATAAATATTTTTTCGTTTGTTTAAGCGAAATTATTTACAGCCAAGCAAGAGAAATTATTTTCTTCTTGTTGCTCTATGAGGATGTTTTCGAGGAGGTGTTCGTTGGGGTTTTCGTTGTAAGCCCGCCTCGCGCCTGGCATTAGACTTTTTATTTTCAGCCCGCTTCCTGTCTAGCCGTTTATATACATCTTCATTTTGACTTTGTTCAGCTTCTGCTTTAAGTTTTAAAAAACTATTGTAGCGTTCTTTTGAAATGGCGCCACTTTTTAATGCCTCCACGACGGCACAATTTTTACTTTTAACATGATCGCAATCTTTGAACCTGCATTGTTCAACTATCTTTTCTATATCTGAAAATAGGGTTGCGACTGAATCTTCGCTGGATAGAGTTTCAAGCTCTCGAATTCCTGGAGTGTCTATTAGGATTCCGCCATGGGGGAGCGTGAACATTTCGCGGCGCGTGGTTGTATGACGGCCTTTGCTGTCGACTAATCGTACTTCGCCAGTCGCTTGAACTTCGCTACCTAATATGTTGTTTATAATTGTAGATTTTCCCACACCAGATGGACCAACGAAAGCAATTGTTCTACCAGGTTCAACCAACGCCTCTACTTCAGACATTCCAGTTTTGTTGCGCGCGCTAATGGCGTGAACAGTTAGGCCAGCAGAAAGCGCTTCGGCATCTTTTACTAGTTTGCTCACACTTTTTGCGCTATCTGTTTTGTTTAAAATTATTATTGGTTCCACACCACCTTCGTAAGCCATGCTCAGGTATCGTTCAATTAACGGCGCATTGAATGGTTTGTCTAGTCCATAAACAATAAACAAGCTGTCTACATTTGATGCAATAATTTGTGGAGCAGTGCTTTCGCCGGCGCTCTTGCGGGCGATCATGGAGTAGCGAGGTAGAACTTGTTTAATGATTGCTTTGTCTTCGTTTCGTAGTTTCTCAAAAACTACCCAGTCGCCAACTTTAGGGAAGTCGCTCTGATTTTTTGTGGCGTGACGAAATTTCCCTTGGATGATTCCCTGTAGCTCACCTTCTGCAGTTTGCAATACAAAGTTTGTTTTATTCTCAACGCTAACACGCCCGATGTTTTTTTCGTCGGGTTGCGTTGTGTTGTCCGATTTTTCAGAAGATGAAAATTTATGTTTTCGGGTGTATTGTAACCACCCAAGTTCGTGAAGAGTCATATATTTAATTGTAGCAGATAAATTAAACAATACCCCACATAGTGCGAAACATTTCACGTAAGTTTTCTGCCAAAACTTTGTCGTAAATTTCTATTAAGTAAAATGGCTTTGTTCCAGTGCTTTCAATTAAAACATAATCACCTTGAATGGTCATACTGGTATTGAAAGGTTTCCCAGGCCATTTTTTAATTAATCTGTGTTTATATTTTTCTGAGAAATCAGATAGTGACTTTGATGATGAAGAGAAAAGTTTTAATTGCAGTTTATTTTCGGCTTTTCTACTCCACCAGTCAACATATTCAGCAAAGGCATCGCTATATGATGGAGTTGAAAAACCCCAAAGAGTTTTGTCGTACTTGGCCATACTTTCATTCCATTTTTCTGTGTTTTCATATAAGTAGTCCAACGCGTCTTCTTCTGGAATGAAAGTGGTTTTGGGGATAGAAAAGATTGCGTTTGAACCAAATTGAGAGAGCTCAAGCGCTGCACGTTTTGCTAATTCTTTTTTTCTGTTCAACGATCGTTCCTCAGAAGCAAACATCTCTGCGACGTTACTAGTAGGGAGTGGGATATATGAATCAACTTTCTTATTAGGATTTTTTGTGATGAGTCTCTTCTGAATTAAATTATCTAGAACAGCGTACGAAGTTGTTCTTTTAAGTTTGGTCTTTCTGGCGATATCAGAAGCAGAAAGTTCATTATTCTTTAGAATTGTTAAATATACTAAAGTTTCCTTATCGTTTAGCCCTAAATTTGTAAGTATTTCTTCGATCATGTAATAAGTATAGCATAAATATTTCGATTTGTCCATACTCAGACGACAGTCTTTTTCCTTATAAATAAGCGTAAAAATAACTTTTAAATCCTGTTTATAAATGACAAAATGGTAAAAATGTGGTTTAATGTGTAGTTAATCATTAAACAACAAATTTATGCAATTAGACATAAGAGAACAATATAACCAATTTTCGAAAGAATTTTCGGTTAACCAACAATATAAAAATCAATTAAGTCGCCAATACTACTATGAGAGTATAAAACCTCACTTAACAAACTCTACAACTTTGGACTTATGTTGTGGTGACGGAATAGACGCTGGATATTTTACAGAAAAAGGAGCAAAGGTTATTGGAATAGATGGTTCTAAAGAATTAATCAATTTAGCTAAAACTACATACCCACATATTCAATTTGATGTAGGGTTTGCAGAAGCATTACCATACGAAGACGAAAAATTCGATAATGTATATTCAAAATATGCAATCATGACATCTCCAAATATGGAGCCAATATTCTCTGAAGTACATAGAGTATTAAAACCTGGTGGAACTTTCGTTTGTTTAGTAACTCACCCTATTCGTCAGTTGATGGAAAAAAAGAAGGCCTCTCCAAATTACTTTAAACAAGAAATTGTAGATAGTGTAATTTTGGATGCGACGGTAACAGTTCAAGAACCTACTCATCAATTCAGTGAATACTTTAATAAAAGTTTCTTTGAGAAGTTTGAAATGGTGGATTACCGTGAAGCCTATGATCCTGCTGCTGAACAAATTAACGGTGCGGTTTACCCAGGGTTCATGATTATTAAAGCTCGTAAAAAATAATGAAGATAGCTTTAATTTCCTCAGCGCTAAATGTTGAGGACTCAAGATTGAAAGAAGTTGCTGAAAATTTAGCAGAAATTTTCCATAGAGAAAAAATTGAATTGGTCACAGGGGGATGTGCCGGGATCCCTGAAATTGCGGTTCGTAAACTAGCTCAACTAAATGGAGTGACAACAATATTCTCACCAGATCCTGATGAAGATTCTCACGCTAAAAGGGAAGACAATTTACCTTTAGGAGTGGCGTCTAAATATTTTCACTCAACTGGTTTCACCCAAAGAAGCTTGGAAATGTTGAACTATGCAGACTCGGTGATTGTTGTGAATGGACGTATGGGAACACTTTCAGAATTTGCAGTTGCTCTTGAAGAAGGCAAGAGGGTTGGCGTGGTTACGAATACTGGAGGGATTGCTGATCATCTCGAAGTAATCACCAAGCTAACTACTAAAAATTTTCCTGGCAAACTCTTTTTCTCCAATGATGTTGAGGAAGTGATTAATTGGTTGCAAAACACTGTTCAATAGAACGGTGTTTTGTCTTTCTTGAAAAAACCTAAAACATATGTATAATTAAATCTATGGATAATAAATATAAAGAAGACCTATTAAATAGGGCTAAAAATCATTTGGATTCCACGATTAAGGAAGTTACTGCAAGCCTAGCGGAAACCAAGCAGAGAATTGAAGAAATCAAACTCAAACTTTTCTCACTCAAGGTAGATGCTCGAGCAGTCCAGAATAACATAGTTTTAAAGTCCGAGGAACGTGTAGAGCAACTAGATCATTTGAAGGGATCACCATATTTTGTAAAATGTGAAGTCAAATTCGACGGGGAAACCGAAAGTCGGATTTTTTATTTCTCAAAGTTTAGCTTGTTGAAGTCAGGTATATATTCATGGACAGCGCCTGCAGCCCAGCTACGCTTTGAAGCTCCTGGAAAATTCAATTATAAAGTACCAGAGGTGGGTAACAAGGAAGGTGAACTACTTTCCAAAGAACAGTACATGATTACAGACGGAAAAATTGTATTCATGGCAGCGGAGAGTACCAGTTTCAATCGCGAATTAATTTATCAGGAATATTTTTCACAACAAAAAACTTCCTTCGCCTTGCCAGAAATTGTGGAGCAAATGGAAAAGTCTCAGGACTTAGTTATTCGTGCTCATCCTGAAGGTTCGTTTTTGGTATCAGGTCCCGCGGGTTCTGGTAAAACTACTTTGGCGCTACATCGTGTGGCGTACTTAATTCAATCACCAGATTCAGATGGAAAGTTTACGGACCAGAATACAATTATTTTTGTGCAAGATACTTCAACTCAAGAATATTTTAATCAACTATTACCGCAATTAGGAATTCACAATGTTGTAATTACTACATTCATTGATTGGGTTAGAAAACATTTACTTATAGACCGAGTGAAGTTTATAAACAGGTACGGAAGTTCAGAATTTGAATCTGACAGATATGAATTTTCTAAGTACAAAGCAATTCAATCTGCCGGTAAAATTCAACAAAACGACGATGTATACACAACTTTAAATTCCGTGTATTCAAAATATTTCTCTGAAGATTTGTTGTGGGTCTTTGAACAACAACGCAAGGACAGAGTTTTGGACAGATTTGATTATACATTACTAATGATGGCGCACCAACAAAATGGCGGTGGAATATTTACAGAAGAAATTGAATACAAACAGTTAAAAGAGGGTAAAGTTGAGCGAAAGAAAAAGATGGTGCCGTTAAAATATAATTTAATGGTGCTTGATGAAGTTCAAAACTATCTTCCAGAACAGATCCATATTTTACATGGTTGTTTGAATCAAGAAATTAATGCCATGGTTTATGTAGGGGATTTAGCTCAACAAACTCAACTATGTACTTTGCGAGATTGGGATTTGGTTGGAGAAGAATTTGCAGAAGATAGAAAAGTAATTTTGCAAAAAAACTATCGTTCCACAAAAGAGATAATGGAATATATTAAGCAGATTGGTTTTAATGTTGAAGTACCAAGTAGTTTGAGAGAGGGCTCTAAGGTGAAAGAAGTTACGGTAGCAACTTTCGAAGATGAAATTGAAAATATAGATAGAATTATTTCGGATAATAGTGAAGTAACTATTGGTGTGTTGGCAAAAACGGAAACGTACCTAAAAGCATTCAAAGAAAAATTTGGCAACAATGCAAAAGTTCATGTGCTTACCATAAACGAAGCTCAAGGTGTTGAGTTTGATGTTGTATGTCTAGTAGGAATTAACTCTGAAAGTTTTGGGACAGAAAGAGATTATGAAGATTCGTTAAAGGTAGAACGGGCTCGAGTGGATCGAGATTTGTTGTATGTGGCATTAACGCGCGCCATGAACAAGCTATATGTATTTAAAACAAATCAAATTTCTCTTTCAGAGATTTTCAAATAAAAAGCGACCCCAGAAAAGGGCCGCACAATAGTTCTGTGTTGAGATGGTTTACATCTTGTATGGGAGTTGAAAATCCGTCTCCTCAATAATGGCATTGAACCACATTAACCAGGTCACAACCAATATGGTGGACTGTTCTGAATGATCAATATTGTGGGTGCAGTATTTTACGTTCCCAAAAGATCCGGACCTGATTGAGTGAATACTTTCTCCTATGCTAAAACACGCGCAATTCCCTCCGACTACGATCCCTTCCAAAAAACAAGTGTCTTCGAAATAATCTAGTCGTGCCAATGTATTCTTAGTGGCGTTGCTTAGGTAATTGCTTAATCTTTCGAAAAAGCGCGAATATTGATCTCGTTTACCAACTTTTTTGACAATGGCTTCTACAACATCACCATCTAGGGTGATGCTGGGACCATAAGTGTTTTGCCCTGGTATTCGAAAAGTACTAAAGCCATCAATTCTATACAATCCAACTTTTTCACACATTTACTTATCCTCCCGTTTTCTATCGATAATTTAAGATATCATATTAGGGTAAATTAAAAAACAGCGTCCGCCGTAAGGCGAAGCGCTGTTTTTAAATTTGCGGTTAAAGCTACGAGAGCAATTACCAGCTGCGGTTGTTACCACCACGGTTTCCACCGAAGTCGCCACGAGGACGATCTTCTTTTGGACGAGCTTCAGAAACGGTCATTGCGCGACCTTCGTATTCTTGTCCGTGGAACTTTTCGATAGCAGCAGCTGCTTCTTCAGGTGTAGACATTTCAACGAAGCCGAAGCCTTTTGAACGACCAGACATTTTGTCTGTGATTACACTAGCTGAAGTAACAGTACCACATTGTGCGAATAGATCGCCTAATGTTGCATCTGTTGTGCTGTATGGTAAATTACCAACGTATAGTTTTGAGTTCATATTTTCTTTAACAAATATTGAGCAAGGCGACTTTTTAATGGCTCGATATCTTTTAAAGAAAAACGAGTTTCACTTGCACGAACAGTATATCACAGTAATGCCATTTGGTCAATGGTGTATAGTGAGCAATAAATACTGGCTTTTCTCTAAAATAAGCCAATTCTTCAAATTTTGCGACTATCGTATGCCCAATGTAGTAATGCTTGTCTTTGCCTAGGACGGCAAGAAAGGTCCCGTATGTGGCAATTTTTGCGTATCTGGCCAATATGACGGGCAATTGCCCTCCATCTCTTTATTTGAACTTCATCGTAACTAGGTATGCGGCGACCCATGAAATACCTGCAATACCATTGGAACCACCCTCGAGGGTCGTGCTCTTCGTTAATCCAACCTTTTCGTCTCCACTCGTGCAAAGACTGTGATGCATCTATTTTAAAGTAATTAAGTTCAACGTCGTGTTTTTCTGTATTCAATTTAGCGTGTACAAACCAATCAGGTGGAAATTCCTTTTTGCAATCGGTCATATAGTGACCACCGAACACGCCCAAAGCAAGCATTTGTTTGGGTGTTAGTTCGGGCGTAAAATTTTCAGCAAATTTTTTCCCAGTTGGTGCGCTAAGTTCGTAAACATAGCCTTTTTGCATTTTGTCAGAAACACGGACTTTTTTTAACTTCATCTTTTCTTTAGAATTTTTTATGTGTAGTATAATTAGTATATATCTAAAGAAACAATATGAAAACAACAAAAACTACAGGGAAGTCGAAAAGAACAAAGAAAATTTTACCTCATCAGGTTTGCGCGGTTTTGCCACCAGATGTTACTGAAGAAGATGTAGCTTGGTCTACAGGACAAATGGAACAACTTCTCAGCATTAAACGTGGAGGATTTTCTTCTCGTCGTTTAATGAAGATTATGAACGAGTTCATAAATGGATATAAATTTATTCGTCACTATAAAAAAGCAGTAAGTATTTTCGGATCTGCGCGCACTACATTGAAAGCAAAAAATTATCGTGATGCAGAAAAGCTCGGATACGAATTAGCAAAAGAAGGTTTCGCAGTAATTACTGGCGGTGGTCCTGGAATTATGCAGGCGGCGAACGAAGGAGCGCTTCGTTTTGGTGGTGAGTCTGTTGGTTTGAACATCCAACTTCCAGAAGAACAACGTATTAACCCGTACGTTAACGAGTCTACTTCTTTTCACTATTTCTTCACTCGTAAAGTAATGTTGGCATCAGTTTCTCAGGTCTATGTTTTCTTTCCTGGTGGATTTGGAACAATGGATGAACTTTTTGAAATGTTAACTTTAATCCAAACAAAAAAAGTTGCGCCAATTAAAGTTATCTTAGTTAACATAATGTTCTGGTCACCTCTAATGCACTGGTTGAATACTGTTGTCTATGGTCAGAATAAAGCAATTAGTAAAGAAGACACAAAGCTATTTGATCTTGTAGATAGCGCACACGATGCAATGAAGTTAATTCGCCAAATGGTAGTAGATGAAAAGATTGGCAGGATTTCTCGTGAATCGGATACTTTAGAACAGAAAAAGTCTGGTATAGTAATGCCAAAAAAACGTAAGAATCCAGCTAAGAAAAATAGCTACTACTAGTATGGGAACAGAACTCGTAAAAAGAGATGATGAATATATTTGGGCATCAATATTCGTGAATCAGATAAATCAAGAATATGGTTTTGACTATATCCTTGTACCAGAAAGTGGAGAAAATTCACCTATAGATATGTATGTGGAATCTAAAAGTGGGGAATTCGAAGAGCTTAAGTTACAACTAACTCACGCTATTGAACTACCATTTATAGCATATGAGAGTTCTGAAAGTGCAGATTTTTCTAAAAAGCCAACCATAGATGCGATTGAGCGTAAGAACGAAAAACTATCTAAGCAGGGGATAAATTTGAACGAGTTAATTTTAGTTGTTCAAGGATATATGGATATAGAAACAGCTCAAATTACTTTTGCTGACGAAGCCTTTGAAAAATATCAGCACTATGACTTTAAAGGGATATATTATGTTGCACCACCGATGATGTCCGACGATACTAACGAATCTTTGCAAGATGGTTTAGTCATAGCTATTAAAAATGCATTTTCAGATGTATCCTCGAAATAAGTTTTTTGCAGATCTTAATTTAAACGAGAAAAGAGTTTTTGAGAGATTAAACACCCCGCAAAAAATTCAGGATTATTTAGATACTTTGAAAATGAACTTTTCAGACGCAGACCCATGTTTTTGTCCGCGCCAAGTTTTGCAATTTAAAAAGGCGCATTGTATGGAAGGTGCATTATTGGCGGCTGCGGCGTTGGCGTATCATGGACGTAAACCATTGTTGTTAGATTTAACCACAACCAAAGAAGATGAAGATCATGTCGTTGCACTTTTTAAGCAAGATGGTTTTTGGGGAGCAATTAGTAAAACTAATCACGCAGTTTTGAGATACAGAGAACCAATTTACAGAACAGTGCGTGAACTTGCAATGTCATATTTTCACGAATATTTTTTAAGTAAAAATGGTGAAAAAACTTTACGAACTTTTTCCAAACCTTTTAGTCTATCAAAATACCAAACTTGGGTGACAAGCCAAAAAGATATAATGGAAATTATTCAAGATATGTCTGACTCCAAGCACCAAGAAATTATCACAACAAAACAAATAAAAAACCTGCGTAAGGCAGATAAAATTGAAATAAAAGCGGGCAAAATAGTTGAGTGGAGACAGGTTTAGCTTGGTCTGTAATTTGTGTATGTAAAGTGCTAAAATATATCTGGTCTGTAATTATGAAATTATGGCCTAAAGGTATTAAAGAAAGCCTATGCGAATTGAAGAAGATACAAAGCTAGATTATTCCGATGTTCTTTTGCGCCCAAAAAGAAGCACTTTAACATCCCGTAAAGATGTAATATTGGAACGAGAATTCAAGTTTTATCATAGTCCAAAGACTTGGACTGGGATTCCCATTATGACAGCTAATATGGCTACTTGTGGAACTTTTGAAATGGCTCGTGTTTTGGCTCCTCAGAAACTCATTACAACTTTTCACAAATATTATTCATTTGAAGAATTTCAAAAGTTTTTTGAAACTTTCCACGATCCAGACTACATTGTGTATACCTTAGGTATTCGTGATGAAGATATTGCCAAACTTAAAGTTATGATCGCAACTGGGTTAATAAATAAGTTTTCTTTCATTTGCATTGATGTTCCAAATGGCTACTTAGAAAAATTCTTAGATGCAATTCGCTTAGTTCGTACGTTGTGCCCACAACATATTATTATTGCTGGTAACGTTGTAACTAACGAAATGACAGAAGAAATAATACTGTCTGGTGCAGATATAGTAAAAGTTGGAATAGGTCCTGGCTCAGCTTGCACTACTCGTCGAATGACTGGTGTTGGCTATCCGCAACTTTCTGCAGTCATAGAATGTGCAGATGCGGCTCATGGAATTTCTAACGGACGTGGTGGTTGTGGTTTAATCATTGCAGATGGTGGTCAGCAGTATCCATCTTGTGTTGCGAAAGCTTTTTGCGGAGGCGCAGACTTTAACATGGCAGGATCATTATTTTCTGGTTTCGAAGAAAGTGATGGTCAACTAATAGAAAAAGATGGTAAAAAGTATAAAGAATATTTTGGCTCATCTTCTAATAAAGCTCTTACTGAATACTATGGGAAAAAAGAAGTTCATAGAGCATCAGAAGGACGTTATGTTCTTATGCCATACAAAGGAAATATTTCTGCTTTTATTCAAGACTTGTTTGGTGCGCTTAGAAGTACTGGAACATATATTGGCGCAGGTAAGCTAAGAGAGTTTTCCAAAAGAGCTACGTTTGTTAGAGTCAACAAACAATTAACTACATATTTAGAATCGTACGACCAAGGCAATTAAAAAATTAAAACAGGCGTAAGCCTGTTTTTTCTTAGATTTAGTGAAATATTTTTACCCGTTCAATGTAGTAATAGATGACCACCTAGGAAGGCTTTAATAATTAATGAAAAATATATGAAACCAAGTATACGAAATATAATTCTTCCAGTCGCTGCTTTGGCTGTAGGATTAGGGATTGCAGGGGGTGCAGCTGTTCATGCCGCAAATAATCCAACTGCTATGGACTCTGTAAATAGTTTAGTAGATTCAATTGCTACAAAATTCAACCTAAATAAAGCAGATGTCCAGCAGGTATTTGATGAACATAAGACACAAATGCAGTCTCAGCGGGACGAATTCTACAAAAACAAATTAACTGAAGCTGTTACTGCAAACAAGTTAACTCAGGAACAGGCTGATAAAATTATTGCTAAGCGTGCTGAAATTAAGGCACAGTTTGAAGTAAATAGAGACAATCTTGAAACTCAGACTCTAGCTGAGCACAGGGCTTTTATGGATAAGCTAAAAGCAGATTTGAAGCAGTGGGAAAAAGACAATAATATTCCATCTGGATACTTAAATCCTGACTTTGCCAGAGAAATGGGTCGAGAAATGGGTCGAGGAAAAGGAGTGGGTATGGGACGAGATATGATGGATAATCATATGGGTCCACGTGATGGGTCCGGAATAAATTAATCAAATAAATTAATCAACAGAAAACCACCTAAGCAGGTGGTTTTTTGATATAATGAGTTTATGCATACTATCGTACATAAACTATATAATCGTCATAGGACATTTTGGACTCGTGAGCATCTAGATGAAGTAACGAAGGTATTGGG
Organism: uncultured Candidatus Saccharibacteria bacterium; assembly: GCA_964402965.1. Taxonomy (GTDB): domain Bacteria; phylum Patescibacteriota; class Doudnabacteria; order UBA920; family UBA920; genus UBA920. The sequence goes on from CAYODY010000006.1 coordinate 28,170, forward strand.
GTTTTTTGTAATTGCCCTAATTATTCAACATGTTGCAGATACTTACGTTCAACAGACTAATGGAGTTGCTGTTGGAGATTTAATTCTTAGTCATATTCCAAGTTTCAACATAGACTTTATTATCGTGCAAGGAGCTTTAATTCTTACCTTTGTACTGATAGGTCTGTTGCTTTGGAAGCCAAAGTATTTAATGTTTACCGGAATAGCAATTTCAATGTTTGTAATTGTTCGTTCGTTTTTTATTTCTTTAACTCATCTTGGGATTAGCCCACACCAAATTACTTTTGATACTCAAAGTGTTGGTTTTTGGCTTTATAATTTTATCTACAATTCAAGTAATGATTTTTTCTTTTCTGGTCATACTGGCGCACCATTCCTGATGGGCCTAATATTTATTCGAGAAAAGTTTTGGGGTAAATTCTTTTTCGGACTATCGTTCGTGTTTGGAGTCGCGGTTCTGCTAGGACACATTCATTATTCTATTGATGTGTTTGCTGCTCCGTTCATGACTTACGGAATATTTACAATTGCAAAAAAAATGTTCCCAAAAACTTACGCAATTACTTTAAAGAAAAATTAGGATTCATTGTAACTTTTTTTGCACGAATGTTTGCCAAAGATTTTACCAAAGCAAAAGTACCGAATAACGCAATTGTATAACCAACATCACCGACTAAAGTTCCGCGTAGGAATGGCAAGCCATTGGCATAGGAAGCAATTAAGCCTGATATGTTTTGAGGGTAGAATTCTGGGTAAAACGCGACAAAGTTTGTGACAATGTAAAACACAAAGGCGGAGCCAAATCCAGAGAAAATAATTTTTGCCCAGCGAGTAAAAGTTTGTCCGCCATTGAGTTCGTTGGATTTTTTAATCCATAAACCGAAAACAATTCCAGCTAGATGGGAAAGATATACGGCTACCATTAAAGGCCAAGAGAAAAATCCTAGAAATAAATCAGAGACTAAACGAGCTATTAAGGTAATTCCGATAGCTTCTTTTTTTGTTAAATACACCGCTGAGAAGATGCCAATTGCTGTAATTGCTGAAAGATTAACCATGTGAGGAACAAACCTGCTGGCAATCGCTACTAGAATAATAAAGTATATTATGATGTAATTTTTTGATATTTTCATTGTTTCTAATTATTGATTGCTTCTAATTATTGATTGTTTCTAATTTCCACTCAAGTTTGTCTGTAGACTTTGTTATGTACTGACTAGCTCCTATATTACTAGATTTACCGTTAACATAGAAAGCCCAAAAGTGTTTACTGTCCGGAGTGACTCCATTAATGCTTGTTACGAATTCACCAATTCCTGAAAATTCTTGTGTCCCAACTGTGTACTTAGATTTTAAAATTGTTAAAGCATTTTTACCATCTTCTCCATTGTATTCTATTACATTTGCTTGAGAGGGTTCGTTTGGTAATTGCGGGGTTTGAGATTGGGTTGTTTGACTGGAGTTTTGTTGGTCTTCTCCCGAGTTCTGTAGGTTTACTTTTTCTGTATTCGTCTGCTCTGGTGTCTGTCCTTGTGTTTCTTCTTGTGTTTTTTCCTGTGTTTGCTCTTGGGTTTCTGTTGGGGGGCTTTGTTTATTGCACCCTGCCGCCAATAAACCAAAAGCTAGTAAAGCTACAGTGAAAATTCTAATTTTTTTAGTCTGCAATTTAGTTATTTTTCGCATCTCTTAACTTTAGCTGATTAACCATTTAGAAGTCAATTCCTTCTTGTGCAAGTAATCCGTTGTAATAGGGATGCTTGATCATTTTCATTTCTGTAACTAAATCACAAAGTTCAAACAGCTTCTCGTACTTGTTGTGTCCAGTAAGTATTAGATGAATTGATTCAGGTTTATTTTTAATCAAGTCTATAACTTGTTCTTCTGTAAGAAGCCCAAGTTCTAATGAAGAAATAATTTCATCTAGTACTACAAGTTGGTATTCTCCTGAGTGGATAATTTCTCTTGCTTGTTCTATTCCATTTAGCGCAGCTGCAATATGAATGTCTTTGTTTTTATCATCACCAAGAATTCCTACAAAACCTTTACCAAATTGCTTGGTGGTAATTTTACCAAGACCTTCTGGAATGGTTACACCTTCAAAGAAGATAATTTCTTTAGATAGCGGCCATTCTCCTTTTGATATATCGTTTGGATCTTGTTGGGTGCCACGCTCAGCTTTTACAAATTGCAAAATACAAACGTTCATTCCTGCACCACTGGCACGTGCAACTACTCCCATTGCCGCCGTAGTTTTGCCTTTCCCAGCCCCAATATGAGCCATTACTAATCCTTTTTGTTTTGTTTGTGTATCCATTTCTTTTGGGTTTTACCCACACTTGCTATAACCGCAAGTTTCGCACTTAATACATCCTTCAGCCATAATTAACATTCCACCACAACTTGCGCACACTGGCACGTTACCTAAATTAGCTATAGACGCTGGAGATGGTTCGTTGTATTTAGTTTCAGCTTGTGCCTGAATGGTTTTGAGTTCAGGTTGGACTTCAGGTTTAGCATGGGCGAGAGTTTCTTCTGTGCTTGCTTCGTCATCACTAGTTTCAGTATCTGATGGGGCAGAGCTAGTTAAAGCATTCTTACTTTTAATATGGCGCTCTAACAGTTTGCCAATAGCATCTGGTAGGGAGTATAGAGTTTCTCCATTGCTAAACAGAACGTCAGGTCCACGAATTCCTTTTAATTGGCTAATAACTTCTTCTGTTGCTACGTTAGAACGCAATGCAAGAGAAATTAAACGAGTAATAGCTTCGGTTTGTGCGCTAAAGAAACCACCAGCTTTTCCTAGAGAAGCAAATACTTCGAATGGACCGGTTTCATCTTCGTTAATAGTAACGTACAAATGACCATACGCTGTTTTAAGTTTGTAAGTCATTCCTCCCATTACACTTGGACGTTCGCGTGCTGCCAATTTTAGTTTTACATCGCCATGTGTAACAGACATTACTTCTTTTCCAACAACTTCATTACTCAAAGCATCCTTGCCAAGATTTTTTTGATCAACAGCTAGAACTTGTTCGTCTCTGCTACCGTCACGGTAAATTGTTCCACCTTTACAACCAAGGTCGTACATCATTTCGTAAAGTTTCTTGGTTTGTTCTACGGTATAGTCGCTAGGTGCGTTACATGTTTTAGAAATAGCGCTGTCCATCCAGCGTTGAACTGCAGCTTGAACTCTTACGTGTTCTTCTGGAGTTAGTTCCATTGCTGTAACAAATTCATTTGGAAGTTGTTCAGTTTCTTTATGGGTTTCTAACCAGTCTTTAGCAATCTTAATATGTTCTTCGTGAACACCTAAACGGCTCTTGCGGAAATACTTCCATGAGAAGAACGGTTCAATTCCTGTAGAGGTTCCTACCATTGTTCCAACAGTTCCTGTTGGAGCCTGAGTTAGAATAGTTGCATTGCGAATTCCATATTCAGCAACCAAGTTTTGAATGTATTCAGGCATGCTCTTCATGAAACCGCTCTTCACAAACTTTTCTGCATCAAACCTCGCAAATGCGCCTTTTTCTCGAGCTAGTTCAACAGAAGTTTCGTAAGAAGTAATAGCAATGAATTGGTATAGTTTATCTATGAATTTTACAGATTCTTCGCTTCCGTAGCGAATTCCTAGGCGGATCATCATTTCTGCAAGACCAAGAGTACCTAGACCAATACGGCGTTCGCTAAGTTGTTGATCTTTGTTCTGGTCAAAGAAGTAAGGGGTCGCATCTATGACGTTGTCTTGAAAACGAACAGCGTGTTTAACTGTTTGCTTTAGACTATTCCAGTCTACATCTTTGGAGTCAGCTGTTATGTGACGAGCTAGATTAACGTGACCTAGGTTACATACTCCCCAAGCAGGAAGAGGTTGTTCCCCACATGGGTTAGTACATTGTAGGGTAGAGTAGTAGTAAGAGTTGGATGCATAGTTTGCACGGTCAATAAAGTAAACTCCAGGTTCAGCACTGCTCCACGCAGAGGAAATAATATTGTCCCAAATTTCGCGAGCTTGAACTGTTTTGTGCTTAATCACTTTACCGCCTGCGGCTTGCCATTTCTTTAAGTCACCATCCCAGACGGTGTTGTAAAGTTTGTCGGAAGTGTCTGGGAAAATTAAATCCCAAGATGCATCAGCTTTTACAGCGGCCATAAAGTCGTCTGTAATTCCAACAGAAATATTTGCGTTAGTAATTTTACCAGCTTCTTTTTTGGCGTTAATAAAGTCTAGTACATCTGGATGCCAAACATTTAGAATAAGCATTAGTGCACCGCGACGGCTACCACCTTGTTCTATTAATCCTGTAACAAAACTGTATAGAGATGCCCAAGAAACAGAACCAGAACTGCGTCCGTTCACACCTTTTACATAAGCATAGCGTGGGCGAAGAGAGGACATGTTAATTCCCACACCACCACCACGAGACATAATTTCTGCCATGTTGCTGAGTGTATCGAAAATTCCGCCACGAGAATCTACAGGGCTTGGAATAACGTAACAGTTGTAGAAAGTTAAATTTTGACCAGTACCAGCTCCTGTGTAAATACGACCTGCAGGAACGTACTTCCAGTCTTCCATTAAGTTACGAAACTTTTCTTCCCATTCAGTTTTCTTCTCATCTGTTTTTTCTACGCTTGCAATGTGTTTTGCAATACGTTCGAACATTTGTTCTGGTTTGGTTTCCAAAGGTTTATCTAAGTGGTCCATGGAGAATACAGAGGTGCTTCCATCGCGTAGGCGAACAGTAACTTCTTTTGTGTCGCGGTTGATTTCTTCTGCAACAGCAATTTCTCTTTGACCTGTTTTTAAGTTCACACATACAACTACAGTATCGCCGGCATTCAAGGTGTCTTTGTTTGTATCTTTAATTGCGTAACGGTCTAAAAATATTTTTTCTCCCAATTCGCTAAGTGCGTTCTTGGTACGGTTTTGAAGGTTTTGATCTGAGTTCTGTGTGTTTTCCATTTGTTTTTCCTTTTACCCGGCGGGGTAGATTAATACTATATGTAGTGCTTGTCTATATATTATACCACTACATCTTGATATTTTGCCAAACGTCTTAGTTATGAGGAGTTTGGCAAAACTGCCAAAAGTTATCCACTGAAATTTAAAAACACGCTATTCTTAGAGCTAAGAATTGCGTGTTTTTAGAAGGATTTCGGACAGTCGAAATTTGGCCTTTAACTAGATATTTCCTTGCGGTTTACTATGTAATATATCGCAAAAATGACGTGTACTGAGAACATAAGTAGATTTAGACCCCAAGTTGATGGGCTGGACCATCCAGACGCTAAGAAGAAGTTCAGGTTCATTAAGGCTCCACCTATGGAAGCAATTACTAGGATTGCTACTACATAGCTAGGAATGGTCTTTTTGTAGACTAGCCAAATACCCCCAATTGCAAGGGCTAACCCAACTCCCATTTCACCCAATCGAATTAGATTGCCAAATAGGTCTGCATTTGGAACAGCTATGCTGGTCAAGAATTCACCATAAGATGTATACGGTGTCTTTGCCGCAAAGGTTTGTAGGGTTTTTGAGATGTTGTCTATAAACCCAGATTCGGCCCACTTACCCCAACCGGAGTGGAGCCATTCGAACGCCAATACCCATTGTATGAGTACGAGCCAAGTAAGAGATACTCTCTTCATTTTGTTCTATGTTAATTATTTTTTAAAATCCCTGCCTAATGTGATTTTTGGAGTAGTCCCATTCGGCTGAGGTTTTTTTATGAGGGTTAAATATACCTAGCGGATCAAATGTTTTTTTAATCTGTTTGAACAAATCTATTATTTCAGGAGAATACATTTTTGGTAAGAACGGTCCACGAATTAAACCATCATTGTGCTCACCAGAAAGTGAACCGTTGTATTTTAGAACGAGAGTAGTTACTTCGTTTAGAACAAGTGGAATTTTTTCGCGTTCAGTTGGAATGCTTAAATCCATTAATGGAATGATGTGGAAGTTTCCGTCGCCCATGTGACCAGCAATAGTGTAGAGTAGTTTATATCTTTCAAGGATTTCAATCAGTGTTGGTAAAAATTCTGGCAGATGCTGAGGCGGCACAATAAGGTCGTCAATGAAAGGTGCTGTGTGTTTATGTTTAACATTCTTGCGAAGTAAATTAAAGCTTTCTCGTCGAACAGTCCAAAACTTTTCTTCATGATGTTTGTCTTCAGCTCTTTGCAAACTAACATCGAAAGGTTTCATGGCGTTTTCTACAAGAGTTAATTTAGCATCTATTTCTTCTTGAGAATTTCCTTCAAACTCAGCCATCATTACTAGCTTGGGGAAGTGAGGTAGATAGCGAATTACGTTTCTCAGTACAGGGATGAAACTCATGCCAAGCAGTAGGAATTTTTTCCAGCCTAATGTTTTGCGGAAGCTGTAGAAAAATCTAAAGGCGAATTGGAGTGTATGATCATCAAAAGATTCTAATGTACTTGGTTTTAGAGGTAAAAGCGCATTTATAATTTCACCTAAGCCTTTTAGTGAAGACATAAAAATAACAATCATTCCTGACATGCTTTTTGCAGGAACTAGGTCGAAAGTTGCTTCTGTCATTAATCCAAGTGTCCCTTGTGCGCCAACTATTAGCTTGGTTAAGTCTAAAGTTGTACCGTCCCATGCATCCCACACATTGTAACCAGTGGAGTTTTTGCTAACTTGTGGTTTGCTTTCTTTGATGATTTTCTCATCTTCTTGGAGTATTTGAAAAATTGTTCTATATAAATCTCCTTCAAAACCTTCTTCTGCAAGCTTGGCTTTTAGTTCTTCACCTGCAAGTGGTTTAATGGTATGCTCTTTGCCATCTGCTAAAACCATTTTAACTTGTTTAACGTATCGCTCTGTTTTACCGTATGTTAATGATTTTTCTCCTCCAGAATTATTATTTACAATTCCTCCCATCATACAAATTTCTCGTGAGGCAGGGTAAGAAGGAAAAATTAAGTTATGTGCCAAGGTTTTTGGTTCAAAGTCATGATAGTACACGCCAGGTTGAGTAGTGATTTGTGTGCCCTGAACATCACCAAGTTGATTGAAGTATTTATCGAATGCCAAAATAATGGAGTCGTTAATTGCTCCACCAGACATATCTGTTCCACCACTGCGAGCAGTGAGCGACAGATTCGGATTTTTGGATTTATTTTCTACTACATAGTTAACAATATGGCAAAGATCATCTACATTTTTAGGGTAAACTATTACTTCGGGTTTTATTTCAAATAGGCTAGCGTCGTGGCTGTAAGTGGTGCGGGCTTCTTCTGTAGAAACAACATCTCCTGAAACTAGTTTTTTTAGCTCTTCTGATAAATTCATTTTTGTTTTTTAAGTAATTTAAACTAACGGTTAACTTTGGTTAACGTTATGAATGATTGCGCTCTAAATAGTTATATCTATTATATAGACAAATATTAGAGCAATTCTTTTGGTAACTATTCAAGGTTAAATTAAGCACCCCAAATTCTACCTAGGTAGAGTGGCCATACTACAATGGCGAATACACTTTGCCAAAAATCTAGGTGAGCGTAGCCGATGGTAAACATCCAAGCCGCAAACCATAGTGCTCCAGACATTGTGTGTTGTTTTACTTTGATTTTCATATCTATATTATACACCCTATTTGAGTATTAGGTTTACAACAGCATCAGTAATAAAGTCATTACCTGCCCCGTAGACCATATATCCACCAAGAGATCCTGTAATGGTTAATACTATTAAACCAATTATGGCCAAGAGAACTAGTACTGGTGCGTGATAAATTTTTGCTCGTAAACTTAAAATTGATGTCCAAATATTCTTTAGCCCGAACGGAATTGGGCGATTAGTGAAAAACTCATTTACTAATAGAACAAAGTAGTTAATAGATAGAAGACCAAAAATTGCAGTTGTTAGTTTTGCATAAAGCTCATGAGTCTGAACAATATGTTGAATACCTTTACCGCTTTCAGCTGCTAATTCTCCAGTGCTTAATGCACTAAACAAGGAAATCGATCCAATTAACAAGAACGCAGTTTTAATTTGGATGAATGTTGTGGTGTTTAACTTTTTAAAATGCAAAATTTCCAAAATTGCATAGATTGTTAAGAGTGCAACAGGGAAGTGGACAAAGATTGGATGAATATTCATAATGATTTTTATTTAATTATTTTTTAGAAAAGGCACCAGCTATTTTTAGAAAGTTTGGACATAATACTCGTCGAGCTTTACTGGATTCGTTTTGGAAAAGATGCGGATCTTTGTTTGCAACTCCATACATAGAGTTAATTACATCTGCTCGAGTGTCACCACATTCAATGTGGTTTTGAATTGCCCAAATCATGTCTGAATTTTTTAGACGAACTATTTGAACTTGACTAGTATCACTTTTAGCAAGAATTTCTAATTCCTCAGGCATGCTTTCTGCAAGAACTTCTTGTTTGTGACTAGCGTGGACGTAAAACTGATCCGGCAATTGTTCAAGTGCAGAACCTGCTTGTTTACCTAAGTCTGTTTTTTGTAGTAATACCAATCCTGTTTCTTCCAATTGCTCTTCGGTATTTAAATCTCTAATCCAATCTACAGTCGCACGAAACACAGAATTTAGAAGTTGACTTCCAAAACAAATGCCAAACATTGGAATTCCTAATTGCTTGGCATTTAACACAAATGCCAAAACTTTTTTTGTCATTGCAATTCGTTCTGGAATTTGTTCGTCTTTAATATTTGTTTCTGAACCACTTAAAATTATTCCAACGCAACCGTTTAAGTCTGCGGGCATTTCTTCTTTAAAAGGTTTAACGGTAACAAATCTTGTATCATTCGGTAAGAAGCCAAAGCAGTGTCGCATGTTTGCTGGTTGGAAATCTTGCGTAGTGTCTGGTGAGCCTGTTTCTGCTTCAAACATTTTTTCTAACCTATCTTGGTCTATAGTAGTAAGCTTAGGATTTCCCATTGAACCAGGATCTGCCATGTCTACAAATAGAATATATTTTCCTGGAGGAATCTCTTGATTTGCCACAGAGCTAATCTCGTTAAATATCTCTTTTGATATAGCAATTTCTCTGTCATAACATTCTTTATAATTCAAGTCTTTGTTTTCAGATACAATAAAAACTGAGTGTTCTGGATTGCGCCACGATTCATTCGCGGATTCCATTAGTATCTCCTCAGGGCTTTTACCAATTTCGAATTCTTCAACAGACATATAAATTTTAGTTTTGTTTTTGTTTCAAGTATTGTGCTTTTGTACCTTAATTATAGCATTTTTTAAGGCCATTGTCCATTTACTGAGAGTTTGAAAACTTTTACGGAATTCTATGGACATCCAAATCTTCTAAGCGTTTCCAAATTTTCTAAGGAACCAAGTTTTTACTAATTGCACTGTGGTTAAGTATGTAATAACAATTACAGCTAGGATTCCGTAGAACATTAATGGTAAATGTGTGAATCCTAAGTACGAACCAAAGTGTGTGTTTACAAGTAAGTATGCAAAAAACAAAACAGTTAATGTGGTTATAACCAATGCTTTACTTGGATTGCTTTGTAGGAATGGAATTTTGTTTGTTCGGATGATGTAGATTACAAGTGTCTGAGTGGTAATAGATTCAATGAACCATCCTGTTTGAAACAACGCTTGGTTGGCTGGTGTATTTGCGGCAAACACAAACCACAAAACGCCAAAAGTAATATAGTCGAATAGAGAACTTATTGGACCAATGAATACCATAAATTTCTTTACAAAAGAAATGTTCCATGGACGTGGCCTATCTAAGTATTCTTCATCAACTGTATCGGTTGGTAAAGATGTTTGTGAGAAGTCGTATAGAAAGTTATTTAACAAAATTTGCACAGGGAGCATTGGAAGGAAGGGGAGAAGTAAGCTCGCACCAATCATACTGAACATATTTCCAAAGTTAGAGCTTGCACCCATTTTAATGTACTTCACTATATTTCCAAAAGTTTTACGGCCTTCAACTACGCAGTCAGTTAAAACTCGTAAACTTTTTTTAAGTAAGATTATATCAGCTGTGTCTTTGGCAATTCCAACTGCGTTGTTTACAGAAATTCCAACATCGGCAGATTTAAGTGCGGGTGCGTCATTAATTCCATCACCTAAGTAACCTACTATATGACCATTCTTTTGAAGTAAATTAATTATGCGTTTTTTCTGTAAAGGGTTTAGTCTTGTAAAGATGTTTATGTTTTCAACCTTTTTTGCAAGGACGGTGTCTGAAAGTTTTTCTATCTGAGTACCATTTATTTTGCCCTCTACTACTATTCCAACTTCGCTACATATTTTTAGCGTAACTAATTCATTGTCACCTGAAAGAATTTTTAACTTTATTCCTGAATTTTCTAAATCTAAAATTGTATCTTTGACTGTTGGTTTTGGAGGATCTATGAAGCAAACAAAACCTTTAAAGATTAAATCTTTTTCATCTTCTGTAGAAAAGCTTTTTTTGTGTGCTGTGGAGTAGTTGTTGTAAGCGATAGCTAAAACACGTAAGCCGTCCGCGCTTAACTTATCGTATTCATCACGAAGAATTGCTTTCCGCGCGGATGTTAGACTGGAAACTTTGCCATCAATCTCGAAGCGGTTACACCTATCTAAAATAGATTCTGGAGCACCTTTGGTAATGATTTTAGTTGCTTTATGGTCATTAATAATTACGGATAGTATGCGTCTGTCAAAGTCAAAAGGAATTTCGTCGATTTTTTTGTACGCTCCCAATGACATATGTTCGTGTTTTAAAATTGCTGATTCTAAAACACCTCGTAGTCCAGTTTGGAAGTAACTACTAATATACGCAGTTCGCAAAACATCTTCATCATCTTTTGCGTGAGCATTGATGTGTTTCACTAAAGTAATGTTGTCCATTGTCAGTGTGCCTGTTTTGTCTGTGCAAAGAATGTCCATTGCTCCAAAATTTTGAATTGAATCAAGACGTTTTACAATTACACCTTTGCGCGCCATATCTATCGCTCCTCGTGAAAGATTAATTGCAACTTCCATTGGTAACATTTCCGGAGCAAGTCCAACTGCAACAGCTAATGCAAATAAAAATGCTTCAACTAGATTTCCTTTTGCAACCGCGTTGATGATAAAAACAATTAGTGCAAGTGAGATCATAAATTTTATGATCATTATGGTAAAATCTTTCACACCTTTGTCAAAAGAAGTTTGTTGTGTTGTTGCTTGCATCTGTTGCGACATACGTCCGAGTTCAGTTTCAATTCCTGTGCGCAAAACTACTCCGAGTGCAGTTCCACTAACAACACTAGATCCCATTAGTACAATGTTTGACATAGTGGAGAGTGATGTGTGATTGGTTTTTTGCTGAGCGCTATATTTTTCTGCAGGGTAAGATTCACCAGTGAACGAAGATTGATTAACAAATAAATCTTTTGCAAAAATAATTCTAAGATCTGCTGGAATTAAATCTCCTGCTGATAAACTAATTATGTCTCCTGGTACTACCTCTTTCATTTTAATTTCAGAAACTTTTCCAGAACGTATTACATCAGTTGTAACTTGCACTAGGTCAATTAACTTGTCTACATTTTTTTGTGCACGGTACTCCTGAATAAAAGAAAGTACAACACTTGTAACTGCCATAACGCTTACAAGTACTGCACTTATTTTTTCTCCAAACAAAAATGAAAGTAATGCGATTACAAAAAGTGTAATCACTAATGGATTTGCTAAACGAGAAATGAACTCTAAAATAATATGTCTATCTTTTCGGGGGGTTGGGTCATTCTGTCCGTACTTAGCCAAACGCTTTTTTGCTTCTTTGATGCTAAGACCATCACGTGATACTTCAAAAAGTTTTAAGACTTCATCTTCCTTTAACTCAACAAATTCTGACTCAATATTCTCTGAATTGATTTTTAATCCAGGCGAATGATTTTTGTTTTTATTCATACTTATATAGTAACAAAAATTTACGTTACTAAGTAGCTTGGGGTAGGTTCAAGGTAGGTTCAAGGTAGTTGAGCTAATGAACGTCATATAACTAATGGAATTTTAGCTGTGTATATCTTTTGAAATTCTACATCATTAGAAAATATTATAGAAAAAATTTTAAGTGAAGAGTTGTAAAATAAATTTTTAAAGTAGCGTTGAGAATGCTTAAAGAGTAAAAATACTTTTTTAGTTATACTTTCGGTATTCTAAAGAATTTTTTCTGCGGGAATTTATGCATACATTTATTTACTATTTACTTATTTATCTTAACTAATACCTTTTTATGATTGACGAAGAGATGTTAAAGAGTAATAAATTGATCTTTGCATAAGCTAAAAGTGAATTTATAAAAACAAAATCTTCTATTGCAAATTAATTATTTTATAAAGTTTTTCTCTGTTCAAAACAGCAAAAATATGTTAAAATAAATGTATAGTTCAGTTGAATTTGAAACAAAAAAACAATTAAATACTAGTCGGAAAATATTTCCTAAAATTGTCTTAAAAATTTTCTGATTTTGCAAAATAAAAACAAAATTTCATTCTAAAAGTTAATGCAAAAAGCTACTAGCAAATTTAAATATTCTGTACTTGCAAGTTTTTTTGTTGTTGCAACTTTTTTAATTTTTTCCAATCCAGTTAAAGTCTATGCTGAAGATGTCATAATAGATTCTTCCTCTGAACAATCTCAAAATTTAGCAGACTCAAATACTAATACTGTTATTGAACAAGAAGTTTCTGACGCAACTTCTAATTTAGTTGAAGATCAAAATATTCTTCCAGAAGAAATTGTGAATGACAATAATGTTGTTACAACTCCGGAAGACATTTTGCCGGAAGAAGTTGTAAATTCTGATCCGAGCAATGAGACTAATACATCAGAAACAAATTCTTCAGAAGTTCCACAAACAACAAATGTAACAGAGACAAATTCTTCGCAAGTACCACCACCAAATATTTTAGAAGAATATTCAGAGAGTGGAAAAACAGTTGTTGTATCTTCACCTGCAGACGCAGATGAATCTCTGTTCATCAATGTTCCTGTTCAAACAGAAATCCCAGAAATCTTTTTAGTTGGTGATGAAGACAAAATTAAAATCAACTGGAAGAACAATGGTAACTTAGAAATGCAATTCTTTGCAGAAGATCAAGATGGCAACGGTTACATAGATCATCTACGATGGATTGTTCCTCATCTTTCAACGCAGACTTTTGAAATCATTTACATTTCTAAAGCTTTACTTTTAGATGCAGATAAAAATGTTCTTGCTGATATTTACGATACAGTTAGAGTTAAAGACGACAACTATGCATCAGTAACAGATGGACAAATAGTTAGAGTTACTTTTGAAAAAGTATTACAAAATACAAATGACATCACAATTTATGCTAGAGCAACAAACGCAAACGAACCAGCAGTAATTGAAGTATATACAACAGACGGTGAACTCATAGCAACATTTAACGCAATTTTAGAAAATGGAAAGTATAGAATAGTTTTAACTAACTTAACTTCAGCATCAGATACTTTCGATCTAAAAATTATTGGCAATGTAGACATTGACTACATTGTTGATCCTCCAGTAACTGCATATTGGGTTGGTGGATCTGGTGATTGGTCAGATGCAACTAACCATTGGGCAACATCTTCTGGTGGTGCACCAAATGCTGCTAACACTCCAGATGCAACTACTGCAGTAATTTTTGATGCATCATCTGGTTCTGCTTCAGACATCATAAACATTGATACAGCATTTACTATCGGATCACTTACGATAAATGGATTCACTGGCACCATTACTCAAAATGCAGATTTAACAATTACAAACTCTGGCGGACAATCGGGGAATTATTCTCAAGTCACAGCGGCAACTTGGACAACTCCTAATCCAGCAACAGACACTTTCTCAGCAACAGGAAGTTTTTCCATTACCGCTGGCACATTCAGAAGATATACTGGAACTGGAATTAGCACAGATCCATTTATTATTTTTGATGTTTACGGTTTGCAAGCAATGAAAACAAACTTAGCAAACTCTTATAAATTAAATGGTAACATTGATGCATCTGTGACTTCTGGGTGGAATTCTGGCGAAGGTTTTGTTCCCGTAGGAACGAACACAACCAACTTTACTGGGAATTTTGATGGTGCTGGTTATGAAATCACTGATTTATATATAAATTCAACCACTCTTACTTACGTAGGTCTTTTCGGGTATACATTAGGTGACATAAAAAATCTAACCTTAACAGATGTCTCTATTACAGGAATTGGTATTGCTGGTGCGAACGGATCAGATGGTGCGGCAGGAACTAGTGGTGTTACACCAACAGCAGGTGGAACTGGAACAGTAGGTACTGCAGGAAGCATTTTATACATAGGAGGTTTAGCAGGATACAATGCAGGAACTATTACCAACATAAGTATTTCTGGTTCTGTAACTGGAACTGGTGGAGCAGGAGGTAACTCAGGTAATGCAGGAGCTGGTGGTAATACAACTAGCGGTGCAACTGTTGCAGGTGCAGGAGGAACTTCTTTAGCAGGTGGCGCTGGTGCAGTTGTGTATAGTGGAGGGCTAATTGGATATTCTGCACAAGGTAGCATAAATGATTCTAATTCATCTGCTGTTGTAACAGGAACAGGTGGAACTGGTGGAAACTCTGGTAATGGTGGAACAGGTGGTACTAACTCTGGTTCTGGAATTGGTGGCGCTGGTGGCGGTGTAGGTGCAGGTGGTGTTGGTGGAATTAGTTACACAGGTGGTTTAATTGGATGGGTTAACTCAGGGCTAGTAGTAACTTCTTACGCAACAGGAAATGTCACTGCAACTGGTGGCACTGCTGGATCTGCTGGTTCGGCTGGCACAGGTGGTAATGGTGGGACAGCGGCAATTGGTGGCGCCGGTGGTGCCGGCGGCGTTGGTGGCGCCGGTGGAGCTAGTTTTGCTGGTGGTCTGGTTGGTGTTAACTTGGGAAATATTCGATTTGCATCTTACGCAACAGGAGATGTTGTTGCAACAGGTGGTACTTCTGGCAGTGGTTCAGTTGGTGGCACAGCTGGTGCAAGTGCTGTTGCAACTACAGGAACTGCTGCAACTGGCGGTAATGGCGGTGCTGGTGGCGCCGGTGGTGTAGCAACGGCTGGCGGTTTAGTTGGTCAGAATAATCCTGATGGAGTTGTTAGCGGAGTTACTAGTCCAAACTATGCAACAGGTGACGTTACTGCTACCGGTTCAAATGGACAAAACGGACAAGTTGGTGGCACAGGTGGAAGTGCTGCTTCAGGAACTGCTCATACTGGTGGAACTGGTGGCGCCGGAGCAACTGGCGGTGCAGGTGGTGGTGCTTATGCTGGGGGACTTGTTGGTATTAACTCAGGTGTAATTTTAATTTCAAATTCTAATACAGGAGTTGTGACTGCAGTTGGAGGCAATGGTGGCGCCGGAGCAACAGGTGGTGCTGGTGGTGCTAAAGGTTCAAGTGGTTCAAATGGAACAGGTGGTGCGTCCGGTACAGGAGGTAGTGCAAACTTAACTTCTGCGTATGCAGGTGGTGTTGTTGGTAGTAACGTTGGAGCAATTCAAAATGTATATTCTACAAATGCTGTTAATGGTACAGGTGGTAACGGCGGTGCAGGAGCAACTGGTGCTGCAGGTTTGGTTGGTATTGCTGGGGTTGCGGGTGGAACAGGTGGTGCCGCAGGTGTTCTATATATTGGTGGAGTTGCTGGTAATAATACTTTAACTATTACAGGTAGCTATCATACAACTGGGGCTGTAATTGGAACTGCTGGTAATGGCGGTGCTGCAGGTGTTGGTGGAACAGGCGGAACAGGTGCTTTAGCTGGGGCTGGTGGAACAGCAACTGTAGGAGCGATTATTTATGCTGGTGGTGTTGTTGGAAACAACTCAGGTATTGCTCTATTAGATGTGTACTCAACAGGCGCTGTTACTGGAACAGGTGGTAACGGCGGCGCAGGTGCTAATGGAAATTCTGGAGGAACAAGTCTTGCTGGAGTTGCTGGTACAGCAGGTGCAGCAGGAGGTATTGCTTATGTTGGCGGTGTTGTTGGATATACTTCTAATGGAGAAATTTTAAATTCATATTCTACAGGCACTATCACCGTTAACGGTGGTAATGGTGGAAACGGTGGTAATGGCGGTGCCGGTGGGACAGGTGCGGCTTCTACTACTGGCGGTGCCGGTGCAGCGGGTGCAATTGGCGGTGCCGGTGGAGCTGCTTTTGGTGGAGGGGTAATCGGTAACTATATACTTGGTCCAATCGCAACAGTTTACAATACTGGTAATGTTATTACTACTGGTGGTACAGCAGGGACAGGCGGTAATGGTGGTAATGGTGGTAATGGTGGAACTAATGCTATTGGCGGAATTGGCGGCGCAGGTGCTGCTGGTGGTGCTGGTGGAGTTGCTAGTAGTGGTGGTATTGCTGGTCAAAGCACTGGTGTTATTCAAGGTACATCATATTCTAGTGGGAACATAACTGCTATTGGTGGTACACCAGGAGATGGTGGAACTGGTGGTAACGGTGGTTCCACTACAGCCACTTTTAACTCTACAGCTGCAGCAGCAGGCGGAACTGGCGGTGCTGGTGGTGCAGGTGCAATTGCATACGCTGGTGGTTTGGTAGGGAACAATGCAAATACTATTTCAAATTCGTATGCATCCGGTACTATTACAGCAACTGCAAGCGCTGGAAAAAATGGTGCGGCTGCTGGTAGTGCAGGAAATGGATCTGCAGGTGGCGCTAGTCATGCTGGAGCAATTGGTGCAACAGGCGGTGCTGGTGGTGCAGGTGCAGCAGCCTATGCAGGTGGATTAGCTGGTTTGAATACTTCGACAATTACAAATTCATATATTGAAACTGGTTCAGTTGTTGCAACTGGAAGCAATGGTGGTGCTGGTGCTGGTGGTGCAGCGGGTGGGGTAGGTGGATCCGGAGCAACTGGTGGCGTTGGTGGCGTTGGCGGTGCCGGCGGTGTTGGTGGTGTGGCTCATGGTGGCGGTGCTGTTGGACACAACAATACTGGCGGAGTTATCCAAAGTGGATCATACTCGGAAGTTAATGTTACTTCGACTTCAGGCAGTTCTGGTGCTGGTGCAATAGGTGGAGATGGCGGAACTCGAGCAATTGGTGGTGCAGGAGGTGCTGGTGGTGGAGCCGGTGCAATTGCTTATGCTGGTGGATTAGTAGGTTTGAATACAGGTACAATATCTAGTTCATACGCAACAGGCAATGCTACTGCTGTTGCTGGTCTTGGCGGTGCGCCAGGTACTGGAGGTAATGGTAGTAGTAGTACAATTGGTGCAACAGGTGGCGCGAGTGGTGGTACAGATGTTGCCGCTAACATTCTTCTTCGTGCCGGTGGTGCCGCTTATGCTGGTGGTTTGGTAGGGTTTAATATTACAAATGGAATTATTCAAGGAGCATCTTACGCAACTGGTAATGCAACTGCTACAGGTGGTAACGGAAGTGCTGGTACGAATGGATCTAACGGAGGTAGTTCTTCTACTGCTGTAACAGGTGCATCTGGAATAGCTGGTATTAGTGGTGGTACTGGTGGTATTGGCGTTGCAGGAGGTTTGGTTGGTTGGAATATTGGTATTGTCAGTGCGGAATCGTATGCTCAAGGAAATGTAACTGCTACCGGTGGTAATGGCGGTAATGGTGGTACCGCAGGTACTGCTGGTAATAGTGGTGCAGGCATTGCTGGTGTTGCTGGAGTAGCCGGTGGCGCAGGTGGTGTTGGTGGTATAAGTTATGCCGGCGGTGTTGTTGGTTACAACGGTGTTCTAGGATCTACAATTAGCACTTCTAATAATATTGGTACAGTAACTTCAACTGGTGGTGCAGGTGGTACTGGTGCAACTGGTGGAAATGGTAGTACTGGTGGAAGTTCAACAGGTGCGATTGGTGGAGCCGGTGGTAACGGCGGTGCTGGTGGAGCCGGCGGAGCAGGTTATGGTGGTGGTGTTACAGGTCTAAACATCGGTTTAATTAAAGATGTAAATTATACAATTACTACAATAACTGTCTCTGGCGGTGCAGCTGGAAACGGTGGTGTTGGTGGTAATGCAGGAGCTTCTGGAAATATTTCTGGAAGCACAGCAGCAACAGCAGGCACAGGTGGTGTTGGTGGTGCTGGCGGAGCAACTTACATTGGTGGTCTTGCTGGTGACAATCCAGGAGTAATTCACAATTCCACAGTTGTTGGAAGTCTGTCTGCATTAAATAAACCTGGTGGAAACGGTGGAAACGGCGGTGTTGGTGGTAATGGTTCTGCTGGTACAGGCGGTCATAACGGCGGTGTTGGTGGATTAGGTGGAGCAGGTGGATCTAGTGGTGCTTTATTAATGGGTGGTTTAGCAGGACAGGGTAATGGAAATATTTCTGACTCAAGTACTTCTGGTGGAACGATGACTGTCGTTGTATCTATTGGTGGTGGTACTGGTGGCAACGGTGGCGCAGGAGGAACATCTGGTGCTAGTGGTAGGGATGGTACAGGTGGCGCCGGCGGTGCTGGTGGTGCGACTGGAGCAATTTACGTTGGTGGCGCAGTTGGTCACAACTCTTTAGCCAACGTTACTTTTGATAATATTCATTCATCAAACAATATTGTAATTAATGCAGATGCAGGCGGTAACGGTGGTGCTGGGGCTAATGGCTCAAATGGTGCAATTGGCGGTGTTGGTGGCGCCGGCGGTGCTGGTGGTATAACACAGGCAACTGCAACTAGCGCAGGAGGTTTAATTGGTGACCTTGCTGGTGCTGGTTCGTCTATATTAAATTCATACGCAACAGGTAATGTAACTGTAACTGGTGACTCTGGTGGTGTTGGTGGCGCTGGCGGTGCAGGTGGTAACGGCGGTGCTGGTATGACTGGTGGCGCCGGAGCAACTGGTGGTATTGGTGGTACTGGTGGTTATGTCTACAGCGGAGGTTTGGTTGGGTTCGTTACAACAAATGCTTATGTAGGAACTTCGTATGCAACTGGTAACGTTACAGCTGTTTCTGGAAACGGCGGAGTTGGCGGTAACGGTGGTGCAGGTGGTAACGGCGGTTCTGCTTCTGTAGGTGGCGCTGGTGCAGTTGGTGCCGCTGGCGGTGTTGGTGGAATTTCATACACTGGTGGTTTGATAGGTTTTGCAACATCAGGTATTATTGTTAGTTCGTATTCAACCGGAATAGTTCAAGGTACTTCTGGTAATGGCGGTACTTCTGGTAATGGTGGAACAGGTGGTGCAGGCGGTTCAAATGCTATTGGTGGAATTGGCGGAGCAGGTGCGGTGGGTGCTGCAGGAGGTGCAAACTTTACTGGTGGTTTAATTGGTGATCACGCGGCAACAATTCAAAGTTCATATCATACAACTGGTGCAGTTAGCGGATTTGCTGGCAATGGTGGTAATGGCGGAACTGGCGGAGCTGCTGGAGCTTCTGGAAACATTACTAATGGTACAGCAGCTGCAGGAGGTGCAGGTGCAGCTGGCGGTGTTTCTGGTGCGCTTAGTGTTGGTGGTCTTGTTGGTAGAAGTAGCGCAGTAACTGGTATTATAAATAATTCTTATGCAACTTCTGATGTAAACGCTACAGGAGGTAATGGCGGTGCAGGTGGCGCTGGTGGTGCCGGTGGAGATGGATCTTTAGGTACTAATCATATTGGTGGTGCCGGTGGTATTGGCGGTGCCGGTGGTGCCAGCGCAAGTAGCTTGGGATCTTCAGTTCAAGCTGGTGGTTTGGTTGGACAAAATCTATTAGGTACAATTACAACATCTTACGCACAAACTGGAACAGTAACTGCAGTTGGTGGTAATGGTGGTGCTAGCGCACAAGGTGGTATTGGCGGTATTGGTACTGGTACAGCAATTTATGGTATTGGCGGAGCAGGCGGAGCAGGCGGTGCCGGTGGGTTTGTTTATGCTGGTGGTTTGGTTGGATACTCAACTGGAGTTATTCAGACATCATCATATTCTAAAACTTCATTGAATGTAACAGGTGGAAGTGGTGCAAATGGTTCTGCTGGACGAAGCGGTGCGAACAATAGTGGTGTGGCAGGAAGTGCCGGCGGTGCCGGTGGAGCTTCTGGTATTGTGTATGCAGGAGGACTAGTTGGTTATGCAACTTCAGATATTACATCCTCATACGCAAGTTTCCATACAGGGTCAGGTAAAGGCAATATTGTTTTTCATGGTGGAGCTACAGGGAACGGTGGTAATGGAGGTAATGGTGGTTCTGGTTTAGTTGGAGGAAGTGCCGGCGGTGTTGGTGGTGCCGGCGGTACTGGTGGTACAGAATCTGGTGTGTTTATTGGAGGATTAGTTGGTCTAAGTGCTGCAACAGGAGTTGTTACTAACTCATATTCTGAAATTCTAACTATTTCTGGTGATGAACAATCTGATGGTTCAGGTGGTAACGGTGGTAATGGTGGAAGTGGGGTAGGGGCTTTTGTGGGCGGTATTGGTGGTGCCGGTGGTGTTGGTAGTGCCGGCGGTGCTCGTGGTATTGGTGGTTTGGTTGGTGATAACCTTGGAACAATTCAATCTAATTCTTATTCTTCGGTATCTGTAAATATTACTGGACGTAACGGTGGTAATGGTGGTAATGGTGGAACAGGTGGTACTTCTGGTAATTCGATATCTTCTGGTACAGCAGCAGCTGGTGGTATTGGTGGCGCTGGTGGTGTTGGTGGTGCAACATATGGCGGTGGCTTGGTTGGTCGTATGGTTGGAACAACTCAACTACTACAAATTTTAAATTCTTATGCTACAGGTTCTGTAACAGTAGTTGCAGGTAACGGAGGTAACGGTGGTAATGGAGGTAATGGTGGAGACGGTTCAACTGGAACTTCTACTCATATTGGTTCTGTTGGTGCGGTCGCAGGTGCAGCAGGTGTTGGTGGTGAAGCAGATGCTGGTGGTCTAGTTGGTGTGAGTAACTTCTCATCTGGAACAAGCAACTTTTTATATACATATGCAACAGGGAATGTTTCCGCAACTGGAGGTAATGCTGGCACAGCTGGAATTTCTGGAAATGGTGGTGCATCTCGCACAACAGTAGCTGGTGGCGCTGGTGGTGGTGTTGTAGCTGGTGCTGTTGGCGGAGCTGCCTACGCAGGTGGTTTAATTGGATACAATAGAATCACAACAGGGTTAAGTGATGTTATATCCTCTTATGCTACTGGAAATGTATCCGCCGTTGGTGGAATTGGAAGTGTGGGTAGTACTGGTGGTAATGGAGCAAATGGTGCAGCTAGCTCAGTTGGTGGCGCTAGTGGTATTGGTGGAGCCGGCGGTACTGGTGGTGAAGCAGATGCTGGTGGTCTACTTGGTTATGGAGGTGTAACCACTGGAGGAAGTAAATACTTTAATTCATATTCAACTGGAAACACAGTAACAGCTACTGGTGGTACTGGCGGTAATGGTGGTAGCGCTGGTACAGCTGGAGCTGGTGGATCTGGCGCAGCGGGTGGTGCAACTTCCGCTGCTTCTGCTGCTGGTACAGGTGGTGCCGCATATGCTGGTGGTCTAACCGCTCAACTTGTTGGTGCTGTTTTAATTACAACTAGCTATTCAACTAGAAATGTTATAGCAACAGGTGGTACAGGTGGTAATGGTGCTAATGGTGTTTCTGGAAGTACTGGTGGTTCTGGAGCAATTGGTGGAGTTGGTGGATCTGGTGGTGGAGGAGGAATTGGTGGTACTAGCTATGCAGGTGGTTTAGTTGGTAGTAGCGCTGGTATTATTGGTGGTATCTCTTATGCCACTGGAAATGTGACTTCGAATGGTGGGGAAGCAGGAATTTCTGGTGCTGGTGGAGCCGGTGGTGTAAGCGGAAATATTTCTGGTTCAACTGCTGCTAGTGGCGGTACCGGTGGCGCAGGAGGCACTGGCGGCACTAGCTATGCTGGTGGTTTAGTTGGAAGCAATGGAGCAACAGGTATAATTTCGTATTCATATTCTACTGGGGCTGTAACTTCTTTAGCTAAAAATGGTTCAAATGGAAATACTGGTGGTACCGGCGGCGATGGTTCTGCTGGAACAGGAAACCATGTTGGTGGTACTGGCGGTACCGGCGGTGCTGGCGGAGCCGGAGGAGTTAGCTATGCTGGTGGTTTAATTGGAAGCAACTTAAACACAACTAATATTATTACAACCAGTTATTCAACTGGAGATGTTACAGGCACTAGTGGTAATAGTGGTAATAGTGGAAATGGCGGTAACGGTGGTTTACCTGGTAGTGTAGGAGTTGGTGGTGCAGGTGGAGCCGGAGGATCATCTGGTGGTGCAGGTAATTTGTTCATAGGTGGATTCGTTGGATACAACGATGGTACTATTCAACTTTATTCTTATTCAACAGGTGATGTAGTTGGAATTGGCGGTACTGGCGGCACTGGTGGAACAGGTGGTACCGGAGCTGATGGTTATGATAGTACTTCAGGTGCTGGTGCAACTGGTGGAGTTGGTGGTGCCGGAGGAGCAGGTGGTGCAGGCGGTGTGGTTTATGGCGGAGGTTTCGCTGGGTGGAATAACACTGCTAGAACCATTCGTGATTCGAATGCAAGTGGAAACGTAACTCTTACTGGAGGTAATGGAGGTATTGGTGGAAAAGGCGGTAACGGTGGTAATGGTGGTGATGGGTTTGGTGCTGGTACTGGCGGTACTGGCGGTGCTTCTGGTGCAAGAAGTGCTGGTATAGTTGGTGGTATTACTTATGGTGGTGGTTTCGCTGGTTACAATCTTGGTTCTTTGTATGCTGACTATGCTGAAGGTGATGTAACTGTAAACGGTAGTGCTGGGGGTACAGGTGGTGCTGGCGGTATTGCAGGTAACGGCGGTAACGGTGGCGCTACAGGTGCTGGTGGTGTAGGTGGCGCGCAGGGTGTAACTGCGGTTGGTGGTGCAGGTGGCGCTTTGTATGCTGGTGGTTTCGCTGGATACAATTTCACTGCAGGTGTAATTCAATATTCTTGGTCATCCGGAGATGTTACAACAGTTGGCGGTAACGGTGGTGCATCTGGTGCAACTGGTTCTGCTGGTACAGGTGGTAATGGGGGAACACTTGCAGGTGGTGCAGGTGGTGCAACTGTAGCTGGTGGTAACGGCGGAGCTGGTGGTGCAAGCTTTGCTGGTGGTTTCATTGGCGCCAATTTAACAACAGGAAGTTTCAGTACTAGTTATTCTTCCGGAAACGTTACTATGACAGGTGGCAATGGTTCTATGGGTGGTACTGGAAGTAATGGTGGTAACGGTGGTATTGGTGGAAGTGGTGGTTCAGGAAATGGTGGTAACGCAACCATTGGTGGTAACGGTGGCGTTGGAGGCGTTGGCGGTGCAGTAACTGGTGGTGGATTAGTTGGTCAAAATACAGGAACAATTTCAAATGCTTACGCAATTGGAAATGTTACAGTTACTGCAGGTACTCCTGGTAATGGAGGTACAGCAGGTAATGGTGGTAATGGAGGTGCTGCAGGTGGAGGTAGTGCAGGAACAAATGGTAATGGTGGAACAGGTGGTGCTGGTGGTGCTGGTGCGAACGCTCACGTTGGCGGACTATTAGGTAGTCAGACTACATCTGTTATTACAAACACATATTCTTCTGGCACGCCAGCTGGTACTAAAACAAGTGGTGCTAGCGGTGGTGCTGGTGGTTCCGCAGGTACTGGCGGTACTGGCGGAAGTTCTGGCGCATCTGGTGCGGCAGGTTCCTCAGCTTCTACTCAGTACGTTGGCGGAATTACTGGTTTGCCAACTAGTGGTACTTACGTATCTACATATTGGAACACTACTACTTCAGGAATGCCTGCTGGTGATGGTGTTGGTAATGGTGCGGATCCATCCGGAATGACTGGTAAAACAACAGCAGAGATGGAGCAGCAAGCAACCTTCGTTGGTTGGGATTTCACTTCTCTAGTTTGGGATATAGATGAAAATAATACATCCCCATATTTTAGTTATCAAACTGTTCCTGATGCGCCAACAAATATTGTTGCAGTAGCTGGAAATGGTGAGGCTACAATTAGCTTTACACCTCCAGCAGATAACGGTAGCTCTACTATTACAACTTATACTGTCACTTCAAACATTGGTGGGTTCTCTGCTACTGGAGGTTCATCACCAATTACAGTGACAGGTTTAACAAACGGCACTGCGTATACATTTACAGTGACTGCAACTAATGCTAGTGGTACTAGCGTTGCATCAGGGACTAGCAATTCTGTTACCCCTGCAACTGTTCCTGGTGCTCCAACTGGCGTGACTGCTGTTCATGGAAATGGAGAAGCAACAATTAGCTTTACTGCACCTGTAAGTAA
>CAYODY010000007.1:0-3666 GCA_964402965.1 uncultured Candidatus Saccharibacteria bacterium
TCTCGTGCGCCCGAGACGGGTACGCTCCTCGGGCTAGCCCGAGGTGGCTGGGGTACTAGGATTCGAACCTAGGAATGAGCGGACCAGAACCGCTTGCCTTACCACTTGGCTATACCCCATCAATGCTTAATTCAATTTTCACTAATTTCACAACACTGGTCCGCTACGGACCTCTATTACTTAACGGCTTGCTTGCGCAAGCCTATGGCGCTTGCCTTACCACTTGGCTATACCCCAAAGTTTATTCTGCGAACCTTGACATTATACGAAAATTTGGGCGTTTTATCAACCTGCTAAAAATATGATATAATGATTAAAACACTGAACTTGAAACAAACATGCTCAAACTAGCTAAATACGGATTCTACGTTCTCATTGCTTTGGCTGTATATGGACTAATTTGGTTCATGCCAAAATATTCATACGTCCAAAAAAACCCTGGGTACTGCACAAACCTTACCAAGCATTTGTACTACTGCGGAACTAAGGCAGACCTACAATCTGTTTTTGACTCAACTCTTAACAGCAAAACTAAGGACGACATAAAAGATAAAGTACAGAACGAGGCTCAAGATCAACTTCAAAACCAAATTCAAAATAATTTATAAAATCAAAATAAAATGTTAAAACACATACGACCTACATCTCAGATTTTTATTGGGCTGTTGGTCATCACACTTTTGTTAACATATTTAGCCATAAGTTTGTCAGATTACACCATTGCTGTGATAAACTCCAGCATGGCTCATCAATCCAAAATGGGACAAATGCAAAAGCGCATGTCACAAAATTATGTCCAATCTAATTTACAAGCAAAAGTAGATACCACAGACTGGCTTACTTACACAGACAAAACCATGCCTATTTCTTTCAAGTACCCAAAAACTTGGACTGTAAAAACTAGCACAACTGCACAAAAGTTTTATGATATCGCCTTAACAGTTCCTAAAGAAAAAACAGCAATACATTTTTATGTGAGTAAAGATGGATATCTTGGATTAGATGGATTAAAACAAACACCTTACTCGCTCAATGGCGTGAAAGGCGTAATTGTTTCAGATAATTTAATTGGTGTGAAAAAAGGGGAGTACTATTATACTTTTGACGGCTCTCTAAACTTAAACCAAACAGCAGAGTTTACCGGAATTCTAAACTCTATTAAATTCCAATAATCTCCTATTCCAATTAAACTTCTGGTTCAGGAGTTGTACTTGTTGAATCAGAGTTATTTTCGTCTCGCTCAGCTCTCACTTTCCCATCCCCACTTAGCATTGAAATTAGAATTCCCCAGAAGCCTAGCACTAGAGCGCTAATTAAATAGATGTCAGGTAAGGAATTATCTGATCGGAACGCGAAACCAAATAGACCAATTACAAACAAAATTACACCTACAACCCGGGTGTAGTTTTTTGTTTGAGCAAGCCAAGGCAATACTTTGGCCTGTATGTAAGATATAGCATTATTTTTCATAGCAAGATCTATGATAGCATATAAACGGCTGTGGCGGAAGCCGGCGGACTCGCACCGCATTCGACAGCTTAGCCGAACCATTCAGTTATCAGGTGAAGACCAAACTTCTTGATTTCAGCTTCCAAACTCCCGCCAAAATAAATATAACAAAACACTGATAAAGTCCTGATAAAATCGCAATAAAAAAATCTCCCATAAATGAGAGACTTTTTTAGGTTCGACTCTATCGAAGAGCTTCGTCACCTGATAACTACTAAAATTATACCAGCTTATCCGCAGGTGTCAAACAATTACCCCACCGCCAACACAAACTTTACCATCGTACATAACCAAACTTTGTCCGCTAGCGATTGCTAGTTGAGGTTTGGAAAAAGTAACTTTATAGTGAGAATCTTTGTCCGCGCCTTTTTTACTATTACTAGGAATGAGTTCAACAGTAATAGGTTGCAATTCACCTTGATGTCTAAAGCGCGCTTTAAGTTTAAGAGGATTAAATTTTATGGACTTAGATTTAGCAGGGGAATCTCCTTTCGCAAAATTTGGCGGAGTGATCCAGTTAACAGAGTGAATTTCTATTTCTTTAACTTGTAGTAATTTATCTTTTGGATTATTTATCACAACCAACTCATTCTTTTTCAAATCTTT
Organism: uncultured Candidatus Saccharibacteria bacterium; assembly: GCA_964402965.1. Taxonomy (GTDB): domain Bacteria; phylum Patescibacteriota; class Doudnabacteria; order UBA920; family UBA920; genus UBA920. The sequence continues at coordinate 2,116 of CAYODY010000007.1, forward strand.
ACGAACAACAAACCACGGACCATCGGCGCCTACACGCACACCCTGACGTTGACCAATTGTGTAATACGCCAATCCCTCATGCTCGCCAATCTTTTTACCGCTTGTTGTTACAATTGCACCGGACTTAGGTTTAAGCTTCTGATCCAAAAATTCTTTTAGGCGAATTTTGCCTACAAAGCACAAACCCATACTTTCACGCTTTTCTGCATTTGGTAAGTTGATCTTCTTTGCCAACTCTCGCACCTCAGATTTTTTCATTGAACCGATAGGGAAGAGTATATGTTGAAGTTGGGGAGTGGTAATATTATAGATAAAATATGTTTGATCTTTAAAATCATCTGCACTGCGGTTAAGAGTATAGATAGCGTCGCTTGTATCTGTGTTAGTGCTTGAAGCCGTAAAAGAAGCGATGTTTTTCCGATTTTGTGTCTCCCCTGTCATTTTTAAATTTGAAAAGTTATCCACAGGTACTTTTTTCGACTGTTTTGCGACACTTTTGTTGGCTTGAACACCACGCGAATTAGAAACACCAATTTGCGCATAGTGCCCAGTAGCAATATAATCAAAACCATTTTTCATTGCCCAGTTGTATAGCAATTTAAATTTAATTTCTTTATTACACATTACGTCTGGGTTTGGTGTACGTCCTGCACTGTATTCTTTGAAGAAATAATTCAAAACATTCTTTTCGTATTCTTTTTCAAAGTTTACGGTATGCATAGGTATACCCAAAAACGCCGCTACGCGCAAAGCGTCTTGTCTATCTGTTAGCCATGGACATTCGTCATACTTTAATCCTTTTGTTTGAGCGTAATTTTTCATGAACGCCGCTTCAACTTCATACCCATCTTGAATTAATTTCCATGCTGATACTGCAGAATCTATTCCACCAGAAAGCGCCATCAAAACCCGTTTACCATTGGATTTAGGACGGTTTTGTGCTTTTTTCGGTCTATTCCCTTTTATATTGACATTTTTTACCATTTGTGTTATAATATCAAGGTTATTTAACAAAGTCAAATCTGGCTTTGCTAAATTAGAATTTCAATTTTCTGGAGGAAAATATGCAAGAACATATGCAGAAATTTTTGTCTTGGGCGTTGTCAGCATTCTTTGTTATGGTAATACTGATTGAATCACCGATTCAACCAGTAAATCCCATTTCGGGATCTTACACAACTTTCGGATCGTTAATCGATCCGAGCGTTATCATGGCAGGATTGTTGTGCGTCAGCGCCGGCGTTATCATTGGGATGGCTATTACGATCAACTGGTTAACGGATAGATCTTGGTTTTTGTTTCCTACTCTTGGAGCAACAACTGGGATTATCCTTTACGTATTCGCTGCAGTTTTAAACTCAGCGACCATTTCAGTTGCATTAGTCGCGATAGCAATCTTTTTACTCGTTGCTTTGTTAAGTTTTATAATCACAGTGCTTATTGGTGATGTGATCACCGAATGCAATTTTGAACAACAACAAGGAAAGAAGTAAATTTTTCGCAAAAAGCCGCAGATTAATTTCCGCGGCTTTTTCATTTCCATAATTATTT
>CAYODY010000007.1:3766-49484 GCA_964402965.1 uncultured Candidatus Saccharibacteria bacterium
TTTCGCAAAAAGCCGCAGATTAATTTCCGCGGCTTTTTCATTTCCATAATTATTTTTTGCAACAAACTACTGCAACATGCTTCCAAATTTACTTTGGAGCATTTTTTTATGTTTATTGTTCAAATCTTCCAACGCCTCGCGAATATTGTGAGCAATTTCTTTACGGTCCCCTACTATTGAATCTTGTACTTCAACACTAATTACTTTCTGGTTTCCATCAATAGTAATTTTTATCTTTTCTCCTGGGGACTTCCCTGTTACCTGTTCGCCAGCAAGCATCATTTCAATTTGCTTGCCTTGCTTACGCATTTCGTTTACATCTTTTAATTTATCGAATATTCCCATCTGAAATTTCCTTACTTCCCTACTTCTCTACTTCTATATTTAGCGAGGTCTCGGGTCTTAGTTATTTAATTATATAGATTGATTTTTACTAAACGTTCCAATTTGACGAAGCATTGCTCCACAAGATACTAATAATAGTATAAGAAATGCTAGCATTCCCAAAACTGGAATAATGCTTGCCAAAGATACAACAATTAATCCAGCCAATAAAGCTTGCCAGTTATATTTAACTTCTTGTTTTTGGAAAAGCTTGCTAATAACCCACGCCCCAACAAATGTTGAGCCTGTTAATCCAGCAAAGGTTAGTACTAACAACCAAGCAATGAACACTGCAATTGCAACGTACAAACCAATTATTGTGAATGCGGTTATTAGAACTAAAATTGGACCAACAAATAGGAACATCGCTCCCCAACCTAGGTTTGCCCATGGGTTATCTTTTATCTTCATAACAGATGTTACTGAAGTTTGTGGGAAAAGCTTCATTAGAATTAAACCAAGGATAGTAATGCCAATTAGTTTTACTAAGAACATTACTGTAAACATAGTAGCAAATGCATGACGAGCATTTTTAGCAGGAGTTTTGTTTATTTGTGCTTGTGAGAATTCTACTCCAGCAATAGTTGCACCGTCTTTTACTACAGCTTCTGTTTGACCAGAATATGTAATTTTTTGAGGGATAACAGCTTTAGGACCAATAGTTAAGCTCTTGCTTTCTTTAACAGATACTGAGCCATTGATAGCTGAATTTAAAGTAACATCTTCACCCATAATTTCTGTCTTACCAGTTACAGCACCGTCTACACTAATTGTTCCTACGCCAGCAAATAAGTCACCACCAACAGATGCTTTTTCTGTAATTTGGACAGTTCCTCCAAATACCAAAAGGTCACCAGAAATTTTATTATTAACAATTACAGTTCCACCTAACACACGAACATCTCCACCAATTGTTCCATTAATATTTACAGTTCCACCAACTACAACTAAATCTTGTTCGACATTACCTTCAATTGTTAAGTTTCCACCAGCAGTGTACAAGTCACCCATAACTGGAGCGTTCATAAATACACTTCCCCCTGCTGTGTATAAATTACGATGTGTTTCGGAAGATGAAATAGTAACATCACCTTTGTCTTTGTCGGGAGCTACAAATTCTACTGCGTTAACTGTTGGGGCTAAGGCCAACATGAAAACAGCAAAAGTAGCCACGCTAAAAGCTATAATTTTTCTCATATATTTATTAATTAATAATTAACTACACCTCTATTATACGCTTGTTTGAGGTTAAAATAAAGTACTACCAAGTGGTTTGGACATGGATTTTTTCGTTGAAGTTTTTTTGATTACAGTTTTCTTAACAGGAGGAGATTGAACATCTAATTCTTTCACTTCTTGCGTAGATGAACTTTGTATCTTAAGACCTTCCAAACCAACACGAGCATTGAACCACATACAATGTTCACACTCTGCCCCACTCGCAGGGATTGTAGAACTTTCCAAACAGTCTTTGATGTTCAAAATAACTTGTTCCACCCATGAATCCGATCCAGTGTATGGAATTAAATTTACATCAAACTCAATTACTTTGTCGAAGCTTGGTTGGTCATGACGCCCTGTGCAATATACAAAATAACCTGTGTCGGAAACTTTCAAACCATTCTTACGAAGTAGCCATTGGTAAATTTCCATTTGCTTCCTATATGCATCATCAAAACCACCAACAGTTAACTCTTTCTTTGGCTCTTCTTTTGCTGTTGCTTTGTAATCTACAACTATATACTCCCCTTTACTGTTAATCCACAGATCATCAATTGCTCCGGAAATCACCATATTAGTTTTTGGATCGTGATATTGCACGCCATCGAAATTCGCACGCCACAAATCTAGCATTTCGTGCGGTGCAGGAATGGCATCTATTTTAAATTCTTCTTGAAAAGGATGCGCCTTCCCTGCTTTACGGTAAGTATCAAATTCATTTTTAAGTTGATGGTCGACTGCAGTGTTAATTAAAAATGATGGCATAGACGGACGCTTAAGCCCAAGTTTGTTGTCTATGTAAAAACAGCGTTGGCAGTTGGTAAACAGCTCAATTTTTGAACGACTAAGTTTCCAGTTACTCCCACCATAATTCCATGCTGAAGATCTTTTTGTGTTATAAAATGCCATAAGATGTGTTAATTTAGTCTAATTATATCATATTTAGTGGTGGCGAGGACTTGTCAAAATGATGATTTTTAAATATAATAGTTAGGTTACAACTATGTTTTGGGGTATCGCCAAGTGGTAAGGCAGCGGGTTTTGGATCCGCCATTCGCAGGTTCGAATCCTGCTACCCCAGCCACCTTTTACTAACAAGAATTCAATATAAAATTAAACAGTAAGAGTACTAAGAAGTGCTAAATACAAATCGCTAAACATGCGGTTTTTTTGTTGTCTAAAAATATCTATAAATATCCACACAAATATTCTACACCTTATATTATTGGTGTTATAATTAGGTAGATGAAAAAATATTCTATTTCTGCTATCATCTTTTTTTTGATAGTGATGTTTGGGTTGAATTTCCCAATCAAAATTGCAAAAGCGGCTTTTGCAATAAGTGGCAGTAATTCTTTTACAGGAACAGTTAGCGCCGCAATGCCAATTACAGATTTGCAAATTACAGGGACTGGTTCTGAACCAATTCCAGTTAAATTGCGTGTAACTAGCGGCACATTGGCAATGAGTACAACTACCGGATTAACATTTACTGGTGGAACTACTGGTGCAACCTTACAATTCTCTGGGTCATTAACAAATGTGAATAACGCATTAGCAACTTTAACGTACACTCGCGGAAGTGCAGGTTCAGACACTTTGGAAGTATCTTTGGTTAACCCAGGCGAAGTTTTCTTTGAAGACAATGGTCATTTGTACAAATACATTTCTGGAAATATTTCATGGACTTCTGCACAAACTGCCGCAGCCGGACTAACCGCTTACGACTCCGCTGGCTATTTAGCTACTATTACATCTTCTGCAGAAAATGCTTTCGTTGCCGCTCGTTTGGGTGGTGATGGTTGGTTTGGTGCAAGCGACACTGCAGTAGAAGGAGCTTGGCGATGGGTTACAGGACCTGAAGCAGGCACTCAGTTCTGGTCCGGTACAGGCGGTGGTAGCACTGTGGGCGGAAATTACGCTAACTGGGCACCTGGAGAACCAAATGATTCTGGCAATGAAGACTGTGCTCAATTCTACATTAGCAGTAACAACTGGAACGATTTACCCTGTAGCCATACATTAGGTGGCTATATTGTTGAATTTGGTGCGGATGGAGATTTACCAAGTGTTGCGGCAAAAAATATTTCTATTACAACAAGTAGCTCACCGACTGTTTCAACTCTAAGCCCAGCAGATAATGCTACTAATGTTAGCACTACCGCAAATTTGGTCATGACTTTTTCTCAGACAGTAACAACAGATACTGGAGATGTTGTAATTAAAAAGACTTCTGATGACACAACTGTAGAAACAATCCCAGTTTCAGGATTATTAGTAACAGGAAGCGGAAGCGCAACTATTACTATCAACCCAAGCACAACTTTAGATGAAAGCACGGGTTATTATGTTCAAGTTCCAAACACTGCTTTTAAAAATGGTTCAGATGTTTATTATGCTGGTATAGCAAATACAACTTCATGGAACTTTACGACTGGAGATTTTACCGCTCCGGTTATTAGTGACGTAGTAGTAACACCTTCAAACACTAGCTCGACAATTACATGGACAACGAATGAATTGTCATCAACTCTTGTGGAATATGGATTAACATCTTCACTTGGTTCTTCTACTGCAGAAACGGACACAGCACCACGCGTGCTATCTCACAGTAAAAACCTGACAAGCTTACTTGAATGTACTACTTACTATTACGAAGCTACATCAAAGGATGCTGCTAACAACACTACCAGTACTAGCACAGGTTACTTTACAACCACAGGTTGTCAGGAAAGCGAAACACCGCAAGCAACTTCTAGTCTTGACATACCTATTGCCGATGGCGGGCAAAGTAGTTTAACTAGTGGTGACAATACAATAAATGTTACGTTTCCAGAAAATTCAACTACTGAAGGCATGTCTGGATCATTAACTATCCAAATTCATGCGTTAGATAACGAGGGTATTTTAACTACCTTAGGTAAGCCTTCCAGTTCCCCACACGAAGTCGGCCCAATTTTATTCGACGTTAAAGCAATTATAGATGGCACTACTATTTTGGATTCGTTCGACGCCCCTGTAACTATTGAGTACGAATATACTGATGAAGATATTGCAGGTTTAAGAGAAAGTAGCTTGTGGTTGTATCACTACCATGACAATGAGTGGCAACGCTTAGAAGATTGTACTATTGATGAACCAGCAAACACAATTTCTTGCAATACAGACAGTTTCTCTTTGTTCGCCTTGTTCGGTTCTACCGGCGTTTCATCATCAGGTTCAATGACTAGTCATTCAAAAGGTTCAAATATCATCATCAAAGATGGCACTGTTTACACCATAACTTCCGATGGTTATAGACGCCCTTATACATCTGCTGGAGCTTTCCTATCTTACGGTTTTAATAATTGGGCAAATGTTGTCGCTGCAAGAGATGCAGATCTCAAGATACCTGTTGGATCTTTCATACCGCCACGAGATGGCAGTATTATTTGCTCCGACAGGTCTCCAGACAAAGGAACATGCTATTTAATTACTACTGGTAAAAAATCTGGGTTCACTTCAGAAACAATATTTAAGAATCAAGGTTTTTCTTTTGACAACGCATTGTTTGGAGATGTATCTTTCCTATCTTCAACCACTGACATTGATAACGCTGACCAAGCTCACAAAACAGGTGTTTTAATTAACAACAAAGGTACTTTACAAATAGTGGGACCAGAAGGATTAATAGGTATTCCTTCCATGGCAGTATTAGAATCGTGGGGTTATACCGTAAAGACCGCTGTTTCTGCTAATACGTGGGATATGGCGCTTCCAACCACTACAGTCTTAGGCAACAGACCCGCAGGTGTAATTTCTGCTTTTTAAAACCTGCTTTCAGCTTAAAATCAAATTATGCATGCGTAAATATATTCCAGAAATAGTTTGGCAAATACTCTTTAAGCTAGGAATCTTCCTTCGTGGAATTAATGGCTTTATTTACTTAGCAGTCGGTCTAATGCTTTTCTTTGTAAGCGTTTCTGAACTAAACCACATAACTCTTAACGTACTCTCTCCCCTCCTAACAGACATTACTCACAGGACAAAAAATATTGTTGGGCTTTACATTTTCTTTCATGGTGTAATAAATATATTTTTAGTAGCAGGGTTGTACAAAAATAAGTTATGGGCGTACCTTATTTCTATTGGATTTATCAGTTCACTCATTTTGATGCAACTGTACAATATTAGTTTTCACTACTCTAACATTTTACTCTCGTTAATTATTTTTGATTGTATTTTTGTGTTTGTAACATGGCATGAATACATGTATCACAAAGAGTTACGCGACTTCTCTGAAAACAAAGAATGCTGAGTAAAATAATTGCAACATATATTAATGAAAGTCTCCGTAATTGCCCATCCAAATTCTAGGAAGCCACGAGTTGAGAAAGATCTTTTTGGGGATTTGCATATTTATGTAAACGAACCGCCTCTCGAAGGCAAAGCAAACTACGCCGTTTTACTTGCGCTGGCCAAGCATTTAAAAATTCGAAAGAGCGCTGTACGCTTGGTTGGTGGCGAAAAATCCAAACACAAACTTTTTGAAATTGAAGACTAAACATTATAAACCGCCATATGGGCGGTTTTATGGTATGGTTTTTATCTTTTAAACTACCTGACTCTACCTACCAGTTGGAATATTAATAGGATCCACAGACTCTGGCGCAGGATCTGGAATTGGTGGCGCTAAAGTATGCACACCATCTTCTAGCACTACCCCTGTACCAGACGGAAATTGTTCTGCAACAGATAGATTAGAACTTTGTGTTAATGGACTAGCAGGTTGTTCCGGAAGCAAGGTCACAATTGGAGTTAGAATTGTTTTAGTCAAAGATCGTGGTGCTGCAGAAACACGTGCCTCTTTTGGTAGTGCATACCATGGAAATGGTTCCATGCGCACACCAGAACCAGATCGTGTTGTAGGTCTATTACTAGAATCATATGCGATCTGAACTATTCCGCTAGGCACTGGGAAATCAACAGCAGGAATATCTTTTAAAGCCAGCTCCATAAATTTATGTTCCATTGGAGCGGCGACAAAAACTCCATCACTACCTGCTCGCATTAAACTGCTATCATTATTTCCTGCCCAAACTCCAACAGCTAACTGTGGAGTAAAGCAAAGAGTCCATCCATCTTTCCAGTTTTGTGTTGTACCAGTTTTACAAGCCACAGGTCTATCTGTAAATTCTAAAGGTGAATGTTGACCAAACACATAAGCTCGAGACGCGTTATCTGTCATTATGCTTATGAGTTCGTAAATTGCTTCTGCGTTCACAGCTTGATTTGAAGGTTCATGATATTCTTCCAAAATATTTCCATGCTTGTCCTCAATTTTATTGAATGGTGTTGCTCCTTTTCCCTTACCACCATTCGCAATTACAGCAAATGCTCCAACATGATCCACCAACTCAATCTCACACCCACCAAGCACTAATGACAATCCACAATTTTTTAATGGTGCAGTAATTCCCAAATCTCTAGCTGTTTGAGTCACACTATCCACACCAACAGTAGCTAGAGTACGAACCGCAGGGACATTTAAACTTCCTGCCAATGCTTTGCGGATTGTTATTAATCCATGTGAACTTCCATCGTAGTTACGAGGAATATATGGCTTACCTCCAGATGTTCCAAAAGATGTCGGAACATCCAAAACTTTAGACATTGGAGTCAATCCATGCTCTGGTTTAAAAGCAGTTAAATAGGCATACGGCTTAAAGCTACTTCCAGGTTGGCGCAAACTTGTGGCCACATTTACATTTGGCTCAAACTTACAATTTACGCCCGGAGTACATCCTTTTGGCTCTGGACTACCGAAATAATCTTTACCGCCCACCATGGCTAAAACCTTGCCTGTGGAAGGCTCTACAGCGACCAAAGCCGCGTTATATGCGCCATATTTCTTGTTCGCCAAAGCACCTTCTTTTACCACCTCTTCTGCCAAGTTTTGAAGGTTTAAATCTAGGGTTGTGTATACTCTTAGACCTCCTTGGCGAAGTAAGTCTTTGCCATACTTTTCTGTTAAATAGTTCTGAACCCAAGAGACAAAGTACGGAGCTTTAATTGTATTGCGCACATCTCTAAACGAAACTTGTTGATTATTCGCCTCAGTGCGTTGTTGCTCTGTAATATACCCCTGAGCTTGCATTTGATCTAAAATATAATTTTTTCGTTCTACAAGAGCATCGTAATTCGCACCCGTTGGACTGTAATAACTAGGCGCTTGAGGAAGAGCGGCTAAAAAAGCACTCTCCTGCAGAGTTAATTCGTTAGCAGATTTTCCAAAATAACTTTGACTTGCCGCTTCTACCCCATACGCATTTCTGCCGTATGGAATTTCGTTCAAATATAATTCTAAAATTTCATCTTTTGAAAAATGTGATTCTACTTTGTAAGCAAGTAAAACTTCGCGGATTTTTCTGGCATACGACTTTTGTCTATCTAGTAATGCGTTTTTTACAAACTGTTGCGTAATTGTACTTCCACCCTGAACAGTACCACCTTTTTTATAGTTCGCAACCAACGCTCTAACCATACCAGTCATAGAAACAGCACCATGTTTGTAGAAATCTTTATCTTCAATTGCAATTGTGGCATTTTTTACGAATGGTGAAATACGATTCAAAGGAACACTGGTTCTATTGAATTCTCCATGAAATTCATACAGAAGCGTGCCATCTCGTGAGTACAGTTTACTAGATTCCGCTACATCCCTTTCAGAAAGTTCTTCATACGTAGGAAGAGTCGCATTTACATAGATTAAATACCCAATTCCGGTTAAGCCAATGATGGCAAATACACCAAAAAAACCAATTCCAATTGTAAAAATTAAGTGAAGCGTACTAGCTCCAATACCTTTAATAATTTTCTTTGTTTTTTTCATCTTTTCTTTATCTATTATACTGAATTTTGATTTTTATAACAAAGTTTTACTGTAATATATGCTGAATTAGAAAAAATAAAAACACGCGTTGGGAAATAGAACACGTGTTTTAATTTTTACCAGAAAGCCTAGTGAGCTTCCAAAACTTTTCGTCTACTGAATCTTCTAGAAAATCCAGTCGAACAAATAGAACTGGAGACTCGTTTACTAGCATTAAGACCTCATCCTCCCCTTTTTTGTCGTAAGGGTTTGCGGTTGTTGCACATGGATATTTCCCAACCGCTAATCCTTTCCGTCCGTAAACTGGATTAAAGGCCTTAACTTTTCCATGTTCAACAAAGGTTTCCAATATATGAGTGGCTTGCACCTTTGTTCGTTTATACTTTTTGGTCATTACTCCCCCCTTGCCACGAAATAGCAAACAAAATAGAACGCGTGGCTATGTGCCCCGAGTATATGTATTATTCTTAATACTGTCAAGATATCACTAATATCTTAAGGTGAAATCTTTAATTATGTATACTTAACTTTACTTCTTATCTCCGTTAATTTGCTCTAATCGAGTTGGTGAAACGTTAAAATATTGAAGTAGGAATTGGGCCATTTTACCAAAAGCAGGTGCGGCTGTAGTTTCAGCAAACTTTACAGTTCTAGGATGGTTAATACGAACCAGCATAACAAATTTTGGATTGTCTACAGGGGCATAACCGGCAAAAGAACCAATGTTATTATTTTCTTCGTATCCTTTACCATTTTTCTTTGGAACCTGTGCTGTACCTGTTTTACCAGCTACATAATAGCCAGGAACTTGAGCTTTTTTACCGTGACCATTTTCTACAACATTTACTAACATTGCTCCTAGCGTGCTAGATGTTGTCACTGAAATTGGTGTACCAACTTCTTTAGGTTGAGTTTCAATGAGTTGTCCATCTCCAGAAATTCTTGAACTCACAACAAATGGTTGCATCATTTTACCACCATTGGCTATGGCGCCGTATGCTTGAATCATTTGAATTGGAGTAATGTTTATTCCTTGTCCAAAACTTGCGGTGTAGTAGTTTACTGTAATATCACCTTTTAGGTTATCTAGATTGCCCGCACTTTCACCAACTTCAATACCAGTCTTTTTTCCAAAACCAAACCTTTGTACATAATCTTTAAACTTTTTATGACCAATTGCATTTTCAGCAAAAACTAATCCTGTGTTATATGATTCTTCCAATGCTTGCGTCATGGTTTGAATTCCATGAGCTTTACCGTCTGAATTTTTAATTGAATATCCATCTACTTTTACTTCACCTGTATCGTTATAGGTTGTTTGAGCAGTTATCTTCCCTTCATTAATTGCGGCAGCCATTGTAATTGGTTTAAAAATTGACCCTGGTTCATATGCTCCGAAAGTTGTTTGGTTATTATAAACAAAAATATCATCTACTTTTGCATAATCGTTCGGATCAAAACTTGGATAGGTTGCCATTGCCAAAATGGCACCAGTTTTAGGATCCATAATAAGCATTGAACCGCTATCTGCTTGATTGTCCTTAACTGCTTCTTTTAAAATATTTTCTGCTTTGAATTGAATTGTTTTATCTATTGTTAAGATAATACTATCGCCATCTACGGCTGGAACAGAATTACGACGTGCTCCAAAAATCCAAGCACCACTTGCCGCACCTTCTTGTTCCAAACGCCCTTGTTTTCCAGAAAGATATTCATTGAAAGCTTGTTCAATGCCATACAAACCTGTTTTAACATCATCTTTATAACCAACAAAGCCTAATAACTGGCTTAAGAATTGCCCTTCGGGATAGAAACGAATTATTTCTTTATCGAAAGAAATTCCAGCAATTTTTAAGTCCTCAATTTTATTTTTATCTTCGTCAGTTAATTGTTTCTTTAACGGAACGTATTTTTTTGTTGTATCTTGAATTTTCTCCAAAATTTCTTTTTCAGAAATTCCTAAAATCGGTGCTAGTTGTTTTGCTGCACCCTCACGATCTGTCATTGCAGAAGGGTTTGCATATACCAAAGGTTTTTCAATAGAGGTTGCAACAGTAACAGGTTGTCCTGAATATCTATCATTAATTTTAATCTCACCGCGCTTTGCTTCTATTACAGCAGTTGATGTTCTTTGACTACTCGCCTGCACCCTGTGTTGATCCCCCTGCACAATCTGCAGCACTCCCAAACGGACTGTAATTATCAAAAAGGATATCAATAAAAGAATCGTCATGACGACCATTCTTTTTTTAAATATACTATCTTGTGAATAACCTTTTGGAGGCATTTTTTTATTTTAACGAGAACTTAACTGGTTAGCTACCAAATATTCCTCTCCAGTTACTGGCACCATGTTTGATGCACTTGCAACATCATTTACTTTTACAATAGATCCCATAGAAGCCTGTTCAACCATTAATCTTTTATTGATTTGCTTTAACTCTTCAATTGCTAATTGTTGCTTTTTCATGTCATAGCCAGTTTTTACGCTAGCGTTTGTAGCAGTAATATAATAGCCTAGGCCAAATATGCTTAACACTAAACAAAGTGCACTGGCGTAACCAATAATAGATTGTGAATTAATTCTTTGAGTTGAGCGAGATTGCTTTACTTGCCCAGTGGAACTACGAGAAATTAAACGAGCTGGTGATTTTGAATTTATTTTAGTGATAGAAGAGATGCTTGGTACTGCGAACATTTTGTTTTTATTTTATTAATGTTTAGAGTTTAAATAAAACTTGATTTATAGTTTACGAATTGCACGGAGTTTTGCAGATGCGCTACGTGAATTTTCTTTCAGCTCTTGTTCATCTGCTGTAACAATTTTCCTAGTAAGTATTTCTACTTGCGGTGTTTGATTGCAAAGGCAGATTGGAAATTCTTTTGGACAAATACAGCCTTTTGCTGATTCTAAGAAGAATTGTTTTACTATTCTATCTTCCAAAGAATGAAACGAAACGATAACTATTACCCCCCCAGGCTTCACAATGTCTAAAGCTTTTGGTAAAAAAGTCTCAAGATTTTCTAGCTCGTGGTTTACTGCAATGCGTAAGGCTTGAAAAATTCTTCTAGCTGAATCCTTCCACTTATGTTGGACAGGTTTCGGCAATGCCTGCTGAATAATCTCTAGTAAATCTGTTGTGTAACGCAATTGCTTGCTTTCTCTAGCTTTTACTATTCCATGAGCAATGCGCTTACTTTCTTTTTCTTCGCCATACTCACGGAAGATTTGCGCAAGCTTTTCTTCAGAGTATTCGTTAAGCATGAAGCGTGCGTCTGGCTCAGGACTAGAAATATCAAAGCGCATGTCTAGGGGTTCACGTTTTTGGAAAGTGATTCCCCTGTTAGAATCATCTAGCTGGTAACTAGACAGCCCAATATCTGCAACAATTCCATCTACTGCATTGAACCCGTAAAATTGTTTGTGTGATTCAACGATTCTATCAAGTTGAGCAAAATTACCATGAGCTAGAACTAAGTTCTTCGCTTTAATCTCTTTGCTAAACTTTTTCTTTGCATTTTCCAGAGCTGTGCTATCTAAGTCTATAGATAAAACGTTTGCACCTTTTTTGAGCAGTTCGGAAGTATATCCCCCGCCACCCAAAGTTCCATCTATGAATCTTTGACCCTTTTGAGGATTTAAATATGTTATCGCTTGTTTTAAAAGAACTGGAATGTGTTTGTAATTTGTTGCTTTAGCAGTTTTTGGCATCTTAGACTCCTAAGTCACCTAATGCTTCAGCAATTTTATTACTATCTTTTTCTGTTTGTGTCTTGTACTTAGTCCAGAGTTCTTCACTCCAAATTTCAATGCGATTGTACATACCAGCATAAACTAATTTTTTGCTGATCTTCGCAAAGTTTTTTAAGTACCCAGGCAGGACAATTCGGCCTTGCTTGTCGATATCGCAATCCATTGCTCCTGCAAGCATCAGACGAGAAAAAGCTCTTGTATTAGCAGTAGAAATTGGGAGACTAGCCAACTTTTCCGCAAGCTTTTTCCATTCGTCTAATGTATACAGAACCAGCGAATTATCGAGGCCCCGAGTTACAACGACTTGGTTTTTTAAAGAAGATCGAAACTTGGCAGGAATTGCCACACGAGCTTTATCATCAATTGTACCGTTATATTCTCCGATGAACATTTTCTTTGTTTTTCTTAGTGTTTCTTAAGTTTTTTGATAATAGCTCTGTGTAGTTGTCCACTTGTCCACCCACTTATCCCCACTTCGTACCACTTTTTACCACTACTCAATTATTATAACCCACTCTACCCCATGAAGCAACTCTTTGTGCAACACTGACAAACAAAAAACTCCTCATATTTAAAGGAGTTTTAGATGGTGAAACAAAAGTGGGGAGAAATTTTCAATAGTTATCCACGCATGCGAATTTTTGTTGTAAGTATTGTTAAGTTATGTGCTATTTGTTAAACTTTTTTTGTAATTGGAGGTGTTTGAAATGCAAGTTGCAAGTAAGAACGGAGGATTTTCTGTAGGTCTCATACCAAAACGCGAGCATGTTTGTGATGGTTGTAAAGCATATGAACGTCACGAACACCGATGTCATCGAGAAATACGTTTGGATGACATCCACGTTAGGGTTGTTCACATTACAGGCAGTGATTCAATTCACGGCCGAGGATTAATTTACGAAGGCATGTTGAGCCAGCTCAACGACACCTTACTTAAAACTCCTTGCCAATGTGAATGCAACCGCTAGAGGTACTTGTTACCAAATTTAGACTAAAGGCGCGATTAGTGCCTTTTTATTTTGCTTCGTTAGCTCGAATTCCATACAAAGCCACACCACACGCCACCGAAACATTCAAGCTTTCTTTTTTGCCATACATTGGGATATCTATAACGTCATCACAAAGATCAAGAATCTTTGCAGTCACACCTTTCACTTCTTCCCCAAGAATTAAGGCCATAGGGAATTTTGGCTTGTACTTCTTAAGTGAGGTAATTTTGTAATTCACATTATTTTCTAAAGCAACAATTCTAGTACCAGATTTTCTTAGTTTCGTAACCACTCTTGCCAAAGAACGAGTTTGCTCCCAAGGAACAAACTCCTCTGCGCCTAAAGCGACTTTAGAAATTCTTACGTCTGGTGGAGCTCCAGTATAGCCAGTCAAAAACACTTTACTCACCCCAAAACTATCTGCGCAACGAAAAATTGACCCAACATTGTGAAGAGATCTTATGTTATGGGCTATTACGATTAACTCGCCAATTCCTTCAGCAGACTTTTTTACTGACTTGCTTGCTTGTTTGCTGACTGACTTCTTAGTAGATTTTTTAGCAAGCTTCTTAGCAGGAATCTTAGCTACCTTTTTTGAAGATTTTATCATTTAAATACTTTCGTCTCTGATAAATAGTTAGCAACAAATAGACAACAATCAAAGAGCTATAATTAATAGCCATGAAAACAGGATGAGCCCAAGAGACACCATGACCGAATTTATAATCGGAAATTGGGAATAAAAATGGAGTTTCGTATATATCTCTATGTGAAGGAATATCTATTAAAATATGTAACAACCACCCTAGCATTGGCCAAAAAAACCAAAACTTGTACGTAGATGGACTTTTTGCATACACGTACCAGTTCCCAACCAACGTGACCAGTAAAAATATGCCTGCGAAAATTACTATGCTATGAGTAAAATTGTAAGACATCTCCGCAAAATTAAATGTCCAATTTGCTGAAGTATCTAAAAATGTTTCAGGCCTTACTTTAAAACCACTGAGAAGCAAGAAGATAAAAGCTGGGACGAATGAAAGAAAGTCTGGAAGTACTCCAAAAAACGCCGCCAAGTAACGGAGACGACGTTGATTGTGATATTTTAAATGAAATAGTGCGTTAGTCCAAAGAGTATGTGCTAATACATCCATAGTTTATTCAATATATGAATTACTGAATCTCAATTACTGAGATAGTTTTGGCCTAGAAAGAACTTCGTTAACTTTTTCTATAATCTGGTCTATAGTCTGCTCGCTCTTAAGCAAGTAGTCTGTAACACCAGATTCCAAAATTTTACTAACTGTTTCTGTATCACTTAAATTAGTGAGCATTACAACAGGAATTTTGGCTGTTGTTGGATCTGCTTTCAATTCCCAAGCCACTCCAAATCCATCTAATTTTGGCATCATGATATCTAGTAATACCACATCTGGAGTAAATTCTTTAATTTTTGCTATTGCTTCCTCACCGTCGTAAGCTGGTGCTACTTCAAAGCCAGCAGCGGTAAAACCTTCCACAAGTGAAGTAGAAATGAGCTTATCATCTTCTGCGCATACGATTTTTGGCATATTTTAAGTATTTTAATTACAAACCTTTGTGCCCTACGAACTTGTCTCTATTTGAGCAAACTTTTGAGTAACCTATCAGCAATACTGGGTACTCAACGTCTGACTAATTATACCAAAGGAAGGCTAAAGTGGAAAGTTGAACCCATGCTTTCTCCAGCGCTTTCTGCCCAAATTTGGCCGCCATGTGCCTCAATAATCCCTTTACTTACAACCAATCCCAGACCAGTACCCTTGCGAGTTGAATCAAAACTCTTAAGCTGTTTGAACTTAGAGAACAAAACCGCTAGATCTTCCCTACTTACACCGATACCTGTGTCTTTAACAGAAACAATTAAGCGTTTAGTTTTTTCGTCTGAAGTTAGGTGAATATCTATCTGTCCACTGTCTGTATATTTAATTGAGTTGCTAAGTAAGTTATTTAAAACTTGCGCAATTCTAACTCGGTCAAATTTTGCCTGTTGTTTGTCTGGACCTATATAGTTCAATGCCAAATGCTTTGCTTCTGCTTGAGGAGTAAATGTTTTGGCAGATTCTTTAAGCGTAGCAACTAAGTCATAATCTTGCATGTTTAAATCAAACTTTCCAGCTTCGATTTTCGCCACATCTAGCAAGTCATTTACCAACTCAAGCATATTTGTTGCCGCCAAGTCTATGGTGGTAATACTATCTTTTAGTTTAGCTTGTTCGAGTTGCATTTTTGCATCAGCTAGACTTTTTAGCAAAGCTTCACTTGACCAACGCACCGCCGTTAAAGGTGCACGAAGTTCATGAACCATCATTGCTGTAAACTCCTGACGTAATTTCTCTAATGACTTTTCACTAGTCACGTCATGCAAAATTACTGCTACTCCCCTATGCTGACCTGTTTTATCGCGAACAGGACTTAAAGTAATATTTAAAACTTTATCGTGCGATACCAATTCAGGTACAGACACAGGCACATCTTTTGCTAAAGTCTCTTCAAATTTTGTACGAAGATCTACTTTTCCTGCTAGTGAGTCTATGATGTCGAAAGTGGAAGGATCCTTCCCCTTTGGAATGCCTAGCAAATCAGCAACAGCGGGGTTGGAAATTACTAACACGTTTTCTAAGTCTACCATGAACACACCGTCTGTCATTGCGGCAATAATTCCAGACAATTTCCCTTTTTCGTTTTCTAAGACATCTTGAAGCTTGGAAACTGCAAATGCAGCTTGGTTTGTGATTGTATAGATTACAGAAGCATCATCTTTACCAAATTGCCCTGGTTTTGAAGATGAAATGTTAATTAAACCAAGAAGTTGACCTTCAATGATTACAGGAATATTTAAGTAAGAATTAACTTCGACATTTAATGTATCGTCCAAAATTGAACCACTCATGCGTTCATCAATTTTTTCCATCGCTATATCTTCGTTACAGATTGCAGCAGTTGCCGCTTCCATCTTTTCTTTGACCTGCGAAATAAACGCATGGTTTACACTATGGTGTACATGACATTTAAAAACTATGTTTTTGGGGTCTGTAAACAACATAAAAGACACAGTTTCGTAGTGCAGTAAATAGCCAATACTTCCTGTGACAATTTCAATAATTTTACTTGAGTCCAAGGTGTACCCAATACGTTCATTAATTTCTTGCAACACCTGCACCTGATACATCTTTTGTTGCACTTCTTGTGAACGAGTGGTTGCACCTTTAAGCAGCGCTCTTTCTCGGAGCATACGTCGCCCAACGAAAAATGAAACTACAATGATTAAAACAAAATCGACAATTAACAATACACCTACGTCGTTCATACTCGCTTTTCTGTTAATGAACAAATCAATTTTACCGCAGGAAGTGGCTGATTATATTCCAAAAATATATCTGGGTATTTATCTAAAAGTTGGCGGAATTGAAATAAAGCCACTGGATCGGACAGTTCTTGATACCTACTGATTAAGCTTTGCACTGCTTCCACACCATGACCACGAAGCTCTGTAACTTCTCCAGATTCATCTACAGTTAAACCTAAAACCGAACTTGCGATTTCGCGAGCAATGTTGGGACCAAAAATAACCATGTGCTTACGAACAAGTTCAGTTAAAAATCTTTTATAAGTTTGAGTAGGGACCATTTTATTTTAATGTCTTTATTTTGAAGTCTTTGTTTTGGTATCTAATTCTGTAACTTTGCATTTATTATACCACAAAATAATGTTGCTATGCAAAATAAAAGACGAGACTTAATCCCGTCATAAATGCTTCTAAGTTTCAGCAGTTAGCAACTAGCGACAATATCACTGGCAAGATTATCAAGGATTGTATCCCTTTCCGACATGCCGCTTTGAACATTATTCGTTGTCGATGATGAATCGTTGTTTAGCATTGTTATGCCGGACAAAAATTCTTCAACACTCATTTCTGGTTCTGGAGGAGGATCATCCCCTTCGTTGAATTTCTGAAGAAAGTCATCAGCAGAACCTGCCGTTCGCCAGTTATCTATAAAATATTGGTCAAAATTTTGACCTGTTGGATATTTATCCATACTACTTTCCTCCTTGAGACCCCAGTATAACAAAAAATTAAATTACTTAAAACCACCCTGACCACCCTTCATGAAAGTAGTTTTAAATTCCTTCATACGACCAAAGCCCACCGAGTCACGAATAATGTCACGCGCCAAAAAAGCTGGTACTCTAGCAATTGTAAAATCTTCATACTTTTTGTTGATCTTATCCATTGCTGAATTTAAGTTTGTTCTATCTTGTTTGTTTTGAAACAAACTTGGCTGACCACTTTCTGGAACCAAACCAGAAACCGTTACACCAACTAAATAGGTGTGTTCTTCTGCTTCTCTTAGATATCCACTTAACTTAAGCAAGTTCATGGCTTCCATATAAATATCTCGACCATCTTGAAGAAAAAAATTAAGTTTCCTACCCTTACTAACATGAAAACCGTTTGGATTGTATACGTGCACATGAATACCTCCACCCATTACTCCATTTACACGTAAGCGCGAAGCGACCATTTCAGATAGTTTGTACAAAACTGGACGCATAATTTTTTGGGTTCTGTATTCTAACGGAACAGTATACATATGACCAATAGACTTCATCTTGCCGTCGGACTGTCCAGGAATTTCATCAAAATCTTCTTTCCAGCTTCCTTCTAACTGACCCATGCTATGCAAATGATATCCTTGAATTCCATAATGCGCGACAAGTTTTGTTAAAGGAAAATCACGTAAGTTTGCAAGTGTTTTAATTCCTAACCTGTTTAAACTTTTTTCCATACGTCCACCAATTCCAGGAATATCTTGTAATTTTAGCCTGCTATACAATGAGCTTCTATCTTGAGGTCTGACAATAGTTAAGCCATTCGGCTTTTGCAAGTCAGATGCAATTTTCGCCACTAGCTTTGTATAACTTACTCCTGCACTACAAGTAATGTAGTCACCAACTTCGGTAATCATGCGAGTTTTAATTTCACGGATAATACGCTCCGCTTCTTCCCAAGGATCACATAACACCCACTCCCCGTTTTGCTTTGTACGAACATTGCACGCTTTGGTTAAATCCAAAAACGCCTCATCTATGGAATATTTTTCTATTCTGTCTGTATAGTCACCAAAGACTTTTAAAAATTTATTTGTATAAAAACGGTATCGCTCGGGATGAGTTTTTGTAAGATGAATCTTAGGGTAAAGTTTTTTGGCTTCCCAAACAGGTGTGCCAGTTTTAATGCCCCACTTTTTAGCCTGCACACTCGCCGCAATAATAATTCCCCCCAAATGTTCACACACCCCAACTGGCTGACCACGCCACTCTGGTTTATCCTGCTGCTCCACAGTCGCAAAGTACGAGTTCATGTCTATGTGAGCAATAATCGGTTGAGGTGTTATTTTAAATTTTGATGAAAAAGTACCCATACTTTATATGGTATACGATTGTTCACCTTTTTGCAATTTTAAGTTTAAGCGTTTCCTTTCCTCGCTTCTATATGTATTTTTTTGTGGAAGAGCAACACTGCTAGGACAATGAACAAATACGTTGCCCAAAAATATAAATGCGCATAGACATCTCTTCCAGTAAAACTTGTGGTAATAATTAAATCAACAACTAATCCTATAATAAACCAAACAGCAGTCAGAAAAATAGATTCTACATAATTTAGAGTTCCCATTCGGCGAACTACTGCTGTAGTTTCAATAATCAAAAAAACATAAAAGACAATCTGAATAATCAGACTGTCTATGTTTAAATATTCAATAAAAACTATTTTAGTAATTATGAATAAAATTTGACTTACTAAAGTACCAATTACGAGCGAAGCAATGTTCATTCTACTGAAGTAGTTTTAACTTTCTTTGCTGGTGTTTTTCTAACAGTTTTTACTTCTGACTTTGCAACTGTTTTTTTAGCAACTTTTTTGGCTGGTTTTTTTATTGGAGGCGCACCTACACTAGCGAGCAAATCATCAAATGACCAATCATCGTTTTTTGCTACATCTTGCTCTACGTCTTTAGCAACCTTTTTTTCAACAATTGGAACTTTTACTGTTGTTGAATGTGCTGAAGGAGAAATTACACTCTTTGCTGTTCCAGCTGATTTATTTTTCTTAAAATGATGTGGAATAAACGCATGGAAAAGTCCTGCCTGTACTGTACTATTTGGACCGTAAACCATTGCATACCAATCTATTCCTAAAGCAGTTCCGTACCATCCACCTAAGAACAAAGCTACTAACATGCTCAAGAAATCAATCGCCATTAAACTACTTTCTGCTATTCCGAAAGAATAAGTTCGGAAATCTAAGGCGAGCATTAAATCGTATATTACAAAGATTGCACGGTGCAACATTGCAAATAGCACCATACCAAGTATTGCACACATAAATAGGTACAAAGCTTTGAGTGTTGTTTTTTTCATTTTTATTTCTGGATACTTTTTATATGTATTTATTATACCACATCACAACAAAAACCCAATCTATTTAAGTGGATAATTAAAAAGATGGCACTACGATGCCATCTTTTACAAAATCTAGTTACTACTTACTTATTATTTAATAGACAAAATGCTCTTCTTGTAGCTATCTAAGTGGTCTAGCGCAACGCCTGTACCTTTTGCAACACAAAGCAAAGGCTCTTCGGCTAAATAACAAGGTACGCCCACTGCTTGAGAAATGTAGTGATCCAAGTTGCGTAACATTGCTGTACCACCGGTCATGATCATTCCTTTGTCTATAATATCGCTAGCAAGTTCTGGTGGTGTATCCTGCAATACTGTTTTCACCGCTTTAACCATTTCCTTAAGCTCTTCTTGAATTGCTTCTACAACTTCGTTTGTGGAAATAGTTACTGTTTTTGGAAGACCCGTTATGTTGTCTCGTCCTTTAATTTCCATAACCTCTTCTTCCGGAAGCGCTAATGCAGAACCAATAGTAATTTTAATTTCTTCTGCAGTGCGGTCACCAATTGCGAGTGAGTGTTTTTTACGTACGTATTCTACGATTGCAGCGTCTAGTTTATTTCCTGCCACACGCACAGATGTTGAATTTACAATTCCACCAAGTGAAAGCACGGCAACGTCGGTTGTACCACCACCCATATCTATAATTAAATTTCCGCTTGGTGATGAAATTGGAATTCCTGCACCAATAGCAGCTGCAACTGTTTCTTTAATTACGAAAGCAGATTTTGCACCAGCCGCAACTGCTGCATCTATAACCGCACGACGTTCTGTGGAAGTAATTCCTCCTGGAACAGAGATCATAACTTCAGGTCGGAAAAAGCGAACGCGTCCTAAAGATTTATTAATAAAATATCGAAGCATTGCTTCTGTGACTCGGTAATCTGCAATTACCCCATCGCGCATTGGACGACTGGCTACAATTGTTTCTGGAGTACGTCCAAGCATCTCTTTTGCTTCCTGACCAACAGCTAAAACACGATTATCATCTAAGGAAATCGCTACTACGGTAGGCTCGTTAATTACGATGCCCTTTTTTGGAAAATGTACTAAAGTATTGGCCGTTCCAAGGTCAATACCGATTTTGCTTTGAAACATATACATCTAAGTATAGCCCAGTAGAGCACTTTCGGCAACGCTTTAAAAATTGCCTAAAACCTGCTATAATAGGACAGCATATGAAATTATACACCCGATATTCACTGATTCTTTTAGGACTTTTTACTTTTATTATTTTAGCCCCGCTAATAGTTTTGTATATTAGTGGTACTCGTTTTAATTTTACCGATCGAGATACAACCTCGACCGGTATTTTAGATGCAAAAAGCAATCCTTCTGGCGCAAAAGTTTTTGTGAACGGTGAAGAAAATACATCTACTCCTGCAATTATTAGATTCCTAAATCAAAATGAGTACGAAATTAAAATTACATACGATGGATATTTTGATTGGATCAAACGATTACCTGTCGAAAGTGGAAAAGTAACCTATACTCAAGAAGGAGTAAAACAAATCGAATTGATTAAACTACCAGAACCAAAAACATTAATTCCAAATACAGTCACAAGTTTTGTTTTAGTTAACAATGAAGTCTGGTACAGCTCTGGCTCAAATATATTTTCAACATCTGTAAGCTCCAAAGATGAGAAACCTAGCATTAACGTTGGTTTTAATGTTAGTGGTATTTCTGTTCTTCGAGATAAATATCATTTATTTGTTACAGGTGCAGATAATAAATCTGCAATTGTAGATACGAACTCCCGAAAATTTTTCCCTTTGCCTAAAACTGTTTCAGATTCAAATAATCTTGTGATTGCATCTGCAAACACACTACTCTATCTCAATAACAATATCCTTTATTCATACAATTTTACTGACAAAACTAACAACCAAATTAGTGAAAATATTTTTGCGCTAACTATGTTAGATTCAACAGTATATTTAGCAAACGCGGACGGAACAATTAACAGTAGTCTATGGGATGGCAAAGACTTAGTAGATACACAGACATTGACTACAAGTACTGCATTTAAAAATAATCCTGCTCAACTGGTTATTACCGATCGCAAAGCTTTGTTCTTTAAATTAGGAAGTGAACTTTTCCAAGTTGGAGAAACATTAGTCCCTATCCTCTCTGGAGTTAATAACATAGAGTTAAATCTTTCTACGGATGAATTAACTATTCAAACTCCAAGCGAACTATGGTTTTACAACTTCCTGGCTAGCAAGCCTCAATTACTAACTCGCAATTCAAGCACCTCCCATGATTTTGAAATCCACTCAGATGTAGGTTATGGATTTATTGCCTCCGACTCTGGTTTAGAAGCAATTGAAATAGATAGCCGCGGTGGCCAAAACCGATACCAACTAATTAAAAATGGTGCAAATACCAACAAGGCTGTATGGCAATTAGCCATGACAGCAAATCAAAAAACCATCGTTGCATTGCATGATGGTTCATTGGTTACTCTACTTATTAGAAATTAACCTATCATTTAGAATTAGTTTAATTTCAATTTATTTAATACTACTCAGCGTGCGCATCCAATGCTTGGTTAACCATAGCATCAGCTTCCTTGTTAAATTCTCGGCGCACATGAGTAAAAGTATATGAATTAAAATGATTCAATAACTTAAATACTTGTTGAGCTAACTCTTGCAAAGTTGGCTCTTTTATTTTGTACACACCTTGCATTTGCTTAACAATTAACTCGGAGTCCATGTTAATTTTTAGATCTGTTCCGCCAAGGTTTTTAGATTCTTCTAAAGCCTTAATGAGTGCTGAATATTCCGCCACGTTATTTGTATTCACGCCAAGATATCCACCATGAGAATAAATAGTTTCTCCAGTTTCGCTTTTAATTACAACCCCTATACCAGCAGGACCTGGGTTACCGCGTGAACCACCATCTGTGTTAATTACTAATACTTTCGACATTTTTTTCTTTTGTTAATTCTTCTGTTTGAATTTCATCTTCTAAACTTTGTTCTTCATTAATTATAGCAGGTTCATCTTCAGACAATACTGCTTCCGGGAAATGAACATCTAGCAAGCGCATTTTTAATTTCTTTGTGCCATTCCAAGTATCTACCATTAACTCCCCTGCTACGGAAACTTCTTTTCCTGGATCTAGTCTCAATGCCAAATAGCCCATACTAAATCCGATTGTGTCCAACATACAATCCCCGACCATAAGTTTAATTTGTAAATGCTGTTGAGTATCACCAACTGCTTTAAAGCTTAAAACCTGAGCTTCGTTTATTGTAAAAATTGGACGAGTATTTCCTACTCCATATGGTTCAAGTGCCAAAACTTCATCGTATGCGGTCATGGTCAGATCTTGTTCTTGAAGCTCTGCGTCTATTTCCAAAACTGGTGGTCCTGCATGCGAAGGGTTTTCATCAGCATACTTTAAAATTGCATTATAGAATGCGTCTAATTCAGAAGTTTTTACAGTCATTCCAGCCGCCTGCTTGTGACCACCGAATTTCACTAAATGCTCTTTGGCAAATTTTAAACATTCTACTATGTTAAAGTCTGCTGATCCAATTCTTGCTGAACCAGTACTTTCTGTTTCACCTTTTTCTAAAATAATAGTTGGTCTATGATACTGATCTGCAATTCTTCCTGCCACTATTCCCACAAGTCCTTTTGCCCAACCGTCACTATACAGCAACAGTACTTTTCTATCGCCCAGCATTTCGGCTTGCTCGCGCGCCTCGGAGACAATTCGATTTGTTAGATCTCTGCGACGGCGATTAATTTCTTCTAGTCTATTGGCAAGTGTAATTGCCTCAGCAAAGTCTTGTGTGGTCAACAAAGCCAATGCTACATCTGCATGTTCCAAACGACCTGCTGCATTTATTCGAGGAGCAATTGTAAATCCTAAAGTCTGACTATCTGGCGCAGTTTTGGTTAAATCTATTTCTGCATTTTCCATTAACTGACGTAATCCCATCCATTTAGTTTTTTGCAAAACCTTCAAACCAAATTTCACTAAAATTCTATTCTCCCCCATTAATGAATGGCAATCTGCGACAGTACCAATAGCAACTAAATCTAATAGCCATTTATCCCATTCTGGATTATAGTCTTCTGCATCAATTTGTTTCTGAACAATAACTTTTTCGGTTTGCATTAGAAGAGCTTTTGCAAGTTTATACGCAACACCTACTCCTGTAATTTGCTCATCGGGATATTGTTCATCAGGATTTTTAGGATTAATAAGTGCGAATGGTTCTGGTTTGGCACCGGTAATTTCATGGTGATCTGTAATGATCAAATCAATGTTATTCTTTTTGCAAAATTCTGTTTCATCAATAGAGTTAGTACCGCAATCAACAGTAATTACAACATTCACTCCAAGTGCTTTTATTTTTTCAAAAGCTTCAATGTTCAACCCGTATCCTTCTGTGAATCTATCTGGGACATAGCTTAAAACATCTACACCTAAGTAACGGAAAGTTTGCTGAAGTACCGCATTGGCTGTAACAGCGTCCGCATCATAGTCGCCGTATATTAAAATTTTCTCTTTGTTCTCAATTGCCTGCCAGATCCTGTCTACGGCAATTTGCATATCAAAAAAGAGGTATGGATCGTAAAGGTTGTGGTAATCTGGGTTCAAAAACGAATCCACACGCTCTGGGCTAGTAATTCCACGATTAAATAGCAATTGAAGCACTAAACTGCGTAATTCAGGGAATTTTTCAGTTATTTCTTTAGGAACTGGTGGTTTTATCTGCCAAGATTTAGTCATGTAAGAATGATATCACAAGACCAAAATTCAAGGTAGCAAATTAAAATTTATAGCAAGTGTAGCAAGCTTACCCCATTCATTTCTTCAGGTTTTGGCAAACCCATAAGTTCTAAAATTGTTGGCGCTACATCAGAGATTATTCCAACAGGAGGATGACTAGAAAGTGCCATGTACGTTCTGTCTTTAGGTGGTGTTAGCTCAAACTCTTTAGCAACTAAAATAAAAGGTACAGGGCTGGTGGAATGTTCTTTGTCTATCTCCCCTGTCTTTAGATTTATCATTCCTTCAATATTGCCATGGTCCGCTGTAATAATTAACACGCCTTCAACAGACAAAACAGCTTCTGCAATTTGCGCAATAAAATGATCTATAAACTGAACAGACTTCACTCCTGCTTCTAAGTCGCCTGTATGTCCTACCATATCTGGGTTAGCAAAGTTTGCTAGTAAAAAATTATAATCTCTACCCTTAATTTTTTCTACTAAGATTTCTGTTAACTCAGGTCCCGACATTTCTGGATGCTCTTCATATTTTTTATTATTCAAAGGACTAGTAACAATCTTTCTTTCTTCACCAGGAAATTCTTGACTCGCACCACCATTAAAGAAAGAAGTAACATGGGCATACTTTTCACTTTCCGCGATATGAAATTGTTTTAGATTGCTTTTTGAAATAACTTCGGCCAAATTATTTTTTAGATTCACTTGAGGAAAAGCAACTTCCACAGGTAAGCCAAAGAAATATTCAGTCATAGTTACAAAACAAAGATTCGTTAAAGGTGTATGTCTTTTATCTATGACCATCTTTTGCGGCTCTACAAAAGCTTGAGTTAATTGCAATGCGCGATCTGAACGAAAGTTAAAAAAAATAATTGCATCATTATCTGTTATTTTAGTCACCGGTCTAAGATCGTCTGTTTCTCGGTCAATAATGGCAGTTGGAGGAATCATTTCATCATACACATTTTGATTGTACGAATTTAAGATTGCATCTTCTGCACTGTCTGCCGCCACACCAGAACCAGTTGTCATAACGTTATAGACCATCTCAGTTTGATCCCAATGGTTAGCTCTATCCATTGCGTAAAAACGCCCAGCAACAGTAGCAATTTTCCCCACACCTGTTTCCATAATTTTCAGTTTCAACTTTTTAAGTGTTTCAAGCGCATCCTTTTCACCAGTATCGCGACCATCTGTAAACATGTGAACATATACTTCTTTAATGCTTTGTTCGGCAGCTAAACCGAGTAAAGCATACAAATGTTCATCGCTACTATGCACACCTCCAGCACTTACCATTCCCATTAAATGGAGCTTAGAACCGTTTTTCTTCACGTGTTCGCACGCTTTTAAAAAGGCTTCGTTCTTAAAAAACGACCTGTCTTGAATAGCTTTGTTAATGCGTGGCAAGTCTTGTCCTACAATTCTACCTGCGCCTAAATTCAAATGACCTACTTCTGAATTGCCCACTTCACCCCAAGGCAAACCAACAACAGGACCAGACGCCAGCAAAGACACTGCTGGATAGTGAGCAACTAATGCGTTCAAAGAATCTGGCTCAGCGAGCGCAATAGCGTTACCATGGTTATACGATGCAATACCAAAACCATCCAGTACAACCAACACTACTTTTTTATAAGTAGGAGTTTTCATTATCTTACTCCTCGTTTTTTGCCAGTCGATAGTTCTTGTTCAATTGCAATAAGTCTATTGTACTTTGCCAATCTTTCACCACGTGACAAGCTTCCTGCTTTTATGTAGTCTGCTCCAACAGCAACAGCTAGATCAGAAATAAAATCATCCATTGTTTCCCCGCTTCTGTGAGAAATAATCACTTTGTAATTATATTTCTTCGCGAGTTTAATTGCAGAAATTGTTTCGCTCAAAGAACCAATCTGATTTAACTTAATTAAAACTGCGTTTGCTATTCCTGCAATTATTCCTGCTTCTATTCTTTGCGTGTTCGTTACAAATAAATCATCTCCTACTAATGAAACCTTGCCACCAAGACTTTCGGTTAATTTTTGCCATCCCAAGAAATCATCTTCAGCACAACCATCTTCTATAATTTGTAAACCAAAAGTTTTTGACCATTGTGCGTATAGCCTGTACACACTCGCCGGTTTGTAATTTTTCTTATCTGCTTTTAGTCTGTAAATTTCTTTTTCTGAATCAAAGAATTCACTTGCAGCTGCATCTATTCCTAATCCAAAATCTTTCGTTAATTTAAATCCAGATGTTTCTATAGCAGAAACTAACATGCGCAAAGCTTTTTTATTTGACCCTAATTTCGGTGCGAACCCACCCTCGTCACCAACACCCGTACTAAATCCACGACGAACCAAACTAGCTTTTAAGTTCCTAATAACCTCATGGCTTTTTTCTATTTTCTGGGCAAAAGTTCCTTTTAAGGGAATAATGAAAAATTCCTGAATATCTAAACCAGAATCTGCATGAACCCCACCATTAATAACATTTAACAAAGGAGTTGGTAGGCTAACTCCAGCGCCGCCTTGTTGTAACTTATATTCATCTGCCAAAAATTCGTACAAAGGTTTTTCTGCAAGTTTTGCAGAAAGTCGCGCACACGCAAGTGAAACTGAAAGAATACTATTAGCACCAAGACGGCGCTTATTAGCAGTACCGTCTTTGGCAATCATTAAGTCATCAAGCTTCTTTAAGTCCGACAAAGGTTTGCCTTTTAAAAGTTTAGAAATAGTTACGTTTACGTTTTTACACGCTTTTAAAACTCCAAAACCAGCATATCTTTTTTTGTTGCCATCTCGTAATTCCAAAGCTTCATGGATTCCAGTAGACGCACCACTAGGAACACTCGCCGTCGCAAAAACAGACCCAGACCAAACAGTGGTTTCGATTGTTGGATTGCCTCGACTATCTAAAATTTCACGAGCATATATCTTTGTAATTTTGTGCGCCATATTTATTTTTACTGCTTTAATTTCTATTTCGGAATTCAAGTTACTTCTGCAATGCCTTCAATCCTGGCAATTCATTCCCTGCCAGATACTCTAGCATTGCACCACCACCAGTAGAAATATGGTCTATATACTCTCCCTGATGCGCCTGGCGAACAGCTGCTACTGTTTCTCCGCCACCAACTAATCCAAAGGCTCGCCCTTTACTAACTCCACCAATAATTCTTGCTAAAGCCATAGTTCCTGTACGAAATGGTTTTTTCTCAAAATACCCAACAGGTCCGTTCCAACAAATAGTTTTTGCTGTTTTCAAAATTGTTGCATATTCTAAAATTGTTTTCGGACCAATGTCACAAATTTTTTCTGTTGATTTTATTTGGTAATGATCTTTAATTATTGCAACTTCGCTAGGATGTGTTGTATCGAAAACGGCAACATCTTTTGGAAGGATTAATTTATCTTTATAGTTTTGTAAAATTTTCCATGCGAGTTGCTGACTTTCTTTTTCTACTATAGATTCACCTATCTCCAAACCTTGTGCAGCAAAAAATACGTTTGCCAAACCACCTCCGACCAAAATGTGGTCAGCAATTTTCCCTAGTCGTTCTAAAGTTTTTGATTTGTCTGAAATTTTAATTCCACCCATCATCAGTACAAAAGGTTTTTTAGCCTTGGTCAAAATATAGTCCAAATTCTTAATTTCTTTTTCCAACAATGGACCTACAAAGGATGGTAACAATTTCGCAATAGTGACAGTAGATGCACTGCCATGATGTGCCACAGCGAACGCATCATCTACATAAACATCTCCCAAACTAGCTAAAATTTTTGCAAAGTCTTCACTTTCTTCTTCTTCACCTTTGTAGAAACGCAAGTTCTCTAAAACAATAATATCTTTACTCTGCATCGCCTTTACCGCTTTTTGAGTCTTAGCTTTTTCAATATTCCCATGAACGAAAACTACATGATCGATTGGGTAGTCCTCTGCTTTGTCTTCTGTTTGAACAAATTTAACACCTAAATGTTTAGATAAACATTCGGCCATTGGTTTTAAAGAAAATTTTTCTAACCACTCGCCCTCTGGACGGCCTGCATGCGAAAGGATAATTATTTTTGCATGATGTTTTTTCAAAAATTCCAAAGTTGGTAAAATAGCTTGAATTCT
Source organism: uncultured Candidatus Saccharibacteria bacterium (assembly GCA_964402965.1). GTDB lineage: Bacteria > Patescibacteriota > Doudnabacteria > UBA920 > UBA920 > UBA920. The sequence continues at coordinate 32,349 of CAYODY010000007.1, forward strand.
AAAATCATCCACAAGACAACCTTTTTCATCTACTTCTTCGTTAAAATCCACCCGTAATAACACGGTTTTATTCTCAATATCTTCAGATTTTAAATATTTATAGGACATTTTAACTTGACTTTATTCTACTTTTATGGTTAAATAATTATGTCGGAGGAATGATGTATGAAAAGAAATTTATGGACGGCAGTTCTTTTTTTGTTTTTAGGGGCAACCTTACTAACATTGAACCTGCTTGGAACCTTGGAGTTCTTCTCTAGATTTAGCGAATCTTTATTCCTAACGACCTTGCTCGGTGGGCTTGGTTCAGGAATAATCTCCGGATACAACTTTTGTATTTGGAAGCGAGAATAACTTCTTAACTTTACAGCTAACTCTCCCAGAGTTGGTTGTTTTTTTATTTTGTTTTTAAAATGAAATTACTTAATACTTTTTCCTACTAGCACAACTTGCTCAACTAAACGATTTGAGTAACCGAATTCGTTGTCATACCATGCTACTACTTTTATAAAATCACCATCTATTACTTGAGTTAATGAAAGATCTACAATAGAACTTGCGGGATTACCAACTATATCTGAAGAAACTAGAGGTTCATTACTTACAACTAATTTTCCCTTGTATAACGGATGCGTACTTGCGTCTATGAACGCCTGATTTACTTCTTCAACAGTTGTTTTCTTTTTCAACAAAACCGCAAAATCAGATAAACTTCCCACAGGAGTTGGAACACGGAAAGACATCCCATCGAACAATCCTTTAAGTTCTGGGAAAACTTGAGTAGATGAAATAGCTGCTCCTGTTGTTGTTGGAATTATATTTACTGCAGCAGCTCTAGCTCGACGCATGTCGTTACTTTTACCCCCCGGTGGCGGACCATCTACTAAATTCTGTTCTGCTGTGTAACTGTGAATTGTGGACATCATAATTTTTTGAATTCCAAACTTTGCCAAAAGCACACCCACAACTGGAGTAATACAGTTAGTAGTACAGCTTGCATTGCTAACTATTGCTTGATCAGTATACTGATCCTCATTTGCACCTAGCACAATTGTTGGAGTAATGCCTTCATCTTTAGCAGGAGCAGAAATAATTACACGTTTCGCACCTGCCTGTAAGTGAGCACTTGCTTTTTCACTATCTGTAAAACGGCCTGTGCTTTCTATGACTACTTCCGCACCAAGTCTTCCCCACGGCAAATTTGCTGGTTCTTTTTCAGCAGAAACCGGGTATTTTTTTCCATCAACAATTATATTAGTTTCATCTGAAGTAACTTCGTGCTTAAAATTACCATAGTTGCTGTCGTACTTTAAAAGATGAGCCAGTACTTCTGGACTTGTTAGGTCGTTTATTCCTACAACTTCAACTTCAGGATTTTCGATAGCAATTTTAAAAGACTGTCTTCCAATACGTCCAAAACCGTTTATTCCTAATTTAATTTGTTTTGCCATTTTTGTTTTAGTTAATTGTTCTTGTCTTCTCTATTTCACGCTAGGAGAAGTCTCTCTTACTTCAATCTGATAGTTTTTAGATCGCAAATTATCATTATTATCCAAAGAAGCTTGGCGTATTGGAAATGGCACGTAGTTAGATGCAACTAAAGTTTGGCTTCTCCAATACCAAACCGATGCAAGTGCAACAGCACCCATGAAAAAAATAATAAAAAATCTGAAACGTATATTGCTAATTGTTATTCCTGATGATCCTATTCCCATATATTTTATGTTAATTCACAGCGCCCTACGGGCGTAATTCGTTTAAAGCACTTCGTGCTTCTTCTCATTAATTATACTATATTTTTAGTCTTAAATGACTTTAATTTTTTAATAGCTGCTTCCTTAACGCCTTCTATTGCTGGATGAAAATATTTCCGAGGATCTACTTCATCTGCATGTGAGGCAAGGAACACTCTCAATTCTTTTGTAAAAGCCACGCGGAGTTCAGTATCTATGTTAATAATTGCTATGCCTGCCGATATCGCTTCGGAAATTACATCGTCTGGAACACCGCTAGCACCATGTAAAACCATTGGAGCCTGAACAAGTTCGTGAATTTTTTTAATTCTGTCTACATCCACATGCGCTTTAGCGGTGCCATTCATTTTAATAATTCCATGGATAGTCCCTACTGATGCGGCAAGAGTATCTACTCCAGTTGCATCATAGAACTTTTTTGCTTCTTCTGGTTCAGTAAGCAATGCTTCGGATTCGGAAACAGAAACCCAATCTTCACTACCGCGCATTTTTCCAATTTCACCTTGTACCCACGCTCCTTCTAAATGAGCAAACTCAACCATGGCTTTTGCATCACGAACATTTTCTTCAAAAGAAAGACCAGAATGGTCTATCATTACAGATGAATAACCAAGTTCTATTCCCGCTTTCAGTTGATCCATGTCTTTTCCATGATCCATATGCAACGCAATCGGTACTTTAGCCTTAACAGCAAGAGATGCCATAATTTCGTAAATTGTTTCTAGACCAGCATACTTAATTGCACCTTCACTAGTTTCTAAAATTACTGGAGTATTCAGATCTTCTGCTGCAGAAATAATTCCCAAAGTTGTTTCAAGATTCATTGTATTAAAAGCAGGATAGGCAAACTTACCTATCACATCTTTACCATTATTTGGAAATAATTCTTTAATATGTACTAACATTTACGTATTCTAAAATTGTCTCTCTAAATTAATCTTTAACTTTACCTACAAGAGCTGCTACTTTTGATTTTGCCTTTTCATCTATTAACGCAATAGATTTAAAGCTTTTCATTTTTCTCAAACGTTGCTCCAACTGTCCTCGAGTTAACAGTCCTTCTTGAGGCCCGATCTTTTGCACAACGTTTCCTGCATTTACAGGACCCCAGCGAAGCGCTTGATCGTGAGGCATTCCAAACGCCAAAGCGGCAACGTAAGCCGTTGTGAAAGCATCTCCTGCTCCAGTTGCTTCCACGCGAGGACCTGGGAATTCTGGGATATAGAAGAATCCTTCATAGCTAAAACTGTAAGCGCCTTTACGACCGTCTGTTAGCACAACCGCTTTTGGCCCTAATGCAATTAGCTTACGACATAAAACTTCAGGATCTTCAAAATCTCCTACCCAACTTTGGGCTTCTTCTTTGTTCAAAGAAAGCAGTGCAGTGCGTTCCAACATTAGTTTGTTAAACTTTGGTCCTTTACGTAATTGGAAGGTTCCTGGGTTAAAAGCCAATTGTGCACCAGTTTCGTCTAAGTATTTTGCCAAATCTTTGTAAATTTTTTCGAACCCTGCTGCCATACTAGTTAAATACACCCACTTACTAGGCGCCAATTTAGGTAACTTATATTTACGATGTTCATGATAAACAAAAATTGTTCGTTCTCCGTTATAGCTCAAAACGGTAGAAGCGTTGGTTGGATGCTTGTCGTCTATTACAATGTATTCAGTTGCAACTTTTTCTTTTTGCATTTTATGTAAAATCTCACGACCACCTACATCATGTGCAAAAATTGTATAGTACGCAGTTTTTAAGCCAAGTCTAGAAGAACCAACAGCATTATTCCCAGCGTTTCCTGCAACAGTTCTGTAGAATTTATCTACAGGAAGTTTATCTCCCCAATTTATAATTGCTTTTTGCGCGCCACCAATTTTCTTAATTTCAATATCGTGAATTAACAAAAAAGTATCTATAGTTGGATCTCCTATTGATATGAGATCGTACTTTGTTTTGACTGTAGCTTTCTTTGAAATTTTCTTGTTAACTTTTTTCATAAAATACCTTGTACTTAATTTTTTCGTTTTAAAACTTTAATAATTGCGTTTTTAATTGCGTGCTTGTCCATGCCATATTTTTTTAACAATTCTTCTGGCTTACCACTTTCAGCAAACGTATCTTGTGCGCCTATCATTTCTACAGGTACAGGTTTGTGTGTTGCAAGCACTTCGCAGACTGCTGAACCAGCACCACCCATAACTTGATGTTCTTCTATTGTGACAACTGCACCAGTCATTTGTGCTGCCCATACAATCGTTTCTACATCCATTGGTTTAATGGTGTGGTTATTGATAATTAAAACACTAATACCTTCTTTTTCTAATTCTTGTGCCGCTTCAAGTCCTGCGTAAAGAATTGGTCCACAACCAATAAGAGCAACGTCTTTCCCCTCTTTCCAAACATCAGCTTTACCAATTTGAAATGGAGAATCTTCAGTTGTCATGACTGGAGTTTTTTCTCTGCCTAAACGGAAATATGCTGGTCCTGCACTTGTTCCAAGTGCGATGGTAGTTTTACGAGCTTCTATAGCATCTGCTGGTACAACAACTGTCATGTTTGGAATGGTGCGGACAATAGCAATATCTTCCATAGCTTGATGCGTTGCACCGTCTGGACCAACAGAAAGACCTGTGTGCGAACCTGCAACTTTTACATTAGTTTTACTGTAAGCAACCGAAACACGAAGTTGATCCCAACTTCGACCTGGGGAAAAAGTTGCATAGCTAGCAACAAAAGATGTTTTTCCTGCAAGCGCTAGACCGGCGGCAACACCCATCATGTTTTGTTCTGCTACCCCACATTCCACGAAGCGCTCAGGATATTTTTTTGCAAATTCTAGCACGCGAGTGCTTTCTGCTAAGTCCCCTGTTAATGCAACAACCTCTGGGTTGTGTTCGCCCAAATACAACAAACCTTCACCAAAACCATTACGAGTTGGGACTTGTTCTATATCTGCGGAATTGAATTTACCATCAGATAATTTTGGATTAAGTTTTTGTGTTGGGTTTAACATCTTTTATTCATGTTCGCTTTTAATTAACCCGCGCAAAGTACGCAGTTCTTTTAACGCTTCGTTGGCCTGTTCATTCTTTGGAGGTGCACCTGCAACATCTGCAATTCCTGGAGGATTACCATGCCATTCAAATTTGCCTTCCATATAATCAACTCCTTTTCCAGGAATAGTGTGCGCAATAATTACAGTAGGTTTTTCAAAAATCGCTTCAGCTTCTCTATATGCATTTATAATTTCTGTAATGTTGTGTCCATCAACTTCCAAAACATGCCAATTAAAAGCTTCGTACTTTGCACGCAAACCTTCGAGAGGCATTACATTTTCTGTGAACCCGTCTATTTGAATATTGTTACGGTCAATAATTGCTGTTAAGTTATGTAATTTTTCTTTGCCTGCCAACATAACTGCTTCCCAAATTTGACCCTCTTGTTGTTCGCCGTCTGACATTACCAAATACACACGGTTCTTTAAATGATCCATTCTAAAGGCCAGAGCCATTCCAACTGCCTGAGATGCGCCTTGTGCCAACGGACCGCTTGTAGTTTCTATGCCAGGTAATGCTAAATTGTGTGGATGGCCTTGTAACCGACTTCCAAATTTACGTAAAGTTTTTAGCTCTTCTTTTGGAAAATATCCAGCTTCAGCCATAGTTGCATATAAAACTGGGCATGTGTGTCCACAAGAAAGCACGAGCCTATCCCGACCTGTCCAAGTTGGATGTTCAGGGTCATGCTTCATGACACTAAAATACAGTGCTGTAAAAATGTCTGCCAAGTCTAAAGGACCTGCACTGTGACCAGAGCCGGCTTCTGTGAGCATTGCAATAATATCCTGACGAATATCGTTGGCTTTAAATTGTAATTCCTGAAGATTCAATTTCTTGGTAGTTTTTCTTTGTGTTTTCTGTTTCAAACAAAGCGGAACCGACGACGAGATTGTCCGCGCCGGCTTCGAGGAGAGCTTTTGCATTGTTTGCATTCACTCCACCATCTACCTCAATTATAGCATCATGAGCGATTTCCCTCAATTCTTTTACTCGCTCATAAGTCTCTTGAATAAAAGGATTTCCCTGTTTGCCAGGGTGCACTGAAAGTAAAGTAAAATTATGAATTGTATCGGTGAAATATCTTAATACTGTAACCGGTGTTTCTGGGTTAATAGCTATTGCAGGAGTAAGTCCTAACTTTTGAATTTTATCTAGAGCTTCTTCTAAATCCTCTTCATTTTCAAATGCTTCATAGTGAACTATGATATTCGAAAATCCTGCTGTTTGGTAGTCCGCAAAGTTCTGAGGATTTAGAATCATTAAATGAGCCTCCCATTTGTATTTGGGTGATAGGTCTCCTATTTCAGCAAAATCGTGGATTGAAAGAGTTTCGTGATCTAAAAATTGACCATCAATAAAGTCTACCTGAATAGTTTGAACTTCATGTTTTACTCCTTTTATAGTTTGGATTTTTGCTATTTTTTCCGCAAAACCTTGCGGAGTTTTCTCTAAAATGGCTGGGATTATCATTTTTCCAAGGTGCTGATTTTTTTAACCCTACGAACATGCCTTGCTTCGATAGAAAACGGCGTTGAGAGCCAAACTTCTACAATCTTTTCTGCGTCTTTTGTATAAATATAGTCGCTTGGCAAACAAAGTACATTGGTCATATCATCTGTACGGGACATCTTTGCTTCTTTTTCATTCCAAACCAACGCAGCACGAACGTTTGTGAACTTGTTTGCCACAATACACACACCTTGTCCGCTTCGGCAAATTAAAATTCCAACATTCCGCAAAGGATTTTGCGATACTTTTTTTGCTACCAACTTAGCATAATCTGGGTAGTCATCCCCTGCTTTCAAAGTCTTTGCGCCGACATCCAAAAATTCTAATTTCTTTTTTGCAAGAAACTTTTTTATTTGTTCTTTCATTTTAAAACCGCCATGGTCAGCGCCTATGTATATCATTTTGTTTTTGTTAGTACTTTTATTTACAAACTAATAGATTGCGATGATTTTGTTAAAATCTTCAGCAAGCAAACTTGCTCCTCCAACTAACAGTCCTGCAATATGCGGTTGTTTTAAGAAATTTTCAGCATTACTACCATTAGCGCTTCCACCATACAAAATGCGAGGAACACCGAACTTAGTAGCAATGTATAACGCAATTTGTTCTGCGTGGTCTGGAGTTGCCGCTTTACCTGAACCAATTGCCCAAACAGGTTCATAGGCAATAACAACCTTTTTAGGATCTATATCCTGGATATCTTCCATGACCTGATGCCCAACTATGTCTGTAACTTCAAGTTCATCTTCTTGAACACTGGTTCCGTAACCAACACAAATAATTGGCGTAATTTTGTAGTCTAGCAAAGCTTTTGCTTTTGCGTTAACAAGCTCGTCTGTCTCGCCCATTGCCCGACGTTCACTATGACCAACAATGCAATATTTAATTCCCATGCTATGTAACTGGGCTGGAGAAACTTCGCCTGTGTATGGACCCTTTATGTGCGGTGAGCAATCTTGCGCGCCAACGTGTGGATACTCAATAGATTCCAAAAACGGCAATGGGGGGCAAATAACCACTTCATTCCCAGTCACTACATCAATTTTCGATGCCAAAGCCACTGCTTCAGAAACAGTCATAGGGTTTAATTTCCAATTGCCAACAATAAGTTTTTTTGACATAGTTTTATGAAATAATTTCTAATTTTAATCCCCCCGCAAAAACTTAGCAGTTTCTTCTGGAGGCATTGGATTTACAGGAATACCAGTAGCATACTCAAACCCTGCCCAAATAGTTAATCTTGGAAAAACTGTTAAGTGCCAATGATAGCTTCCCTCTTCTTGCATAGTAGCACGGTCTCGCTTTACTGGCATGCTATGAATATAGAAATTTAAAGATGGGTCAGAAAGCTTTGTGTACAAAGATCCCAAAACGCGCTTCAGAGCGTGAGACAAATGGGTAATTTCTGCTTCGGTAATATCTTCGTAACGAGCGGAGTGACGTTTTGGCAAAATCCAAGTTTCAAACGGACTTCTAGAGGCATACGCAGAAAGTACAATAAAATGATCGTCCTCGTATACCACTCTCTCTTTACGCTTAGACTCTTCTCGCATTATATCGCAGTAAATACAAGTTCCATGAGTCTGATAATGATGAAAACAACCCAATACTTCGGAGTGAATGTGTGGAGGGATCATTGGAGTTGTAATAATTTGATAGTGAGGATGCACTAAAGATGCTCCTGCATCACGTCCATGATTATGAAAAACTTGCACATAAGCAGTTTTCTCATCTTTTGAAAGTTCTATTATTCTATCTTTGAAATTTTTTAAACTTAGCGCAATTAACTGAGCAGACTGCAGAGCTACAGGTTCGTTATGTTTTCGAGTAACTATTACTTCATGGTCGCCATAACCAGAACGAGAGTTATAAAAATCGTGGTGTTCTAGATTCTTACCAAGCTCCACCGATTTATATTTGTTTGGAATCACACGCAATTGCCATTCGTTATTGTTTGGAATTCGACAAACATCATCACACAAGTCCGGATTTAATTTTTCATTTCCAGGACAAAACACACACGAAGGATCTAACTCAGGCAAACCTGCCATAACGCTAAAAGTCCTATAATCTTCTGGTCTTTTGCTTCTACCTGGTGCAATTAGCACCCATTGTTTTGTAATTGGGTTTTGTCTAAATTCTGACATTATATATTGTTAATTTTGGTTTTGAGATTTCTGTCTATCTAAATAGTTTTGCAAAATAATTTGGGCTGCCAAACTGTCCAAATTATTCTTTTGACCAGAAATATTTTGCGCCATTGCGCTAGAAAGTCGTTCATCTACTAATTCAACATCCACACCTGTAATTGTAGCAACTTTTTCAGCAAACCCCCTAGCTTCAACAGTCTTTTGAGAATCTTCACCAGACATATTTAACGGCAAGCCGATGATAATTTTTTCAACTTCTTCGTTCTGTACTATATTATTAATTTCGTCCCAAAATTCATTTGGTGAAGAAATCTGTAACTCACGAGCCAAAATCAAAGATTCATCAGAAATCGCCAATCCAATTCTTTTCGTACCGTAATCTATGCCTAGTATTTTCATTATTTTGCTTCTCCTAACTGTATTAGAACGGTCTTGTCACCCTCAGCACCGCGATGAATTTTCAAGGAAATATTATCACCAGGGCGATATTTTTTTATGATATTTGCCAATGAATTATCTTCTGTAACAGCTACTCCATTTATTTCTAAAATGATATCCCCAATTTTCAAACCAGCCTTATCTGCGGGACTACCTGCAACTGTTGCGGAATCATTCAAATTTGGACCACCAACAAGCAGTGCGCCATAATCAAACGGTAAATTTTGTTCTTGTGCTAATTCTTTTGTAATCAATTGATAGCGCACACCAAGAAATGGTCTGGTGATTTTGCCAACTTTTAAGTAGCTGTCTAAGGCATACTTAGCATCGTTCGATGGAATAGCAAAGCCAACAGATTGTCCTTGTTGAGATACAGCGGTATTAATACCAATTACTTGTCCCGCTAAATTCAATAAGGGACCGCCGGAATTACCTTCACTAATGGCTGCATCGGTTTGAATTACACCCTCAAGCTGTTCACTTCCACCACGATCACCTGCTGTAATTTTGCGAGACAGTCCAGAAACAATTCCTGATGAAACTGTATTTTGAAATTCTCCAAGTGTATTACCAATAGCAATTACCTGTTGACCAAGTTCAACTTGAGAAGAATCTGCGAAACTCAAGAATGGCGCATTTGAAATTTCAATTTTAATAATCGCTAAGTCATTGGTTGGGTCTGTACTAACAACCTTTGCTTCATAGGTTTTTCCATCGTTTGTTGTTACAGAGTATAGTGACTTTTCATCATTCACAACATGTTTGTTTGTTAAAATTAATCCGTCTGAACTGACCAAAAATCCACTACCTGCACCTACTTCCTGAATGTTTGGTTTTGTTTGCGGTTTTGGCTTTGCAGGATCACCATAGCCGTAGAAAAACTGGAATGGACTATTTAAATAGTCTTGGCTAATGTCTCTACTAATTACAATAGAAACAACTGCTGGTGTAACTTGTTTAACAACAGAAGTTATTGGAGAATTTTCTTTGTAGTTTATGCCGGAACTCAAATTACCAGTAACACTTTCCTGTTTGTTAAAAAACTTTTGAATCTCTGGTCGAGTTGCCAAGCTTAAAGCGCCATATAACCCACCAGAAATACCTGCTATTAGAGCTATTAGTACAATGACTAATAATTTTATTTTAACTGGAATCTCACTCAATCTGAGATTTTCTTGAGGTTGTAAACTCTTTTGAGATTTATTAATTTCTTCAGACATATAATTATAAATTAATTAACGTGGTGCGAATGGAGGTGTGCCGGTAACTGGAGTTGATGGCGTAGTAGATGTAGGAGTTGCAGGAGAATTTTCTGGTGTTGGGTATGTACTAGATGGTAGCGGTGCTATAGGTTTTATTTGTGGAGTTCTCAAACAAACGTTTGTTTCCCCAAGTACTCCTATTCCACCTTTAGCCCCAGAAGTACCTCCGCCTATTGGGGTGAATACAAATTTATTTACTAAACTCTCAACCACACTTGCAACCAACTGACCAATGGCATTTTCTGTATTATTTGTTCCTAAATTAAGCGTGCCGTTAATTGCCGCTTCTTGAACATTAAAGATAGACGACATTGTTTTGTTTATTTCACCTGTAATTAAGTTGCGACCTGTTTTCAAACCAGGACTTAATACTTCCTTAGTAGCTGCTGCTTCGGCCTGTTGTTGTGTTGTAGCTGCCAAGCTTAAATAATACTCTTCCCACCAAGCTGGATAGCTTTTTTCATCCGCGCCAAGTTTTGCTAACTTTTGCAAGAATTTTGGATCATTTGGGTCAATCACAATATCTGTACCAATATTTTCTGCTGCTTTAGCAACGAAAATTTTCTTAAGCTCCCCTGCTGTTGGATTAACACAAAAGTATTGCGGTAAAAATTTCTGAATGATACTTTGGTCAAGTGGATCTGAAACAAATTTTTTCATGTACTCCACAGAGTAGAATCTTCCTAGGTCTTGTGAATAATACAACTGACTAGCAATGGCAAAATTCTTTTCTATGTGGGCAACTAACTTGTCTAACATAGCTATAGAAAAATGCGCGAATGAACGAGCAAGGCCAACCTTAATTCCATAGATAGCGGCCGCTTGAACATCTACAACTGCAAATTGAGCGTTTGCAGTTTTAATAAATGCATTGTTTGCTAATTCATTTGAATCGACTTTATCTAACGCAAATTTATTATTTAGCTTGCTTAATTCAGTGTTCGCTAATGCTAATCTGTTATCTATGACTGCATACTGACCATATACCTTTGCCCAAGGATCGGAATTTGCCCCCGAAGCATACTGACTAGCAGTTCCCAAAAAAGTACCATAGGTTTGGTAAGTAGAAAGGTACGCTTTGTGGAGCGTGACTGCATCTTTTGGTACAGGCAAACCGCGAAGATTTTCGTACAAAGAAGTAGTGCGAGTTGTTGCTTTGTCGATTACTTGAGCATCTGCATTGTCTGCATAAACTTGATCCAAAGCAGGCTTTACTTCTGTGTTGTAATTGGTGAATAAAGCTCCAAGATTATTTAAGTATTCAGTGACTGCGGATCTATCGCTTGTTTTTGCTAACTTTACTTCTGAATCAGGAACTGTAGGAATTTGAAGCTTTTGATTTGTGTTTAAAGTAGATTCAATCTCAGCACGCACAATTTCTTCACTAGCAATTTTTTCTAACAATTGTTGGCTAGCTTCGTAATCTGGCTGAACGCTATCTAGTAATGCTTGGTACTGTTTTGCTTCTGCTTCTGCTTGTTTTTTCTGTTCTGAATAATCTGTAGTATCTCGAAACTGCCACGTTCCTGGGTTAGTAGCAATAACTGTGAAAAGTATAAGAACCATCACACCTATCATTCCAAGTAAGTAACCCTTTGGGGTATTTGAAAAATCCATGTTTTTATTTTTATTATTTATTTACTGAACAGGTAATTTAATTTGCTAAGAAGTGCAAAACTATTCTACTAGCTCCCCGCCAAAGACTTTTAACGCGTCACTCAACGCTTCTACAGTCTGAGTTAAAATTGGTTCGTCAGCATTGTTTTGCGATCCTGTTTTTTGAATTACAGTTCGAAAAATTAAATTCTTACCACCAACCTCAGAAATAACTTGCGTAATTAATGCGGAATTCTTTTTATTATCTAGGTTTTCTTTGTGGAAAAGATATTTCACCGCCACTGTAATTTTACCATCTTTTACTTCAATAACTGGAGAATTTTTAAGTAGCGTAGAAAGTGGGCTATTGTCTACTTTAATTTTTGCAATTACATCTGGCCACCATTGCAATAACTCTTCCATAGAAACAGATGTGTCAACAGATTTACCTGAAGAAGTTTCCACTGATTTCTCTAGCGATGTGCCCGTAGCTTTGCCTAGCGATGTGTCCGTAGCTTTGCCTGCAGACTTCTCCGCAACTGCAACAGGAGTCGCTTCCATTGGTGATACTTCGTCTTGAGTATTCTGCACTGTTTCAGTTTTTTGCACTTCTTCTGTTTTTTGCACTGCTTCAGTTTTGTCGATAGAGCTTACAGAAGGTTGTTCATTTAAAGTCCGCGCAGGTACAGGAGCACTCGCCGAATCTGCACTGCCGTGCAAACATGCTTCTATCGCTGCTAATAGTAGTGGTAAATCTGGAGATGGCGAATTGGAAATTTCTTTGTATGATCTTAAAAATAATCTCACAGTGAACATCAGTTGCTGTAAAGTAAACATTTCAACTTGTTGAGAAAATCGCTTGTCGTTGGATTCATTCCCCTTCGTAATAACCCCAGTGATTTTAGAATTCAAAATCTGACGTAAATATTCTAAGATTCCTTTGTTAAATGCTGATGGATCGCTTCCACCAGCAAAAGTAATTTCAAAAAAGTCTGGCATACTTTTTGGTTCACGATCTAAAATAAGCTGCACCAAATTTTGAACAGTAGACAGAGGTGTAATTCCTAACAACCTTTGCGCATCCTCTAAAGTTACTTTTGAACCAATAGATGCAACCATGTCTAGCCTAGAGAGAGCATCACGCATACTTCCGTCAGCTTGTTCTGCAACTGCTTCCACAACACCATCTGGGAATTTTAGCTTCTCATCTTTCGCAATGACATTTAACGCTTTAACTAAATCCTCATCGCTAATTCGTTTAAAATTAAATAGCTGTGTACGTGACACTATCGTGTCTGGAACTTTTTCAATGTCTGTTGTAGCGAGAATAAACATTACATGCGCTGGCGGCTCTTCTAGCGTCTTTAGGAGCGCATTAAATGCGGCTTTAGACAGCATATGAACTTCATCAATAATGATGACTTTCATTTTAAATGCTGTAGGTCTAAATCCTGCATGTTCAATAAGCTCACGCACGTTATCTACCCCTGTGTGGCTTGCCGCATCTATTTCTATAACATCTAAAGCAGTTCCACCTGCTATAGCAGAGCAAACGTCGCATTTTCCGCAAGGATCACCTTCTTTGAGTTTTAGACAATTTGCCGCCTTAGCAATTAAGCGTGCAATCGTCGTTTTTCCTACCCCTCGGCTACCAGTAAATAAATAGGCATGGCCAAGTTCCCCCGCTTCTGAGGCATTCCTAAGAGCGCGGACAATTGCATCCTGACCTATTACTTCCGCAAATCTTTGCGGTCTGTATTTCTGATATAGTACTGCCATAATATCTTTAATTATAGCACAGTAGTACCACCCAAAAATATGCTCAAAATCTCATTTTTCTAAGATTAAGTTAAACAAAAAACCGCCTTAAATCTGGCGGTTTTTGGAAAAATTGAGTTAAACTACCTCTTAAATACTAGAAGTTTGTAACCAGCAAAGTTCCACATTAAGGAAATTAAAGTTGCTAATATTTTTGCGATATTTTTAATAGTTGCGGCGTTTTGCGATTCACTTAATATTGGGGTAATAAATGATGCTGCAAATACCAAAATTACGCTATTAATAGTTAACCCAATTAAGCTAACTATTAAGAAAATAACAAATTGTTTCGTGTTATCTTGCCCGACACTTGTTGCCCCTTTAATAGTAAGTCCGAAAGACTTCCAAAATACCAATTCTACTATTAAGAATGCTGCGAGTATCATTAAGAAAAAGATGTTAACAGCTGAGAATTTTGCTCCGAAAAGTACTGTAATAAAAGCCACACCACCAAGACCACCAACGAGAACTAAACGGGACGCCATCTGTATTAACCCACCACGAGCTTCAGCAAAAGTCCAGGCTTTGTTCCATAAATAACTTTGAACTACAGCAGCGCTAAAACTAACAATATTCAATATGCCAAGTTCAATTCCTGAAGTTACATTAAATGTCGTAGTAACAAAATTTAAAATGATGAAGTCTAATGCGGTATTTAAAGCACCGATAGCGACAAACCTTAACATCTGAACAATTACAGGTTTTTCATTTAACAGTTTTGAGATTTTGCTCATCAAAGAATTCATAGTTTTAGAGTTAATTTAAATAGTTTAATGCTTGTTTATACGAAAAACAGAAGAGTTAAAACTCTTCTGTGCTTCCAGCTTCTACGTCTTCGTGCATAGCATGTGCCATTGGAGAACCTTCGTCTCCCCCAGCTTCTGCATCCATGTGATTTTGGCCACGTTTAATTACATGTTCAACTGCTGCCCATTCAGTTTCTATGTCTTGTGGTAAGACAATAGTAACTTCATCACCTGCGTCTGCTTTAAAGTAAGTTAATGATGCTAGAAGCACTTTGTAAGCGCGACCATCTACAATTACTTTGTAATCACCTTTTTCATCTTGTGTTAGCATTCCAATAACTTTACGACGTTCTACAGGACCGATTTGTTTGTATATAAATGAACCGTCGTCAGCAATAGTCAACTTAAGAACATCACCTTCAACAAGTTTACTCTTAGAAGCATAGTTTGCTGGAACAGGATATTGCTTACCTTCTGGACCTATCATGTTTTGTCCGTCGAATACACCTTCAATAACTTTCCCACCTTCAGATGTAGAAAGACCATTGGCTTTGTCCATAACATATGCGCTTGAGCCACGAGGCATAGCAACTCCCCCGCCTTCACGTAAGAGTTGTTTTGCTGATTGGATATTTTTTTCGGCTGCGTCGATCATTTGCATGACCAAAGCTAAATTGGCAGATTTGTCCATAAATTCGATGTTTATTTCTGTGCCCACGTTGGGCTCTATTTATTTTTGTTTGGGTTTCGATATGGTTTGTATCGTTGGGGGTATTATAGCATAGATAGCGAAAAGTTCAAGTTTTTAAAATAGTTTTTAAATAAAAAGAACGCCCTCACAAAAAAGTAAGGGCGTTCAAAGAGAACTGTGCAAGAATCGATACTAACGGATTAACGGCGAACTGCCGCTGAGCTTGTCATTGTATATATCCTCGAAAAATTTCTGAAACTCGGGATTATACACAATGTGATCAGCTTTACCTTCATCAATACGATCTATAAGGCCATCAGCCAAAAGATCGCGAATAACAAAGATTAATGCTTGACGAGTAGTTTCTGATTTGGGTTGACCCTTAATAAAGAAACCAATGTCAAATGCAGACGCGATAATATGAGTGCGAGGCTTGGTGTCGGGAAGACACTTTTTCACATCATACATCCAGTTAGTTCGGACGAGCCCAGTTACCTCAAAAGGATCAGCTCCTAGCTCCTGAGTTTTCGAAGCAATAAAATAGATCATCCCTAAAGTTGCCTTCTGGGTGAAATAGTATTTTGCTTCGTTACCAGGATCACATTCACCGATCCTATCAGCACCGGAAGTTCTCAGAACAAAACCGTTGCTAGCATTGTTTGGAACAGGGACTAATTCCCCCGTCTTAACTGCATTCGCGACATCGCTAAGGTTGTTATACTTAGCGGCACCATCTGAATACCATGCTCGCATTGGCCTGTTCGAAACTCCACCATCGGGATCCTGCTGTGCCGCAACCATTGCTTGAAAAGCACTGGGATTGTTTCTCATGAGGTCAAAACCTTTCAGAGCAGCCAAACCAGTGTAAACATAGGTTGCGGTTGAGTCAGCCATACGATACAAATGAGCATATGTTTTCGGTGTGCCATTTGGACTACACCGAAAGAATATATCATCGTACGTAATGTTGTACTGCTCAAGAGCCTTGGGTATAGAGCGATTTGGATCGCTCTTGTTGTCGAAGTTAGCAGGATATGCACTTCTCCAACCAGGATGAGTTTCATCTAGGAAATACATAGCGAGCTTACGCTCGTTACCTATCCCCATATGATACTGAACATAAGCCCAGTTTTCATCACCCCAATACTTTGCTCCTTTTCCGATGATTCTTGCCGCAGTTGGGATTGCATGGTTCGGATCTAGGCGTCGGTCCTCGATTTTTTTATCTTTTGGAATAAACTTTATTGGGTTTTGTGTTCCAGCAGATTTTGCAACCAAAGAACAAAACGCTTTATCCATGACCAAGCCTTCCTCGCAACCGACAGTAAGCATGATCTGCGCGATCCCAGCGGCACCGGAAATGTTATTAACAGGGTCAGTCTTGCTAGCGCTCTCAACAAAGAGTTGCGCCTCAAGTCTTTCCGGAGTGATCCCATTTTTTCTCGCCTCGCTATATATCAGCGACTTGAAATTTTCCATCGCTTGAGCATTCTTGACTGCATTGGGTTTGCCCCACACTGCCCACAATGAAAAATTAATCCGGTTTTCTTTCCGAGCCATCATGGTGTCGTTAGACATCTGGTCCCTATTTTTTCCATACGCTTCATATTTCGCTACTGCCGTTTGCACGGTTTTCACTGAAATATAAAGCGATGTAGAAACAGAAAGTGTGACCACGAGTGCAACTGCAAACGTAATCATAACTTTATACTTCCGAGGTAATGCCCAAAATTTCTGGGCTGACCAGACGAGTAACTTGGCTTTTTGGCGGATAAGGAAAATCCCAACCTTTTTTGCTTCTATGAAAAGCAGGTTATGAAATTTCCGAATCCACTTCATACCAAGATCCAGAATCTGAACGACTCTATAGAGCCATTCTCGACCTTCGAAAATTTTGTAATCAGGATTGCTTGTTAACTTTCCCAATCCATAGCTTCCGAAAATCAAGATTGAGTAAATGAGAAATGCGAGCCAAAAGACCCACACAAACCCCATGAGAACCCATACGACAATGTTCACCAACGTGATTATTACCACGCAGGCCGTCAAAACGTACGGGAGAATATACAGGCTCAGGATGACCATCACCCTAGCCAAAACTCGATCAAAATGGCT
>CAYODY010000008.1:0-47526 GCA_964402965.1 uncultured Candidatus Saccharibacteria bacterium
GAGGAGCTCAGCCACAAGACTTTTTTATCGTGTGACCTAGATGGGTCAATAAAGATCGCCGTAATGGCGTTTTTTTGTTAAACTTCAGCTATGAAAGAACTATTAGATATACTAGATGAAAATGGCAATTTGACTGGAGAATCAAAACCTCGTTCGATTGTTCATACGACTGGCTTATGGCATCGCACTGTCCATATTTACTTCTACCGCAAAACTAATAATGGAATTGAACTATTGGTTCATCACCGTTCAGCGACTAAGGATTTAAATCCTAATAAATGGGATACTCGTTTTGGTGGGCATATCAAAGCTGGGGAAACTTTAGAATTAGCTCTTAAAAATGAACTGAGAGAAGAAGTCGGAATTGAAGCTAATCCCAATAAGCTTACAGAAGGTCCTATTCACAAGAGAGAAAAGTTTCCAAATAGTGAGTTTACCAATGTGTATTTCTATGAATTTGATGGCGATACTAACTCTTTGAAGTTTAATGATGGCGAAGTCCAAGCTGTTAAATGGATGAATGTCGAAGATGTATTAAACTCGATTACTAATAGTCCCGAAGAATGGTCGAGTAGACCAACTGGATTTGCCGAGATTAAAAATTTATTACAGCAACTATGAAAGACATAACCTTTATTACAGGAAATCAAAATAAAGCTGATTATTTAGCTCGTTATTTAGAATTTCCCGTTAAGCACATAAAATTAGATTTAGACGAAATCCAATCATTAGATCTTAAAGAAATTGTTGAGCATAAAGTTAAGCAGGCTTACGATAAAATTAAAACTCCTGTTATTGTTGAAGACGTGTCTTTAGAATTTGCCGCACTAGGGCAATTACCAGGACCGTTTATTAGATTTTTTGTAGATGCAGTGCCGTTTGAAACTATTTGCGGAATGATTAACGGTATGTCACGCAAAGCAACTGCTCGTTGTGTTTTCGGATATTATGATGGAGAAAAATTAGAACTATTTGAAGGTCATATGGATGGCGAAATCGCAGAAAAACCAGCTGGTGAAAATGGTTATGGATGGGACAAACTATTTATTCCTGAAGGCTACAAGATAACCCGAGCAGAAATGAATGCTGAAGATGATCAAAAAACTTACACTCAAATCAAACCTTTTGAAAAGCTAAAAGAATTCTTTTCTAGAGCATGAAAAGAGAATACACAGGAACGATAGTTGAACAAAGCCTTGCTGATAAACAAATTATCAATACTTTAGAAATAGTTGATAAGCAGGTTGGTAACTGGACATTATATACTGTAAAAGTTTCTGAGGAAGAAATAGAAAGTCTATCCCGAAATATCAAATCTAATAAGTGGTATATGCATTTTTGGAAAGGAAAAGAAGTTATAGCTGTGTTCAAAGATCGCAGTTTTAAATTTAATTATGATGATAAAAAGTCTTGGGAACCAGCTGTGAAATACGGACTTGCCGTAGGCATACCGAAAAAACAATTAGATTTTATAATCACTGATTAAACCTATAGAGATAAGCTTATTACTTTCTTACTCAATAGAAGCTTACTTTTCAAGCATCCCAGTAACTCACGTTTTTCACTAATCGATCCCTGTTTTAAAATATATTTAGCGTAGTTTCGTATGTTTACACTATCGGCGGCATTGTCGTCGTTTTGTTTTTCTCCGAGTACTTTGTTTTGAAAGAACTTATACCGTTTCACTTCTTCTTCGAGTCTCGCTCTCATCCCTAGTTCATTAATATCTATCTGATCAATAATCTGTGTTAGTTGGTTTATTAGTTCTTCTTCTCTTATATACCCAGATTTGCAGTATAAATCTCGCCCTCTTGAACATCCATAATAGATGTAGCGATTAACTGTCCCATCTTTAAGTGGTTTGTATTTTTCCTCAGCTGATATTCCTGAGCCGCATAAACCACATACCATTAGTTTAGTGAAGGCAAACTCTTTTGTAACTTGTCGTACTATTTGATCTCTTGATAATTGCCCATTAACCTTTTGGAATAATTCTTTACTTATCAATGATTTGTGTTGTCCTTTGTGCCATTTGCCACTTCCTTTGGGATATTCAACTTCACCGTAATAGAAACTGTTTTTGAGAATACTGTACACATTACTCAATGCCAGGGGTTTATTATTTTTCGTGGTGAAATTCAATTCATGCTTTAACCAGTGATATATTTGTCGTCCTGTCCATCCTTCGTATGCAACTTTTTCAAACATTTTGATAATAGTTGGAGCTCTTTGTGTATCTACTTGGACATATCCTTTACGGTCAGTCCGATGTTCATTCAAATATCCAGTTGGTGCCATTCCTGGTCTCAAGCCCATTTCGATTTTAGCCTTCAAACCTCTTTTAACATTTATGCTTTTATTATCGTTCTCTAACTTTGCCTGACTACAGAGGATCATTAGCAAGAATTTCTCATTTGGATTATTCGTGAATCTCTGCCCATTAGTGCGAATTTCATGAAGTAATTTTTGATCCATTAGGTCTACTAGAGATCCAAGGTCTCCAGCATTTCTTGATAATCTATCTGGTGCCCATGTAAGTAAGCCATTAAATTTCTCCGCTCGAATGTCTTCTATCAGTGAGTTGAATACTGGTCTCTGACTGGAGGCTTTGGCGGAGTGGCTTTCTTTTCTTATATCCACTACATTCAGCCCATCTCTATTTGCCAGTTCCAACATCTCTTTAAGTTGGCTATCTATACTCAATGCTTGTCGTTCGTCTTGCTCGGTGGACTTTCTCGCATAAAGGCAATACTTAGTTGGCTCTATAATAGCCTCAGGGATTTGCCCTAAAACCCCTTGAATTTGTTGTTCTTCCATACTACATTGATGACGCAAGTGGTGGAGGAAGTCCATGTAAGGAGTTGATAACTTTTAACCGCTAAACGCCTCTAAAAAAGGGTCGAAAAATGCTATAATTAAAGTAATAAAGATTGTTCAGAAACAGCAGTAAAATTCTATAAAATATCGATTAAGTCCTAGTAATTATATGGAGAGATCACCGAGATTAGATCACGAAATACAAACCAATATTAAAACCGAGTCTGGAGCATTAAAAAAGGATTGGCTTGAAAAACAAGGTGTTGATTTAGAAAAAGTTTCTTTCTCCGAGCTCAAAGAATATATAAGAAAATTCTATGAGGAAAACAAGGAAATTTTAGAAGAATCCTTGGAAGCCAAAGGAGAATCTTTAGAATCCGAGTTATCCGCCCTTTCTTCAAAAAAAATTGAGGCAAGTAGGATTCCTTCTATACGAGAAAAACTTGGTCTTCCTAAGAAAGTCCCCTTAGCTGAAACCGTAGCCTTTATCAAGACTTTAGTTGATACTGATGATCAGCAAATTAAAGATAAATATTTTGACTATTGCGCCGAAGGTATTTCCCTAGATGATATGCGGCGTGTTTTAGCGTTTGAGAATGACGTAAAGCCGGCGCGTCTTGATACCGATATTTATCATCAATCTCCACAAAGAAGTAGGTCTGCTGTAGAAATTGTTTCGAATGCAATTGATGCTCTGAAAAAAGAGGGCAACACAATAGGTCGTTTCGGAGTTGGCTTTTATCAAATCCTTTCTCATCTAGAGAACGAAAATGATTATGTAAAGGTTGATACTGGTGATTCGCAAAATGGTTTTTATACTATTCAATTTTCACTCAAAAATAAAGAGATCCAAATTCAATTGGATAAAAATGATTCCCAAACAACATCAGGTACTACTGTCGAATTGTACTCGGAAGAATTTCCTAAAGAAGAAGCTGAAGCTTTGGTTAAAAAACATTTTGCTTACAACAATGTAGCGGAAGTGTTTTGCAATGGTAAACAGGTTAACGATTTAAAGGATTTTAACTTACCGGAAAAAGATTTACCACAGGTGGGAATTGATATCACTAAAAATGGGTATAGAGTTGCGGATCAGGGGGTAGGAATGTCACCTCAGGTGATATTGGAGAAATTGATTGTTCCCAAATTCTCTGGCAAGCAATCAGTTAAAGAAATTCTAGATAAAGAAAATATCAATGCCTCGTATTTCGTAGAAAGACGAAAGATCGACGAAGATAACGTTCCAGGAAAAACGGTGCTGAACGTTGGTGGGGTGATGATCGAAGAAATTGAAGTAACTGGACTAAACACAGCGAAAACAGTGGTTGTAGATTTGCCGCCATTTACTATGTTGGGAGAGGAAAGAAACGAAGTAGCTGTTGATGAGATTACTATTACTGCAATTAAACAAATTTTGGATAGCGTTATAGAGAGTAATGATATTGAAGTATTGAATTCATTGGCGCCAATTATTGAAAAATTGCAATCACGTTCCTTACAGCACGAAGAAGCTAATAATTTGATGAGCTTTATGCAGAATTTAGCTTCGGAGAAATTGCCAAAAAACAAAAATTATCTACCAAACGCTGTAGGCTTTGATCGCGTTGAGGCTGAAGATGTAATTCTTGTAGATCCTAATATAACTCAAACTCATTGGAATAAAGTTCCTGGTTTTTCTGTGCCGCCATTAGTAGGATCCGGCAAAGTGGTTTATACAGGGCCACTTAACCCAGAGATTGAGCAACCTATTATAAAGCATGGGAATCGGGTGTTGTTGGATAGTAATGTTTACGAAGCTTATAAAAATGATCCAACATTGTTAAATTTATACTTTGAAACTCATTCTTTGGCTACGGGCGAGAATATTAGAAAGATTAAGGAATACAAAGAAGCTTCAGTACCAGGGAACGCTATTGAAACTAAAGACACGCAATATGCGGATCTCCAAGATTTTATAGTAAAAGAATGGCAGTCTATGAATTTTCCGACACTAGGAACAGCTAAGACATTTTACGACAAATTACATGACAGACCAGAAGCTCTTAGTAATTTAAAATTGGCAGAGAAGTATTTTGTAAATAATTTCCCCAAAAACCTAGTTAAATACATTCTATCTCAGGTGAATTGGGATTCTAGAGGGTCTGAAGAATCCGGGTATGATCCCCGGAAAGCTTTATGGGTAAATGATGAGACCTTCAAAAATATCTTAACTCTAAACAATAATCCTGAATTAGTGACTCTATTAGATGAGTTAGATATTAATGTGATAAATCAGACCGATAAGAAAAGTGAAAAATATCCTAATTTTAACCCTAAGCCAAAACCTATTAACCATCCTTCATTATTAGGCTGGGATTTAATATATTACAACAGCCAAGTTAATCTTATAGATCCCGAAGGGAAAATGTATCATGATATTAAGCCCTTAGGTATAAAGGCTGGTAATAAGTGGGGGTCAGATGAACAATCAAGTGGAAAGGTGGAAGTTCTCACTGGTGATTTGGAAACAAAATGGGATGTGTTACTTTTTAAGCGCGGTGATGAATTGTGGCAGTTTGATCCCAAAACTAAAACCCAGGAATTGATTGTCGTAACACCAGAAGATTATAAAGCAATTCGCACTGCCGACTTCGGGGACATGAAGATTATTGTGTCAGAACCAAGTACCGGTGGTCATTCTAAAATGTTTGAAGGCTTATCAGAAAGTTTTTCGTCTGGTGCTTGGTCAGTTCGTCATTTTAAAACACCTAAGTATCTGAAATTATATGACCTAGACAAGAAGGAGGCTTTTGACCCTAGGCCGGATTTGGGGTTAGTTGAATTCATTAGTGAGGACATCATTATTTATGCCAAGTTTGGTGTTAAAAGAGATGGTAAGACACCAGTAAACTACACGGCTTTTTATCCCGATGGTCATACTCAAGAGCTTGTTCCAAAAGAGCCTCGTGGTTTATTTGAATCGGAAATGCCTAAAGGAAGTTTCTGGGAAGTAAAAAAAGAAAAAAATAAAACCCTTTTCTTATTAAATGGAGAAGAAGTCTCCTCCTTTCCAGTAGCGCCATATCTTCAAAAAATAGAAGACCGACGCTTTAGGCATCTTCCAGATTTAGAAGTTGATTATTTTATACGAAGTGATATACAGGCAAAAGAATTTACTCAAAAAGACAAAAGTTTTTTACTTTATCGGTATATGTATGAAGATAAATCAAAAGATATTAAAATTGGATCTGGGAATAGTATCTATCTGCACTTAGGTAAAGAAGCAATTTGTAATCTATACGATGACTCAGGCGAACTAATTTACGAGGGTCCAAAGAATACTTATACGAAGTTGTTTGCTAGGACTGATGGCAATCCTGTATTGCTCCAAATTCATTACAACGGTGACGAAATAATCAAGGAAGGAGATGGCGGTTTAGCCGATGCTGGAGCAGTGAAGGAAGTCATACCTTTTGATTTAGAAGGAAAAGAAATCGAAAACAAAGAAGAATTGAAAGGTATTCCCCCGATAAAATATAAAGTTGGAGAGAATTGGAGAATTAGTACTTTCGGCGATGAAGGTTTCTTTAGTTTATATCAAGGGGAAAGTTGGAAAATTGATTTCAAAGAACACAAGAATCTTGGTAATGAGTATGAGTACCGCACTATTAGCATATTGGATAAAACAGGACAGGCTCTTTTCCCGTATGATTTTAGATCAGTTATATATCAACCTGAAAAGGATCAATGGCGCTGTACTGTGTGGCAAACGGTAGACATGGTTTTTGGGGGCGAGTATAATGATAGTGTGGAAAAGATCATTATTATCAATTCTAGTGGCGAAGTGGTTGATGAATATGAATATGTGGATCGGCACGGAACCCCCAAAGAACAAGCACCACTTTATAACTCCAACGCTAACCTAGCTGAAAAGAACCAACACCCTTTGACTCCCGAGAAAACTAATATTATGCACCGCCTGCTTTCGGATAACTCGGGTGAAGGTAAGGTAGAAATAGAGCGTTTCGTTGGACGCTGTTTCAATTATGGGGATCTAACTGATAAGTCTTTCGCATTTATTGCACCTGTAATTTTGAAAACCCCCGAGATTCACCCCGCGCTTATAACTGAGGAGAATATTCGATCATTGGAGGGGCGGATTACCAAATATGACCTTGAAACTAAAGTTTGGTTTTACCATTTACTTTCTAGGTTTTTACCAGACGAAGCTGATAATATTTTTATAGAAAAATTTGTCAAAATATTTGAAAATAAAATTGCTCATCTTTCAGAAGCAGATAAGCAAGCTGTCTTTGACACTTTGGAAAACGTAAGGGATTATCGAGGGGATTATTTGACCACGGGATGGAATATTGTTAAGTCGAAAACGCCAGTACCAACAGAACTAATTCCTGAAAAAGTCAGACCAATTGTTGATTTCTTGCGTTCCAACGAAGGTGAAACTTTAACAAGTGCCAAAGAAGAGATTGGATTTAAAGAAGGATCCCCACTCACTCTTTCGCAACTAATTCAAACAAAGCGACTCAATGAAACTAAGATTCAAAATTTTTCCGGTTCAGTTGACGATCTTGCTATTCTGGTTTCTGAGAAGACATCAAATAAAAAACAGGATCACATCAAACGAGAGATAATTCATCCTATTTATTATCAAGGTGTTAACAACCCGTATCTCTTTATTAGAGAGCTGGTGCAAAATGCGCACGACGCAGTTATTGTTGATCCTAAAGCTAGTCGTAAAGACGTGGCAATCGATTTATTTTCCCGCGCAGAAAATGAAATAACATTTAGGTTGGAAGATGGTGCGGGGATGTCATTACAAGAGTTACTTAATTATTTCTTGATACCTGGAGAGTCTACAAAAATTGATAGTAATGAAACTATCGGTTATTTTGGCCAAGGACTTTTTACCTTATTCCGGGGTTCTAAAGAAGTTATTTTGAAAACAGGAAAGGGCGATGGAGTTATCCAAAAGCTGAAGATTAGTCCCAAGTTTGGGGCGGACGGCGGCGTTGAGGATTTAGATTTACTATTTGAACAAGAAAGCGGAGATTTTAAAGGCACGACCATCGAGCGTACAGTGGAAACTGATTATCCAACAGTTGAATCTTCGTACATAAAAAATGCTGTTTGTACTTACACTTCATTAGTTGAAAGTGAGGTTATTGATATTAATTTGAATGGCGTACAAGTCAATGGTCCTCAAAATATTTTGTCCAAAGCCACTGTCCCAGGTGTGGGGGATTTAAAGATAATTGATGCTCCAAATAACGTCATCACTCAAAGAGGGTTATATGTAAAAGGATTGGATCATGATTATTCCACTAAGCTGACGGATGTTGAAAAGTTATTGAAAGAAAGAGGAATCGTAATAAGTATCCCTGATGAGCTTTCACTCACTCGTTCTCGGAATGAAATTGCACAGAAAGAGAAAGTTTTATCCAAGATACAAGAATATTTACCTGCACTTAAAGTTAAGGCTTATTTAGAAATATTTAGGCAAGACATTGTTAAGGGGCAGGTCATACAATTATCTAATCTGCCTTATGACTTCTTTTATAGGAACTATGGTGCAAATCAAGAGATAGAATCGGACGCCAAGAAAATCTCTAATGGTGAGCCCCTTGAAGATGTTGGAAGATATCTTGATCGAGGTAGCCTGATTCATTTATTGGTACTCTTGCCGGCAATTGAGTTGGACGGGAAAACATGGTCTATCACAGAACTTAAGAAATCTTCGCTATCTGATAGTCCACCACTCGAAAAACAAGAAAAGTACAGAGAGTTGCCAGCATTTTTGCGCGATAAACTTCTTGAGGGGAAATCCCAACACGATCATGACAAACATGAAAGGTCTTCAGCCAAAGAAAGAGGTGAGGTTGTATCTGATTTTACTTGGGAGGATTTAGAAAAGCAACCAGAGTTTATTAAACAGCAAATTCAGAGTTCGCATGAGCAATATAAGAGGCTAGTTGAATGGTCAGAAAGACATAATGAGTTATTAGCAACTTCTTATGGTGAAAGTAGGAATTATGTTAAAACTACTTTTTATTCTGAGCCTGGTTCAAAGGCACATGCTGGTGGCTTATTTAGTATACTAGGTTGGAATCTCGATTACTGGAGGGGTTACAGACTACCTTTTAAAGACGAAAATCCTTCGGATAAAGAACTATCAGAGTTCCTGCATGCATACACCCACGAATTTACTCATATCCGAGAAAAGAGTGGCCATATGACTCACAATCAAGATTTCTATCTTACGCAAGCTAAGATCATTTGTCGATTAATGGAACTAAAAAAGGTAGCTAAGTAGTATAACTTTTAAACTAAAGAGCCGGATAAAACCGGCTTTTGCCCTAGTTAAATTTCTAAATCAATCAATTGGGGATTTATTACTTAAATTCTAACTTTTAATCCAGTAGTAGCTGCCGATATCCCATAGATGAATACATCTTTTTGCCCAATTTTTGATATAATGCGATTATGGAACACAATTTTGAAAGAAACTTTGCTATAAATTCAGAGGAAAATGAGAAAAAGGAACTATCTCCAGAAGTCCAAGATTTATTGGAAAGATTTAAATTTTCACTACCAGAGCCAAACCATGGTTATGGATATGAAACTAAAGCAAACGGATTAATTAGCGAACGGATAAAAGATCGAGAATATGACATGATTTTAGCTGAAGATACCTCGGGTAGAGCGGCGGGGCTTCTCTTATACGAAGCCATGAAAGAATATTATAAAAATTCAGACCAGCAGCTCAAACTAAATTTCGTAGCTGGCTCTAAGGACGCGAAGGATGTGTCTGAGAAGCAAGAAAAACTTTCCGAATACATTACAGAAATTACTGAAGCAGTACATTCTCCCGAAAAAAGATTATTGGTTGTTACAGAGGTCATTATGGATGGTAGGTCGTTGAAACCTTTGATTGATGCTTTAAAGGACTTAGGTGTAAGTTTCGATATATTATCTTTGGGATATGGCCGAACATTGGAACCACACCACTTCAAAGTGAAGAACCTTAATAAAGAGTGGGGAGATGTCAGTGATGGATTATTGGGCATTCCTAAAATATTTCAAAAAAGGCATATTTCTGGGGTAGTAAAAAATCCTGATGATGTTTTATCTAAAAGAGCAGATGACATTGATAGAGAAAAGCTTAGGATTGCTCGACAAGAGCTTAGTCAAGCTTCCGAAGATTTGGCAAAAATGTTTGTCCGATACGAACAAGATGAGATTAGTAAAATAAAATCACAAAAAGAGAACGAGGCATGGTTTACTGAGGAAAGAAATAAACTTATAAATTTACAAAGTGCCCCACCTGATAATATCGAAGTTCCAACGGACTTACTTTATTGGGATGAATCTAATTTGAACGAAGCGGTAAGTTTTGTTGTACTCTCAAAAATAAAGCTAAAATATGGACGAATTTCTGAATTTACTGATCCTCAAACCGAAGAAAAAATTGAAGTAAATGACTTTATCGATAAAATAGAAAAATCCATAATCTATTCAAAAAAGATTAGCCAGGAGATTGAAAATAAAGAAGGCTTGTTGTCTCCTGAACATGATGAATAAACTTGCACTCAAGTTTTTGGTTTGATGATCCAGATGCAATTAGATTTGAGTTCTTTTGCGATAGAAAAAAGCCGGTAAAACCGGCTTTTGTTTTGCTAAATTCCTAAGTCTATAAGTTGTGGGTGTATTACACCAACTCTAGCTTTTAATCCAGTAGTTCCTGCTGGCACTTCATAGATAACTACAAAAGTTTTCGGAAGATTGGGTTGCAAGTTAGATAGTAAGAATAGATCTGCTCCTTCTGGTACCCATTCGCTAACATCACTTGAGCTAGTGAATTCGCGGTTTTGACTATCTACTAATATCGGGGTGGTGATACTAGCTAGATCTTTTCCTTTATTTTCTATTAATATAGAAACTTCTACGAATCTACCTTGTGTGGTTTTCGTTTTAGAAATTGTTGGATACCTAGAGTCTTTTGCTAGCAAACTAGTACCTCTATCTTTTACTGCTGTAATTTTCCAAGTTACATCTCCTGATGGAACCTCTTGGTTTACACTATAAATAGTGTTTTTTGTATTCGATTCCGATGGCTTATCATCTTTGTTACCACCAGCAGAAATAATACCAACTAGTATAAAGAACACAATAATCCCTCCTATAGCAGTGAGTATTTTATGGCGCATGAACCAATTGCGTTGATCGCTTTGGCACTTAGGACACTTCTTTGCTTTGTCATCAATTTCGCTTTGACAACTTTTGCATTTTTTCATGTTTCGTATTGTTCTTTCCGCCAGCGTAGAAACACAAAGCCCCACGCCAGCTGGAGCCTTACGGCTCCCATATCAGTTTCCCGATATGGCTCTTGGAAGAACGCTGAACGCAGGGTTCAGTATCTTCCAAGAGTCTTTTCACCATGCCAGCGTGACCACTGGTTTAGGCTACTTAATGAATTGTTATCTTAATTATACTGTTTTTCACAGTAATATTCAATTAGCTGGGTAGGCTTAAATTACCCACTTAGAGAGCTTAATAACTAGATACAGCAAGAAGTTACCGCAAAGCCATTAATAAGTCTAGTATAATTATCGCTTCTTATTTCTTTTGTTTTTCCTATATGGATTATAATCCCTCTCATCAGCCTTAATCAGCCCAAGGTTTTTAAAGGCTTTCATAATCTTTGTCATGTGGTCTTTATCAATTGGTTGAGCACGCTTAGCAAACTCATATCGTTCCACATCTTTAATATCTAGTGCTGGCACATATATAGACCGCTTCGGCGTATATCTTTTATCGTTGTTAGAAAGAAAGTATTTTATTGCACTCATATCTCCATTTTTAATATTCTTTAATAATCCTGATTCAGCTATCTCGTTCCAATACGACCTACCATATTCAAGAGCCCGATTCACTTCTTTTTTGAATCTTGGGTTATCCTTGATCCAGCGGTAGTAAGTTGCTCTGCCAATCCCTACTTTTTTACAAGCAAGGTTTACCATCGGAGTTTCCATTAAAATCTGAATCAACTGATTTTTTTCATCACTAAACCGTGCCATTGATTTTCTTGCGTTTCTTGCCAGTAAACTTTTCCCAGCGGTCAAGAATCACTTCGGCATAGATTGGTGATTTTTCCATAATAAAACATTTGCGATCAATCGCTGTTGATGCAATTAAGGTTGAACCGCTACCACCAAATGGTTCAAGCACTATTTGACGACGCTTGGTTAAAACCTTAATGTAAGGAATTAAGATCTCTATTGGCTTTACACCAAAAATTATTGCTTGCCCTGAAGATTTTTCATCAGCCGCATTAAATTCAATAAAATCAGTAGGGCAATATTTATTGCCTTTGTTGTATCCCTCCCATTGGGGTTTACCTGAAATGGCAAACAAAGCTGTTTGGTATTCGTTCTCAACTAATTCGCTTTCAGTTTCAGTGTCGATTCCTGGGTGATTTTCACTAGTGCCAATCATGGCGATATCGTGCTTGGAAAAGAATTTATGTTTACCCGCAAACCCTTGATTGCGATTTGGTAAATGCCAAACAATCATATTTTTGACTTTCCAATGTTTTTCCATCTCTCCCCAAATCTCACGAAGATTTTTCCAGTTCTCGTAACAGATAATCGAAAAGTCTTTATTGGTAACCTTAGCAACATTTGCCATCCATAAAGTTGTAAAATCTTCGGGCAGACTTTCTGTTTCTAAGTATCTACGATTCTTTTTGGCACCAAAGCCAACTGTTGGATTGCCGTGCCTAGTTTTTCCTTGAAGGTACGCAAGCCTATACGGAGGGTCAGTCATGACCATATCTATCTTATCTGTACCAACAAGCGAAAGCATGTCTGACTCTACTGTACTGTCGCCACATTTAAGTCTTGATCCATCAAGATCGTAAACATCTCCTTTTTGAACTGTGATTGTACCAATATTTAGTTTTTCCAATTCAGCCTCAAGATCAAAGGTTTGTTCAGTTTTTTCGATCTCAAATATTTGATCAAGTTCCTCAGATTTAAAGCCAATGTCTGCTAAAAATGATTCGTCATATTCAGCTAACAAGTCAAAATCAAACTCACCTTGGTTTTTGTTAAGACGAAGGTTTAGTTCTTTCTCTTTAGCTAAATCTGGGATATTAATAAATACTACAGGAGCTTCGGCATAGCCCAGCTCTTTCATAACTTCAAGGCGGAAATGTCCACCTATGACGAAATTTTGGCGTTCAGGGGCATTATTGACCACTAATGGGTCAACCATGCCAAAACGCTTTAACGATTCCTTTAATTGTTTAGTTGCTTCCTTGTCGTGCTTGCGTGGATTGTAGTCAGCTATTTTCAAGCTACCTACAGGCACATACTGGATGTGCAATTGGGTTTCTTCTTTTTGCATATGGTTTCTAATTAATGATGAACGTAATCATTAAACCATAGGCTATATTAGCGAAATGGCACTAAGTGTTTCACTTAGTGCCATAGGGTTTAGGTTTTAATCTAGATTTGCGTAGATTATGAATTTTCCTCACTTGATCATTAACTTTGTTTGTTTTACCTTGGTCTTCAAAAATTTCTTCTGCGATGTCAGCCGCTTTTCTTATATACTTTTCATAGCCATAAACATTGTCCATGATGCGATTTTTCCAAAGTTCTTCAGTTTGTAAGTATTGATCCAGTTTAGGAATTGCTTTTGGTTTGACGAATTTTTGCTTCGTCCAAATGTCGATCTGTTTTTTAAGATCGTTGAATTCGTCTTTCGTAAGTTGAGAATAAATATTAATAGGCACATATCCTGCTGAGCTTGGTAATTGCCAAGCTTCGTACATACCACTTCCGAAGTTGTATCGTGGAGCATCAACTTTGTTCAATACTATATACCCACGAATGTACTTGTCAAAATGTTTTGGTACACCAAACTTACTAGCAAGTTTTTCTCCGATTGTATTTATATAGTTTGAAGGCAAAGAATCATATAATGCTTTTATTTCTTTGCGATACTTTGAGTGCAGAACTCCTTTTTTACGCAACTTTTTATTAACCAATTTTTCTGCGGAGTTAAATTTCTTAGATCTTAAAATTTTATCTGTTTTAGCTAAGATCCATCTGTTCCAATTTTTGAAATCTTGTTCATCTTTGCCTAGCCAACTGTCAGTAGGTGTCTTTAGTATTTTACGGGCTTCAATAACTTCTGCTTGAAACTTTTTATCGGAAACCAAAAGTTTCATCAAATCTAAATTCCGCCTATACGACTTTGGCAACAAAGATTTTTGGATCATCGAATTTAATTTAGATTTTATATTGAAGGGATCGAAGCTACTACCACTCCCTGTATTTGAAAATCATCTGTAAGAATTATTGATTTGTGACTAGGGTTAGTTGATCTAGGTTTTAAAACTACAGCGTCCTTAGTTCTATGGAGTTCCTTAACAGTGGCTTCGTCATTAATAAGTGCCACCACATCTTGTCCATTGTCTGCATCTGGCTGTTGTCTGACTAGCACTAGACTGCCATCCTCAATGCCTTTTGCATTCATGGAGTCTCCATTAACGTGCAAAAGAAAATATTGATGGGGTGATTTAGCAAGCTTGGTTGATACTGGAACCATCATTTCAAAGTTCTCCTCTGCTAGCAACGGAATCCCAGCAGTGATAGTGCCGACTAGGGGGATATCCACAGTTTGAGCCTGTCCTGCTAATTCCAATGGTTGTTTCAATAGTTGCAAACTTCCATCTGTCTTTCTGCGCAGATATCCACCAGCTACTAAATTTCTAACAATGAGCATGGCAGAATGCGGTGATTTATAGCCTAAAATAGCCATAATATCTCTGATAGATGGTGATTCGCCATTATGAATTATAGTATTACGGATGTACCGCAGAGCATCTAATTCCTTTTTGGAGTTGAGTTGATTTGACATGGATTGTATGTTTAGTGTACAATACTGTATTATAGGTGTCAAACGGAACATCGGCTCCTGTAAAATTGAAACAAAATTTAAAAACACAAAAAATGGAACGCCCAACAGTTCAAATAAACATAAATAATTATCCGTTGGAGAAAGTAACAAAGCCATGGCTCATAATGAATCAACTAGCAAGAAAGTTGCTACTAAAGCTTCTCGACTTTTGCGTAGCAAGAGCTCAAGCAAGACAGTTAAAAGTGTTGCCGCGAGTGCTTTAACCCAGAAAAAGGGTAAAAAGCATTAGTTTTAAGGTCTACTATTTTGTAGGCCTTTTATATTAATTAATTTAACTATTAACAACAATGTATAATAACCTTCCGCCACTTCAACCCAAAAAACACAAAGTCTTCGTTAGTTTTCATCATGATGACGAGGCTTACCGCAATGAATTTGACCAACGCTTCGGTGAACATTTTATCAGCGTCTCCGTTGATCAAGGTGATATAGACCCCGATAATGAAGATGAACATATCAAGCGTTTAATTCAACAAGAAAACATTGTCCAGTCCAGCGTAGTCTTCGCTCTGTATGGAGCTAATACGCACAAGCGTAAACATGTAGACTGGGAAATATCTGCTGGCTTAAGTAAAAAGGTTGGCGACCATAAAGGCTTGGTGGTCATGCTCCTTCCAACTTTCCCCGTAGCACCTTATAATGCTTATAATCAGTATGATCCAAGTGTAATTTATCCATATTTGCACCCAAGAGTGGCGGCAAATTTAGCGAGCGGTTACGCCGACTTATATTATTGGCCTGGTTTATTTTCCAACTACCCTGGAGTAAATCAAGTATTGATGCCAGACATAATTGAAAATGCTTTTACAAAACGAGAAACCCATGAACAACTCATTGATCATAGTCACCCCCAATATCAGCAGAACCGAGCATAAACCTTTTCCGCACCATGGAGTAAAGGAATATTCTAGTAATACTCCAACACCATTGGCATCGCTCTCTCTAAATAACAATGCTTTTGAGTTGGTTATTAGCCCATGGCTTATAGCTTTGGTTGTGATTTTAGCTATCGCTTTTTTTGCTTTTCGTTGGTGGAAAGGTTCTTGGCGGGGATCTGATTTTGAAATTGATAAAGCTGAAGTTGGATTGGGCTCAGGAAAAATTTCCTTTAAGCCAAATCTAAAAGATCAGGAAATAGCCTACAAAATTTGGGTGGAATTAAGTACGCGGAAAATTGGACTGCCTATTGATTTGAAACACGATGTGGTTCAAGAAATTTATGATTCGTGGCACAATTTTTTCTCCATCACAAGAGAATTAATTAAGGACATTCCAGTCAGCAAGGTTAAGAATAAAAGCACTCAACAAATTATAAGGTTGTCGATTGATGTTCTTAATGAAGGTTTGCGCCCACACTTAACTTCTTGGCAAGCACGGTTTCGACATTGGTATGAGAATGAACTAGAGAAAAAGGCAGAGGATGATATTGACCCACAATATATCCAAGCTAAATATCCCAATTTTAAAGATTTAGAAAAAGATTTACTAGTTGTGAATGCAAAACTGATTCGATACCGAGAAAAAATGAGAGAACTTATTCTTGGAGATTCAGGGGTAGTTACAACAAATTCTGAACCCCAAAATCCTATTTTAGAGTAATTTAATGTTCTGCACCCATTGTGGAAACAATTTAGAAAGTATCGACAACTTCTGCGGTAAATGCGGTAAGGCTGTTCGGTCAGCCCAAGCTCCCAAGATTGAACAGCTTCAAGCTAAAACAGAACCACCAGCTTATCAAAAACCAATTATTCACAAACAACCTGAATACACACCACCGCCAATCACACTATCTCGCAATAAAACCAAAGAGGCTAAAACTGAAAAGAAACGCGAGGAGTTAAGAGCTGAACTAAAAGTGTTGCTGGAAAAAGAGCAAGGGCGAGAGATTACCGATCAAGAATTATTTGAATCAGAAAATTGGCTTCGTGGTTACGCTGAACTTATGCTTGATCTTGGTATTAAAGAAGCTCAGCGACAAGAAAAATTAATAGAAAATCCTAAAGGGTTTCATCTCGAAGGTGAAGGCTACTCTTGTTTTATTTGCCATAGTTCGATTTCAAAAGAAGAAACTTGGTATGACAAGCACGGCATTAAGTGCCTAACTTGCCAAAGTGCGATAGATAAAAAAATAATCCCATCAACTGCGGCTAGCGATAAAGACAGTTGGTACACCACACATGACTTTGAGCACCACTTTTTTATAAACCGCCATGGCGTAAGAAAATTGGTTAAAGAAGGATTGCTAAAACCTCGCATCGTACCTGATTCTGGTGGCGGTACTCACTACCAACTTTTTCTTATTGAAGACCATAAAGATATCCTGCCACCTAAAAAGCTAACAGAGTGGCCTACAGTTAAATTTCAAAAAGATGGCGAGGACTGGTACACTTCAGAACCTTGGATTATGCATGCAGATCCCAAAGAAGTGTTGAAGGGTTATAAGATACTGGAGCTACTGGGAACTCTTGAAGAAAAGCACATCAATAAATCTTTTGGTCAGTTAAGCTATCAGCTTAATAAGAGTGCCAAGAGTATGCTTAAAGTCGATTATATCGAGCCAAAAGCTCCAAAGTCACCCCATGAATAATTATCTTCAAGCGTTTTTTGTTATACTTTTAATATGAAAAGTAGAAGAATATCAATTATAGGAATTAGTGGATCAGGCAAAAGCACTTATTCAAGAAAGCTATCGGTACAGACAGAGCTCCCACTTTTCCATATGGATCAATTATTTTGGAAAGGCAATTGGGAAGAAGTATCCGAGGAGGATTACTTAAAAGCACATCAAAAGCTGATTGAAAAAGATAAGTGGATCATTGAAGGTTATATTGATACTAAAATGGCAAATCGTTTAGACCGATCCGATTTAATTATTTTTTTAGATTACCCTGGTTGGTTATGTGCTTGGTGGGTTATAAAAAGATGGTTGAGGCATAGAAGTGAAAGTCGACCAGAACTGCCAAAAGAAGCTTTGGAAAAATTGAAAGGTGAATTTCTATGGAGAGTATTTACTAGAAAAGAAAGAGTGCCTTTGATGGAAGCATTGCAAAGTGCCAAACCTTATAATTTAATAACAATTAAGTCGCCTCATCAGTTGAATAATTTAGATGCGTAATTAAGTATTTGTTGCTGTGTGTCTTTATTAAAAGTTCGCCTTCTTAAATTTATACTATGAAAAAACAACTAAACTTTATATTGCTTAATGGAGCTATGGGATCGGGTAAATCTACCGTCGCCAGTATTCTAGAAAAGAAGTTAAAGAAAACTGCAATCATTGAAATTGAAGACATCCGGAAATTGGTATCGCCCGAAGATAACGAACTAGCTTGGAAAGTAATATATCGAATGAGTGATGAATACTTCAAGAATGGAGTTAGCGTTTTGCTAAAGCAAACCGTAGCTTCACATGATATAGTTAAACATTTTTTCAAACTTGCAAAGAAGTATAAAGCCAAAATTAATTTTTATCATTTCCAAGCCCCTTCGGTAGAATTGCAAAAACGAATTAGTCAGAGAAAGAAAACTAGAAATGTTCCAAAAAACTTAATCCTAAGTAATATTAAAAAGCATCAAAATATAGAATATAAAGATGCTGCAATTGTTAATACTCATCAGAATAAGCCCAATCAAATTGCTAAGCTAATATTAAGTAATCTCTAATCTTTAAGATAGAATGTATTTATGAAATTATTTGATCTAAAAATTGTAATAGAAAATCTAAGAGGATCATACAAAAAATTTGCGAACTCTTTGGAAGAGTATCCAATTCTAGGTGTCACTTTCCCAGTTCACTATGGTTATATAGACGGATACATTGGTGAAGATACTCATGATCTTGATGTGTTTGTCGGTAGTGGTGATGTGCATGGTATGATGCGAGTAAACCGCGATGACGTAGTAGGTGGCGTAGAAACAAAGTTTATTATTTACGTCACTGAAAATGAATATCAAGCAATTGAAGAGATATATCGACCAGTGATACGAGAAATGAAGAAAATGGTCGAGGAAGATATAATAGCTCTTCTACCACAATTTACTGCAAAAAAGTAATAATATTATGCTAGAAATTATCGGTGTTATCGGAGGTTTGCTTGCAATCATAGGTGGCATACCTTACATGATTGATGCTTATAAAAAGAAAATTACTCCGCATCGAATTACTTGGGGTATTTTTACGCTAGTTGATATAATCGCCATAGCTAATCAATTGGCTGCTGGTGCCACAAACTCTGTATGGCTTGTAGCAGGGTTTGCTTTAGCCAATCTAACAATATTTCTTTTATCACTAAGACATGGAGCTGGTGGTACAGAAAGACTAGATATAATCGTATTATGTGGTGCTATTTTAGGTGTAATAGCATGGCAAATATCTGGTAATCCACTTGCTTCTATCATAGCTAATCTTGTTGTTATAACACTAGCTATGGCACCTACATACAAAAAAGGGTGGATTGATCCTAAGTCTGAAACATCCACTGTATTTTTAATGGGTGCAATTGCTAGTTTGCTTGCAGCTATATCTGTCGGAAAATTGGATTATATCTTACTTCTAACACCTGTATATATCTTTGCTATACAAGGCATGCTATTTATTATCTTGGTAAGGCATAAATTAAATAGCTCAAAATGAGACACAATTCAGACTTTGCTATGAGTGTCTCATTTGTCTCATTTTAGACCCCGACCTAAGTGCGTTATAATGCAAGAGTAATAAATCCCTAGAAAGCCTTGTAAAAGCCCATAGGGTTAAGTCCTTGACTGGACTGTCCAGCCAACCAAAATCGTTTCAAGAGCGATTTTTTGTTAAACTAACATTAAGCAATGGAACAAGTAATCTTTAAATTCAAATCTAAACTGTGGGTATATGCTGGGCCATCAGCCTGGCATTTTCTAAGCGTTCCTAAAAAATTATCAGCTGAATTAAAAAATAGATACAACGATAGAACCCGAGGTTTTGGTTCACTGCCGGTAAAAATTAAGATTGGGGATACACAGTGGCGCACATCAATTTTTCCAGATTCAAAAACTAGTACTTACCTGCTTCCTGTAAAACTTGCAGTACGAAAAAAAGAAAATATCTTTGAAGGAAGTATGGTTTCTTGCGAAATTAGTATAAGAGATTAAATAGTAAATACTCGCCCACAAGGCGAGTTTTTGGTATAATAAACGCATCATTTACAGAAGAATATGAACTTTGATCCAAAGAAATTCGAGCCTAAATGGCAGTACAAATGGGCGAAAGACGGCATATTTAAAGCCGAAAATAAATCTAGCAAACCCCCTCAGTTTGTAATGGATATGTTTCCGTACCCATCTGGAAGCTCTATGCACGTAGGTCATCCACGTGGGTATGTAGCCACAGACGTCTATGCACGCTACAAACGCATGCTTGGTTTTAATGTTTTGCACCCAATGGGTTGGGATGCATTTGGTTTGCCGGCAGAAGAAACTGCAATTCAAAATAAAGAATATCCAACCGTTACTGTTAACAGAAATATTGAAAAGTTTAAAACTCAGTTAAACATGATGGGTTTGGGTTACGACTGGTCTCGCGAAATAAATACAACCGACCCTGAATACTACAAACACACCCAAAGAATATTTTTAGAGTTTTTTAAACGAGGGTTGGCAATTAACAAAACTGTTCCAGTAAATTGGTGTCCTGAACTTGGCACTGTTTTGGCAAACGAAGATATAGTAGATGGAAAATCTGAACGTGGTGGTTTTCCTGTCTACCAAATGCCAATGCGACAATGGATTTTAAAAATCACAGACTATGCTGACCGTTTAGTAGACGATTTAGAATTGCTACCAGAATGGCCAGAAAAAGTTAAGAATGCTCAACGCGCGTGGATAGGTCGCAGTGAAGGTTATGAATTAGATTTTCCAATTTCCGTTGACCTTTCGTCTAATCCTGGTGAAACTAAAGCAATTCGTGTTTTTACAACAAAACTAGAAACTATTGGTGGCGCAACTTTTGTCGTTCTCGCTCCTGAACATGAATTGGTCACCGAACTACTTTCACATATTCAAAACTCAAAAGATGTAGAAGACTATTTAGAAGTTGTTAAGCAAAAAACAAGCTTAGACAGACAAGTAGCTACAGAAAAAACTGGTGTGATTCTAGAAGGTGTAACAGCGACAAATCCATACACTCAGAAACAAATTCCAATTTTAATTGCTGACTATGTATTGTCTAGTTACGGTACTGGTGCGGTTATGGCAGTACCGAGCATGGATGAACGTGATGCAGAGATGGCAAAAGTTTTGAATTTGCCAATTGGAGAAGTGAATGAATTAGATCCAAAAGCAATTGCGACTGAATTAAAAGCGGAAACTAAAAAGCGATACAAAATTCGTGATTGGGTGTTTTCACGTCAGCGTTTCTGGGGCGAACCATTTCCAATTGTTTGGGTAGAAGGTCGTGAAAATTACGACAAAATTAAAAATGGTAAAGCAGGCGAGTGGATGCCATCTGAACCAGTTGTATATGTAGATGAAGCGGGAGAACATGGTTCCGCTGGTGCAGAGCATTTCGCTGTCCCTGTAATCCCTGAATACTTAGAAGCCATGCAACTTCCACAGGTGGAAAGTTACGAGCCAACAGGAAATATTGAAGGGCCGTTAGCTGGAATTCCGCAGTGGGTGAACGCGCAAATTAATCCTGAAACAGGTGAGTTGCAAAACGTAGACGTGGCAGGAGTAGAAGATCTAAGTTGGATTCCAGTTAAACGCGAAACTAACACAATGCCTCAGTGGGCAGGTTCATCTTGGTACTGGTTGCGTTTCATGGATACAGAAAATATAACTCTCCCCTTTTCTCCAGAAAGCGCAAAATATTGGGGACCAGTAAACGTTTACGCTGGTGCAGATCACGCTGTTGCTCATTTAATTTATGCGCGTTTTTGGCATAAAGTGATGCAAGATGCAGGAATGGTAGATTTTCCTGAACCATTTTCACGTTTGGAATTTTTAGGATACATTTTAGCATCCGATGGAACAAAGATTTCAAAACGTAAAGGGAACAGTCGAAGTCCAGAAGATGTTGTGGATGAAGTAGGTGCCGACAGTTTTAGACTTTACGAAATGTTCATTGGTCCATTTGAAAAAGCAATCCCATGGCAAGACAATGACTTGCGCGGCGCTCGTAAATTCTTAGAACGTGTTTGGCGTTTTGCAGAACGTGTAATTTCTGAAAATGCGACTTCTACCGAAGTAGAGGCAGAACGTGCGCTACATAAATCTATTGCAAAAGTTAGTAGCGATATTGAAACATTTAAATTCAATACAGGAGTTGCAAGTTTAATGGTCGCGCTAAATGAAATGCAAGACAGACAAGTTGCAGTGGATGATTTAAAATCTTTCTTAAAACTTCTCGCGCCAATTGCACCACATATGACTGAAGAATTGTGGGAGAAAATGGGCGAGACAGAATCAATCCATATTTCACATTGGCCAAAGTACAACGCCGATTTAATTAAAGAAGAACTTATTAACTTGCCAGTACAAATTAACGGAAAGCACAGAGCAGATGTAGAAGTTGCACAAGATATTTCCGAAGATGAGTTAAAGCAAATAGTTCTTGCTAACGAAAAAGTTCAAAAGTATTTGGAAGGCCCTGAAGGAATTGTTGAACCAAAGAAGTTTATTTACGTTGCAGGAAGAATAGTGAATATTGTGGTTTAGTAAAAAATCAGCTCAGTTAGCTTTGAGCTGATTTTTTGTTATAATGAAAGTGAAAATATAAATCAAGCAGTTTTTAGGCTTGAATAAGCATAAATTCCTGCTGAAAGGGAAATATGAATCAAAAAATCATAATCGCAATTATTGCAATAGTAGTAATTGTAGGCGGAGTGTTTTACTTCACTCGTCCAAAACAAACCACAGAAGTTGCATCAAATAAAGAAGCAACATCTTCTGCTGAAACAAGTATGCAAAGCGGAAGCATTAAATCTTTAATCGAAGCAGGTGGTAGTCAGAAATGTACTTACAAAACAACAGAAGCTAAGTACAATAGCTCTGGCACTGTTTACGTTTCTGGTGGAAAAATGCGCGGCGATTTTGAATCTGAATCTGATGGACAAAATCAAAAGTCACACATGATCTATGATGGCAACGTAGGTTACTTGTGGATGGATGGACAGTCAACAGGATTTAAAATGGCGCTTGATCCAAAAGCAAGTGAAAACGGAAATCCCGCTCAATCTGTAGACACAAATAAAAACTATGAATTTAGCTGTGAAAAATGGAACGTAGATAGTCGCGCATTTGAATTACCTTCAGGCGTAACTTTTAGTGAATTACCAACAATGCCAACCGGTGCAGATGCAGGTGCTGCTGCAGGCTCTGCTACTGGTGCGGGTGCTGGCACAGACTTAAAGTCTATTCAACAACAAGTTTGTAATAGTCTATCTGGAACCGAAAAGGAACAGTGTCTTAGCGCAATTAAATAGTTGAACAAAATAAAAAAGTATTAGCTAAGGAAACTATCTGAGCCCAATTTTTGCGAAGCAAAAATGTAGCGAAGCTTGTTGACGTGCTAATACTTTTTTATTTGTGCTTGAAATTTAGTTGTGTTCGTTCTTGTATGCTTCGCGAGTCTTTTCAATATACTCCATAGCTTTTTCTGCATCTTCGAATTCACCAATAGACACAGTCTTGTTTTCTAATAGCTTGTAAGTTTCAAAGAAATTTTTGATTTCGCTAGGAGAGTGTTCAGACATATCCGCAATAGACTTAACATGTTTGAAGCGAGGATCTGCAGTAGCAACAGCAAGAATTTTATTATCTATTTCACCGCTATCTACCATGTTCATAAATCCAATAGCGCGAGCTTCTACAACAGCTCCTGGAAAAATTGGATTTGTGCTGAAAACTAGAACATCTGTATGGTCGCCATCGTCTGCTCGAGTTTCAGGAATAAATCCATAGTTAGATGGGTATCTTACTGAAGAGAAAAGCACTCGGTCTAGTTTTACTACATCTAGTTCTTCATCATACTCGTATTTGTCTTGGCTACCTTGAGCAATCTCAATAATTACATTGAATTTCTCAGGGCTACCAAACGGAACATCTTTTAAACTCATAATTTTATTATTAATAGTAACGATATTATAGCCTTTTTTGCAGATTTTGAGCAAGGGGATTGAATTCTGTGTTTACTCAATTTTTGATATACTAAATATGATGAACTTCAAAGATAGAGTATTTAAGGCTGTAAAGAAAGTACCTAAAGGCAGGGTAGTTAGTTATGGCCAAGTGGCTGCATTCTGTGGAAGCCCAAGATCAGCTAGACAAGTTGGTTGGATGTTGCGTCTGTTGGATGAAGCTAACTTCAAAAGCAACATCATAGTTCCATGGTGGCGGGTGATTAATACTCAAGGTCAAATCAGCATCAAAGGAAATTTAATTAGCACTCCCCTTGCACAGAAAAATTTTTTGGAAAGTGAGGGAGTGGTAGTTTCAAAAGATTATAAAGTTGACTTCGACAAATACCGGTTTTACTTCTCCCCTGTTACCCATAAAAAATTATGAAAATTTTTAGCATTGCTAAATGAAATTATTTAAACGAATTTTTATTATTTCGAGTGCAATTATAGCACTCATAATCGTTTTGGATGTAGCGATGGTTTTGGGTGTGGCTCACACTCGTCCCGAAATTCCAAAAGCCGATAGCATTATTGTTCTAGGTGCCGCAATTAATACTCCCGCATTACGCAATAGAACTCTCGAAGGATTGCGAGTTTACGAACAAGGGAATGTTTCAGAAATGGTTTTGTCAGGTGGTAAGATTGCAGATGCAGATATTTCCGAAGCGCAATATATGGAGAAAGTGATTAAGAAAAATTCTAAAGAAAAAGTGAATTATATTTTAGAAGATCAATCGCATAATACTTACGAGAACATTATGAACACCAAGTTTAAACTAGACACAGAAGGGGTGAGTACTGACTCTGTTGTAATAGTTAGTGATGCATTTCATTTGGCAAGGGGAGTCATAATGGCTAAGCGCGCTGGTTTTAATAAAGTATATTGGTCTGCACCAAATTCTGATTATTATTCCAAGCCAGAGCTTCGCTATTACTATTTCCGCGAGTTCGTTGCAATGATTAGCTACTTGCCTAAATTCATTTTTGGGTAATGAATAGAAAAAAGAGTCTGTCAGGAATTCCTGATAGACTCTTTTTGTTTGGGCTTTCGTTCGCTATGCGTACAGAAAGCCAATTATTTTTCCCCCTTGGAAAATTGAGACTTCTCCCGTTCCAGTAGACGGGATTTCTGATTCGTGAATGACCGTGCTCCACTTAAGCCACAGAGCATGGTCTATCCAATTCATTTCGTAGAGATCTTTAAGAATTAAAAATCCCCCGAGCTTGCTCTTGAATTCAACATACCAATCTGCACAGGGAATTGTGACTTTCCCTGTATTACCTTCATGGGTAAGTAAAATTTGAGCACGGTTGTCAGTTTGCGGAATGAGCGGTAACTCATACTGACTTTGCGATGATCTAGTTAACTTTGATTGCATTTTTCCTCCAGTAAGATCCAGTAAACTAACGAACAGAATTATGCCACGTTTTAAGATTTTTGTAAAGGGCATATTACCGCATATTGCTATAGAATTTCCATATTACTGTATATTAATCAAAGTTTTGACATATTCTAACAAATACTATATAATCCCATTAACTACATATCCCAAGACAGTTGGTGGCTAGCTAAGTATAAAAGTACTGAAAAAGCCTTAAATAGCCGCACTAAAGTAAAATTTAGCGCATGGCTGACCCGCCGAGGAACACAGCATATTTCTCTTCGTGAATTTCAAATTCACAGAAAAGTAATAATACTATTTCGCTCGGACTGCTATAGTGCAAACCGAGTATTTTTTATTCTCAAAAGGAATATTTCTCAAAACGTTCTAAGATAGTAGCCATCATTAAAGGTCGGACGTTCGACTTTCGTGGTCAATGTTGCAAAACACACATCACCTAACCGAACATCAAAAAGAAACATATACTCATATATGGCAAAATCACGTTCACAAAAAGAACAAGATTTACAAGAATTAACAGATCGCATTAAAGGTGCAAAGTCCATAGTACTTTCTGAGTACCGTGGTACAACTGTTAAGGATATAGATAAATTTCGCCGCGCACTTTCAGCTGAAGGTGTATCAAGCAAAGTTTACAAAATCCCTCTAATTAAGAAAGCTTTTGAAGCTCAAGGCATTCAAGCAGATAATTTAGACTTTAAAGTTCCTGTAATCTTGTCAGTATCTATGGAAGATGAAGTTGCTGCCGCTCGTTTGATTAAAACTTTTGGAAAAGAAGTTAAAACAGTTGGCATGCTCTCTGGAGTTCTAGATGGTGCGTATGCATCTAAAGAGCAAATGTTAGCTCTAGCAGATCTTCCAAGTAAGGACCAGCTTCGTGGTCAATTGGTTGGTACAATTAACGCTCCAGTTTCTGGATTCGTAAATGTATTAGCTGGTAATCTTCGTGGTTTAATTAACGTATTAAACGCGGTAGCAACTAAGTAGTTGCAAAAGTCGCTTGTACGCAAGTATTAGGCGCAAACAATTAATTATTTTTGAAAGGAATAACTATGTCAGAAGAAAAGACTCCAGT
The DNA here is from genome assembly GCA_964402965.1 of uncultured Candidatus Saccharibacteria bacterium. Classification (GTDB taxonomy): domain Bacteria; phylum Patescibacteriota; class Doudnabacteria; order UBA920; family UBA920; genus UBA920. The sequence goes on from CAYODY010000008.1 coordinate 26,430, forward strand.
AGAAGTTCCAGCAAAGTTTGCAGATCTAGTTAGCTCAATTGAAAAGCTATCTGTTCTAGAACTTTCTGAACTTGTAAAAGTTTTAGAAGAAAAGTTTGGTGTATCAGCAGCAGCTCCTATGATGATGGGTGCAGCACCTGCAGCAGGCGCAGCAGCAGCTGAAGAAAAAGATGAATTCACTGTTGAACTTACAGCAGCTGGTGATAACAAAATTAACGTTATCAAAGTTGTTCGTGAAGTAACTGGTTTGGGTTTGAAAGAAGCTAAGGACATCGTAGATGGTGCACCAAAAGCTATCAAAGAAAACATGCCAAAAGCAGACGCTGAAGCTTTGAAGAAGCAACTAGAAGAAGCTGGTGGAACAGTAGCTCTAAAATAAGCTCTCGAGTTTATTTGTTACCAGATTCATTTCTGAATCTAAATATAAAAGACCCTTGTTATTACGAGGGTCTTTTTGTGTTAATAATCTGGACATCAGGATTGATTCTCGCTTTGTTAAACAGCTTATTCCAGTAATCAATCTTTGATTGCATCTCTGTAGTTTGTGGACCAATAAACGGCCGTGGAGCTTTTCCTGAGTATATACCTGGTGCAACTTGAGTCCAGCCAGAGTCTGCTATTCGTTGTAGTCGCGATAATTTTTTATCAAGCATCTAATTCCTCCTGTTGATTTATGCTATAAAAGCAGTTTAGATGCTAGCCCTTAATTTTGCAAATTTTAAACTAAACTATCGTTAGGACTGGATCGTTTGAAAGAACGATCCTTTTATTTTTATTTGAGAAAAAATTTACGTCAATTTTATGCGAAGTTTTTTATTATTCCTCTATAACGCTTGACCACAATAAAGCAAGTGTTAAAATAAAATTAATGAGTTTTGCATTGGAGCAAAACTAAGGAGTAAGTATGAAGTTCACAACAGAACAAATGGGTCAGCTTGAAGGTATGTTTAACAAGTTCGAGCACAGATTCGACAAAAAATTAGATGCTAGGTTTGAATCTTTCGAAAGAAAAATAGACGAAAAATTTGATGAGCAAACTAAAGAACTGAAAAACTATGTTCATGATTCTTTTGAGGTACAGCAAGTGTACATAGATAATAGATTTATGGAACTTACTTCAAAAATGAATTTAAAACTTAACTTTCAATAGTTGATTGTTGTTCAAAACATAAATTGTTTTTGCTTTTTCGTCTACGTAGAAATCTTTCAAATCGTTGAACTTGTCACTAGTAAGAGTTTGGACAGTTACACCAGTCTTAGAATTTACAATAATAATTTGTTTGCTTCCAGGATCAAGCACATATAAGTTTGCAAAACCATTTTCTGTGTATAGCTTTGTATTGCTAGATAAGTTATTTAATCCAATCTCAAATTCTTGTTTTTTGCCAGTGTTGAATTTTAAGATAGTTCCGTTAGAAGCAATGTAAATGTTACCATCAATTGCAATATCTGACGCATTAGCAATCTCGGCTACATCTTTAATAGAATCAACTGGGTCTGCAAATCCTGTCGCTGAAACTGTATATCTAACAATCTTTTTGCCACCACGATCTAGTAAATATGCTTTGCCATTGTAGACTGTTAAACCACGCGCATCATTTGAACTAGGTATGTTTGTAGAATACGCACCTCCGACAATTCCAGTTCCATAATCCCAAGTTAGTAATTCTTTACCATTGTAAATTACTGCTTGCTTGTCTTTATTAAAACCGCTTAGCATAATTGGTTCACTGGTTTTAAGAGCGCTATCTGAAACAGTTCCTGAAGATCTGTTATAACTTACTATGGTTCGGTTGGTCTCTGTTGCAAAGAAGTTAGGCAAAACAATTAAGTCATCTCCATTGCTTAGTGTTCCTAGTGTTTCAATATTATCTACTTTTGCTACGTTATTTAGTTTACTATCTAGCTCGTTAGCTTTTGAGCGAATTTCATCTATTTTAGATTTTTGAGAATCGGGGATAGCACCCAAGCCATTTAGCTGATTTTGTAAATCCGCAAGAATGCGTTTTGCTTGTGCTTGGTCACCGTAAAGCAATGCTGCGTTTGAATCGCTGGCTAATTTTTCCAAGCTAGCAATTTTATCGTCTGCTACAGCAACAACTTTTGGTTGACTACTATAGTACTTAGCAATGCCAACATTGGCTATTACTGCAACTAGCAAAATTGCGGCAGCAATCATGAAAACTTTCTTTTGTTTGCTATAGCCTTTAATAGTTTCTGGTTGAACTTGCTTTGCAGCGCGTTTAAATTGGCTTTGAACAATTTGCAAAGCACCATCTTTTCTTTTTACAATGTCACCAATTTTTGGAGCAGACTTAATTTTTTCTTTAACACTTGAACCAACATTTTTTCCAATTACCACAGCAGTTGAGCTCATCGTTTTAATGCGATCTAGCCAATCTGCACTTTGTTTGTTGGAAGTAACTTTTGGTGCTGCCATGTATGCACCTAAATCAACTTCTTCTTCTGCATCCAATGTTCCCGCGGCAACCTGTTGAGCTAAAATAGTGCCGCAAGCAACTTCTGGACCCATAGCATCTTGTAGCGTGGACATCATTTCTTGAGCGGCATCTGGTAAGTCATTACGCTTCAAAATATTTTTAAATCTATCAATAGAAATATGGTTGAACAATTGTGATGTTGAAAGAACGAGTAAATCGCCAAGACGAACTTTACCTTCAGAAAAGTTTTCAAAAGTTTTTAATGGATGATGCGGAGTGCTTGGTTCTGTAATTGGAGCAAAACTGCCATCGCGTTGTAGTAGAGCAGTAATTTTTCCAACAGATGTAACCGAAAGTTTAGTTTTCGATTTTACAGCAATTACTGCATTTAGTTTTCCAAGCCAGTGGGTCTTACCAATGTTTTGTAATTTACCAAGTTCTTCGTTTATTAAAGTAAGGGAGTTTTCAAAAGTATTGCTACCAGCTTGATGACGGTAACTTCGTCGTAAAGATGCGGCAATCGCTTCGGCAATTCGTTGGCATTCATCACTCGCCGCAGGGTTAAAAAGTGGTAATTCGCAAATCATGTATAGCTCAGTATCTGAGCCATCCATTGTTTCAGCTAGTGTATAAACATAGCTCGTAGCCTGTTTATTGTCGCCTAATTGGATTTTTACTACCTGTGTTTCTAGATCTGCCATATTGGTTTTATTATATCATTTTTTGGTGGCAGAAGCCAAAACCAATATGGTATACTTAAAAATATGATGACACACGCAGATATTTTAGATTCTAAGAATCATTCAACGCTTTTGGCATTTTTACTGATGGCACCGGCTCGAAGTTTTTCGAGTAAAGAGCTGGCGAAGCGATTGCAAATAACAGAACCTCGCATTCAAGTTCTACTGAAAGAATTTGTAAGAGATAGTATGGTTAAACAGTTTTCTCGTGGTTCAAAAAAGCTGTATATCATTAACCCTAAACACAAATTACTACCTGAAATAAAACAATCTTTAGTTAAGAATCAAAAACCTTACGAAGATGAACTTTTTTCAGCGTTAGGTAAGTTAGGTACAGTTCAGTCAGCTTACTTGTCTGGAATTTTTACAGGCCAACCACAACTCCCAGTGGACTTATTAATAGTAGGGAAGATAGACCTTTCAAAATTAGATACCTTCTTAAAACAATGCGGAACAATGATGGGTGTAGATATTAATTACAGTGTTATGACTCCAGAAGAATTTCAGTTACGCAAAGATACTTTCGACAGGTTCATAAAAGACATATTCGATTATCCTCATTTAGTTGCTGTGGATAAAACTCCAAAGACTAAAAAAACAACTAAGAAATAGAGTAAATTAATTTATGGATTATCTTCAAAGTCTATACGCACAATTTCTTGGTTATTTTCCTAGCTTTTTGCACCCACTAATTTCAATAGGCGTGGTTGTATTTCTGATTTACTCCATAGTTCAATCTCTAAAGAAAAATTTTATTTTTCTAATTGCCCTAGTAGTTTTGTTGCCAGCTTCTATTCCAGTTTTGAAGGGAGTGCTGGACGCTGTAATTGGAGTTATCAAATACTTGTTGGGTATGGCGTAACGGAAAACAACTCAATTATTTTTGAATTAAAAAAGGCGAAGCGCGTAAAGCGATTCGCCTTTAATGTAGTTAATGACTGTGCGATATACGTGACTGCGTGCTAATGCCTACGTATGACACTGCCTAAGTGGTCGGGTACTTTGTTTTGTACCCAAGGAAATCGACGAGGCCGTCGAGAGTTTCATCGAAGAACCTCATACGGCTTGTGTTGCAAAAGACGTTCAGGTGTGCGTACTTTGGATGCGTCACAACAGCTATCTTCTTCGGCATAAAGCCTTTGGTTAATTGCTTGTTGGTGATGGCTTCGCTAACGCAACCCAGAACGTTTGAGTATCCACTGTAAACTCCTGTGAAGTCGAAGTTTACCAGAATGAGGTTGAAATTCGGAACCTCCCCGTACTTGCTGTTGGGAGCATCTTTTCCTTCTCGGAAAATTTCGATAGCTTCGACTTGTGGGTAGTCATGAAGCAACTCTTGGATTTGCATTTCCACATTCAATTCTTGTGGAGTGCATCGAAAAGGTTGAATCATGTGAACAACCGGGGCAGGGAGTTCTTCTTCGAGCTTAGTCTTAAAACACGTCATTTTTGATCCTCCGTTTTTGTCTGTTGGTGTATAGAAAATACTCGTAACAACAAAGTTTAAAATAAAAGTACGAAGATGTCAATAACTTGAGTGTTTTGTGATAACTGGAATGTTGGGGGAATGTCGTTACTAGATAATACCGTTACATGGACCAGTTTATTTGGGGATAACTTTTAAAAAGAATTAAAAATCCTAGAAATTAAGACATTTGACGTAGGGTGAACGGTCGTATACTATTAGTATAGAACAAGTAAAAGTAAACCTATGAGTATAACAGATAGACAAAAAGAACTTCTTAAATTTATTGTTGCAGAAATTCGCAACAACAACATGCCACCATCAATTTCAGAGATGGCATCTTTCCTAGAAGTGAAATCTAAAAACGCTGTTGCCAAACTTCTGAATAGTTTGGAAGATGGTGGATACATTTCCACAAATGGCAAAGCTCGTGGAATTACGGTCTTAAATAGTTTGTCAGACAGTTTGCAAAAAGGTTTAATCCGAGTCCCACTTGTTGGTTCAGTTCAAGCCGGAAGTCCTCACATGGCAGAAGAGTATATTGAAGAGTGGATCAACTTACCGCAAAGTTTAGTAAAAGGTAGACGAGACGTGTTCTTGCTGAGAGTAAGGGGAGACAGTATGATCAACGCCGGAATCCATGAAGGCGATCTAGTTATTGTCCGCCCAACTAGAGAAGCAAAAAATAACGATATAGTAGTTGCTCTTTTGCACGATGAAGCAACTGTAAAAAGATTCGTACAAATCAAAAACCGTGCATACTTAAAGGCCGAAAATCCAGACTATGAAAACATCTATCCAAAAGAAGAATGGATGGTACAAGGTAAAGTAGTTGGAGTAATCAGAAACTTGGAATAAATAAAGAGAAAACCATGTCAGAATTAGAATTATCAAAAAAGAATATAGTAAGCCAATTGCGAAAGCTCTGTGCGCATTGTCAGAACGGTTTGCACCATTCTTGTCCATTACAAACCATAACAAGGCAGGTTAAATCCATCTCTGGTGTTCCACTTATCGTAAATAATGAATTTAAAGGAGTTCTTTGGAAACATTCAAGAATTGCGTTGTAAATCAATAATTGCGTTGTAAATCCCCAGAAACAGTCAAAATTAGCTAAAATATATCTTTTAATTAAGCCAGTTTTAGTATATACTTAAAAACCTAGCAAAAATGCTAGGTTTTTGTAATATATGCCCGCTTTAACCCTTGACAAAACAGAGTAAATAGGGTATACTTATTGGATTTGTTAATTACAGGCAAATCAATCATTAACTAATTAATTAATAAAGGAAATATACATATGCTATTTACGCAAATGTTTAAAACCAGTTTGAAACCTCGTCGTAGTCTTTTTGCGAGTTTCGCTTTGGTAGCTGTTATAGCTTCTGTATTGAGTTTTGCTCCAACACATGGTGCGTCCAATACTTTAGCTGCTACTTGTGCAAACCCACCTAAGACTCCAACTTTCAACTACTGGCCAATCACTTACTCAGCTACTCAAGCTCCGGAATGTCACGACTTCCAAGCTATTGATGCTGCAGTAGATACAAACAACCCTGTTTGGTCTACAAGTGAAGCAGATTGGAATGATGGATTAACTCTACCAATTGGTGGACAAGGTCTAGCAGGGATTTACATCCACAATGGTGCTGCAAATAATTTGTCTACATCTCAAACAACTGCACAAAACGTTCGTATTATTACTGAAACAGATACCACTGTTGGTACTGCTCATAAGATTAAGGTAACGTTTACTGCAAGTAACGCACCAACATACACAAAAAGCTTCACAGTTTACACTCCTTCAAACGCAAAGTTGGAAGTAGTTCCAAACTCTGGAAGAATGTATGACTACCAAGGTCACCAAATTATTGGTGAACAAAACATGAACTTAGGTAACTCTGTTTATGAGCTTGGTGTTTTGGATGCATGTTTCGAATACAGCCTTTTCATGACTTACAAGTTTAAGGTTGTAGGCGTAACACCTCCTACAGAAAATCCAACGCTGTCTATTACTAAGTCTGTTCAAAACACTACTGATGGTGGTTCTTTGACAAACTCTGTAAATGCAAAAAATTCAGATAAAGTTCGTTATCAGATTAAAGTTCGTAACAACGGTCCTACTGTTGCTAAGAATGTAACTGTTACAGATAACGGAACTGCTGGCGTTGTAGTAGATAGTGGTTCAACTACTATTAGTGGAACAACTAGTGGTCTATGGCAAGGTGCTATCCCAGGGACAATTAACCTTGGAGATATGCAACCAAACCAAGAAATCACAATTACTTACACTGGTGTTGTAAAAGATGGAACTTGCATTACTCATACAAACACAGCTCGTGCTGTAGGAGATAATGCAGCGGCTGTTTCTGCAACTGCAAGTGTAGTTGTTGGCGGAAGTTGTGGTGGCGGTGGAAATCCTAAATTAGAGATTACTAAGTTAGTACGTAACCCACAATCAAACAACAGCTATTCAAGCTCTGTTGTTGCTTACACAAACGACCGTGTATACTTCAAAGTTACTGTTAAAAACAATGGTAATACAACTTTGAACAACGTTCGTATGACAGATGCTATTCCTTCTGGACTTCGTTTCGATGATTCAGTTTCTGGTGATGGAACTCCATCTTTCAACTCAAATAATACATTCTCTGTAAACTTCGGTTCATTAAGTGCCGGATCTAGTAAGAGTGTTGAATTTGCTGCTGTCGTTACCGCTTCTGGCAATCAAACAATTTGTAACGTTGCAAGAGCTACTGGCGATAGGGTTAATGATGTTAATGATCAAGCCTGTGTTCGTATTACTCATAACAATCCTGGTAATCCAAACATTGTTATTTCCAAGCGCGCTTGGAACGATACTAAAAATGTAAATGCTGAATCACAAAACGCTAGCCGTGGTGATTACATTACTTACACTTTAGTAACTACAAACAACGGAAGTGCTGATGCTATGAACTATGTTATCTCCGATGACTTGTCTCAAGTATTACCACTTGCAGATATTGTTTCTACAAACGGTGGAACTGTTTCTGGTAACACAATTTCTTATCCATCAATGAGAATTCGTTCTGGTGAAACTGTGACTAAAACTTTCCAAGTTCGTATTAAACAAAGTCTAAGCTCAACATCAACATACCAATTACGTAACACCTATGGTAACACTATAGTTATTAACGTTCCTGGTACAGTTGTATACGAAGCTCCAAAAACTGGTGCTGCTGGTACATCTGCTGTTGCGTTCGCTGGACTAGTTACTGCAGGTTTCGTAGTAGCGCGTAAGCGTAAATCAATCTTCAAACTTATTTTCGCATAATCGCGGCATAATCGCGAAAAGCAAAATTTGCCAAACTGGCAAGCAAAAACGCTCTTCAACACGAGGGGCGTTTTTTGTTGGTGGCTCAGCGTTTTTAAAAGCGAATTTTGTGATAAAATATAGGTATGAATATATACCATTTCGAAGCCAATGAGGAAGATACAACCCTAATTGGTGGGCAGGGGCAATGCGTTGCCGAAGCACTATCCCCAGAGACTGCAGCTCAATACGCAGATGCAGAGATTATTTCGGTTTTCGTTGGCTCAAATGTTAACAAAGAAGTATTCGACGCAATGCCAGATCTTAAACTAGTAGTAACTCGTTCAACTGGTTTTGACCATATAGACTGCTCCTATGCTGCAAGTCGAAATGTAGCCGTCGCTAACGTGCCTGCATATGGATCTCGTACTGTGGCAGAATTTGCCATGACTTTAATTTTAGGGCTTTCTCGTAAAGCTTTTCAAGCCAACTATCACATTAAAACAGGGCAAGCTTTTGACTACGCTGGCTTCGAAGGTTTTAATCTTCAAGGTAAGACTTTAGGGGTAATTGGGACAGGGAAAATAGGTCAAGAAATTATCAAGATTTCAAAAGGTTTTGAAATGAATGTTTTGGCTTTTGACGCCTTCCCAAATGAAAATGCATCCCAAGAATTGGGATTTAAATACACTACTTTAGAAGATTTGCAGGCCAACTCAGATGTAGTTACTTTGCACGTTCCATACAACAAAGATACGCATCATTTAATTAACACAGAAAATGTCAGCAAGTTTAAGCAAGGTTCTATTCTAGTAAACACTTCGCGCGGAGAGGTTATAGATACAACAGCATTGTTAACAGGACTTGAGCAAGGAATTTTCTCTGGAGTTGGGTTAGACGTGTTAGAAGGTGAGCACGAACTAAAAGATGAAATGCAGCTTACTTTAACAGGTGGCAATACGCATCAAGATCAGCTCAAGGTTCTTCTAGAAGATCACATCTTAATGGACCATCCTAGAGTAATAATTACACCGCACATGGCGTTCTTTACTAAGGAAGCTAAAGCAGAAATTGTTCGCGTAACTTTAGACAACATTGAAAGTTTTCAAACTGGTTCTCCAAAAAATATTGTAAAAATATAGTATGTCAAAACAATGGATTAAAAATACTGATGCTATTGCTACTTCGGAAGACCGCAAAAAAGTTTTGCAAATTGCAGAGGCAGGTTTTAGTGCAATAGATACAGAAGCAGTTGTCGCTAGTAAGGTTAAGTTAGATGGTAAAAACTTGCACATAGACGGCCATGATTTTAACTTAGCAGAGTATGAAAAAGTTTTCGTAGTTGGTTTTGGCAAGGCGTCTTGCAAAGCGGCTTACGCTTTAGAACAAGTTTTGGGAAAAGCAATCGAAGCTGGTATTGCTATTGGTTTAGAACAAACTGCTTGTGAACTCATAGATACATATATTGGAACACATCCAGAACCATCTGAAAAAAATGTAGAAGTTTCAGAAAAGATTGCAAACTTAGGAGAAAATATTACAGAAAGAGATTTAGTAATAGTGATTGTTTCTGGTGGAGGTTCGTCACTTCTTTGCTGGCCTTTAGATGAGTGCAAGCAATCTCAAAAATTATACGAAGATTTTTTGCCAACAGGCGGTTCTGTACTTGAACTAAACACAATTCGCAAACACATTTCTTCAATGAAAGGTGGAGGATTGGCAAAAATTTTGTATCCTGCCACTGTTGTTGGATTAGTGTTTTCAGATGTACCAGGGGATCATTTTAATTTAATTGCATCTGGTCCTACATATTTAGACCAAAGTACTGTTGCAGACGCCCAAGCAATTTTAGACAAGTACAATCTCTCAGGATTTGAGTTAAAAGAAACTCCAAAAGAAGAAAAGTATTTTGAGAACGTAACAAACATTCCGTTAGTTTCAAACAAGCAGGCAGTGCAAGCAATGGCGGAGTGTGCTGAAAGTTTGGGAATGAAGACAAAAATTTTGTCGTACGAACTGTATGAGGATTACACAGAAGTCGCAAAAATGTTTGCAGAAGCTATTGAACCAAATACAGTTGTGCTTGGAGCAGGCGAGCCAAAACTAGTGGTTACAAGTCATGGTGGCTCAGGAGGGCGAAATCAGATGTTAGCAATGGAAGTTTTGCCAAAATTGGCTGAAAACGAGGTTTTTGCGTCTATTGCCTCCGATGGACTAGATAATGGAAAATACGCCGGTATAGTGGAAGATTTGGCCACCTGGACCAATTCTCAGGCCCAAAACCTAGACTACCAGGACTACAAAAACCGCTTTGATAGTGAAGCTTTTTATGCTAAAATAGGCAATGAGCTTTTGGTAACAGGCCCAACAGAGGCAAATGTTTCCGATCTCATGCTTTACTATAAGGCGTAAGAAAAAGCGTAAAATAGTGAGCATTCAAAGAATAATTTATACGAAAACCTAGAATTTTCATGTCTGAACAGAATCAAAAATACGACATCATACTTTTCTATAAGTATGTACATATAGACAACCCCGCTAAACTGATGCTGCACCAAAAAGAGTTGCAGCTCTCTTTAGGTTTGAAAGGGCGATCCATAATTGCGTCCGAAGGTGTGAACATAACTTTAGAAGGTACTCCCGAAAATGTAGATAAATATTTGGAAGATCTATTTTCGGATCCTCGTTTTAAAGATATTAATATTAAACGTAGCGAAGGCACTGGTAACTCTTTTCCAAGAACATCCGTAAAAGTTCGTAGCGAAATTGTTTCGTTAGGTTTGGGTGCAGCTTGCGACATAGACCCAAACCAACTTACAGGAATTCATCTACCAGCAGAAGAACTTCATAAGTGGTTCCAAGAAGGAAAAGAATTTTACATTGTGGATATGCGTAATGTTTACGAACATCAGGTTGGACACTTCGAAGGTTCAATCTGTCCACCAATGGACAACTTCCGCGAGCTTCCTCGTTTCATTGAATCTATTTCTCACTTAAAAGATAAAACAGTCCTTACAGTTTGTACTGGTGGTGTGCGCTGTGAAAAAGCTTCTGGTTATTTGTTGTCCCAAGGTTTCAAAGATGTTTACCAGTTGGAAAACGGAATTGTGACTTACATGGAAAAATACCCGAACGAAAATTTCTTAGGAAAACTTTATGTGTTCGACAGTCGTATTGCAATGGGTTTCTATACAGATGACCCAAAGCATCAAGTTGTAGGAAAATGTTGGGTGTGCGAAAAACCTTGCGAGCGTTTCACTAACTGCCTTGTAAATGATTGCAATAGGAAAATGATAGCTTGCCAGAGTTGCCAAGACGGTCTCGGCGAAAACTTTGTTTGCCCTCCTGAACTTGGACACAAAGAAAAAACACGCGTTAGTTAATTAATATATATCAATGGCAGATAACGTAATCTTACGCTTCTCGGAAGTAACATTTGAATATGGTCCACATAAAACTCTTTTAGATGAAGCTAGTTTTTCTTTGCGTTCCGGAAGCCGCATTACTTTAATGGGACAAAACGGTGCGGGAAAATCTACTTTGTTTAAGCTGATTACAGGCGAAGCGCATCCTAAAGAAGGTTTAATTCACTTAACTCCAAAAGATGCAACAATCGGAATTGCAAGGCAGGTTATGCTTCCTGAGCATATGAATCTAACAGTACATGATTACTTTGCGACTGCGTTTAAAGAGAAAGAATATGCTCTAGATAAGCATATTAAAAACGTTTTAGAAGTTGTTCATTTAGAGTTGGATCCAGATTTGTTTAGCAAAAAATTAGTTAAGCAATTTTCTGGTGGTCAGCAAGCACGCTTGCTACTTGCACACGCGTTAATCCAAGAACCAGATATTCTTTTACTAGACGAGCCAACCAACAATTTGGACCAACAGGGAATTGAGCATCTTACTGGGTTTTTAATGATGTACGAAAAAACTGTTTTAGTAATTTCTCACGATGCCGACTTTTTAAATGCCTTCTCCGACGGAGTGCTTTACTTAGACGCACACTCTAAAAAAGTGGAACAATATACTGGTAACTACTATGACGTAGTTGAAGATATTAAAAATCGTATTGAACGTGAAAACGCACAAAACGCTCGTATGCAAATGCAAATTAAAGAAAAACGTTCACAAGCTGAAGTTTTTGCTCACAAAGGTGGTAAGCTTCGTGCTGTTGCAAAACGTATGCGAGATGCAGTAGAAGAAGCGGAAGAAAATATTGTAGAAGTTCGTCGAGAAGATAAAACAATTCGTGATTTCGAAATTCCAGTTCAACAGTTCGATCCATTTTTCGATGGAAAAATTATTTCTTTCTCATCTGTTTCTGCTTTCAAAGATGGCGAACTAGTTAGCAAGCCAATAGAATTAGTTTTGCGCAAAGACACTCACGTACTCATTTCAGGTCCAAACGGAATAGGGAAGTCTACTTTACTAGAAACAATTGCCTATGGAGTAGATGAAAAGGCAACGCATTTTACAATCAATCCAGAAGTAAAAGTTGGTTATTATAAACAAGATTTTAGCAACTTTGACTTTGAACAGACTGGTTTTGAAGCACTTAAAGCTGTTATGAAAGAATTTGATGAACACGTTTTACGTTCCACAGCTGCAGGATTTTTGCTAGATGGAAAATTACTTGGAAATTCAATTGGTTCAATGTCTGAGGGACAAAAAGGTTTGTTAGCTTTTTGCAGATTAACTTTGCAACAACCAGGACTACTAATTTTAGACGAGCCGACTAACCACATTAACTTCCGTCATTTGCCAGTCATAGCTAAAGCTTTAGACAGCTATGCAGGTGCAATGATAATAGTCTCTCACGTTCCAGACTTCGTTGCGCAAGTAAGAATTGACCAAGTTGTGGATCTAGCTTCGCTCTAAGTCGCTCTAACTAGAATTAAGCTAGAATTAAAAAACAGCGTTCAAGAATTAAAAAACAGCGTTAATCGCTGTTTTTTATGTCTAACTATCTTTCTTACATTTACTACTTCACAATTTCAACAGTCAGTGGTGCCAAACCAATTTTGTCTTTAGTAGAAAAAGGAATGACTTTATATGGAGCAGAGCCTTCTGTAATTGCAGAAATCTGTTTTTTGACATCGTTCTTTTTTAGCTTATCTATTTTGTTTGCAAGTACGACAACATTTTTTTCGAGCTCGCGAAGTAAGTCCAAAGTTTGCATATCAAAATCTGTCAGACCAACTTTTGCATCTATAATTAACACAATTAGCTGACGATCTTCCAAGTCTGGGTAAGTTAAGTACCATTCAATTAAATCTTGTAGTCGTTGTTTTTCTTGAAATGAACCTTGCGCGTAGCCGTAACCTGGTAAGTCCACTAGGAAAAAGTTTTTATTAATTAAATAAAAATTTATAGATTTAGTGAAGCCGGGTGTGGAGCTGGACTTCGCTAAGTCCTTTTTTTGCGCCAACAAGTTAATTACGCTGGACTTACCAACATTTGACCGACCAATAAAAGCCACATGCTTAAGTGGTTGTTCAGGAATATCGTCGCCGGTTGTAACGCGAGCAATTAGTTGTGTGGAAGTTATTTTCATAGTGTCTTTAAAAAGAAGCAGCTAAGGCTACTTCTTTTTGTCTTTTTTTGGTTTCTTAACTTCTTTTCTGTGAGAGTTATTGCCTTTAGCCATTTATTTATTGCTAACAATTAATGCTATATCTGTGGTATTATAGCACGTTTTGGTAAATTTAGAAACCTAGTTTTTCTTTTACAATCACCATGCTAATTCTGTCGGGGTTGCTTTCACCGTAGAAAGTTACAAGCTTGTTAATAGCGCTAGCAGGAACTCCGTAAGCTTCATGCGCACGCTGAGATTCTAGCGGAAGAACATATTCAACTACACGCTTGTTTGCTTCTTCTAGGCTATCTGTAATTTTTTGAGCACCTACAACCCACACAACTTTACCTGCTCCGTAAATGTATGCTGGGAGTTGGCTACCAGTATTAGAAGCCATAAGTACTTCACCTGTTTCGCTAATAGCATGAACGCTGCCAATAGCATAGTCTGGACCTGCACCTAGTTTACGCATTTCGCGACCTTGGGTCGCACTATCCATGGCGTTTAATTTGTTGCGAACAGAATCGTACTTTCCACTTGCGTCTATTAAGTCTGCAATCCCTGTTTCTTTTAGAGTAACAGAAGTCATAGTCATCACTTCTGATGCTTCAGGAATTAATTCTTGAACTTTCATTTGCGCTGCTTCACTACTTTCTACAACATAAGCAGTAATGCCATGCTCTTTAAGAGCGACAATTGTTTTTTCTATAGATTCTTCTGAAGCGATTGTATCGTAAGCCATATTTTAAATCTTTAATTATTTTTTCTGTACTTTGCTCGTGGTGCTTTGCTTGAAACTTCTCTCCTCTATGGATTTAATTTGTTTTGGTTTCCAGATTAGAGAAACGTACAATTGAATTAAAATAAGCAAAACGAGTATACCCAAAAGAATTAAACCTTTTTTGGTAATAATTGGTTTTCGTACCTTTGCAGCCTCGAAAACAGCATATTTCGAATCTTTAAATGCTGAAATTTGATGCGTGTTGTCGTTTTGGCTTTCGTTCTCGGGTTTTTCTGTTTCTTGCCCGAATTTACTGAAGTCAATTACTTCATCTTCATCAGCCATAGTCAGATTGTTTATTTTATATATTATACCATTTTTGAATGGGATTTTTTAGTCTGTTCATAACTTTCTTGGATTTTTCAAAGATTAGGTTATAATTAAAGAAAGATAGATTTCACACTTAAATGAAGTGAAAATGAAAAAAAGAAACAAAAATCAACAAGGTTTCACGCTTATTGAATTGTTAATTGTTATAGCAATAGTTGGACTTATGTCTTCTATTGTCATGACGGTTCTTACGACTACAAGAGAGAAAGCAAGAGATACAAGACGTTTCGCAGATGTTAAGCAGATGTCTACAGCTTTGGAATTGTACCAATTGCAAAATGGGACATATCCAATATCTGCTTCTGAAACAGAATCGATCCCAGGATTGGCACCAACATACATAACTTCGCTGCCAACATCACCATCTCCTGCAGGATCGGGCTGTACAGATGAGCAAAATAAATATTTGTATACTTCAGATGGAACTACGTATTCTTTGAAGTTTTGTATAGGCACTGCGATTACAGGAAATTCAGCAGGTGCGTCCGGAAGCTCTGGTTCGTCTAGTAGTTCCACCTCAACAAACTTAGTTGCTGGAGTAAATACTTTCACACCAACTGGTTTGGCTCCTGTTTCGCAATCTTCTGGTAGTGATGGCGGTGATAGTGGTAGTGGCTCTGGAGGAGGCTCTGAGTCTGCATTCGTACCGGGTTATGGCGCAGGATACACGCTTTCTGGAGTAACATGGGATGCAAATAACGACAACGTGAGAGATACAAATGACCCAACATATATTTCCCAGTTTGTAGTGGGTATTGTTACTGTTTGTCCACTTAGCGTTTGTGATACTAGCGGTAATGGTTCTGTCAGTGGGTACGATGCATCGCTATTGCTAAGACAACTACAAGGTCTAGGACCGCCTTTACCAATCCACCCTTAAATACTGTTTTCGCCGGCAAGAAAGCCGGTGGTCCAACATATTTGCAAACTAAATCCGCCAGAAGGTCTGTCGAAGTTTAAAATATCTCCAGCAAGGTACAGATTTGGAAAAAGTTTAGATTGCATTGTTTTAAAATCTATTTCATTTAGAGAAACTCCGCCAGATGTAACAATAGCTTTCTCTACACCCAGAAAACCACTAACAGACATTGGCATAGCTTTTAACAGCCTAACTATTTTTTGCCTGTCTGTTTTTGTTAGTGAGTTACATTCTGTTTCTGGGTCTACGCCAGTGAGTTCTAAAATGGTTGGAATCATTTTTGGAGGGACAATTCCGCCCATGTTGTTTTTAATTTTTTTGTTCAAGGCTTTGGTGAGTAGATCCAGAAAGTGTTTGTCTAAATTTGAAGCATCTAGGTCGGGGAACAAGTCGAGTTCTAAATTTACTTGAGCATATTTAAAAAGTTCGCGAATAGTTTTGCTCATATTTAAAACCAAAGGACCGCTAATTCCAAAATGGGTGAGTAGAATTTTTCCAGTGCGGGCGTCTTGTTTTTTGCCATCTTGAAAAATAGATAGCTTCGCGTTTGTAAAACTTACCCCCGAGAGTTTTTTAACCCAAGCGTCTGAAATGGTAACGGGTACGAGGGCGGGGTCAGATTCTTCTACGGAGTGGCCAATTTCGCTCATCCATTCAAAGCCTTGGCCTGTGGAGCCTGTTTCTGGGCGAGATTTGCCTCCTGTGGCGATAATATACGACTTTGCGGTTAGAATGCCGTGCTTTGTTTTTACTCCTGAAATTTGGCCATTTGCGCTCAAAACCTTGCGGACGGCTGAATCTGTGAGGACTTTTACGCCGGTGTCTTTCATATATTTCACCAAGACTTTCCAAACGTCCTCCGCTTTGTTAGATACAGGAAAAGCGCGTTGTTCGGCTTCTATTTTAAGTTGCAAACCTTTAGATTGAAAAAATTCAAACGTGTCTTCGGCGCTAAAGCGGGCGAATGCACTGTGGAGAGATTTGCCTTTGTTGCCGTATTTAGCGACAAGTTTTTTGACATCAAATTCAGCGTTGGTAATGTTGCATCTGCCACCGCCGGTGATTAAAAGTTTTTTACCTAGCTTGTCATTTTTCTCTAGCAGTGCAACTCGCGCGCCGAGTTCTGATGCACGGCCGGCGGCTATCATTCCGGCGGGGCCACCACCAACAACAATGACGTCGTAGTCGTGCTTGATGTTTTGGTTTGCAGTGTGCACGTGTTTTGTATCGACGTGTTTTGTTGTCACGCGCGGGTTTGCAGGCACGCGCGGGTTTGCGGAGGCGCTTGGCTTAGTCATCAATTTCACTTTCTTGCATTTGAAGGTTTACCATTTTCAGAGCGACGGCAGTGCAGTGCTCGCAGAAAATATTTTTCTTGTTGGTGCACGAACATTTAAAATGCAAACCTTTGTTTGTGGAAATTAAGTCGACGGTTTGTATGGCGGCGTTTTTGTGTTCGACTGTGGCGGTTATGTGGAACTCGTTGTTCATGCCGAAAAGAATTTTTGCCTTTTCTGCCATCTGTTTGCCAAATCGTAAATTGGAACGCGATGCCATTTTTTCTATTTCTTCGTTAGGAAGAATTGATGCGAGCGGGAGTACTGCCATGTTTGAAATTTAGGAAGTTAGTTTAAGAATTTGGAAACAATGAAGTAGGCGAGAGCGATTTGTTGGATGAGTAGCAAACCGATTCCGAAAACAAAGTTTAGTTTTTGGGTTTTGTGGCGGAAGGTGAACATCCCGGCAAGGACTCCAAGTGATGAAAAGAAAATTGACCACACAAAAAAATCCACTTCGGGAACACGCTCAACGCGCGCGATGCTTTTTTGTTTATCTATGTATACCAAAATAAACGAAATTATGTTCAGTATCGCTATTAAAATGATGAAGATTTGGGGAAGTGAAAGCATCGGTTTGTTGTGAGATTATGTATGTATTTTAGCATATTTGGCGGGGTTTTCTTCAGGAAAACTTTAGAAAAATTTTATCTAGACTTGAACTGGGTTTTGTTAGGATTAGGTTATGTATATTTTTCTAGATGAAAGCGGGCAATTAAATAAAAACAGTAAAGAAAGGTACTTTGTTATCGGTTCTTTTTCAGTTAAGGATCCTAGAAAGACAAGCAAAGCTTTTAGGAATTGGATTAACTCAAAATTTCCAAAGAAGATAAGAAACCAGGTAGAAGTTAAGTGGTCACAGGCAGGAATTGATAAATACCTTAGGTTAAAAACAATTAAATTCCTTTCCTCTTTAGAAATAGAAATAGTTTTTGGGTATGTTCTTAAAAAGAATATCCCTTTCAAATATTTTAAAAATAATAAGTTGCAAAGTGGCTATTTGTACACATACTTAGCAAGTCTTGTTTTGGAACAATACTTTCCTGTTAACTCAGGATCGTTAAGTATCTATTGCGATGCAAGAAGTCTGTCAAAAATGTCCAAAAAGGACTTTAACTATTATATCTCAACCCATTTACAAAATCTAACCCATAAAAATATGAAAATTGATGTACAGATGATTGATTCTACTTCTAACATTAATATTCAGATAGCCGATTGGCTTTGTGGCGCTATGTTTAAAACATTAGAACAAAATGCATTAGGTCATGAATATTATAATCTGCTGAAAAATTGTATAAAAAAAGAAATTAAATTCTTTGAATAACTAAAAAGACCTCAAATGAGGTCTTTTTAGTTAGAAGTAGCGTCTAGTTAAGTGTTGTTCTTCGGTTTTGTAACTATTTGAGTAGTTACGCCCCAGATCCTCTGGGGGAACACCGAAGCACCTAAAAAGTTATTCTTGCATACTCCTAACACAATAATAATATATTAGAAATAGGTTGTCAACGAATATTTTGTTGCTTTTATATGCGAAAAATTTGTAGTGTTGGGTATATCATCTCGATGGAGTCCTCGGAATGATTTTTGTAGTATATATAAAAAAACTTGAGCAATTGCTCAAGTTGAGTGATTCTCACCGAGATGTATAGTCTCGGATCGGTGCACTAGGCAAAAATTTACATCATCACCAAGACAATTAAGTCTTGGATCGGTGGGATGATCCCAAAAGTAAATTAATTATATCATCTTGATGAAGTCCTTACAATAATATTTGTTGCATAAATAACCCAAAAATTTTACACTTAGTAAAACTGACATAAAGAGGTAAACATGACATACAAACCAACAACAGAAGACAACAAATGTATTTTTTGTGAATTCTCCGCAGGGCGTTTAACACCCGATGGATTATTCTGGCAAGACGACGAGTTCATGGCTTTTTTGGCCATCGATCCAAACACCTAAGGGTTTACTTGTGTAATTCCCAAAGCGCATTTTGGAAGTGATGTGTTAAAGATGCCAGACGATGTCTTAACCAGATTCACGCTCACGGCAAAAAAAGTGGCCATTGTTTTGGAAAACTATTTTGAAGATGTGGGGCGCGTGGGGTTAATTATGGAAGGCACGGGGATAGACCATGCGCACATTAAGTTAGTGCCAATGCATGGTACGGAATTTCTGAAGCGCGGGGAGTGGCATCAGGTGCTATCTGGCGTTGAACACTGGTTTCCAAAATACGAAGGCTGGATAAGTTCCGCCGGAGGCCCAAAGGCAAGCGCCGATACTCTAAAGGCGCTGGCTGAGGGGTTGAGGGGCGTTGTATAAATAGAATGAGCTTTGCTCTAAATGATGCGAGCTAATAAGCGACCCGCTAGAAATGGCGGGTCTTGTTTTTGGCTTGATATAGAAATCAGGACTTGATATAATGTAATTAAGTGATAGTCAATGTATATTACTAAGGCTTAGTAACTCTCAATCAAATAAGACAGAGCAATGCAATTGAGTAATCATCACTTCGGTGTTCTTGGAAATTGGACTTACGTTACATGGAGCATATGTTTGAAATGATAGTAAAAGAAAGCTGGCAGAAATGACTCCGAACAATAGCCGACAGCCGCCACAAAGACCATGCTTATAGTGTGGTTTTTGTTTTTTTGCGAATTTCTTCCCTTTTATTTAAGCAGAAAATCTGCTATTCTACAGATACTTTAGAAAAACTTTATATAGATTTTATCAGGGTTATGTAATAGTTTGTATATGTTTATACAAACATTATTTAGACCACTGGAATACAAAATTTTATCCCCAGTGAAAGAAAAACCATACTTCAAATCAAAGAATTTTGTATTATACAATGCAGATTCAATAAATTTATTAAACCAACTCGATGAGAATTCCATTGATATGGTTTTTGCTGATCCTCCATATAATTTGTCCAATGGAGGTTTTACTGTTCACGCTGGAAAAATGGTTAGTGTTGATAAGGGTGATTGGGACAAAAGTAAAGGATTTAAGGACGATTACGATTTCCACCATAAATGGTTGGAGGCAGTCAGAAGGGTTTTAAAACCACATGGTACTTTATGGGTTAGTGGTACATACCACTCGATATACCAATGCGGTCATGCTATTCAGTCTCTAGGTTACCATATCTTAAATGACGTAGCGTGGTTTAAACCAGCAGCAGCCCCAAATTTAAGTTGTAGATTTTTTACAGCAAGTCATGAAACTTTAATTTGGGCGAGAAAAGACAAAAAAGCAAAACATACTTTTAATTATGATCTGATGAAGAACGGTGATTGGGCAGAAGATTTTATGAAAAAGCCAAATAAGCAAATGCGCTCTGTCTGGGCATTGGGAACTCCAAAACCAAATGAAAAAACTTTCGGAAAACATCCTACTCAAAAACCTATTTCTTTGCTGGAAAGAATTGTTTTGGCTGCAACAAATAAGGGTGATGTAATTCTTGACCCTTTCACAGGAAGCTCAACTACAGGACTTGCTGCTGCAAAACATGGAAGAAAATTTATCGGGATAGACACCGAGAAGAAATATTTGGATTTGTCTGTAAAAAGATATAATACCTTGTCTAATAATTAGTAACAATATATGAAAAAATTTGGCGTTGGTGGGGGGAATACAATAACTGGCTTAAGATTCGAAAAAGAAACTGATATTTTGGATTTACTGGCAAAAACTCCAGGATATGAAATCAGTGATAATATCATTATGTATAATAATCAAGAAGTAGCACGAAGTTATAAAAAGCATGCTTTATATCGCTTCTTAGCTACTCAAGAAATTGATTATAAAAATTATCTATCAAAAAAATTACTTCCTGATGAAGCTTTGTACGTTATTGTTAACAATACTTTATTTGTAATCGAAATGAAATTTCAAGAGGTTAGTGGTTCAGTTGATGAAAAATTGCAAACTTGTGATTTTAAGAAAAAACAATATACAAAGTTAATGGCACCTCTAAACATAGAAGTCGAATATATTTACATTCTGAGCGATTGGTTTAGGAAACCCGAATATAAAGACGTTTTAGATTATATTATCTCTGTCGGGTGTCATTATCATTTTCAATATTTACCTCTCCATGAATTAGGGTTGCCAGTTCCAAAATAATGCCCAACCTCCTCCCCAAAGCAGTAAACTAGCCACCAGCGATGCTGGTGGCTTTTGTCTTGTCTCCTGTGGAGACT
>CAYODY010000009.1:0-46492 GCA_964402965.1 uncultured Candidatus Saccharibacteria bacterium
CCGCCATGACAATTTAAATTATGCCAATAGATCAAAACTTAAATACGTTGCTTAAAGAAATGTGGCGTATAGATAATAAACTTATGAAGAAAGAGCCACTAGAACTTTCGGAAATTAGTTTTTACAATGAGAACTTAGAAATTATTAAGAATTATTATTGGGAAAATAACATTCACTGGAAAGAAAAAACTCGTCTTAATAAAGCTTAAATAAATCCAATTTAGATTCACTGCAAAAATAAAAACCGTACTATTTCTAGTACGGCTTTTTGATACCGAAAATATCAAATTTTAGTTGGGATGGAGCCCGTGAAAAACACTCTTGAGCGAGATACTTCACCCTCCCAATTATAGACGACTTCACCAATAATGGTTTTCCCTTCTTGCAAAAGAATTGGCATCCAGAGAAGACAGTCTTGCATCATTGCTCTTTGTTCACAAACTTCGCCGTTAACTTCAACTTTAACTGTCTCTGTGTAGGGAAGTTTGTGAATTAAGCACCAGGACGGGTTTCTCATTTCATCGCTCGATTCAGGTTCTCCTTCCCATTCTTCAATAAAATAGAGTTTGCAGATTGAAGTTACTGCAACTCCATCTTTCTTGAATCTATGAAAAGTCATTTCACCCACCTCAATAAGGTTTTCGAGTTGGATTTGTAGATTGCATTCTTCTGCAAGCTCTCGTTGCGCGCAATGTTCCATAGATGCATCCTTAGGTTCAAGGAGTCCTCCATAAACAAATAGCATATTTGCGCCAACTTTTGCGTTAGGCTTTTTTGTTGCCATTAAGATCTCTTTCCGATTGTTTCGCAAAGGAAAGATGATACTCATCCGCATTACAATACGCATAGTTACCTCCTTGAAAATGCAAAGTTCTGGTGGCATTCTAACCCTTTGTATTTTAAAAAGCAAGGTTTGTATTTCTAAAGTTTTGATAAAGTTTTTCTAAAATAAAACTGAAGAAAAGATAAAATAAAACTGAATAAATTCTAAAGTTTGGATAAAATGTGTCACGTGAAATCAAATTGTAATTTCTACTTAAGTAAATGACTATGCAACATTCAATATTAGTTTCATGACACAGTATTTTCTCGGTGCTATAATGCAAACATGAATAAAAGAATTTTAATATTATACACATCAATAGGTTTGGGCCATAAATACATTGCAATGAATATTGGCTACTATTTAGAGCAGGCGGGTTACGAAGTAAAATATCATGATGTATTGAAACTGCAAAGTGGGATTATGGTGAGCGTCGGTGAGTGGTTTCACTCACTAATTAATCGAAGGTTCCCTTTTGTGTGGCGTTGGTTGTATCTATCAAAGATATTTTCTGCAAGCACAAGATGGCTTCGCGTTCCATTAGCAGGAAGTAATTGTGAAAATGTGAAACAGGTAATTGAAGAGTTTCACCCGGATATGGTTATAGCAACACAAACAAGTGCATCTGCTCCAATGGCGTACTTAAAAAGACGTGGCTTGTACAAAGGTAAGTTTGTAATTGCATTTAGTGATTATCATTTCCATCCTTACTGGGAATACAAAGAAGCAGACTTGTATCTTACAAATATTGAAGAGCAAAAAAATGCGTTAGTAAAACTTGGAACAGATCCAAAAAAGATTTCACAGATTGGAATAACTTTAAAACCGCAAGAACAAGTAGATGCTCAATCTGTGAAACAGAAATTGGGTTTAACAGGGAAGATTATCTATCTAATGTCTAGTGGTTCGTTAGGAATTGGTTTTCCTGAAAGTTTGTTAATACAATTTGCCGAGGAGTTAACTAGAACAAAGCAGGATGTGCAATTGGTGGTGGTTTGTGGAAAGAATGAAAAAATGAAGAATCGTCTTTCCGTAATTGTGGAACAGAATAAATTAAACATGACAGTTTTAGGATTTTACGAACCTATGGAAGAACTCTATTCAATTACAGAAGTATTCTTAACAAAACCTGGCGGACTTACTACAGCGGAGGCATTGAGAGATAACGTTAAGCTTTTAACTACGCACTTTTTACCAGGACAGGAAGAGCTGAATTACAAGTTTCTGTCTTTGCGAGGTTTGATTCATCCGATACCGAATCCTATGACCGCAGAGAATTTAGTCAAAGTTGCCGCAGAGTTGGAGAGCAAAAAAATTGAAGTAGAAAACTCAAATTCTATAGAAATTACACAGAAAAATAGTGAAGGAAAGGCATTGATAAAAAGTATAGAAAATTTGTTCCACGGCGTTTGACGAGTACATTTCTTTGGGTTAGTATGAGACAAAGAGCACTTAAAGTAACCGTAACGGTTATCTGGGAAAAATACTATGCCACGCAAAGAAAAATCATTTTTTGGAAAGATTATGGGAGGGGATGCTACAGACGTTGCTGTTGTTGAAGAAGAAGATCTAATGGAGCTAGATGAAGCAGATGTTGTAGATGATGAAGACGACGAAGAAGAGGACGATGAGGAATACGACGAAGTTGAAGAAGTCGCTTCTGAGGATGAAGATGAAGAAGAGGAATCAGAAGTAGAAGAGGATGAAAGTGAAACAGAAGTTCCTGTTCAAGGAAACTATCAAGATCCTGAACCAGTGTCTGTAGGAAACAGTTCGGTAAGTCAAAAAGACGAAGAGTGGATGAATGACTATGAAGGTGCATTGAATATTGATATGTACCAAACTAAAGATAATGTAATTATCAAATCAACAATTGCTGGTGTTCGTCCTGACGATATAGACATAACTGTTGCAAACGACATGGTAACAATTAAAGGAAGTCGAAGTCGTGAAGAAAAAATTACAAACGATGATTACTTTTACCAAGAATGTTATTGGGGAAGTTTCTCACGAAGTGTAATTGTTCCTGTAGATATAGATAGCGAACAAATCGAAGCTGACTTGAAAGATGGAATTCTAACAATAATAATTCCAAAAGCAGCAAAAGCAAAAACGAAGAAAGTTAAAGTAAAGGGTTTGTAAAACTATTTAAAATAAAACCACTCGCACGAGTGGTTTTATTTATTTTAAGATTTCAGTGAGGAAGCGACAATTGAAAAATCTTCAATTGCGTCTGCACCTTCGCGGTAGAATTTATCGAACCAAGGTTTGTCAGTTGAATCGTGATCGTAAAAATCTCCAATCTTACCTTGTTGATACAAATTAAAATACATAGGTTCGCCAGTCAAAGAGTTTTTAAGTTTAATAAACTGATCTGATACACCTTCACCCCCACCAAGTTGCCAATTTTCTTATTTGTGTAAGTTATGGTGCCTGACTTTTCATATTTCTGACTTAATTAATTAAATTATACACCCAAAGTGTTCAATCTATATAAAAATGCTATAATTAAGTACAGATAATCTCTATATTGATATAAATTTTCAAATATAAAAAAATGGGTAGACCAAGAAAAGACCAAAACGAAGGCAAAAAATCAATCTTAAAATCAATTCCAAAACCTCAGTTAGACCTAGCAAGCGAAACCAAGCGGGGAATAGCAGTTGTAATTTTTCTAGTTTTAGCTGGAGTAACAGCTTTAGCTATTATTGGTAGTGCTGGGGGACTAGGACAATTTATCTTTAAAATTTTCTCAATCCTTTTTGGGGTAATGGCATACTTAATGCCGTTAGTATTTTTGCTAATCGCTTACTTAATTTTTAGCAATAAACCTAATGAAGAGAACAAACACCCATTTACACGAATATATGTAGGAATGTTCTTGGCTGCTGGTTCAGTAGCAGGCTTGATTCACTCTATATATATAGATGAAACTATGGGTTCAGTAGCTTTAGCAAATGCTGGTCGCGCAGGTGGTTACTTAGGGGCTTTGTTTGCAGGTCCAATTGTTGGTTCATTGGGGATTTGGGCTGGCGGCTTGTTGTTGGTTGGAATTTTAATTATTGCTATTGTTATCGCGCTAAACATTTCCCCATTGGATCTGTTTAAAAAGAAGGACGCAGATTCTAATATAGCCGGTGCAGAAAAAGTAAAGATTAATCCATTAGACCAAATTGCGAATGCAGTAGAAGATGATGATGCAGAGGAAGAAGAAGAAATTGAAGAAGTTCCGAAGAAAATGGGAACTATTAATTTAACTCCGTCTGGCCCAAGCAAAGAAGATTTGGCTATATCAAAAATGGAATCTATTACTTTGGAAGATCGCCGCGATTGGAAACTTCCTCCATTTGATTTGCTAGATGATAACAAAACAGAAGTAGATTCTGGAAACATTGAAAACAATGTAAGTATAATTCAGAAAACATTAGCGGACTTTGGTATAGAAGTTGAAATGGGTGAAGTAAATGTTGGTCCTACTGTTACTCAATACACTCTTCGCCCTTCTGTTGGTGTAAAGCTTTCTCAAATTGCAGCATTGCAAAACGATTTGGCTCTTGCTCTTGCTGCTCATGCAATTCGTATGGAACTTCCTATCCCTGGTAAAGCTTTGGTTGGAATTGAAGTTCCAAATAAATCAACAGCTATTGTTCGATTGCGTGAGGTAATGCAAACTTCAGATTTCGTTAACAGTAAAGGTAAGTTGGCATTGGCACTTGGTCGTGATGTAGCTGGCCGCCCAATGATTACAGACTTAGCGAAGATGCCTCACATGCTTATTGCAGGTGCTACCGGTACTGGAAAATCTGTTGCTATAAATAGTTTGTTTATTTCTTTGCTATACAGAAATACTCCACAAGATGTAAAGTTCATTGTTGTAGATCCTAAGCGAGTAGAACTAAGCATGTATAATGGTATTCCTCATCTATTAACTCCTGCAATTGTAGATTCAGATAAAGCAGTGAATGCGCTTAAGTGGGCAGTAGCTGAAATGGAACGACGCTATAAACTTCTTGCTGAAGCGGGTAATAGAAATATTACTGACTATAACGCAGCAAATGAATTAAAACTACCATACATTGTAATTATAGTAGACGAGTTAGCAGATTTAATGGCAGTTGCACAAGCTGATGTTGAAGCCGCTATTGTTCGCTTGGCGCAAATGGCTCGCGCTGTAGGTATTCACTTAATTCTTGCTACTCAACGACCAAGCGTAGAAGTTATTACAGGTTTAATTAAAGCAAACATTACATCTCGTGTTGCGTTTGCTGTTGCTAGTCAAGTAGACTCTCGTACTATAATAGATAGCAGTGGTGCAGAAAAACTTTTGGGAAATGGAGATATGCTTTTCGTTTCTGCAGAATCCAATAAACCAAAACGTGTTCAGGGAGCTTTCTTGAGCGAAGACGAAGTTCGTAAAGTCGTAGACTTCTTTAAAAATCAAGCAGGTGCTGTAATTTACAATGAAGATGTAATAGAAAAACCAAAA
Source organism: uncultured Candidatus Saccharibacteria bacterium (assembly GCA_964402965.1). Classification (GTDB taxonomy): domain Bacteria; phylum Patescibacteriota; class Doudnabacteria; order UBA920; family UBA920; genus UBA920. The sequence continues at coordinate 5,310 of CAYODY010000009.1, forward strand.
CGTGGGCTAGGTTTGAATGGAATGGGCGGTGCTGATGCAGATGGTAACGATGAAGATGAAATGTATGATGCCGCAAAAGAAGAAGTGATGCGCGCAGGTAAAGCCTCAGCCTCTTTGTTGCAACGTCGTTTGCGCGTTGGATATGCTCGCGCTGCTCGTTTGCTAGATATTCTTGAAGACAAAGGAATTATTGGTCCAGGAGATGGTTCTAAACCTCGGGAAGTTTATGGAATCTCTAGTGCTGAAAAGGCAGAGTACGGAGTCGAAGAAGAAGAGTAAATAGAAAACACAAAAACACCTTATATCTTAAGGTGTTTTTTATTTGCAATGACTTTTGAGTTTAACCTCAATGTGCTAAAATGAAGGATATGCCTATAGAATTTGAAACAAAAAAAGTATCAATGGAAACCCTTGGGGAATATCTGGCTGAAGTTAGAGCGGAATTAGGGCTAACTTTAGAAGAGGTTTCTCAAAAAACTGGAGTGTATGAAAAGTTTATCCACTATATAGAGTCTGGGAAATATCATCTTTTACCACCAGGTGTATACGTTCTAGGATTTTTAAAAAAACTAGCAGATGTATACAAAATTTCTGCCGAATCTTTAATTGAACAATACAGAAAAGAACGAGGGATAGTAGAACACGCAGCAGTTTCAAAACTTGCAGAAGACAAAACTCTAAAGGCAAGATTGAAAAAAATTACAATTACTCCAAAGCTTATTACAATTTCCGCCAGCGCCTTTGTTGTACTACTAGCTTTCTTCTATGTAACATTTCAAGTCTTTGCAATAAATAAAATTCCTAGCCTTGTAGTTTTGGAACCAAGTAATGATGCTGTGATTTCTGGAACATCAGTAAATATTTCTGGAAAAACTGAACCAGGAATGACAGTGAAAATAAATGGTCAAAATATTTTTGTAAACACAGATGGAAAATTCCAAACAACAATTGGAGTTGCTCCAGGACAGAAAGAATTAACAGTTGACTCAACAAATAAATTTGGTAAAACAAATTCAAAAGTTTTAGCTCTACGAGTTGAAGAGCCGCAAGTAGCAGGAGCGCAAACTAATGTCCCATCTGAACTCTTAATCGAGCTGAAGTTTTCAAAGGACACTAAAATAGAAATGAATAAAGATGGTGTGGATATCTCAGCGGAGACAGTGCCAGCAGGAGCAGTAAAAGAAATTACAGCGAATGACAAAGTAACTCTTACAACTTACGATGCCGGTAATACAGATGTAACTTTAAATGGAAAATCCTTAGGAAATTTAGGAAAAGTAGGTGAAAAGATTACAGTACCGTTTACAAAAGATGCAGCTAATTTAATGGGTAAAGAGTCAAAATAAATCTCAGTAACCTTTAGAAAATTTTTAATATTATTTTAAGTAGACTTTATCAGGTATTTGGTACAGTGAGAAGGTAATTAACGAAAGGCTAATATGGCAAAAACAACAAAGACAAAAGCTGCTTCAAAAAAGAGCGGCGCAATAGCAAGCGGAAAATCCGTTAGCGGAAAATGGGGAGCAGCAGAAACTGCGATGGATCAAATCCGTGAAAAGTTTGGTGACGGAAGTATAATGAAAATTTCTGACACGCAACAAATGCACGTAGAGTCCACTCCTACAGGTAGTATTAGTTTGGACCTCGCGCTTGGTGTTGGTGGGATTCCAAAAGGACGCATTATTGAAATATATGGTCCAGAAAGTTCTGGTAAAACAACTTTAACTTTGCACATGATTGCAGAAGCGCAAAAACGTGGTGGTTTAGCGGCGTTTATAGATGCTGAACATGCACTCGATCCTGAGTATGCAAAAAAGATTGGCGTGAATTTAGATGATCTATTGATTTCTCAACCAGATAGTGGTGAACAAGCCTTGGACATTACAGAAACTTTGGTAAGAAGTAATGCTTTAGATCTTATAGTAGTTGACTCTGTTGCGGCGTTAACACCTCGCGCTGAAATTGAAGGCGAGATGGGTCAGTCGCACATGGGCTTACAAGCAAGGTTAATGTCTCAAGCCTTGCGTAAACTAACTGGAATTATTTCTAAGTCCAGCACAACAGTAATTTTCATTAACCAGATTCGTATGAAAATTGGTGTGATGTTTGGTAATCCAGAAACAACTACAGGTGGAAATGCTTTGAAATTTTACGCATCAATTCGTATTGAAGTACGTCGCAGTGCTCAAATAAAGAATGGCGATAAAATTATTGGTAACAGAACTAAAGTTAAGATAGTTAAAAATAAAGTTGCTGCACCTTTCCGAGTCGCTGAATTTGATATCATGTACAATGAAGGAATCTCCGCAGCGGGTGATATTCTAGATACAGCCCTATTAATGTCTGTCATTAATAAAAGTGGAAACTCCTACTCTTTTGAAGATATAAAACTTGGGGTTGGGCGTGAAGCGGCAAAGACTTTCTTAAAAGAAAATAAAGATATATTCACAAGTATAGATAAAGCAGTGCGCGATAAAGTCGCTGCTGGCGAAAAGCCTCCAGAAGCTCCAGATGTAGCAATGGACGATGAAGAAGAAATAGAAGAATAGAATAGTTTTAAAAAACTCCTTTAAAAACTCGAAGAGTTTTCCAAAGAAAAGTGTTAGTTGTAGTTTGCCAACAGCTTGCCAGCGATTGCTAGTGCTTGCCAAGCGAGTTGAACAATTATAGTAAATTCACTGTTTTATTGGAAACACTCCTCGAGTTTTTATTGTACCTAGTGTGTATTCTTTAATTCCTCTATAATATAGATATGAAAACAACCGGAAGTGGCCAAATATATTGTAGTGTAGACCTTGAATTCACAGGTTTTGACCCAGAACGCGATCAGATTTTAGAAATCGGATTCGCGTTTTTCAGCATAACAGAAGACGGTGTTGAGGTTACAGAAAAATGGACACAAGTTTTTAAACCTTCAATAGAAGTACATCCAAAAATTTTAGGTCTCACAGGAATTAGTTTAAAAGAACTAGAAGATGCTCCAGAATTTGGAGAGCATAGAGAGTTTCTTCAAGAGAAACTTGGCGGTGCAATTATAGTTGGACATAACCCAGTAATGGACGTTAAATTTTTGGAAGCATATGGCATTAAACTATCTGGCAAAGTTATAGATACTCTTGAGCTTGTTCAATTTATTTTACCTACACATCATAGCTATAACTTAGAAAACCTTGTTCATTACTTTGGCGTAAAACACGAAGAAGGTTTAAACACCGCGCACCGTGCATTGGGCGATGCTCTTTCAACAATTTCAGTTTTAGAAAATCTAATAAAAATTTATCAAAGTTTTTCTGAAGAGTTGCACGCAGAACTTTCTCCAATTGTTCAGAAGGGGAATTTCCTTTGGGCAGAACTAGTGAATATTAAACTAAAGAATACAGAAATTCAGAATAACGATTCACTAAAACATCTAACAGACAATTCAAACTTAACTTCGTTAAAACTTAGCGACAATTTAATTACTATAGATGAAACAGTTGATAATCATGAAGCGCGTGTTGCATTAGGTATTAAAGAAAACACTACAAATGAAAAAACTTTGTTAGTAGTATCCGATGCCGCAAAAGTTATGCAATTATGGAAAGATGGTTTAGCTCACGGATTGTTTAAAAAAGATGATACGTTTTCACATTACAACTTCAAAACGTTCTTGCAACGCGCAGAGTCATTAGAAGAGTTAAGATTTTGTTTGAAGATAATAGTTTGGTTACACACAAACTGGCAAACTGAAGTTGTGTTTGATTTAAACATTTCTTTTTTTGGAGGTCAGTTCAGAAGTTTTATTGTTGGCGGCGAACAAGAAGTAAATTCTCAACATGCAATACAAGCTTTGGACTATTCAACTTTGCAATCTTACATGTTGTCTAGTAAACAAAATTTGTTAAAGGGTAATAATTTGGTTGTCTGTGATATTCAAAACTTTGAAAAATTTATTAGTGCAGGTTTCCAAACAAGATTAAGTTGGAGTAGTGTTCTTTACGCTCTACGATTAATTTATAATCCGGAAACAGAAATTGGAAACACAGCACTCAAAGATGAAGTAATCAATGCGCTAACAAATACAGATTTGTTTTTTGGATTAGTCTACATGCAAGTTCATACCTCCTTTTTGGGAAAAGAGAATGTAGCGATCAAAGATCTTGAGAACACTCATCCTCATATTTTTACCAGACTTAAAGTTGCCGCAGAGAATCTAAAAGAGAATCTCATGGCTTTACAAAAAAAGTCTAAGTCTATAGAGCTTACTAGAATAGTTAATTTTCTTGATGGGTTCTTTGTCGTTTCCCCAGAGAGAGTAAAGTGGATAGATATAGATGAACGCAATCTTTCCTTCCATGATATTCCAATAGATGTATCAAGCTCAGTAAGAGATATAGTTAAAGGTGCTGCAAAAATTTCTTTCACAGACACTATTACAGATTCAGGATTACTTTCTTATCTTGTTGATCGTCTTGGGTTAAATACAGAAGTTTCCGAGATCCCTAAGTATTCTCTACCTTCTATGTTAGAAGTGAAAAAGGAAAACACAACATTGAGTGATGAAGAACTGTTTTCAGAAGTTTCTAAAGCAACAAAACCTTTAGTAGTTGTTTTCCCAACCCCTTCAGATGTAAAAGAGTTCTACAATAATCATTATGAAGAAATTAAACAGACTTCATCTATATTTGCACAAGGATATTCAGGTGGAGGCAACAAAATGTTTAGAAATTTCTCTATAAAAGACAATAGTGTATTACTTGTTACTTCAGAATTCATGGCAAAACAAAATTATTTACTTCCAACTACTACAATTATGTTTGTAGGTAGCCCAAATGTAGATACAAAACATCCTTATATAGAAGCATTACTTAATCACTGGGAAAATAAGCATGAAAATCTCATTGAATTATTTTCTTACGCTAAAATTCTCGCAGCTTTGAAAAAAATAAAAATAAAAAACAAAGTTTTTGTAAAATTGTGGATAAGCAATATTGACAAACGCTAAAAATTCTGCTATTATATATCTGTAAGTTAATTAGCACCTTGAAAACAAAATAAAAAGCAAACTGAACTAAGGGAATCTGCGCTTGAGGATCTAGAGACTCATTGAGCGTGGGCTTCCTTCTTACTTCTCGTCATAGCCTATTCTAATCTAGGCTGCTTGCAAAACAAAAATAAAATGTAGGTTCTTCGCTCCTCATAAAGCGACAAAAATTTTTAAAACAAAAATAAAAAATATCCGTAAGGATTAAAACAAAAAGAACAAAAAGTTTAGGGTCTAACGACCACAAGAGAAGTTTGGAGTGCAGTTTGCAATTGATTAGAATGTAGACGTTTACTTTCAACCTTGTGTTGAGAGAAAGCTCGAAGTATGAAATGTTGGCTGTTGTTCTAGGTCTAGGATCTCAAAGGTTGGGGTCCTGCATCTAGAACGACGACTAGCTTAAGGCTTTGAGTTAAGCGCCTAAGCCAACTCGTTCATTTATAATTTAGGGGTATGCGCATAGGCGCTTTTATTATGTCTAAAAATACTGTACACTATTTGTATATTTATTAACCCCTAACAAAACAATTATGTTATCAAAAGAATTTATTGAAGAAATGAAAGCTAGATTACTAGCAGAAAAAGAAATGTTAAGTACAGACATTTCTGGTTTATCACTCCATAATGAAGTTGGCGATGAAGAAGATGAAAATGCAACAGAAGTTCAACTTGATGAAGTGAATGCAGATGTTCGCGCTCGCATGGAACAAGATTTAGCAAAAGTAGAAATCGCACTTGCTAAAATTGATGCAGGAACTTACGGAACTGATGATGAAGGAAATGAAATTTCAGAAGACCGTCTACGTGCAATACCTTGGGCAGACAAGGCACTTTAGTTTCTAAAATTTTAACTAATGCAAAAAGTTAACGACAATACATTCTATTTAATTTTTGCATTAGCCATTACGATTGACCAACTTTCTAAATTTGTTGTAAGCAAATTAAGTTGGTCAATTTTTTTTAACGATCAATTTGCTTTCAGCTTACCAGTTCCTTGGTATGCTATGTATTTTATCTATGCAATTATTTTACTTGCTATGTCATGGTTCGTTTCGGAAAACTGGAAAAACTTTTCGCAGTTACAAAAATTTGCGTGGAGTTTAGTTTATGCTGGCGGCGTTTCAAATATTTTAGAAAGAATTATTCTTGGTCATGTTAGAGATTTTATTTACATCGCTGGTGGAATATTAAACATAGCAGATTTTTATATTCTATTTGGATTAGTGCTTTTGCTTGTTAGTACAAGATCTAAGTCAGAAAATAATCCACACTCTTCAGAAAAACTTTAGAAAATCTTTACGTAGAATTGAACTGCAGTTAGATATTCTAACTGTATGAATATACAAAAAATTTTTACTGCCACACTTGTTGGCATTAACGCAGCTTTGGTAGAAGTTGAAGCTGATGTAAGCAATGGATTGCCAACTACTATTATTGTTGGTTTGCCAGATGTCGCGGTACAAGAAAGCCGCGAGCGCGTGCGTTCTGCAATTAAACATTCAGGGTTAAAATATCCTCAAACAAGAGTTTCTTTAAATTTGGCACCTGGGAATTTGCCTAAGGTTGGAACTCACTTCGACTTACCCATAGCTGTTGCAATTCTGCTTGCAAATGGCTTGGTTCTAGGCAATAAAAACGGTGTTAAACAGAGAGAACGCTCAGAACAATTAAAGCGCTCTCTTTTTGTTGGCGAACTTTCTTTAGACGGAAAAGTTAGATCCTCTACTGGAGTTTTGGCAATGGTCCAAAAGGCCAAGGAGAATGGTTTGGATGTTGTTTATGTACCAGAAGACAATGCGAGCATGGCGAACTTAGTGAAAAACATAACAGTCTATCCTGTAAGCTCTTTAGAGCAGTTGTTACTCCATCTAGTTGGGGATGTGTTGATTGATTCATTTGAATCCGTCTCTGGTAGTAAACAAATGAACAACAAAGTTGCAAATACTCAGTCAGTAGATTCAAAATGTGACTTTGCATTCATAGCAGGACAACAACATGCCAAACGCGCTTTAGAGATTTCAGCAAGCGGAGGTCATAACATTCTTTTAACAGGTCCTCCTGGTAGTGGAAAAACAATGTTAGCTAAAGCGCTTCCTTCCATTTTGCCTCCATTGGTAAATGAAGAAATTTTAGAACTGACAAAAATTTACAACAGTTCAGGTTATTTACAATCTGGTCTAATTACAAAAAGACCAGTGCGGAGTCCGCATCATACTACATCAAGTATTGCGTTAATTGGTGGCGGGGGAGTTCCTCGACCTGGCGAAGTAACTCTCGCACACTTAGGAGTTTTATTCCTAGATGAGTTTCCAGAATTTTCTCGTACTGTATTAGAAGTTCTTAGGCAGCCATTAGAAGAAAACACTATTACAATTACTCGAGCTCGTAATAGTTATACTTTCCCAGCGAGCTTTATTTTAGTTGCTGCGCAAAATCCTTGTCCGTGTGGTAACTATGGTGAACCAGAATTGGAGTGCAAATGTTCTGTTTTAAATATTGAAAGGTACAAAAAGAAAGTTTCTGGTCCGTTGTTAGATAGAATAGACTTACACATTAAAGTACCAAGACTTGAATATAAAGAAATAATGAAATCTGAACTTTCCGAAAGTTCAAGCAAAGTAGCGCAGAGGGTTAAAAAAGCTCGTCATATTCAAATTCAAAGATTTGGCAGACCAAAGATGAATCACGAAATGTCGCCAGAAGAGCTGAAAATGTTTTGCGAGCTTTCAGAAGAATGCTCAGCTTTGTTAGAGTTGGCAGTAAATAAGTATCATCTATCAGGGAGAAGTATTCATAGAATACTGAAAGTAGCACGAACTATTGCTGACCTTGACGAATCTGCAAAAATTCAGTCTAATCATATAGCTGAAGCTATGCAGTACAGACTATAATTGTGGTATAATATTGTCATGCAAAAGAAAATTCGCAAAGCAGTTATCCCAGTCGCAGGTTTTGGAACTCGTTTCCTTCCAGCAACAAAAGCCCAACCTAAGGAAATGCTTCCTTTGGTAGATAAGCCAATTATTCAATATGTAGTAGAAGATGCGGTATCAGCAGGAATAGAAGACATTATTTTAGTCACTGGATGGCATAAACGTAACATTGAAGACCACTTTGACTACCCTTTTGAGCTTGAAAAACGACTAGAAGAGTCAGGAAAACTAGAGCAATTGGAAGAAATTAGAGCAATTGCTAATTTAGCTAATTTTTACTATGTTCGCCAAAAAGGCCCTATGGGAAACGGTACTCCTATCTGGAATGCGCGAAATTTAGTGGGAGATGAGCCATTTCTAGTACTTTGGGGAGATGAATTCGTTGAAGCTAAGCCTCAAACTAGAGCGCAACAGTTAGTTGCCGCATACGAAAAGCATGGTGGCAGTGCAATTTTAGGCGCAGTTCGTAGTACCAAAGATGAAGATTATAAGCGCTATGGTTATGCAATGGGAGAGGAAGTTGAAAAAGGTATTATCTCAATAGATAAATTTATTGAAAAGCCAGGACCAGGAGTAATAGATTCACCTTACGCAATTGTAGGTGGTTATGTGTTTAGTCCAGATATCTTTCCTGCTATGGAAGAAGCAATGAAAAATCTAGAAGCGAGAAACACTCCGGAAGAACTTTATTGGGCAGATGGAATGAATATCATGCTAAGCCAAGGCAAACAGACCTATGCAGTAGAAATAGAAAATGCTCGTTACTATGATTGTGGAAATAAACTTGAATATTTGAAGGCTGTAGTAGAGTTTGGTCTTAAGCACGAAGATCTAAGGGATGAATTTTCTAAATTTCTTAAAACTTTATAGTCTCCTTAGGTAATACATTTTCAATTTTAAAAAAACAAAAATGAAAAACATATTTAAAAAAATGCACAAGCTTCCATTATTTGCATTACTAATTGCAATTCCTTTATTAGGTGCGGGTTGTCAATCAACACCACCTGCAAGTCCAGTAACGCTAAAAATATGGAAGCCTTTTGTTACTACAGAAAAGATGCAGTCTATTATTAGTGCTTATCAAACTTTGCATCCAAATGTAACTATTGAATACACAGCAAAAAATATAGAAAACTATCAAACGGATTTAATTAATGCACTGGCAACAGGGAATGGACCAGATATTTTTTCTATCAACAACACATGGTTGCCGCAGTACTTAGACAAGACTACTCCAGCACCAGATAAAACATTTACAGTTAAAGATTACAAAGAAACTTTCGTTGACCCAGTTGTTACAGATATGATTCGTGACAACAAAATTTACGGTACAGCAATGTGGGTAGATTCGCTTGGTCTTTACTATAATAAAGATCTATTGGGTACCTCGGGAATTGCAACTCCAGCTAAAACTTGGCAAGACTTAGCAGATGACGTTCGAGTAATTACACGCCAAGATGAAAATGGTTATTTCAGCAGAAGCGGTGTTGCAATTGGCACAAACTCTAACGTAAACCGTGCAGGTGATATTGTGTATTTGCTAATGCTTCAGGCTGGTGTGATACCTTGGACAAAAGATGGCAGCTCCCCACAATTTGCTAATTCTATAACAAAAGCTGGGCAAACCGTGAACCCAGGCGTTGAAGCAGTTGAGTTCTATACATCTTTCGCAAACCCATCTAGTGCAAATTATACTTGGAACGAAGACAGTGACTACTCTATAGATTCATTTGCAAATGGTCGTTCTGCTTATTTGTTTGGATACTCTTACACCCGAGCTCAAATAGATGCAAAAGCTCCAAATCTGAATTATGATGTTGCTCCTGTACCACAATACAATTTAACAAATCCAACTGTTAACTACTCTAGTTATTTTGCAGAAGTTGTAAGCAAACAATCAAAGAATGAAACTTGGGCATGGGACTTCTTAAAGTTCGCGACAAGCAAATCATCTTTGGAAGGATACTACAAAACAGATAAGCAACCTTCTAGCAGAAGAGATATTATAGAAGCACAAACAAGCGATCCGCAAATGGGTGTGTTTGCGCATGCAAACTTAACAGGAAAAACTTTTTACAAAGCAGATGAAGCAAAGTTTGATGCAATCATCGGAGACATGATAGATAACATAGTGCTTCGCAGTCAGCCAGCAGATCAAGCTTTATCTCGTGCTCAGTCACAAGCTTCAACACTTTCGCAAATTAGAAACTAATTTATTTTAATGAAAAATTTTCTTAAAATCTTCACTCTCACTCTCGTAAGTTTAATTTTAATTGGCGGACAACAGCTTGTAGTGTCGGGTGTTGCGCAGGCTCAGACTAAAGCATCCACCACAGTTTGTTTTGATAAAAAAACTGGTGCTGTTGCAGCTTCGAATGATAAGAAAGAATGTGCTGATGCTAGTTTTAAAGCAACGACAATAGACGCATACGATAATCAGGCCTGTCTAACAGGTACAAAACCAAATTTTGCATTAATTTCTCCTACAATAGATGCAAAAACAAAAAAAGTTATTTGTTCAAAAGGGAAGTTAACTACCTTAAGAGCTGCTGCAACAGATAAGACAACAGCAAACCCTACAGCAGAAGCATTTAAAGAAGATGGTTCTGCAGGATTTGTTCCATGCGGTAACACAGCAGATAATCCATGTACAATTGGGCATTTGTTTAAAGCATTCGTGGTGATAATTAATTACCTTATAGCTATGGCTGGGTTTGTGGCTGTAGTTGCAATTGTTTACGCAGGGTTCATGATGATTTACTCGCAAGGCGAGCAGAAGTTGGCAGATGCAAAAAAGAGATTTACTGGAGCTATTATAGGAATTGTTTTGGTTGCGGCGGCATTCATTATTATTAATTCTTTGTTTACTGGTAAATTAAGCGTTGGGGTGTGTAACGGAGAATTTGTATTGTCTGATCCAATCGCGTATATTAACTCAACTTGCAAATAGTATGAAGAAGTTTTATTTATTCAAATTTGTTTTAGCAATATTATGCTCTGGATTTGGCATTTTAATGCCTTCTTATGTTCAAGCAAAGGATCCAGCAGTTTCTCTAAATTTTTTAGTAAACACTGCACCAGTCACGCTAGATAGTAAAGGTGTTGGAACGGCTACATTTGTTAGTGGGGATAGTTATATATTTCAGTACACTCTCGATGTTTGTGATGCCATGAAAGCAAAACCATCGGATAAATATTATGTGATACCAAATCTGAGTGGTAAGCCGCAGCCTAAGTCTAATTTAGCATTAAGTGATTGTAGTAAATCAGAGTCAATCACTTTGAGTGATTTAAGTATAGGTAGTTATAAGTACAGCGCTACTGTTTATGCAAATAATGATAAAAATAAAATTGCTAGCAATCAGATTACAATCACACTAACTAAGGACGCAAAAGATGATCAAAATAATACATCATCTCAAAAAATAACAGACACAGTTCCTCCTATAGATAATCCATTTGGTGATAACACTTTGTTGGGAGTGGTTGCGAATTTAATTAAAGTTTTATTCGGCATAATTATAATGGCTGCAATTGTTGTAATTATAATTTCCGGATTTAGAATGGTCACTGGTGGAGATAATCCAGAACAGCTTAAGAAAGCCAAGCAGGGAATTATTTGGGCGCTTATTGGTTTGGTTGTGTCTTTAATGTCTTATGCTATCGTGCAAATAATTCAGAATATTTTAGGATAATTTTATGAAGAAATCTTTATTGTATATTGCTATTTTATTTGGAATTACTATTTATTTACCATTCGTAAATATAGCTCAAGCAGCAGCACCTAAAGTAATTAAAACCAGTACAACTATAAATGTTCCTTTTAGCAGTGGATGCGCACCAACCTTGCTGTACAGTAATCCTGATGGGTCTTGGATAGGAAACGGTGCAGCGGTAGGGCCTGATAAGTCTCTTCAAATTAAAGTGAGATGGAAATCAGATACATGCAAAACAGTGAAAACTGTAAATATAGGTTATATAGAAGCAAATAATAAAGGTAATACTAAGAAATTTAATAAATGTGCTAAATATGACTCTATGAATTCTGAGTCTGTGAATGGGGTTCAGTATAAATATTTTGCCATTAGCACCAACACTGGAAAAAACGGTAGTTCGTTATGGAACTGGGCATCCGTTGGCGACTCTTCTTCATATTGTCCAGGAGATAGCTATTTGAATCCAACTAACAATACACTAGATATATACCCTGTTCCGCCAGATGTTACTCCCTATGTTGCGAGTACGGGAATTGCTGAGATCTCTACTCAAGTTAAAGAAGGAGCAAAAGGTGGTGGAACCACAGACACGACCAAAACAGATCCTTCAACAGACCCAAATACACCTCCAAACAATTCCGTGCCAAATGATAAAATCAACACAGATACTGGAGTTTCCTTTAATAATCTAGACGAATCGCTTGGTAATTTCTTCAACCCTTTAAAGGTTGAATCTGTTCCTGACCTACTGGGTAAAATACTAGACTTGCTCTTTATTTTAATTGGCATAGCTTCTGTGATTGTAATCGTAATTGCTGGATTCAGAATGGTTACTTCGAATGGAAATCCTGCAGAAATTACTAAGGCTAAACAGGCAATTACTTGGGCGATTGTGGGCTTAATAGTTTCACTCCTTTCATTTAGCATCGTCGCAATAATTCAAAACTTAATTTCAAGATAATGAAAATTCTAGAAAAAACTTCATCAAAATTACTTTCACAAATTTCTTTAGCCATTTTTGCATTATTTGCATTGCTTACATTTTCCGCACCTAGTTTTGTAAGCGCGGCCAAATGGGCAACAACTTGCGACGAGTTAAAGTCACAAATTCGTGGTGAAAGCGCGCAATCTCTGCCATCTTACTGTACGGTTGAATCGGTATACAATAAAATAATTAACTTTGCGTTGTACGCCGTTGGAATTGTTGCTGTAATTATGATTATTTACGGCGGGTATATTTACATGACATCTCGCGGTAACGCAGATCAAGCTAAACGAGGAAGAACAATTTTAATTTGGGCAATTCTTGGATTAGCAGTAGTGTTGGCAGCGTCTGCGTTAGTAAATATTTTTGTTTTGTATATTGTGTAAAACCCATTTGTATAATCCCTGTAATATAGTAGAATATAAGTAAGATCTAACCTAACTTGAAGGGTGGTGAAAACATTGAAATCAACGCTAAAAAAACTTAATTGGCTAAACATTGTACAGCTTGCTGTTGTAAGTATGCTAATGCTAGCTCCTGTGGTTCTTCCACAAGTTGCACAAGCTCAACTAGTAAACCAATTTGTAAATGGTTGTCCAGCTGATACAGGTATTCGTTGTTCTGAAGGAAGCGTAGCCGCTATCTTCCGTCTAATAATTAACTGGGCTTTGGCAATTGCCTTCTTGGCTGCAGTTGTAGTATTGATTTATGGCGGTTTCCTTTACATCACATCTGCAGGTAACACTGAGAGTGCAACAAAAGGAAAAACTGCAATCACTAACGCCTTAATTGGAGTTGTAATTATAGTTCTGTCATACGTTATAGTTCAAATTGTATATCGTTTCGTTTCTGGTTCTGCTTCTGGTGTAACCGGACCGTAACTGTTCTCCCGCACTCGTTGCGGGATAGCTCCGGGGGCAAAATTGTTTGTTCAAACTTTGCAAAATTATCTTGCAACGCAAACAGTTTTACATCCGGAGTTATTAATAAAATATATGAAACAAAAATTTATCTTTTCAACACTAGCTTTCACATTCTTTGGCCTGATGTTTATTCTAGCTCCAAGCATTGCACCAAGTTTTGTGAATACTACAAGTGCTCAAACTACAACCACAACTACTTCTAGTCCATGTACAACCGGAGCAGATTGTGCGCAACAAGGTTTAAACGGAATTAGAGACATATTCCCTCGCGGATCTGCAAGCGGAAACTGGAATGTACAAGACATCGCCAAGTTAGTAATTAACTGGGCATTATACATAGCAACTATCGCAGCAGTTATTATGATAATAGTCGGAGGATACAACTACATTTTCTCTAACGGTAACGAAACAACCGCAGGCAAAGGACGCCAAACTTTAATTAACGCTTTAATTGGTTTAGCTATTATTATCCTTTCATACGTAATCGTTCAAATAGTTTACAACTTCCTTAAAGCTTAGACTAAGTTAACTAAAAATTTATTTGTGAAGAAATTTCTAAATTCATTTTCCAAAATTTCACTTGCCATGTTGGTGTTTTCCAGTATGGCGTTTTTGGTTATTCCTGTTGCCAAGGTTAAAGCTCAGACTCCTATAAACCCATCTGGAGAAGTAACCAAATATTGCTTTAATACTAAAACTGGTAATGTTGAAACAAAGACAACGACAACTGCAGTCTCAGACATTTGCGCAATTGCTTCAGGTAATGAAGGTGATTTAAAGTTGATTCCGGATGGAACAACAGGTATTTGTGTTTCAAAAGTTGGATCACCTTATACTTTCGTACCAGTAAAAAATATTAATGGTGCGCCTGACCCAGCACTCATAGGTAAAAATGGACAATGCATAGACACAAAAACAACGTATGTAAAATTAGGTGCAAGTCCAGTAGTTCCTACTAAACCAGATGCAACCACTAAACCTACTACTAAACCACAAACAACTACAACATCCCAAGCAAAAGGAGACTGCGAAACTGGTTTCCACAAAGCTGGTCCGCTCTGTGTGCCAAATAGTCCATTTGGGGCAAACTCAATAGTTAACCCAAGCTCTATTCCTGAACTAGCTGGGAAGATTATTAGAGTTCTATTGTACTTTGCTGGAATCATCGCTGTAATTATGATAATAGTCGGTGGGTACCTATATATGACAGCCGCAGGAAACGAATCACAAGCAACCAGTGGAAGAAAGACTTTAATAGATGCAATCATTGGGTTAGTGATAGTGCTGTTAGCTTACGTTATAGTCCAGACCTTACTAAACTACCTTAAATAACCCAAAAAAACTGGTAAAATAGCTCTTCCCAAGTCTAAAAAAATATCGTATAATAAGTAACCAGAGTAATCTGGTTATTTTTACAAGTTGTGATGTTGTGTTTAAACACAAAAGTACAACAATATGCCGGAGTGGCGAAATTGGCAGACGCACCAGCCTTAGGAGCTGGCGGGGGCAACCCTGTGGAGGTTCAAGTCCTCTCTCCGGCACCACTGAAATTTTAAAGTGTCCATCTTGAGTATCTCTTGGGGGCACTTATTTCAAATCATTAACAGAAATCTATGGGTAAAATTTTTAAAAATGTTATTTTCATATTAATTGGGTTGTTACTTATCTCACTGCTAATAGCAACTTTTACAACAGCTAAAGATGTTAAATCTGTGCCACTTTCAGAAGTTACAAACTTACTTAAAGATGGAAAGATTGAAACTATCGAAGTAAGCACTGGTAGTTTGCAAGCAAAGCTTAAAGATAGCGATACAAAAGTAAAATCAGATTTAGGTGACAGAACAGATATTCCACAATTCTTTGTAGACAGCGGAGTAGAAAAAGATAAAATCGCGCAAGTAAAAATTAATTTTGTATCTGCAAGCACTGCAAGCCAAGTTGCGAGCGCAGTTTTACCATTCTTAATACCGTTTGTCCTAATTGCTCTCTTCATATATTTTTTAATGCGCCAAGTACAAGGCTCTAACAATCGTGCGTTAACTTTCGGACAAAGTTCAGTAAAACTTAGTGATGAGAATAAGAATAAAGTTCGTTTTTCAGATGTTGCAGGAAGCAAAGAAGCAAAAGAAGAGCTTTCTGAAATAGTACAGTTCCTTAAATTTCCACAAAAGTTTTTACAACTAGGTGCAAAAATTCCTAAAGGTGTTTTGTTGTTGGGTAGTCCAGGTGTTGGAAAAACATTGCTTGCACGTGCAGTAGCTGGAGAAGCGAATGTTCCTTTCTTTCACATTTCTGGTTCAGAATTTGTAGAAATGTTCGTTGGTGTTGGAGCTTCTAGAGTGCGCGATCTATTTAAGAAAGCAAAAAAGAATTCTCCATGTATAGTTTTCATTGATGAAATAGATGCCGTTGGTCGACAACGTGGTGCAGGTCTTGGTGGCGGAAACGATGAACGCGAGCAAACACTTAACCAAATTTTGGTTGAAATGGATGGTTTTGAAACAGATACAAATGTAATAGTAGTAGCTGCAACAAACCGCCCAGATGTTCTTGATCCAGCACTTCTTCGTCCAGGACGTTTTGACAGACAGGTTATCTTGGATTTGCCAGACATTAAAGATCGTGAAGAAATTCTAAAAGTTCACAGCAAGAATAAGCCTTTTGCGTCAGAAGTTAATTTACGCAAAATTGCTGAACGCACTCCAGGATTTTCTGGAGCTGACCTAGCAAACTTAATCAATGAAGGAGCAATTTTAGCCGCTCGTTCGGATAAAAAGCAAATAGATAACGCAGACCTAAAAGAAGCCATTGAAAAAGTAATGTTAGGACCTGCTCGCAAGAGCCATATTTTCTCTGAAGCAGAAAAGAAGATTACTGCATACCACGAAGGCGGACACGCATTGGTTGGTGCTGTATTGGCAGAATCTGACCCAGTGCATAAAGTTACTATACTTTCACGTGGACAAGCTGGAGGGTACACTATGTCGCTTCCTAGCGAAGATAAACATCTACATACCAAGCAAAGCTATCTAGACCAAATCGCTATGTCTATGGGTGGTTACGCAGCAGAAAAGTTAGTATTCAACGAACTAACAACTGGTGCAAGTAGCGACTTAAAGAAGGCTACTCAATGGGCGCGCAAACTTGTAACTCAATATGGAATGAGCGACGCCTTTGGTCCAGTTGTCTTAGGCAACTCCAATGAAAACGTATTCCTTGGTCGCGACATGGTAGAACAAAGAAATTACAGTGAATCTACTGCGCAAAAAATTGATGAAGAAGTTCGTAAAATTTTAGTAGATGCAGAATCTCGCGCAACAGAAGTAATGACTAAATATCGTACTTACTTAGATACCATTGCAGAACGTCTTGTGAAAGAAGAAACACTTGAACAAGAAGAGTTCACTACTATTGTAAATGACATTATTCCTGCAAATAAAAAAAGAGTTCCAGAATTTAATGAAGATGTTGTTGCCGATGTAGCAGAGTAATTACTTTCGTATTAACTCCAAGCCATGCAACTTAGAAAAATCCTCCATCAAGCTTTTAGTATTTCAACTAACAAACCTAGTTTGTGGTTGTTTGGACTAATTGTTTATGGGGGATTTAATTTGTATTTAATAAATCTTTTTGCTTTTCGTACAGGCCGCTATTTTAGAGATTGGTTAAGTTTATTAAACTTAACTTTGGATTCAAAAAGTTATCTCTATTTAATTGTATTCGCATTGGTAGTTGCGGCAATCTTAGTAGTGAGTTTTGTAAAGACAAAATTTGTTATTAGCTTACATGGGATTTTGCATAGCAGTTCTGAGTTTGAAGAAACAAATAAGTTTGATCCTGAATGTTTACTTTGCGTGAATGTGAAAAACAAGACCGTGCCCGTAGGTAAATACTTTGCTAATTTACTTTTGGCAAGCTCAGTTACAATTGGATTTACTTCAAGCATCGTACTGTTTGGAAATTACCTTTTTAATCAGTATGGCTCCGTGTTAGTTTTCCCTGTAATTATAAATTCAGTTTTCATTTTAAGTGTTACCGCTTTGCTTGGCGTATGGAATTTATTTACAGGATACTTAATAATCTTGCACGACTTTGAATTTCCTTTGGCAGCAAAAACTGCAATCGACTTGATGTTGGTAAAAGCCAAAACTATTCTTGAATTTACTTTTATTGTTTGCTTATTGTATTTTGGGGCAACAATTGTAGGAAATACCTTTATAAACATTTGGAATCACGCCTTTTTAGTGGCTGGGATGCCCTTTTTAAGGATTGTAGCGTTAGTTGGTTTCCTGTTTTGGTTTGCGGCAAATAACACTTTCTTCAATACTGCATTTTTAATATTTTTCAACGAATTGATAAAGTCTGTTAAAGTAAAGAAGGGTGTGTTGGAGAATGGACACAATCCGGTTAATGTAGTAAACTAGGATAGTTTTAGGAGTTACAGAAAATAATTAGGGCGGTTAGCTCAGGTGGTAGAGCGCGTCATTGACGTTGACGATGTCACAGGTTCGACTCCTGTACCGCCCACCATTAAAAATGTATGAGTACTTATGCTTGTACAAATTAAGACAAGAGTTAAGAACTTTAAATTAATATATTGATTCGAGGTTCATGATTCTTGGCAAGAAAGAAAATATGCCAAACATTCTACAAAGTGATGTAGAAAAAATAACAGGTCACAAACCACAAAACATGGACCTCTACATTTCTAGCTTCACTCATCGTTCATACCTGAACGAAAATCGTGAGTTTAATTTACCTCACAATGAACGCCTCGAATTTTTAGGGGATGCTGTTCTGGAATTAATTTCCACCGAGCATCTGTATAAAAACTACGATCACCCAGAAGGGGAACTGACAAACTTCCGTAGTGCTTTAGTAAACTACAAAATGTTGTCCGAAATTGCTTCTAAGTTGCAGTTTGAACAATATTTGCTTATGTCGCGCGGTGAAGCGAAAGATACAGGACGAGCTAGACAAGTAATTTTAGCCAACGCAATAGAAGCATTCATTGGCGCGTTGTATTTAGATTTGGGATACGATGTAGCAAAAGAATTTATTGAGAAAGAAGTCCTTGTTGAATTACCAAAGATTATTTCTGGCGGAACCTATATGGACCCAAAGAGTAAGTTGCAGGAACTAATTCAAGAAAAGTACGGAGTAACTCCGACTTATGGTGTTGTTTCTGAAAGCGGACCAGATCATGATAAGATTTTCGTTGTAGCGGCGTATATGCATAAAAAAGAAATCGGTCGTGGTGAAGGACCAAGCAAGCAAGAAGGGGAAGTCTCCGCCGCCGAACACGCTTTGGCAAATATAATTACAAGTTAATTGGTAAAAGTGGATAACTACTGTTGCACTACTAACTAGCAAATGTTATCTTTTAAACACGAGATAAATCTCCGAGTAACCAAACAAAGACAAAGTTATCAGAAACGACTTTCACAAAATATGGGAGTCGTTTTTGATTTGATTTCAGCTTTGTTAACGTGAATTTTTGTTAAAAACGACGATTCTATGTGGTATAATTACAACAGTTATGTATCTGAAACGACTAGAAATACAAGGCTTTAAATCTTTTGCACGAAAAACAGTTTTAGAATTTGAAACTGGAATAACAGCAATCGTAGGACCAAACGGCAGTGGTAAATCCAACTCTGCCGATTGTTTACGTTGGGTGTTAGGTGAGCAATCTGCCAAACTTATGCGCGGAAAGAAAAGCGAAGATGTAATTTTTGCCGGTTCAGACAAGAAGTCCCGCTCAGGTTTTGCGGAAGTTATTGCTACTTTCGACAATAGAGATCATAAAATCCCAATAGATGCAGCAGAGGTAAGTATTGGTCGTCGCATTACTCGTAGTGGAGAGAGTGAATACCTAATTAATAACGCAAGAGTTCGTTTGCTCGACATTGTTGACCTTGTTTTAAAGAGTAATATCGGAACATCACGTTATACGGTTATTGGTCAAGGAACAATCGATCAAATGATCCTTGCCGGTCCAGCAGAAATCAAAAATTTATTGGACGAAGCATCCGGAGTAAAAACATATTACATCAAACGTGATAGGACTTTGCGTAGACTAGAACAAACTGCACAAAATTTAATGCGCGCAGAAGACCTTCTTCGTGAACTTGAACCACGCGTGAAGTCTTTACGAAGACAGGCCAAAAGAATGGAAGCTCGTGAAGCTGTTGAAGTAGATTTGAAAGCGTACCAAAAAGAATTCTTAGGTGGTAACTGGTGGAAACTGAAAGTTTCAATAGATGCTTTAAATGCAGAAGTGGGAAATTTTGCACAAAACCGTGCTCAGGTGGAAAGCGTAATGGAAGCGCATCTTTTAAAAATTGAGCAACACGAAAAAGAAAATTCTTCTGCATTAGAAGAATATAAAGTTATTCAAGAAAAACTACAAAGTTTACAGCAAGAAAAAAATTCGTTGCTTGAGCAAATCAGTTTAATCCGCGGCAAGATGCAAGGTCAACGCACTGGTGGGGTTGTAGGTGATTCAGCGAACTTGCAAATAGATAGCCATACCTTAGAGCAGAAAATTATCGACATAGAAAACCAGCTTAAGGCGTGTGAGTCACAGCTTTCTGCTAGTCAAGAACAACAGGGCGGTCATCAACAAGCAATCTCAGCAGTGAATGCTCAACTTACAGAATTAATGACTGCATTGAACAATCCAGCAGGAAGTGATTGGAATTTGGTAGAAACTCAAATGACTGCTTTGGATAGCACTTTTGCTCAATTTCAAAATATAATTGAAGAAACAACAGATATAGGGCAAATTCGCAATGCAACTCACGCGGTAATACATTCATGGAAAGAATTTAAAAAGACTGCTACAGAAGCTGCAAAACACCCAGAATATAACCGTAAGCTTCAGGTTCAGTTACAAGAACTTACTGAACAAAAAGATAAACTCTTAGAACAGCAAAACAATTTAGCAATGACTGTTTCAAAAGCTTCTATGACTAAAGACTTTTTGAACGGTCAACTAGCAAGTTTGCAAAACGAAAAACTTCACATTGACCTTGAGCTAAAGAAGTCCTCCGCAGGAAGTAGTGATAGCTACATTGCCGAGCTTGCAGGAGAAGAAAAAAAGATTCAAGAAAAGGTAGACGCAGTAATTTCACAAATTACTACATTAGAACAACAGCTACAAGGCTTCTATCAAGCAGAAAGTTCTTGGAAAGCTGCTATTTCTGAAGAAGATAAGCGTTTCCGTCAACAACAAGATGAACTTTCCCGCATCCGAGATGCACAAAGTAAAGTAGAAGTTGAAAAAGCAAGACTAGAAACTCAGGCAGATAATATTGTTGCGGAAATTATTGCTCAACTTGGCAGTGAAATGTTGCAAAAAATTCAAGAACATAAAATAGAAATTCAAACTCCAGACTTACAAGACAAAATTTCAAAGTTAAAACATCAGTTAGAACTTATTGGTGGTGTAGATGAGCTTACAATTCAGGAATACCACGAAACAGAAAATCGTTACACAAGTTTGGAAGGACAAGTTTTGGATCTGCAAAAGAGCATGTCAGATTTGCGTAGCGTTATGGATGAATTAGATGAACACATTAAAACGAAGTTTAACGAGTCTTTCCACAAAGTAAACGCTCAGTTTGAACAATACTTTAGAATGTTGTTCAACGGTGGTCGCGCTCAACTTTCAATCGTAAAATCTGGTGATGATAAAACCGAAGCTGAAGCAGTCGAACAAGAAGCAGAAGATGCGGCAGAACGTGCAGAAGAAAAAGATGGGCTTCGACCAGAAGAAAAAATTATTGCGAAGTATGAAAAAGGCAGTATGGCAGTGGCTGGAGTTGAAATTCGAGCTACCCCTCCAAACAAAAAACTTTCTGCTATTCAATCTCTTTCTGGAGGAGAACGCTCGTTAACTTCTATTGCTCTTCTATGTAGTATGCTAACTTGTTTCCCATCTCCTTTCGTTGTACTAGACGAAGTAGATGCAGCGTTAGACGAAGCTAATACTGTTCGTTTTGGACAAATCCTTGGAAAATTGGCGCATCAAACTCAGTTTATTACCATTACTCATAACCGCGAAACTATGGCTCAGGCAGGCACTATTTACGGCGTAACTATGGGAGATGATGGAATTTCCCAACTTCTTTCTATTAGGATGGATCAAGCGAAAGCTTACGCAAAATAGAGAAATACCTAACCTTGACTAAAAGGACTTCTAGTGGTAAACTATGGAAGTCCTTTTTATCTTTTTTGAAGATAAACGTACCACTAAGACCGTCAAACTTGGTAGGTGCAAACACACAATTTAGATTAAATAACTTTACAATTTTAATGTTAACTATCCGCCTACAACGTGCTGGTAAAAAGAACAAAGCAGATTACCGTATTGTTCTTGCAGAAAAAACTGCTGCTAGCCAAAAGAAATTTACAGAAATTATGGGTTCGTATAACCCTCATACTAAAACTCTATTAATTCGTAACCAAGACCGTTTGAATTACTGGGTAAATGAACAACACGTAGAAATCTCTGCAACTGTTCGTAATCTTCTAATTTCTAAAGAAATTATTAAGGGAGATAAAACTAAAGCATTTACTATTCCTAAGAAAGAAGTAGTGGCTGAAGAAGCTCCTGCTGAAACTTCTGCACCAGCTGATGCTGAAACTGCAACTGAAACTGCAACTGAAACAGTAGCAGAAGCAACTCCTGAACAAGTTGAAGCTCCAGCAGTTGAATCTGCTCCAGAAGCAACTCCGGATGCTACAACAGAACCTGAGGTTGTTGCCGAAGCTCCTGCTGTAGAAGAAGCTTCAGTGGAAGAAACTCCTGTGGAAGAAGCTCCAGCAGTTGAAACAGAAGAACCAAAAGCTTAACGTTGAACTAAAGTTTTAATCCCGCCATCAGGCGGGATTTTTGATTTCCTCACTTTCTTGATATAATTAAAACAAGTAAAAAACCAACAGAAACAAAATGAAACAATATGAAGAAATAATCAAAAAGTATTTAGTCGGAGTAATAATTATTATTGCTTTGGCGATTGGTGTAACTATGGTAGTTATGCCGTTTGTGAAAGATGAAGATCCTGCATCTTCCATGTCGGATTCGCAAAACAATACCACAACAAAAATTTCTGAAGTGAATGAAAATGCTTTGCCTAGTAAGTTCCCAATAAACATTCCTTTAGAAAGCAATGCA
This sequence comes from uncultured Candidatus Saccharibacteria bacterium, assembly GCA_964402965.1. Classification (GTDB taxonomy): domain Bacteria; phylum Patescibacteriota; class Doudnabacteria; order UBA920; family UBA920; genus UBA920. The sequence continues at coordinate 28,071 of CAYODY010000009.1, forward strand.
AAGATTACGCAGAACTATAATGCAACCACAGATGATGGTGTATTTCAGGCAAGTAGAGGGTTTGTTTCAAACAAAACTATAGATGAAAACTTTGCTATATATTCAAAGTTTATTACCACAAATGGTTGGAAGATAAAATCATCCAAAAACGACCCAAACTATAAAATGCTCACAGGTGTAAAAGGTAATGCCGAAATCCAAGTTACAATTAGTCTATCAGAGATAGACAAAACAAATACAGTGGTTATTTCTTACTCAGAAAAGCCATAAACACCCGAATTACATAATTTACTAGCCAAGGCTAGGGCCTTGACAAAAAGTCCAAAATGAGCTATGCTGTTGGACTTTTTTTGTGTATAATTGAGGCACGATGCCATTAGGGCATACTCTTTTCCATCAAACAGCGGAGGATAAAATAATGAAAAAGTTAGTAGCTTTTTTGTTCATAGCTTTGCTCTCATTGCCTTTACCAGCGATGGCGCAAAGCTCGGCGCGTGCTTCCCGATCTAGGGAGGTACGTACGGGCGACACCTACGAAGGTGTCATTCAGATGGTTATCGTAGAGGGAAACGATAGCTTTTCAAAAACAGCAGAACCTGGTCCCAGCCAGTTCGTCTATCTGTTCGAAAGCGAACAGCTACCCAAAAAACAAGTGACTTTACCGAACCAAAAGGGTCAAAGCCAAACCTATTGGGTCAGCGAGCCTGTTGTTCTAAACACAGAATCGTTGGTCCTTCAGGCGCAGGTCCGAGGCTTTAGTAGGTTTGAAGATTTCACTGAGAAGATTCTCAACAGGAACATTAAAATTTCCATCATGGAGAATTTAGTTGCCGGCAACTTTGATGTCTATTCAATTAATCTTGATGAAACTCAAACGGTTAACAATACTTCTGCAAAACGGAAAGTACCTGTTGGAATGTTCGAGGCGAGTCCTGAAGACAAAATGTGGCAATACGCAGTAGAGTCATTTTTGGTTTCAGCACCGCCGGCAGAAGGGATGCGCAAAGAGCTGGTTATGCCAATCCAACTGACGGACGCAACTTTACCAGTTGCGCCAGCAGTTCTGTACTCGCGATTGTTCACTTTGCCGAATTCGGTTAGTGGATACTTTGCAAAATACAGCGGACTTGATTCGGACGGCGGCAGTCGTTTGCGAATCACGGGAGACATTACTCCTGTTCTGTCTGTTAACCTAACAAAAGCAGAGTGCTTGGCGAACCAAATCTCCACTTGCTCTACTCTTGCTTTGGCAGCTGCGCAGGCTGCCGGGTTTGTGCCAACAAACTACGAATTTTACACTTTCATCTTCCCAGACTTGGGAGGAGGTAGTGGGGCTTTCGCATCGCTAGGGCCAAAAGGTGGCGCTACGTTTCCTCTGAAAAGTTGGGTGCAACTCACACCTTCATTGGTGACTGAGCCAAGCTTCATTCGAACAGTCATTCATGAAACAGGCCACAAGCTCGGTCTTCAGCATTACGACAGTAGTACAATGGCAGGCGTAGTTACCGATGGTTTTGGTATTATTGACCACATGACTGCTTTTTTAAGATCTCCAAGTCTCTTTCACCAACTCGTGTTGGGCTGGACGCCAAAGGTCACGACCTTAACAGGTCGGCAGACTTATGTTGTCAGAATTGCCCCCTTGTCGGCATTTGGAAAGAATTCCAAAGGAGTTTTAATTCCGAGTTATGATACGTCGGACGCTCTTACTGGGCGAATGACTATACTAGAGGCGGTTAGGTCATCTGGTCCGTACAATACCTATACTTTTCCGTTTCTTGCGTACGAATACGGTTCTGTAGCCATTTCCGATGGTGCCACAGACTTAAGTATCGTTAATGCAAGGGCAAAACAATGGAATATCGACCTCTCGAATCAGACCAGTCTGAACTCGGCAGTACTTTCCACCCGAGGACAGTCAATTACTTTGCCTGATTCTGGAGTTACGGTAACCTTGTTGGAGAAATCCATCATTCTCGGATCTGTTGTTATGATCACTCTTACAAGAGGACCGCAAGCAGTTCCAAACTGACGGCAGTGAATTCATATCCTCTGCTGTAAAAATATAGACGTGTTCGGCACCCTCGCCTGCACGTCTTTTTTCTTTTCTTAACTTGATTTATATATATTTTTATGCTATACTTAATCTAATATTAGTGTTAGTGAAACAAAAAAATAAACAAATGCATAAAAAACTTTGGATAACTTTAATTATCACCGTTCTTGCAGTTATTGCTGCAGGATTTTATATTTTTGGCCAAGATTTTGGTTCAGAAAAAAATGTAAATATAAACAACAATAAACAGTTAAAGAACGATAAGAAAACTTTAGACGCAACCATTGTTCCTTCTGGCTTTCCTAAAGATCTTCCAGTTGAAGTTGGTTCCAAAGTTTTACAGAACTATGAAGTAACTACCAACGATGGGCGCATTCTGTCTTTTCGAGAGGTTACTACCTCAAAAGATCTAGCAATTACTAAAGAGCTTTTTAGAAATTTCTTCATTTCGAAAGATTGGACTGATGTATCAGTTAAAAATTCTACAAATACCACATCTAATATACTCATGAGAAAAGGAGATAGTGTGCTAACTATTTCAACAAAAACAGATCCAACGACAAAGGAAAATAGTGTAGCAATTTCATTAACAGAAACCAAATAAAATGAATATGAAAATTTTAAAAATATACAATTACTTCATAATCGCACTATTAATTCTTGGAACAGTTTTTACTTATTTCCCTAACAAAGTAGCTCGAGCAGAAGCATTGTGTTCAGGAGCTGATATTAGTGTAACAGTTACTGACTTAACAACAGGCTTAGAAGTTGGTGTATATACTGCGTCTGGTGGAGATACTAGTCCATATTATATGCAGTACAACGTATCTATTCCATATAACCACGAAATTAAGTATGACATTGAAGGTTCTGGAACCCCATCTTTTACTTTAGGTAGGCTGTATATAGAAGGTGGTACAGTAATAAATAATGAACACTCATATTTACCAAATCCTTCCCCAAGTATGTCCGCATCCTACACAGCACCACTAATTACTAGTAGTGGTCGTTTCTATGCAAGTCGCACTGAAAATGCCTGTACTGCGCAAGAAGGTTATCCAGGTGACCAAATGGCAAGCGTGAATTTGAATATTTCAGTAGGAGATAACTTCGCTTTAAGTTGTACTCCACTAGTTGAAGTTCCATACAGTACTTCAGCAGATGCTTCTACTATTGTACCGAACTGGCTAACAGATCTTTCTGGTGGTTATTCTAATGCAGTAACAGTTAGTTTGAACCCAAGTCCCGATGGAATTATTGCAAACCCTGCCAATAAGGTTTTGGTGTCTCCTGGTTACGCGGACGATATGAATATAATTTATGGTTCTATCCCAGTAGGTACTTACTCGCTTGAATTCTCAGCAACAGACGGCGCTATTACTAAAACTTGTACTACTGATTTAGTAGTATTAGCAATAAATCAAATCCCAAATTTAAACCTACAAGTTAATGGCACAGAAGGTCCTGTTGAAATTAGAGATGGTGAGACTGCTTTAATCAGCTGGGAGACCTTTAATGTAGATACATGTACAGCTACATCTAACCCAACAATTAGCACTTCTGTGAAAGGTGGGATTGTTGGCTGGGATGGAGACATTACGCCACTAAACAATGTCTACCCATCTGGTTTAACTGTCGGACCATTTACAGGGCCACAAGAATACACTTTAACTTTGAATTGTACTGGTCCGTATGGAGACGCATACCCAGATTCTGTTGTTATTTCAGTTGGAATTCCTCCTTCTGCTCCGACGGTTGACTTAAAGTGTCAAGGGAATATAGATAGCAAAGGTTCAACAGATGGACCTTGTAGCGTAAGTTATAATTCTTCGGCATTGCTTTCTTGGACTTCAACAAATGCTGAAAGTTGTTCAATAGACAATGGTTTCGGTACTGCTAGTCCAGTAAATTCAGGCAGTGGAATGACAGGTAGTCTAACTTCAAGTACCTCATATACTATTACTTGTACAAATGCTTCAGGTTCTACTGAAGATAGAGTTTCTCTAGACGTAATTTCTAATTCAGATTTTACAATTTCTTGTTCCGCTGCTTCTGTGAGCATTACTCAAGGAAATACAGGCTCATTTAATGTTCAAACAAATTCAATAGACGGTTTCAGTAGTCCTGTAACTTTCTCAAAATCCATTGCCCCTGTGCCAGGAAGTGCCCCAACCATAACATTTAGCCCAACATCTCAAACTCCTTCTCCTTCAGGAAATATTTCTGTAGCTACGGTATCAACCAACTCCAATACTTCAACTGGAACTTACACTGTAACTTTCTCCGCAACTGGTGGAGGGCAGACACATACAAAAGATTGTACTTTAATTATTGCCGCTGCTCCGCCACCTCCATCACCAGTAACAGTAAGCGTTTCTAATGGTGGAGCATGTGGAACCATAGACGTATCATGGTCTCGCGGATCTGGTACATTACCTTCGGGATTCTATGTTTACAGGTCTACTGATGGTGTAATTTGGGGCGCTCCATGGCAAGATGTTCCGTATCTTGCAAAAAATTACACATTAAACGATCCAAGTCCACTAGCACAAACTGGAAATTATTATGCAGTAGCGTCATACACTGGAACATCTGTTTCAGATAAAGTTGAGGCATCAAATAATCCTATTGCCACTGTTCTTTGTGAGGCAAATATGTCCCTTTCAGACAAAGACTTAATTTCAGTCCAACAAGGTGGAGTAGCTAGAGGAAACTCTGCTAGTGCAACCTGTTCAAATAACTCTGAGGTTATGGTCTTGCCAAACAACGCAGTCTTTAAACCAGGGGACATTGTGAAATTCCAAATAAATATATGTAACTCAGGAAATTCTCAATTAGACAGTATTACTATTGATGATACTATGAGTAATTTAAGTAATCCGGATAATTTTGAATCTCCAGATGGTTGTTTAAATACATCGAAAGTGATGAGTGATACAAGTATCTACTTTGAAGCTGCACCTGTTCCTGCAGCAAGTCCAGATACTCAGTTCTGTAGAATTACTTTCACTGCTGTTGTAACTGCCCCTGCGGATGCACCAGCAAGTGGATTATATAGATTCCAAAACAAAGCAACTATCACAACTGCTCAAGGTGCAAAGAATGTTTTCACTCCACCATACATCTTCAGTGTAGGTGCTGGAGCACCAAACCGCCAAGAAACTTCTCCAAGATAGTAATATAAAACTTACAAAAACACTCGCTAATTTTAGCGGGTGTTTTTAATTCACACTTCTTTATATTCCAGTTTTGACACAGCACAACATAAGTGGTATTATTTAGCCAGCAATAGAAGGCTACTGAAAAAGGTCGAAGCCGATCTCCTATAGCAATTCAGAAAAGATACTCTAATCGAACGAACATGGAGCAAGATCAAGAATTTGTAGAATACATCATCAAGGCTTTAGTCGACAATCCTGCCGACGTTCGCACTGACCGTACTGTAGATGAAATGGGTGTACTTATCACTCTTCACATCAATCCAGAAGATATGGGCCAAGTAATTGGTCGTATGGGTCAGACAGCTAAAGCTGTACGCACACTACTTCGCGTAGTTGGCGCAAAGCATAAAGCTCGCGTAAACTTAAAGATTGATGAACCAGAGGGTTCTCACCGTGGTCCTCGTCGTGAACATGGCGCATCACATGATCGCCCAGATCACAATGCATCTCAAGAATCAGCATCAGCTGTTTCAGAAGATTCAAGCGATGACATGGATGATTTCAAACTTTAATTGAAATTTATAAAACAAAACCCGCGCACTGCGGGTTTTGTTTTAGAGGGTTAAGCGCAACAATTATTTGCACAACTACTATATATTATGAAGAAGAAAATTCAAGTATCTGTAATTACATTATTCCCTGAGTTTATTGAACAATACGCTGGTTTTGGAATTATTTCTCGAGCTATTAAAAACAAACTTCTGAAAATTAACGCAGTTAATTTGCGTAAGTTTGGCTTGGACAGAAGAGGAACAGTAGATGATCGCCCGTACGGTGGTGGTCTAGGAATGGTGTTGCGACCAGATGTAGTGATTAAAGCGATTGCAAAAGTCCGTGGAAATTTAAACAGTGCATGGCGCTCAACAAAAACCACGCGCGTTGTTCTAATGACGCCTCAAGGAAAACCATTTACTCAAGTGATTGCAAAGAAACTTTCGAAGTATGACCACTTAGTTTTTGTATCTGGTCGTTACGAAGGTTTCGACGAGCGCGTCCGAAAATTCGTAGACGAAGAAATTTCTATTGGAGACTATGTACTTATGGGCGGTGAGCTTCCATCTTTGGTAATCACAGAAGCCGTTTTACGTTTAGTTCCAGGAGTTTTAGGGAAAGATGATTCTGCTGACGCAGAAAGTTTTTCTACTAATAAAAATCAGAAGTCTACTTTGGAATACCCTCAGTACACTAAACCAGAAGTTCTGGAAGTTGTAGCGAAGAGTGGTAAAAAACAAAAACTTGCTGTGCCAAAAGTTTTGTTAAGTGGACATCATTTAAATATTCAAAAGTGGCGCGAAGAAGAAGCAATAAAGCGCACTAAAAAGCGCCGACCAGATTTGTTAAAGTAGTTGGTTTAAATTTATGGCAACAAAACAACAGACATATATTGTTGAAACTTTTAAAACACGACTAGATAAATTTTTGGTCGCGCATTTTTCTGGTAAGGAAATTTCCCGTAGTAAAATTCAAAAAGACATTGAAGCCGGTGCCGTGAAAGTTAACTCAAAAATTGTTAATGATCCAAACTTCACTGTTCGCAAAGACGACGTTGTAATTTACAAACCAATTCCAGAAGTAGAACATGGCCCAAAGAATATTCCACTCGTAACTTTGTACAATAATCACGGACTTCTAATTTTAGATAAGCCAGCGGGAATGGTAGTTCACCCAGGAGCTGGGTTCAAAGGTGATTCGCTAGCTCAGGCACTGCTATATCATTTTAAAAATATCTCAATAGTGGGTGAAGAAGGCAGAAACGGCATTGTTCATCGTCTAGACAAAGACACTTCTGGGGTGATTTTGGTGGCTTTAACTCCAGAAATTTATGATCATCTCAAAGATTCGTTCGAAAAACATACTGTCAAAAAGGAATATATTGCCTTAGTTAAGGGAAATTTAGAACAAAATCATGGATTAATTGAGCTTCCATTAGGAAAAAGCCAAAAGGACTTCCGAAAATATACAACGGACAAGAAAGATATGGTCCGTGAGAAACCGTCTTTAACAGAATATTGGGTTTTGGAACATCTTCAGGCAGGCGTTGACAATTACACCTTAATTAAGGTAAAATTGCATACAGGTAGAACGCACCAAATTCGCGTTCATCTTTCATCACTAAATAGTCCAAAGGGTTACCCTCTTGTAGGAGATGAGCTCTACGGTGGTAAAAAGGTGATGAAGATTGTCACAGAAACTGGTGAGATCGTGGTTCCAAGACAATTCCTCCACGCAAAAAGAATTGAAGTTCAATTGCCAAACGGCGAATGGATAGAAGCGGAAAGTAAATTACCGAAAGACCTCCGCGAAATTCTGAAAAAATTAGGAAGTTCGAAACTTAATCAATTATAACCAAACTAATTTAATTACATGGCACACGTAAAAAATTTAAAAGAAGATCAACTTAAGGAATGGCCAGAGTTCCAAGTTGGCAATACAGTAAAAGTTCACCAACGTATTAAAGAAGGTGGAAAAGAACGTATTCAGATTTTCGAAGGTATTGTTATTGCTCGCAAAGGCGGTAAGGGTGCTAACGCAACATTTATGGTTCGTAAGATTGCTAGCGGTGTAGGCGTTGAACGTATTTATCCATTGCACTCACCAAATATTGCAAAGATAGATGTAGTAAAAGACGACAAAGTTCGCCAAGCAAAAATTTACTATGTTCGCGAACGTCGTGATAACACTCCTCGTACTCGTCGCAAACTTATTGTGACAAAGAAGATGAAAGAAGCTGCTGCAAAAAAGGAAGCATCTAAAGCAAAAGCAGAATAGACTTTGAAGGACAATTTAACTTAATTTGTTCACATAATAAAATTTTATAAAAAGCCCTCGACGTTCGAGGGCTTTTTTGTTACCTTTAAAGTGTTAGAAGTTCCATTTAAACCGTTCTTTGGAGGATAGATGTATATGGAAATTCCTACCTTGGGAATTAAGAATGATTTAGATCCAAAAATCATTTCTGAAAATTCGATTGTTGCAGTTCTGGGCGTTTGTAACTGTACTTTGGCTGTGCGAGAGCATGCTTTGGACAAGTATAACGAGAGAAATGGCAACACAACTTGCCCGACCATTTTCGAGCTAACTCAGTTGCAGTACCAACTGATAAACTCGAAAGTAATTAAGAGGAAGAACGAAGCAAAGTTGTTCCTCAAACACGGTCAAGAAAAAGCGATGTATCGAATTCAAAAAGGATGGATGTTCGTTTTGGTCTGGAAAGAGAAACTCAAGCTGTGGCTGTTGAAAACAGCCTACCCTGTCGGACCGCATAAAATGCGCGGTTACAAGGTAGTTCAAACCAGAACAGACCCAAGAGCCTCTACGTGGTCACCATCATTTGTATAAATCTTGCCATCTTGGTAAGAAAAACCGCTCTACTGCTGTTAAGTAGTGCGGTTTTTTATTTGTTAAGTTAGTTGTTTTTGCTCTTGGTTTTATGCTTTATCTATCCCAAGTTTGGCAATGCTTTCTTCAACTTGGTTCCAGTTTAAGTTTTTGAAGAAGCTTTCTATATAGTCTGCTCTGGCTACACCGTAGTCAATCATATATGCGTGTTCATAAACATCTAGAGCAACGAGTGGGGTTGCGTGCCAAATAGGGAAGGCGTCGTGCGCATCTCCTAGGTAGTTAAAGATGCTACCGTTTTGCCAATCGTATGCAAACCAAACCCATCCACGTGCCGCAATTCCCGTGGCTTTCATATCTGCTTGCCAGTTTTCAAAGGAACCAAAACTCTCTTCTATTTTTGAACCAAGCCATCCTTGTGGTTGTCCACCTTTGCCGCTTAAATTGTCGAAGTAAAGTTCGTGGCTTTTGATTGCGTTTACTGCAAATGAATAACCCATTTTCAGAGCGCGTAAGTCAGATTGGGTGGCGTTAGCTTTGCTTAGGTCTACATTCTTCAAGCTTTCTGTTATTTCATTTGCCTTTTTTACATACCCTTCATAGAGTTTGTAATGCTCTCCCATTAAACGGGCGGACATTCCTTCTACTCCATTTATACTTTCAAATTGTTTTGCTTCGTACATATAGTTGGTAGTTTAATTATTTAAATAGTAACAAAAAATCCCGCCGAAGTATATTCGGCGGAATGTGTGTTGTTTTGCGAGCAAAAATTAATTTGCTACAACCTCTTTGGTTAAGGTGGTGTCTAATTTTTTCATCCCATAAAGAAACTCATGAATTTCTTCATCGAATCGTCTGGGGTCGCTTTTTGGATACCAGCAGATCAAAGTCAGGCAGGTTGAAGATTGGTGGATCCTAAATCTGAATAGCTCCGACTCAAAAAAATAATGTTTCTTGAGTTCAGGTACTCCATAGTTACGGCGTTTTTCGACATAGCAACCGAAATCATTTGCACCTTTGAAACAATCGAATAGACCGGCGGACTGTGTTTCATCAAGATGCATTTCAAAGCATATAGAATCTGTTTTGCCAGGCCATGCCATCTGTAAGATTGAGTGCTTTTTTGCTTCCATTGATTCTCTGGACGTAGATCCAATGTGCAGGAAATTACTTTTGATAAACTCCATGGACGCACTTTGGCCACTGTTCATGAGAATTTCGATTGCCCTGGCAATATTTTTGATGGTTATATCAAAAAGGTCATCAATGCCGTTGTCTGTAGTTGTCAACAATTTTGTCAAAACTTGGTCATTTTTCATTGCGTTCCTCCGGGAAAGTTTTACCAAGTATACCTATAAAATTTATAGCAGTCAAAAACCGCTGGAATGATATCCAGCGGTTTTTAAGGGCATTCTTATAAGGAGAGGTTTAGTCTTTGCCTAGAGTAGCATCACCTTTTTTCCAGTTTGCAGGGCAACGTTCACCAGTTTGTAAAGCTTCAACAACACGTAAAATTTCAGCAGTGTTACGTCCAACGCTTCCATCAGAAACTAGAGAGTATCTAAGTATTCCATCTGGATCGATTATGAACGTACCACGTTGTGCAGCGCCTTCATCATCTAGAACATTGTAAATATCTGAAAGTTCTTGAGTTGTGTCTGCTACAATTGGGTATTTAACTTCTTTCAAACGGTCATCAGTTTCGAACCAAGCCTTGTGGGAATGTTCGCTGTCTGTGCTGGCCGCTAATACTTCGCAGTTTAAAGCTTTGAAAGCTTCATAGTGTTCGCCAAATTCTTGGATTTCTGTTGGACAAATAAAAGTAAAATCACGAGGGTAGAAGAATAGGGTCAACCACTTGCCTTTGTAGTCAGACAAAGATGCTGTTTTGAATTCCCCTTGGTGGTAAGTTCTTAATTCTTCAAAAACTGGAGCAGGTTGACCAACCTGTGGCCCAAATCCATAACTCATTCCTGAGTCCATGCTGCAACAAGAATTATTTGAGCACATGCAATCGTTTTCATTCATATATTTCTTTTAAATTAATAGTAAGTATATATTCATAGTAGCTTTTCAGGACAAAAGAATCAACCTTTTGTCGAGTTGACCTTTCTACTAAAAATATGGTACAGTAAAAACGTACAAATAAATTTAAATTTCCGTACTGGTTGAAGTTTTAAGGCTGAATTTTACGAGAATGCGCTTACTTTTAACTCTTTCTACCGTTTTAAAAACGTTAAAAACTGAATTTTCCCAAAGCTAATCTTATTTAGGTTAGCCTTTTTGCGTATCATCCTCCATATAAATCAAACTTAAACCTCAACTTTCTACGGATTGTAAGGTTTTTATGTTATCAATTATATATCTTGCCATTGGATTGGTTATCGGCGGAGTTGTCGGTTACGTAATCCGTCAAAGTTTGGCATCGAAGAAAGTCTCTGGCGCAGAAGCACGTGCCGAGAAAATTTTAGAGGACGCAAAGAACAATGAAAAAGAGATGCTTATTGAAGCAAAGGCAAAAGCAATGGAAATTGTGGAAAGTGCCAAGCAGTCAGAAGCAGATTTTCGTGCTCAAATTGTTCGTTTTGAAGAACGTATAGATAGAAAAGAAAAAGAGTTAGATCAGAAATCAAACAACTTAGAACAAAAAGCTAACGACTTAGAAAAACGAAGTGATCAAATAAAGCAAACAGAAGAGCAGATTAAGGAAATTAAAGCCGAGCAGTTAGAAAAACTTCAAAAAATTGCAGGTTTAACTCGCGAAGAAGCTGCACAGGTCCTAATGGACAGCGCAGAAAAAGGCATTTCTGAAGAAATGTTAAAACTTCATCGTAAGCTTTTGAATGAAGCTCACGAAACAGCTGAAAAAGAAGCTCGTGTAATTGTAGCTCAAGCTATTGAAAGAATTGCAACTGAAGTAACTGCCGAAACTACTACTACGACTGTAATGATTCCAAACGAAGAAATGAAGGGTCGTATTATTGGAAAAGAAGGTAGAAATATTCGCGCCTTTGAAACTCTTATGGGCGTAGAAATATTGATAGATGATTCACCAGATACTGTTGTTATTTCTGGTTTTAACTCTATCCGCCGCCATATTGCAAAACTTACTTTAGAAAAGTTACTTGTTGATGGAAGAATCCACCCTGCCCGCATCGAAGAAGCTTACGAAAAAAGCAAAGGTGAAATTAACGATCAAATTAAGCGCGCTGGTGAAGATACTGTTTACGAACTTGGTATTACCAATTTCCCACCAAAGCTTGTGCACTTAGTTGGACGTCTTTTGTTCCGTACTTCTTACGGTCAAAACATATTAAAGCACTCTACTGAAATGGCAAAAGTTGCTGCGTTGATTGCTGAAGACTTAGGTGCAGATGTATCTATTGTTAAGCAAGGTGCTTTGTTACATGATATTGGAAAAGCTTTGGACCAAGACATGGAAGGAACTCACGTAGAAATTGGTGCTCGTATTGCTACAAAATTTGGATTAGACCCACGTGTTATTGAAGCAATTGAGTCTCATCACCACGATACAGATGTTTCCGAAGCGGCTAAGAATCACGCTCCTCTTTCTGTTGAAGCGATGATCGTAGACGCAGCCGACGGAATTTCTGGTTCTCGTCCTGGAGCTCGCAAGGACAGCTTTGAAAATTATGTAAAACGTTTGTCTGACTTAGAAGATATTGCGAATTCATTTGAAGGTGTAGAAAAGACTTATGCCATTCAAGGTGGACGTGAACTTCGTGTGTTCGTAACTCCAAACGCTTTGGACGACTACGCTTGCCAAAAGCTCGCGCGTGAAATTGCCAATCGTTTAGAAAATGAACTTAAATTCCCTGGTGAAATTCGTGTACACGTAATTCGCGACTTTAGAGTAATTGAGTACGCGAGATAATCTGGTAAAAGTTTATACACTTACTCTTAAGTGCATTTAAGGTGCATTTAGAGTGTATTTAGAAACATAGTTAAATGGCAAAAATCTTAATTATTGGCGATATAATGGGAAGACCTGGGCGACATGCGTTAGCTCAGGTTTTGCCTATTTGGAAGGAAGAACTTGGTTTTGATCCGAAAACAGATGTGTTAATTGGCAATGTCGAGAACTTAGCGCATGGTCGTGGCATTACACCAAACACAATTGCAGAAATGGATGCTCTTGGTTTCGATGCGTATACATCTGGAAATCATATTTTTGATACTGGCAGCCTGGCAGAAGCCTGTTTCGATTCTCATCATAATATTCTTCGCCCGCAAAACTACAACGGGAATTTTTTGGGTGAAGGGCACTATCGTTTTGCAAAGAATGGTCAGCAGTTTTTAGTTTTTAATCTTTCGGGTCGTGTGTTTATGGACGCACAGGAAAAGTTTAATATTTCAAATGCATTTTTAGCATTCGATGAACTTTTTCAATCTCAAGCTCAAAAAGATGATATAATTATTGTAGATTTCCACGCCGAAGCAACTGGTGAAAAAGTTGGTTTGGGTTGGTACGCAGATGGACGAGCAACAGTAGTGTATGGAACGCATACACATGTAATGACAGCCGACGAAAGAATTTTACCAAAAGGCACAGCTTTGCTTACGGATGTTGGAATGACGGGTGCAAAAAATTCTATAATCGGGATTACTCCAGAAGCTGCACTAACTTGGCACTTAGACGGTAAGCTTCAAACAGATTTCCCTGAGTCTGGTCCTGCAGTGGTTTGCGCCTTGTTCGTAGAAACAAATGGAACAAAAGTAACAAAAATAGAACGATTAACAAAAGAAGTCGAAGTTTAGGATCCTAACTCGCTCTAAAAAACAAAAATGAAATTTATTAACCCACAAAATGTAGTTTCCCAAATGGGATTAAAGAATGGCCAAACTGTTGCCGACTTTGGCAGTGGTTCTGGTTTCTTTGCTGTCGCAGCTGCAAAGTTTGTTGGCAATACTGGCAGAGTAATTGCAGTAGACGTTCAGCAGCCAAAGCTTACAGCGACTCTTAGCTCAGCGACTCAACAAGGCTTTAAAAATGTAGAAGTTCTTCAAACTAATTTAGACGTTCCAATAGTTGGAATTCCAGATGCAAGTTGTGATGCAGTAATTTTGGCAAGCATTTTGCATCAGGTTCATCATAGAGATATGCTTTTGAAAAATGCATATAAAGTCCTAAAAACTGGTGGTCTAATGCTGGTAGTAGAGTGGAAGTCTGAACACACAATCTTTGGACCGTCTACAGAAGTTCGTTTGCCAGAGGACCAGCTAGAAAATGAACTTGCCAAACTTGGCCTACACAAGGTAAAATCAATACCAGCTGACATGTATCATTACGCGTTAGTATTTAAAAAGTAAATCTAGAAAGACATATGAATTTGAATTTTTTCATTCCCCGAATAGACTTCAGTCAATTGAACTGGAAAGATTATGTAACTATCCAATTTTGGTTCGGCAGCGAATACACCCTTCATAACATAGATAAGACAATTTTCCTTATTGCAGTTCTAGTAGTAGCACTTGGAATCCTAGCTTTAATTTTAAAGTTCGCAACAAAGAATAAGTTTCTAGCAAGTACATTTGCTTGGTTCGCAAAGATTTTCCTAACCATTGGATTTCTAGAAATGATTTGGTTTGGCATGAGATACCTATACGTTCAAACGTTAGCTTCTCATTTTGTTGCACTACTAATTGCAGTCGCAGGATTAATCTGGATCTACAATCCAATTAAGTACTTAATAACTCGCTATAAAGTAGATATGGAAAATGCTCAACGTGAAATGTCTCGCGAGAAATATTTAAAAAAATAGATTTTCTCATAACTTCTAAACAAATTAAAACACTTTCAACAATGGAAGTGTTTTTTGTTTATACTACAAACATCTTGTTAAACTTTATCTGTTCTTGAACACTGTTATGCAATAATAGTTGCATGACAAATTTTAGACTATCTATTGGTGCTTGGGGCGAACGCTTGGCCGAGCGAGAGTATCTTAAAAGAGGATATGTTTTAGTGGCGCGCAATGTTAGTAATACAAAAGGGAAAAGGCTTGGCGAGATCGACTTAATAGTTAGAAGTGAAACAGAAATAATTTACGTGGAAGTAAAAACTCGAACATCAGACAGATTTGGTTCAGCTGTTGAATCCATTACGAAGGCAAAGAAACAGAGGATCGTTCGTGCAGTATTGTGGTTCACAAGAACTTTCAAGCAGTATCAAAGACTTAAACCAAGGATAGATGTGTGCGCTATAGATGTATCTAAAAGCTTTAAAGATTCGGTTAGACCGATTGTATTTGGGTTGCCTTATCATCCTCTTGACCTTGACAAATCCTCAGGAAATGTTATAATTATTCCATATGCAGTATCTTTAGATATTTGATGGGCTCCGCTCATCTTTTTTAATAGGTATTGGATTCATAGAAAGTATTACCTAACGAAACTATCTGAGCACAGTTGCCCGTCACGGAAGTGACGGAGGCAACGTAGCGAAGCTTGTTGAGGTGGTAATACTTTCGAGAATCAAAACAATTAAATAGAGTTAGCTGAGCACAGCAAAACTCAAAGGACAATTAAATATGAACGAACAATTCGAACAAGCTCTTGCGCAGATAGCCGATGAAAAAGGTGTATCTCGCGATGAAATAATCCAAATGATAGAAGCCTCCTTGGCTGCGGCTTTTCGCAAAGATTATGGCGAAAAAGACCAAAACCCTGTTGTGGTATTTGATCCTGAAAACTTAGCTGCAAAAATTTATGATGAAAAATTAGTTGTATCTGGAAAAATTTTGAAAACTGAAGATATATCTCCAGACATAGATCCAGAAACAATTTTAGATCCAGTTAAAGAAATAGATATTGCAGACGCACAAAAAACTAACCCAGACATTAAAGTTGGTGAAGTTATTCGTACAGAAATTACTCCAGAAGATGGTGTAGAGTTTGGACGCATTGCCGCACAAACTGCTAAGCAAGTTATTATTCAAAAACTTCGTGAAGCTGAACGCAACGTTCAATTCTCTGACTTCAAAGCTAAAGAACGCACATTGGTTAATGGTGTAGTACAAAGAGTTGAAGGCGATACAGTTTTAGTAGACCTTGGAAAAGGTGTTGGAGTATTATTCCCTTCTGAACAAATTCGTGGAGAAAAGTACGAAGTAAATGCCCGCATTAAAGTTTTGGTTCTACATGTAGAACCTGCAACCCGCGGTCCTAAAATTACTTTGTCTCGCTCACATCCAGATATAGTTCGCAAACTTTTTGAGATGGAAGTTCCAGAAATCTTCAATGGCACAGTAGAAATTAAATCTGTTGCTCGCGAAGCTGGTTCACGTAGCAAAATTGCAGTTGCTTCCAACCAAGAAGGAATCGATCCAATTGGCGCATGTGTTGGTCAAAAAGGAACTCGTGTACAAACTGTTATGGCTGAACTTGGTGGCGAAAAGATTGATATCATCGAATGGTCAGAAGACCCTGTAAAATTCATTGCTAACTCACTTTCTCCTGCGAAGATTGTAAACGTACAACTCGACATGGAAGAAAAAGAAGCTAAGGTTGGCGTTATGGAAGATCAGCTTTCATTAGCAATAGGTAAAGCTGGACAAAATGTTCGCCTTGCCGCCCGCTTAACTGCTTGGAAAATAGATATTAATCAAGAAGATATGGGTTCTGCTCCTGTAGCTGAATCTGATGAAACAGAAGATCAGACAGATATAGACGCAGAAACTGAAGAAGATATGTCTGAAGAAGATGCTCAAATTTCAGCACCAGACGATTCAGTCGTAGAAGATGTTGAAGCCACTCCAGAAATTGCAGATACTGAATCGGACGAAAAGTAAATTTAATTAATTAATTTTAAAACTATGCCTTTAGTACCAATGGTTATTGAAAAGTCACCAATGGGCGAACGCGCTTATGACATTTACAGTCGTTTGCTCAAAGATCGTATTATCTTTTTGGGAGAACCAATTGATGATGCTGTGGCTAATACTTTAATTGCTCAACTTTTGTTTTTAGATACAGAGAACAGCAATGAAGATATTAAAATCTACATAAACTCCCCAGGTGGAAGTGTAACTTCAGCCATGGCTATGTACGATACTATCCAGCATGTGAAAAGTGACGTATCTACAATATGTATTGGACAAGCTGCTTCTGCCGCCGCTGTTTTATTGGCAGCTGGAACAAAAGGAAAGCGTATGGCTTTGCCAAATGCGCGCATTATGATTCACCAAGTTATGGGTGGAGTAGAAGGTCAACAAAAAGATGTTGAAATTCAAGCGCGTGAAATGCTCCGTATGAAGAACCAGATTAACGAAATTTTGGTAAAACATACTGGTCAGACTATAAAGAAAATTGAACAAGATACAGATCGTGATTACTTTATGTCTCCAGACGAGGCAAAGAAGTACGGAATTATCGACAAAGTGATTCAATAAAGAAAAAAGACCTGCGAAATTCGCGGGTCTTTTTTATGGAGAGGATATAAAGTTTCAGTAAATTTATAAAAATAGTATACTTACCACATGTTTGACGAGCAAAACTTCACAATAGTAGATTTAGAAACAACTGGCGGTAGCCCGTTTTTTAATCGTATTATTGAGGTGGGATTACTTCGCGTGGAAAAAGGTGAGGTTGTAGAAAAGTACCAAACATTAGTGAATCCTGAAATGCCTTTGCCTGAATATATTACAAAAATTACTGGACTCATGGATGCAGACTTAAAAGATGCCCCAGTGTTTAGCGAAGTGGCGGATGAGCTTTTGAAGAAGTTTGAAGACGCAATTTTTGTGGCGCATAACGCCCAGTTTGACTATAGTTTTTTGAAGGAAGAATTTGAGCGTTTAGGCACTAACTTTAATGTCCAGCAACTTTGCACTGTTAGACTTTCCAGAGCTCTTTTCCCTGAACATAAGCATCACAATTTAACAGCCATAATTGAGCGTTTTGACTTTAAGTGTGAAAGTCGCCACCGAGCATACGATGATGCTAAGGTTCTATGGGATTTTCTACAACATTTGGAAAATACCCAAGATCCAGAGATCTTTAAAAAAGCCTTAGAAAAACAGGTGAAAAAACCCAAAAATCGGGTATCTCCACCGAAGTTAATAGTCAATATTTTAGGTAAATCTTTTTTCAAGTAGTCTAACCTGAAAATTTACAGAAATTTTTGAAAAAATCCCCAAAAATCTCTTGACAAGCCCTTTAAAAACACTTAATATAGTTGAGTACTAGATAGCTAGTACAAAAGGATATTTTAAAAGGCAATAAACACTAGCAATTCTACTTGAGTGTAACCACGGTGATTACTCAAGGTCTGGTCCGAACATTCCATGCTCGCATGCGAAGAACGGAGTTTCCAGAGAATCGGCACTCTGCGCAAAGAGATATAATAGGCGTACGAGTTTTTTATTTCCCTAAATCCACAGTACTTTAACAACTGCATAGTGATTGAAATGTGTACAAACTTAATTTATTAAGTGTGTCGTCTAAGAAAGTAGAAATACGGACCTTAGACAAAAAACCAATTACGTCAATTTTTAGCGAAACACTAGCTTGCTAGTGTGGAGCGTCTATCACAAATCCCAATTTGTGATTAGATTGAGTTCAATGACTCCGTCTGTTTACAAGCAGACAAACGTTTTCATGTGTTGTGCGTTTATAAAAAACAACCATGGCCAAGTTCATCTGAATCACTGTTTCGCATTATAGAAGTGAAAACTTCGCGAATCAAATACAGATATCAACTTACAAACTTTCGCTCACTTCGGTGTGTAGCGAATTTATTTGAAGAGTTTGATCCTGGCTCAGGATGAACGCTGGCGGCGTGCCTA
>CAYODY010000010.1:0-38845 GCA_964402965.1 uncultured Candidatus Saccharibacteria bacterium
TCTTCCGTGAAGCTAACAGCACCCAGATGATTCTTAAAACTTCAACTGGTAATTTGGGTATTGGTACAACAGGTCCAGACAAAGTAGTAGAAATTAATTCTTCAACAGGTGCTAATCTTCGTCTAACATATAATGATAGTAATGGTAGTGCTACCAACTACGTTGATTTGTTAACGACCTCTGGTGGTAACTTGCAAGTTCGTCCTTCAAGCTTTATTGCAGAAATTGGTGGAGGAACAACACAAACAGCATTAAGATTCTTAGAGCCATCTGGTACAGGTACAGACTATGCAGCTATTCAGTCCAACGCTAATGTAACTACTTCATACACTTGGACTCTTCCTGCAGCAGATGCCTCTGGCTGTATTCAAAGTAATGGTAGTGGTGCGTTGAGTATTGCTGCTTGTGCTGGGGCGGATTCACTTCAAGCTTCGTACAATGGCGGTAACTCTATTGAAACCACATCGAACACCGCTGTAGTAGTTACTGAAACAACAACTGGTGCTTTCACAGGAGACCTCTTGCAACTCACTGTTAACCAAGCTACTGGTGGAACTTTCTCAGGTGATGCTTTGCAGATCACCATGGATGGTACAGACGCTAATGCTTTCACTGGAAATGGAATTAAAATTGTTGTAGATAAATCGCAGAACACTGGATATCCAATCTTAATACAAGACGACAGCGCAAACTCAATCTTTACAGTCAATGAAGATGGTCAAGTCATTTTAGTAGGTGGCACAGTTGGCGATATTACTACCGCAGATTCGAGTTCAGGGTCATCTATTGTTATCCAAGTTGGAACAACTACTGGTGCTGTTGCAGGGAAAGGTTTGGGATTATATGGAGGTAATACAACAAATGTTTCGTCTTCAAACGCTGGTTCAGTGGATATTCATGGTGGATCTGCTTTAACTGCCGGTATTGGTGGTCAGGTGATTCTTGATGGTGGTGCCGGAGTAGGGGGTAATGGTGGTATATATATAGGAAATACTACTGCTTCCAATATCAGCATTGGTACAGCAAATGGAACTAAGACTATTACCTTGGGAGCAACTTCAGCAGACACAATTAACATTGGTACAGCTGCTACCAACGCTAAGACTATTAATATTGGAACAGGTGCTGTAGCTAACACTATTACCATTGGTTCTACTTCTGCAACAGGCGTTTCAATTACTGACAACAACTGGTCTATTAATACTTCTGGTGTTGCTTCATTTATTACTGGCTCTGTCTTAGGATCTCAAACTTTCACTGCTAACAACATTGCAGATAGTGGAGCTTTGACTATTAAGTCAGCAACTGGTGCTAACGCCTTAACTCTAGACTCTGGTTCTACTGGTGACGTTAACTTAGGAACAGGAAACAATGCCAAAACTATTGCCATAGCAACAGGAACAGCAGGTAACACTATTAACATAGGTACAAACAACACTACAAAAGATACAATCAACATCGGTTCTGCTCTTGATGACGTAGCTATTACAGGAGACCAATGGAGTATTACCAACG
Organism: uncultured Candidatus Saccharibacteria bacterium; assembly: GCA_964402965.1. Lineage (GTDB taxonomy): Bacteria > Patescibacteriota > Doudnabacteria > UBA920 > UBA920 > UBA920. The sequence continues at coordinate 1,516 of CAYODY010000010.1, forward strand.
CTGGTGTACTTACTGTTGCATCTTGTTCTGGTTGTGGTGGCGGTGCATTCTCAGGTGAAGTAGATGACACAACCAACGACTCTCTAACCTTTACTTCAGATGATGCTTCTGCCCCTGCAGGAACAGTAAACTCTATCTTCCGTGACAACACAGGAGACTTAAACATCAACACAATTTCAGGCAAGACTCTAAACCTTCAAATCGCTGGAGTAGATGAATACAACCTTTCATCTACTGCTCTTGCTATGAACTCAAACAACATCACTGGAGTTGGTACAGCAATTACAGGTGCTGCTGGCATGACTATTACAGCTACAAGTGCAGACCTTGCTCTTGTCACAGCAACAAGTGGTAACATTACTCTTGCTCCTGCATCTACTGGCTCAGTACAAATTACTTCTGGAGTAACAACAGGAACAACCACAAGTTCTGGTTTATCTTTTGTTGCCAACTCTTTAACTACTGGTACAGGTGTTAGGCTTTCTTCTACTTCTTTAACTTCTGGGATCTTATTAGATATCTCATCAAACGGAACAGCAGCTGCTGCAAGTCAGACAGGACTAAACATCTCCCTACAAGGAACTAACGGAACAAGTGGTATTACCACATATGGAGCACAGATAGCTAACACTCACTCTGGCACTACCTCTACTAACGTTGGTCTTTACCTAAACGCTTCTGGCGGTACAACTGCTAACTATGCTTTGGTTGTTCCAAGTGGTGGAGGTAATGTTGGAATCGGCGATGCCTCCCCAGCCTCACTCCTAACAGTAGGTAGTGGAGACTTGTTCCAGGTTAATTCTTCTGGACAGATTGGTTCACAAGCTGCGCCTACTTCTGATTATTTATTCCACATCGCAGGGACTACTGGAAATGATAATTCTAGAATTATAAATATCACTCAAGCAAATGATGCTGCGGAAGACAGTAACGTTATTTTTATTGATAATACAGTATCACCTGGATCTGGCTCCAGAAATGTTAATAACATTAGGTTAAGTCTAAGTCCTACAGCTGCTACTAGTGGTACACAAAGTATATCCATTGCAGGTATTTATAATTATGTAGAGTCCGCAAACCTAAGTGTCGGAGATGGGGCTAATAACTCCTATGTATATGGAACAGACAATTGGGTTGATGCAAGTTATACATTCAATAGCTCAACTTTTAGTGATAATGTTTTCATTGCTGGAGATCATTCATATGTAGATGGGAGTCCAATTTTAACATCTGTGACAGCAGGATCTACTTATAATACTTATGGACAGCATGCAACAAACTATGTGTCTATTTCTGGAGGCAATGCTAATCTAACTAGCAACGCTTATGGGACTTACTCAGCATCTATTGGTGCTCTGACCACTACTGGGACCAATGCTCATTACGGTGGTTATTTTGAGGCTTCAGGCACAGCAGATGACAACTATGGTATTTATGTTACAGCTTCAGGCGCTACAAATAATTATGCCCTCATAACTAATGGAGGCAACGTCGGTATTGGAGATACCACCCCAGCTTCACTCTTAACAGTAGGTAGTGGAGACTTGTTCCAAGTAAACTCTTCTGGTGACATTACTACAGCAGCAGCAGAAGCTCTTTCAATTACCACAGGAACAACAGGAAACTTAACCTTAGACTCTGGTTCTACTGGTGACGTTAACTTAGGAACAGGAAACAATGCCAAAACTATTGCCATAGCAACAGGAACAGCAGGTAACACTATTAACATAGGTACAAACAACACTACAAAAGATACAATCAACATCGGTTCTGCTCTTGATGACGTAGCTATTACAGGAGACCAATGGAGTATTACCAACGCTGGTGTACTTACTGTTGCATCTTGTTCTGGTTGTGGTGGCGGTGCATTCTCAGGTGAAGTAGATGACACAACCAACGACTCTCTAACCTTTACTTCAGATGATGCTTCTGCCCCTGCAGGAACAGTAAACTCTATCTTCCGTGACAACACAGGAGACTTAAACATCAACACAATTTCAGGCAAGACTCTAAACCTTCAAATCGCTGGAGTAGATGAATACAACCTTTCATCTACTGCTCTTGCTATGAACTCAAACAACATCACTGGAGTTGGTACAGACATTACTGCTTCCGCAGCATTGACTGTTGCTTCTGGTGGCGCTGGTGCATTAACTCTAGATTCTGCTTCTAATACTTTAGTTCTTGCGGCAACTGATACAACTCTACAAAGAACTGCATCAGGTACATATACTATGGATTTTGTTGATGGTTCAAATACAACATTATCTGTCACAAACAGTGGTGCAGGAGTTGCAAATCTAATTGTTGAAGGTAGTGTTAATGCGGCTGGATCTACACCAAATTCTCTCTACAGTTTCTATGTTCAAAAATCTGGATCATTTACTAACGGCACTGTTGGATATGTTGCGGAACTTACAAAAACAGGAGGTACAGGTGCAACAACTGGAGCAAGTACTACTGTTACTTACAATGCAACAGGTACTGCTTCATTTATAGCAGGCGGAAGTTTTGGTGTTGCTACTTCTACAGCAGGAGCAGTAACTCCTGTGCTTACTTATGCAAGCGGTATTCAAGGTACTGTAAGTAATGCGGCAAGTGCCACAACTACTACCGCAAATGGTGGATATTTCAGTACTACAAACTCAGGGACAGGAACTACTCATAGAGGAATATTTATAGAAGGTGGTCAATTCGGAGGAACTTTAGGAACTTACAACGCTTTAGATATCCTTTCTTATTCATCTAGTGGAACTCTAACTACTCTCAAAGGAATAAATATGTCTGGTTGGGTAAGCGGTGGCACTACTTCAACTAGTTATGGTATCTATATGGATACTTCTATAGATATTGGCTCAACTCGTTATGCTATATACTCCACTTCAACATCTAACTCATACATGGCTGGGAACTTTGGACTAGGCGACACCTCTCCAGCCTCTCTCTTTACAGTTGGTAATGGAGACTTGTTCCAAGTTAATTCTTCTGGACAGATTGGTTCACAACAAGCTCCTGTTTCGGATTACTTATTTGCTCTTGCTGGAACAACTGGAAATGATAACTCTAGAGTAATAGATATTACTCAAGCGAATGATTCCGCGGAAAATTCATCCGTAATTAATATTGTAAACACTGTTTCTCCTGGAAATAATACTGTAACTGCAAATAATTTAAATTTAAGTCTTTCTCCTACGGCTTCTGTTACTTCTCTTAATGACCAGTACTACAATGGCATTAATAATGCGGTATCAGCTGCGGGAATTACCATCGGAGTTGGTGCGGAGACTTTTACATTCAAGGGTAATAATACATCTTTGGTTTCAAGTCCGACTTTCAACAGTGCAACAGGCAGCGATGACTACAATGGTTATGGAGATTACATTTCAGTTACAGGTAGCCCTACATTTACTTCTGTAGCTACAAGCTCAAACTTTAATAATTATGGACAATACATTCTTTCTAATATTGCTTCTGCTGGAAATGCCAATATTGTTTCGAATACATATGGACAGTATGTGATTACTACTGGGGACCTTACTACTACAGGAAACACTGCGCATTACGGTAGTTACTTTATTACTCAAGGAACAGCAGATATTAACTATGGTTTGTATGCAACAGTAAGTGGTGCTACCACCAACTATGCAGCCATTATTACAGGAGGTAACTCTGGTTTTGGTACAACAGCTCCAGACAAAGCGTTGGAAATTAACGATGCTTCGGGTAACAATTTACGTTTAACTTATAATGATAGCAACGGTAGTGCTACAAACTACGCAGACTTGCTTATGGGGTCTTCCGGTGACTTAACAATTACTGCAAGCGGTAGCGATACTTTAATTACATCAAACTTTGTAGTAGGGTCTGCAACTTCTGCAACAGAAACACTTGCTAACACTGGTTTTGTTTACAACGGCGATGACCTGTTCGTAGCTGGTATGGCAGGTATTGAAGGTGGGGTATACACAGACGGTTCATTTGTAGCAGGTGCTTCCACTACCATTAGTAATGGCAGCATTACTCAGTCAGCTGGAGAAGCACTTAGTATTTCTTCTGGTACTACTGCTGCTCTAACCTTAGACTCTGGTTCTACTGGTGACGTTAACTTAGGAACTGGCAATAATGCCAAGACTATTGCCATTGGCACAGGAACAGCAGGGAACACTATTAACATAGCTACAGACAACACTACAAAAGATACAGTTAACATCGGTTCTGCTCTAGATGACGTAGCTATTACAGGAGATCAATGGAGTATTACCAATGCTGGTGTTCTTACTGTTGCATCTTGTTCTGGTTGTGGATCTGGCGGTAGCACAGCTTGGGACGCTATTGGTGATCCTGCAGGCAATGGGGCAGTTAACATGGGAACAACAGCACAGACCCTAGACTGGGGAGCAACAACTACAACAGATAACCTAACTGTAACATCTTCTGCAACTGGTCTTACTTCAGGTTCTGCCTTTAAAGTCACATCTGCAACAACTGGTTCTGTATCAAATGGTATAGTACAGCTTCAAGCTTCAGGTGCATACACCGGTACAGGTGGTTTGCTAAACTTAACAGCAAATTCAACTGCGACTGGAAGAGGTTTGGCAATTAGTACTACTGCATTAACAACTGGTAAAGCTATTGAAATTACCATGGGCACTGCTTTAACCAGAGGTAATGCAATTAATGTTTCAGGAGCTTCTTATGATCCTGGCGCTGGTCAAACAGGTAGTCTGGTCAACTTAGCATTCACAGACAATTCCACTTCTACTAGTGGTACTTCTGTGGTCAATGGTCTTGCTGTTGCTCCTACGATCACTGCTTCTGGAACAGGCGGAACTCACGAAACTAATGGAGTTTTGGTATCTCCTACAACAACCTCTTGTGCTACAGGAACCTGTACTGTTAGCGGCTTAAAAATAGATTCAATAGCTGAGGGTGCAGATGCTGTTAGATTCCTTAGTACTGGTCTAAAAATTGGCACAGGATGGGATACAGGCTTAGAAGTTGGATCTGGTTTGGCAATCCTTGGAACAGGTTCTTCTGTAACTGGAAAAGTTACTTTCATGAATAGCACCAACGGCAATACTGCAAGCATACAAGCAGGTGTTACTTCTAGTAGTTACACTTGGACTATGCCTACTGCGGATGCGGCTGGTTGTATTAAATCAGATGGTTCAGGAACTCTTGCTATTGGTTCATGTGGCGACACTAAAGTTGAAATTTTCGATTCCAACGGTACATACACTGTCCCATCTGATGCTTTAATGATAATCGTAGAAGCAATTGGTGGCGGCGGTTCTGGTGGCGGCGGTGCTTTTGGTAACATTGCTCAGGTTGCTGGCGGTGGCGGTGGCGGTGGCGGCGCCTACAACTTAGGTACTTTCACTTCTAGCGAATTAGGTGGAGCTAACGCAGCTTTGAATGTAACTAGAGGAGCAGGTGGAGCAGCTGTAAATGCAAATGTAGATGGAAACTCAGGTGGTGCGAGTTGTCTTTCTTCATCTTCGTCTTGTGGTGGAACTGTTTACCATAGAGCATATGGTGGCGGTGGCGGTAGTGCTTCTGCAAACAACACCGCTAACGGTGGCGGCGGCGGTGGCGGTGGCGGTGGCGCCTTGAGTAATGGAAACAACGCTGCAGCGGCAAACCGTGTTGGTGGTACTGGTGGTTTGCCAGGACCTGCTGCTGTTACAACAAGCACAGATGGTCTTGGTGGTGCCGGTGGTGCTACTGGTGCTGGATCAGGAGCTACTGGTGGTAACTCTTCTTGGGGTGGTGCCGGTGGAGGTGCGTCTTCAACTAACGGTGCGGCTACAATTGGTACTGGTGGTAATTCTTCACGTGGTGGTGCGGGAGGTGGAGGTGGTGCATCGTGTACTATTTCTCCTTGTACAACTGCTCGTGTTGGTCAAGTTGGTGGTACTGGTGGTAACGGAAGATTTACTGGTGGAACTGGTGGAACTGCTCCTGGTGGTACTGGCGGTGCTGGTACAAGCTCTCACGCTAATAGCGCTATTGGCGGAGGCGGAGGCGGAGGTGGAGGTTCAAACCAAGCTGCTTCTGGTGTTCCTGGTGGCGGTGGCGCCGGTGGTGTTCCTGGTGGAGGCGGAGGCGGAGGCGGTACCAACATTAACAACACTGCAGGTACTACTGGTGGTGCCGGTGGTGCTGGTGGTAATGGTCGTGTTAGAATTTCAACTTTGCGTGGAGCGGGGGCTGACCTTGCCGAAATCTATGGAACTTATGATCCTGATTTGAAAGCTGGAGATGTTGTTGCAATTAACCCTCTCATGAAATCTGGTGTTCAAAAGACAGATAAAGCGTACGATTCAAATGTAGTTGGTGTAATCTCTACAGACCCAGGACTGGTAATTGGAAATATTGATGGCGATCCTGAAGCTCGGCCGGTAATGGTTGCTTTGGCGGGACGCGTTCCAGTTAAAGTCAGCTTAGAAAACGGACCAATTAATCCAGGGGATCAATTAACTGCGTCATCTATTCCAGGTGTTGCTATGAAAGCAACAAAAGCTGGGGTAATTATTGGTCAGGCACTGACGAAATTCGATCCTCAAGAATTAGATTTAGGTGATTCAAAGTATCCTACTGGATACGTAGTGATGTTCATAAAAAATAGTCACGGTAATGGCTCCAAGCTTTCTTCAATTATTCCAGGACTAGAATTAGATATTGGATCATCGCAACCTCCAGATGGGGTAGATCCACCTATTTCAATTCTTCCACCTGCTGAAATAGGCAAAACAGCTCTGACATACTTTGTCTCAACAAAAGATGAGCTCATAGACTCTGTAGATGTTTCTGAAATCCTAGCAGATAGAATTTCCGCAGCCTTGCAAATTATTACTCCAGAACTTATTACAGACACTGCAAGAGTGAACGTTCTAACTTCAAGCAGTGGAGATGATCTGGCTGTAGAGTTAAGTCAAGAAGGTAAGTTGATAATACGCATGCCTAGAAGTCCTGATGAAAGTTCAGAAGACAATAGTGCAGATATTGCAATTAGTTTTGACCCAACTGGAAATGCATTCTTCAGTGGCAAAGTCATAGCTTCAGCACTACAGGTAGGCTCTATCATGAACTTGGAAGAATTTGCACTTGGATTGCAAAATGAAATATCTGCACAGCAGACAACATTGGAAGACTTAGTTGTTAGATTGACTGCACTAGAGAATCCAAATTCTCTCGACTTAAATAATTCAATTATTTCTAGCAGTCTATCTGTTTCAGGTATGGTAACTGCATCAAGTGGATTAGCGGTAGATTGGGTTAGCTCAATTGGCTCATCAATTAGTTTTATGAATGACATTGAATTAATTGGCAGACCTTACTTCAACGCAGACTCAGCAGGATTTGCAGTCATTCACCCAGGAGAGAGGTTCGTAGATGTAGTTTTTGAACAAGAATACTTAGACCAGCCAATTGTAAATGCATCAATTACTAGAGATGCAGATCCAGCTGTACTAGGTGAAACTGATCCAAGCATCTTAAGTCAACTTCAAGCCATTCAAGAGGCAAATGATGAAATTCTGTTTAACGAAGGTTATCAGTTCATAATAACTAGAAAGAATACAGCAGGGTTTAGGATTTATTTGAACAAGCCAGCAGAATCAGAAATTACATTCAGCTGGATTGCACTTGCAGTTAAGAACGCAAAACTCTTTAGCAATCAAATAACCCCACCTCCTGATCCTTTGGAAAACAATACTCCTGACCCAGAAGTATTTGATGATCCATTGGTTGGCACGATTGTAGGAAATGGGGGAACGAGTGATGGTGATCCTCTTCTTCCAGAGCCGGATACAAATCCTCCTACAGAGGAAACTCCTCCAGAGCCGGATACAAATCCTCCTCCAACCGATCCAGTTCCATAAAAACCACTATTTCATAGTGGTTTTTATGTTATAATTAGAGAAATATGAATAAAAAACATGTAATTATATTTTTAATTTTAGTTTTAGCTGTTGGTGTTGCCAGTGGGTTTTTTATTGCAAAAAAATATGCCAATAAAAAATGCGTTCTTAGTAACTTTAAATACATTAGCGAAGACTTGACTTGTAACAGCACCCCAGTAGTTAGTAAAAAAAGTTACACCTCATTTAAAAATAAACTTGACTCTAAGGTACAAGAGAAGATAGATGAAAACAAAATCAAAACTGCTGCTGTTTATTTCCGTGACTTAAGACAAGGACCTACTTTTGGTATAAGGGAATATGACAAATACGCACCAGCAAGCCTACTAAAACTTCCAATATTATTAACTTATCTATCTTTAGAAGATAATATTCCGGAACTCTCTCAGGTTAGGTTATATTATAAAGACTCAGGTTACCCTACAGAACAATACTACCCACCAAAGAAGACATTACAAGAAAATGTTCCCTATTCAATAGAAGAACTATTGGATTATATGATTGTCTACTCAGACAATAGAGCATATTATGTCTTACTAGATTATTTAGTAGAAATTTCACCTAATAAAGATTTACTGCAAGAAACTTATTTTGATTTAGGGCTTATTGACCCGCAAACCCCTGCAGATAATACTATTACTGTTAAATCCTATTCAGCAATCTTTACTCAAATATTTTTTGGCTCATTTTTAGATAAAAATGGAATGTCAGAACACGCCCTAAGTTTACTAGCACAATCTGACTATGATGTAGGGATTAAAGCAGGAGTACCTAAAGATGTGGAAGTCGCGCATAAATTTGGAGAGAGGTCTGGATTCGAAGGCGATCTAAAACAGTTGCATGATTGTGGAATTATCTATTACCCAGAAAATCCATATTTATTATGCGTTATGACTCAAGGTCAAAATTTTGATGACCTCTCTGCAACAATAGGAATGATATCTAAAATGGTTTATGAAGAATTTGATTCCAGAAAAAATTAAACAACATTGGTCAAAATTACTAGTCTTTGCTTTGCTCCTAGTGTTTTTGGGTTCTTTGGTAACATATAAATTACCCTTGCCAGCAGCTTTGGATTTGCCAAGACAAATGGCTAATGGGCGAGATATATTGAGCGGTAATTTTGACGTTTTAACAAAAAATGTTTATTCCTACACCCAACCTGACCATTATTTTGCAAATCACCACTGGCTGTACGGCGTGTTTGCTTATGTTTTACAATTAGCAATTGGTTGGAAGGGTGTAGTCGTTTTTAAAATTATTCTAATTTTGTTTAGCTTCGCTTTACTGTTTAAAACCGCCACTCGCAAAGCAGATTTTGTATTGGTGGCAATTGCTTCTGTCCCAGCAATAATAATGATTGCCGGCAGATCCGATTTCAGACCAGAATTATTTGGTAACTTTTTCACAATTCTCTATGTTGCGGTTTTGTTAGGTTTGGAGAAAAAGCCAAATAGTAAAGCTATCTATTGGTTACTATTGGCCCAGGTTATTTGGGCTAATACTCACATTACATTTCCTATTGGGGTAATGGTCGCAGGGGGATTTTTAGCAGAAAAAATCTTACTACAAATTAATAAATCATTCTTTACTCAGTTTAGTTTTAAAAAAGTTGTTAGGTTATTTAAGGATACTGCAGTAAAAAGATTAATTATTTTATGTCTTGCGCTATCTGTGGTGAGTTTCATTAACCCACTTGGAATTAAAGGGGTTGTTTATTCTTTGCAAGCAAACATTGGTTCTAATTCACCAGTTCGTAGTTCAGAGGTGCAGCCAATTTCTTCTACTATAGATGATTTGCCAAAAGGGGCAAGCTTACCAATCGCTCTGGTTAATCCAATCCTATTTCTCATAGCTCTGAGCTTCATGTTTGGCTACAGAAGAAAATTGTATTTTTATTTCTTTGCTTGTGCTGGATCAGGTTTGCTCGCCTTCTATGTATTAAGAGGTGGACCATTTTTAGGAATTTTCTTTTTACTCGCAGTTCCCGCTAATTTCACACCACTATTCCTTGAATTTAAAAAATGGTTAGTTAGTCGCTTTGACTTAAGGGAAGCCTTTATTTTCCCTTTCATAAACGTTTTAATAGCTATTGGTTTGGCAGTTTTCACAGTTACAAATTATTCCAATTTCCTTTTTGGTCACGAAGTTGGAATCGGTCTTGAACGAAACTCAGAAGATTCAGCTAAGTTCTTTTTAGAAAATAATTTAAAAGGACCAATATTGAATGACACAGATATTGGAAGCTATCTAACCTACTATTTGTATCCTAAAGAAAAAATTTATTCTGATAACCGTTTTGGTGATGCTTACTCAGATGAATTTTTCAAAAGAGATTATGCAGACGCTGTTTCTGGGGAAGCACGTTGGGAAGAAGTGCTAGAAAAATATAAGTTCAATGTTATCTTCATGTATCAGTACGATCAAGGTTATAACATGAGGGACTTCATGTATAGACGCATAAGAGATCCAAAATGGGTTTTCGTTTATGGCGACAGGTTTAGTGTTATTTTGGTACGAAACATACCTGAAAACGAAGAAGTAATTAGAAAGTATGCAATAAATATAGATAACGCTCAAGACAGATTTAAGTATATGTCTGAAGACTACGATGGGTATAATCAAGTTGCGTTAGCAGATTTGTATTCCTTAATGGGGAAAGCAGACTGGGCAATGGCAAATTATGCTGTTGCGGTGGCAGAGCACCCAGAATGGGCAAAGATTTGGTTTGTTATGGGAAAAATGGAGTTGCAAAGGGCTGATGGTGCATCTAACCCTGCTTTAGGGTTGATGTATATTCAGCAGGCGATAGACAAAGGATGGAAAACTACGAATTCATATAGCTTTCTCTCATTGGCATATTATCGTTTGGGTCAGCTAGATAAAGTAGAAGAAACTATTGCAAAACAGTTAGAGATTAACCCAGATAGTGATGACGCCAAAACTTGGATTTCTAATTTAGTTAGAGCACGTGCTGGGAAGTTAGAAGACTTGAAACGATGATAGAAGAATCCAAACAAGTAAAACCTAAGGTTGTTGGGTTTATCGTGGCATATAAACATGCTAATTACTTGGAAAAATTATACGCTAGTTTACCACAAGGTGTTTTTGATAGCGTAATTATTACCAACGATGAAAGTGGTGATAGAATAGAAAAAATTGCAGAACAGTTAGGTATTCCATGTTACTCACACGAAAGATTGGGCTATGGCGGTAATGTAAAATATGGCTTAAAAAAAGCCTTAGAGCTAGGTGCAGAATATATGGTTGAGATCCATGGTGATGGTCAGTATGATGTAAATGCCTCAGTACCTGCGTTATTAAAAATTAAAGAAGGGTATGATTTTGTTATGGGTTCAAGATTTTTTAATTGGCGTGAACCTCTTAGATACAACATGCCGCTATCTCGATTCTTTGCAAACATAGGTTTAAGTGCAATGGCAAGGTTTGTGTTACGTTCTAATTTAACAGAGTTCCATAACGGGTTTAGAGTATACAGTAGAAGCATGATGGAAAAAATAAAATTAGACAGCTCGTCCAATAATTTTTTGTTTGGCTTTGAGATTATTGCCCTGGCTCAATTTAACGGATTAAAGATAGCCGAAGCACCTGTGAAATGCTTTTATAGCAAAGAACATACATCAATCAGTATTTTCCAATCTACAATTTATGCATTCCAAATGACTTGGGTGCTAGCAAAGTATGTTTTGGCAAAGTTGGGATTAAAAGTTAAACCTTTTAGTTAACTCAGTTTACGAAACTTAGTAATTTTTCCAAGAGCTTCTCCTCGAGGATCAAAAAGTTTAGTAAAATACGAGGTAATTTCACCTCGAATCTTTAGTTTTATTCCCTCCGGAGAAGAGTGGTATTTACTCAAAAGCATTTCTAGGTGGGTACTATTCGGTAATAAATATTTAATAATATCTTCTGCATTGAAAACTTCACAGTTGCCAAGATCGTAACCTGTTAGTAATGCCTGTACGTGCTTTTCTTGATTCGAGTCCGTTATAAAAGCAACATCATTTTGAAGATATGCCAAATTATTTTTTGCCCAACTGATTTGCGAAGCTGTATCAAGAGAGTTTTCTTCTGTTTGGACAGCATTCTCTGGAATATGGTACTTATTTACTAAAATTTCCTTCATATTATACGCCAAGGACTTTGACATATTCCTGATTTTAGGACCACTAACTATGATATTCTCAGTCTTCTGAGAGTTAAAAGATATAGCAGTAGCTATAAGACGGAGTCTTGTATCAAAACCTAATTCAGATTTATGTGAATTAGATTCAAATCCAGATAGAACCATTGAGTTTTTATGAAACGCGATAGTTTCCTTTTTCTCAGGAGTAATTAGTAATTCCCTGTTTATACTTGATTCGTTCATCAGTTTTTATTTGTTCTGATTATTTTGATTAAATTTTGAACTCTTAACCCTTCTTTAAATGAAGGATAGGTTTGGTTATTTTGGAGACACGCCTCTATGAACCTGCTGGCAATTTTTCTTACCAATTTAACCCGCTGATCCTCAGTTTTAAGTACTCTATCTTTGCTAACTTTAATTAATTTTTGATTACCATCCTTATTGTAAGATTTCAATGAGAAATTATCTACCGCTGAATTTTTATTTTCTAAGACTAGTTTTCCTTCTGCAAATATAAAGGATAGTTTATGCTGATTGAGTTTAGGGTTATTAATATTTACTTTTACTATCCCAGTAACTCCACGTTTAAATTTTAAATTTAGAACAAATCCAGTTTCTCCATGGTGAGGTCCAGAGTTTTCATAGGTAAACTTGCTGGCTATTTTTGATATTGGACCTGCGAAATATTCTAAATAATTTAACCCATGAGAATAAAAGAAAGATAGCGCGCCTCCTCCTTCTTTCTTGTTAGTTTTCCATGAATATTTTTTTTGTTCTAAGTCGTAGCTGAGAAAATCCCAATCCTCCTCTATCTTTAGAAGGCTACCCAAGCTTTGATTATCAATGAGTTGTTTTACTTTCTGCCACTCGTTTATTTCTGGGAAAATAAAATCAACTACGTTTGTAATTTTATTTTTCTTTGCGAGTTTCACTAACTCATCAGCTTGCTTAAGTGTTGCCGTGAGAGGTTTTTCTGCAAATACATGTAAACCTTTTTTGATGGCGTATTTTGCAATTTTGTATTGAGCGTTGGGAACAACAGCAATTGCAATTGCGTCTAATTGCTCATTTTGTAGCATTTTTTGCCAATCAGAATATAAGTTTGTAAATCCAATTTTTTTAAAATACGCTTTTGACTGTGGTCTTTCAGAACCACAAAAAGCAACTACTTCACAGTTCTTTAAAGAACGAAAAGCGGGGAAAAGTCCATATTGTCCAAACCCAGAACCTATTATTCCAATTCTAATTTTTTTCATCTTTTGAATTAACTCGAGAATTTTTTACGATCTTCAGTCTCGGTAAAGGTATTACAAAGTCAGACTTAATCCCTAAAGATTTTAGCCTACTCATTATTACATCAGCATAATGCCAAGCTAGCAAGACAATGTAGTCTGGTTGTTTATTTTTAAATAGGATTTTTTCATGGACAACTGGAATATGTTTTCCTGGTAAGAACATTCCTAGTTTAAGGGAATTTGGTAGTTCTGCAAGATAGGGGAGAAGTTCAGTATCTACTCCATAATAGTTTAGAAGCGTTGATGCTCTACCAGGACAGGATTTTCCAACAACAGACTTGCCACTTCTTTTTGCAGTTATTAGAAAATCCATAAACTCTACGCGAGCTTTTTTTGCGCGTTCGGCAAATTTTTTATAGGTTTGAAGTTTATCTAAACCAGATTTTTTCTCTAACTTTAGTAGTTCAGTTACTCTGTCATTAACTTTGTGGCCTTTTCCCTTGGTAATGTGAACTCTTAAATTTCCTCCATAACGACTTCCACGCTCAACATCAGTTATAGTGAAATCGTACGGTTTAAATAGTTCAATAATTGACTTCAAAGAGTAAGTCCGTAAATGTTCGTGGTAAATTGTGTCGAATTGACCACCTTGAATTACGTCTAGTAAGTAATGAGTTTCTGAAATGAATACACCATCTTTTTCCAAGAGGTTGTAAATTCCTATAATCATCTCGCCAATAGTTTGCATATGAGCAAAGACATTTGTGGTTGTAATCAGTTTTGCTTGACCGTATTTAGCTTTAATAGATTTCGAAGTCTTAATATCAAAGAATGCTTGTATGGTTCTAATGCCTTGTTTATTCGCTAATTTAGCAATATTCGTAGGCTCTACACCTAAAATTTTTATTCCTTCTTTCTTAAAACCATTAAGCAGTGTGCCGTCGTTAGAACCTATATCTATAACTAAATCTTTTGATGAAATTGAATACTTGGAAATAAGTGAGTTGGCAATGCTCTTTTGGTAATCTGCAAGTGGTTTAGATATTCCACTTCTGTAAGGGTAATTTGGGTGATAGACTTCAGAACCGTCGACGCAATAGTCAATCTGAACTCCTGTGCAATTTTTGCACCAGATCATTCTTAGTGGATATGTTACTTCTGGTTGGTTCAAGTCTTCTTTTGAAAGTAAGGTATCGCAAGGTGATTGAAAACCCAAATCTAAAACTTCATGCAGTTTAGTTGAGTTGCAGATTTGGCACCTTGAAATTGGGCCAGTCTTAACGTTATGGTATTTCGGGTAGTTCAATTTCATCATTTTCAGAAAATTTATACAGTCATTATATCAGTTAATCCCTTTATCTGCACTGTAAAATTGAGAAATTGGCTGTAATATGCTATTGTTATGGTAAAGATTAAGAATTAATTATTTCAAAACTAATGTTTGAATTAGACGATCTATCTAATACTCAGGCTAATACTCAGGGTGCTGAAAAAGAGGTAAGAAAAGAATCGGAACCTTTATTTGAACCTAAGCAAAAGGACAAAGTTAAGTTTTCAAACCTATTTCGTCACAACCACTTTCCTTGGATAGTAGTTATTGTTGTTATCGTAATTGCAATTGGGTTTTCTGCGTATCAGGTAGTTAAGAGTAGAGAGCTTAACAAGCAGTTAAACGAATTAAAGCAAACACCTCAAAAAGCTGTTGAAGGTGAGACCAAGGCACTAATTGAAAAAATAGGAAAGCTAATTATCTTACCAAAAGATGAACAGCCAACAGTTGCAACAGTTACCGACTTAAAGCCATTACAGGATCAGCCTTTTTTCAAGAATGCAAAAATAAATGATAAGGTCTTAATTTACTCGGTTTCAAAAAAGGCAGTTTTGTATAGACCAGATGAAAATATTATTATCGAAGTTGCTCCATTAAACTTGGATTCTGGTGCGAGCGCGGCAGGAACTGAATCTGTACCACCTCAAACACCCCAAACACCTCAAACGAACACTCCTGCACCAGTTAAATAGACACAAAATACAGACATAAAATGCAGTTTAAGATCCCAATCTTTGATTGGGATTTTTCTTTGTAATTTAACTCAAAATTCTGTATAATAAATACAGTATTTTAGTTAAAAGATATAAAATTTACAAAAATAAAGTTAATATTTTCGAAGGAGAAAGCACCCTATTTGTATAAGCAAATTCAGGTTTTGTTTATGCTTTTAATTTGTTTATTTTCACTCAATCCTTTATCAATTTTGAATGTCTTTGCCGCTACTGTTTCAGACACTGAATCCGTTGATGTGACTGCATTGGTCACAACCCCAGGATCTGGCGCCGGAAGCTCTGGTTCTTACGCATCGGCAACAGTAGTAATCTCTGGATTTACTTTCCCAGATGCCAAATTAACCTTGTTAAGAGATGGCCAGATTGCCACAACTTTAGTTGCAAACCATGATGGAACTTTTAATATTTCAGTAATTAGTTTGAATCTTGGGAACTATCAATTTTCTTTGTATGCAGAAGATAGGAATGGAGTTGTATCTTCCTCCTATGTTGTAAATGTCCCAGTTCTTACGGTTCAGCCTTATAGATTTGCTGGGGTAGTTGTGCCTCCAACTATTCAAGTTTCGTCTACATCTGTTGAAGTTGGAAAACCTTTAACTATTTCAGGATATGCTCCAGCAGGTGCAGATATTAATGTGCAAATACCAGGGCAGTACAATTTGGGAAATACTGTTGCCAACGAGAATGGATTCTATACTTTAACCCTAACGCAGAGCTATTTAGTAGGTGTTCATCAAATCCGAAGTCAGGCCGCTGTTGGTGGAATAACTAGTTTATTTAGCAGACCTATTGCGGTCCAATTCTACAAACCAGGACAAATCCCTACTGAACCTAGTCCATACGGAGTGTGTGTGGATTACAATAAAGACTTAAGGATTAACTTAGTAGACTTTTCAATTTTGCTATTTTGGTTTAACAAACCAAATCCACCTAGAACAGTAGATTGTAACGACGACGCTAAAATAGACATTAAAGACTTTAGTATTTTAATGTATTTCTGGACCGGATAAATAATTCATAAACTATGAAAAAAAATATTTTTAAATTTATATATACTCTTGGTCTTTCTGGATTAGTCTTGTTAGTACCGAGTTCTGCATTGGCCGCCAAGGTTAGTTTTCAACCTGCTGCTCATGCACTACAAGACACCAAGCCTTTCTCGACTACTATTGTCATAAACTCCCAAGAAGAGAACATTAACACTATAGAGGGTGTTGTTAAAATTGACCCTCGATTATCTTCTACCGAAGAAGCTAAAATCGAGGTTTCAGATAGTGGTTCAATAGTAACCTATTGGGTAAATCGTCCAAGTTGGGACAATGATAAGAGCGAGATGCGTTTTTCTGGAGCTATTCCTGGTGGGTTCAACGGCACTACTGGAATTTTATTTAGCATTATTTTTCCATCATATTCTGGCAAGGGTTCAATAGATAATGCCGCAATAGTGGCAGAGCTCCGTGCCTACAAAAATGATGGTTTAGCGACTAGTGTAGATATTTCTAGTGGACAGTTTAGTGTTGGAGATGTAGCTGGGCAAACCGATAGTGCGATATCTGATCAGCTTTATATAGATGGAAGACGTAAAGACGATATTCCTCCAGAGGTGTTCAGTCCACAGATTTCTCGAGATGATGCTTCATACGATGGCAAGTGGTTTATCTCTTTTGCTACGATAGATAAACAAAGTGGGATTGATCACTATGAAGTTCAAGAATCCATTACTGGAACTATAGACTCTGGGAAATGGAAGATAACAGAAAGTCCCTATGTTTTACAAGACCAACAGTTGCACAGTTTTGTTTACGTAATTGCTGTAGACAGGCAGGGGAATGAAAGAATTATTAAAGTGTTTCCTAAAAACCCATTGTCGTGGTATCAGCAAAATGTTGAAGCCTTAGTTACGTTACTAATTATAATCCTTGTTCTAGGTGGTTATTACTATAAATATCACAAACCCAAGAAAGCATCAAATTTAAAATAAAATGAACCGCGTGTACTTAATTTTCAATTCAAAGTTAGTTCAAATTTTAGCACTCTGTGTAGGATTTTTGGTTGCATTAGTTGCGTGGTTTAGTTGGTCTAATTACGCGGATGCTGCTTCTTTCTATGTAACTCCAAATTCAGGAACATATTCTGTAGGTACAACTTTTGATGTTTCTATATACTTAGACACTGAAGGGCAGAGTGTAAATGCAATTCAAACAAAATTGCTTTTCCCACCAGACAAGTTGCAGTTAGTTTCACCTCAAATTGGAAATTCTATTATTGAGGTATACACTACACCTCCTCGGTACGACAACGCCAAAGGGGAAGTAGAAATTATTGGTGGAATCCCAAATGGAGTGAATCTAAAGAATGGTTTAGTAGCAAAACTAACTTTTAGAGTCAGAAGTTTGGGTAATGCAAATTTGAGGTTTGGTGGAGATCTTCAGGCATTGCTTAACGATGGCAGAGGTACCAACGCTTTAAATAATACAAACGGAGCAACCTTTAAACTAGAATTGCCTCCAGCGCAGGGTCCTTTGGTTCTTTCTAGTACACACCCAGACCAAGAAGTTTGGTATAGAAATGCTAATGTTTCGTTACGTTGGGATGATGGTTTGCCTCCAGCAGAGAACTATAGCTATTCAATTTCCGATTCTGTAACAGATGTTCCAGATGATGTTCCAGAAGGTAGTAAAACTTTAGTGGACTATAGATCTGTTGGAGATGGTATAAACTATTTCCATATTAAAGCTTTGCGCGATGGTCGTTGGGGTGGGGTCACTCACTATACGCTTCGCATAGATACAAAATCCCCAGCAGAGTTTAAGGTAAACATTTCTCCAAGCGAACGCACATTTGTAACTAAGCCAATGTTGCAATTTGCTACGGGAGACCCTCTTTCTGGTTTTGATAGATTTGAAATAAAAATAATTCCTCTAAAAATTGAAGGTCGCCCAAATGCGATTTCTGAAAATCAACTATTCACTGAAGTTCAAAGTCCGTATCAGACGCCAGAATTGTTGTACGGAACATACGATGTAATTATTCGCGCTTACGACAAAGCCGGTAACACAAGAGATATTACGCAAAGAATGGAAATAACCAATTCTGCCTTTTGGTTCATTGGACCAAATGGAGTAACTTTGGCTACAGGTAGGCAAGTTGCTTGGAATACACTTTTCCCAGTCTTAACAGTAATTCTATTATTACTTCTAATTCTTGCCTACGTTGTTTACAGATGGTACAAGCACAACCATAAGTTAGTTGTAGATTACAATCATCCAGAACATGTTTTAAAGCAATTAGAAGAACTAAGTCACTACCAAAAGAAGTATGGAAAACTAACTGCAGCTTTTCTTCTCTTTGCTTTCTTGTCGGTTTCAGTCTTTAGTTTTGTAAGTACTAATACAGCACGTGCCGCAGAAGTTGCACCTCCAACTATTGAAAGTTTTTCTAAAAACATTAAAGATGATGAATTCTTCTATGTATCTGGTCGCACAGTAGAACCAAACACAGAACTAGTAATACATCTACAAAGTTTGGTAGATGGACAGTCATTCGACTATAGTTCAATGTCAGACAAACGTGGTGACTGGACTTACAGAGGTAATTCTTTCTTAGCAGGCGGAAAATACATTGTATGGGCTCATGCAAAAAATGGACAAGAGCTTTCTGTGCCAAGCCCTCAAGTTGAAATAGATGTTAAGCCAGTAGCAATTAACTGGGGTGGATCACGAGTAACCTACCAGACAATATATTTAGTAGCAATCACCGTTTTGTTTAGCACTGTTATTCTGTTAACCATAGTAATTATTATGGGATTACTATTGGCAAGACGCCGACGTCGACAATTCGCGAATACAGTAAGAATGGCTGAAAATGGCTTAAAACATGGCTTTATTGCTTTGAAAAGAGACTTGGAAGCTGAATTAGCAATGATGCAACGTGCCTCGTTAAATAGTGAATTTGCTGGAGAACAAAATGTCAGAGCAGAGCAGTTACGTCAGGATTTGAGGAATATTGAAGAAATTATAGGAAGGGAAGCAACTGAAATAGATAGATTCGCAGGACTGCCATCAGGCACAAACCCGATGTAAAGTATTGTAAAACTTTAAGTGCAAAAGACTTTAAAAAAACCCCGCTCATGCTGAGCGGGGTTTTTAAATGTTTACTTAGGCCAATTAGCTATTAGAAGTAATTCTTCACCAACTAATTTGTATTTAGCAAGTTCTTGCCATAGCGCTTCTGTGAGGAATGGCATGAATGGGTGGAGGAGTTTGAGAATTTGAATTAAAACATGGAGCAGAATTATTTGAGTGTTTTCATTCAACTTAGGTTCACCTTCGTTTTCTACTTGAGATTTAGAAGCTTCAATGTAAACATCAGCGAATTCTTTCCAGACAAAATCATAAAGAGTTTGAGCTGCTTCGTGCAAACGAAAACTATCTAAGCTGGTGGTAACTCTTTCACAGGTCTTTGTTAGTTGATCTAAAATTTCTAGATCAGCTTTTGTAACACCATTAATTTGTTCAGCCTTCAATTTGCTACCTGAATGTTCATCAATATTTCCAAGAACAAAGCGAGTAATATTCCAGAGCTTATTCCCAAAGTGCTTCATGCCTTTAATTTTATCTTCCGAAAGAGCCATATCTGTACCTGGTGCTGTGTTAAAGACTAATGCAAAACGAAGCGCGTCTGTTCCGTACTTGTTGGTTTGCTCTATTGGATCAATAATGTTCCCTAAACTCTTGGACATTTTTCTATTTTTTTCATCTCGAACAAGTCCGTGCAAGTAAACGTGTTTGAAAGGAATTTGACCCATGTGGTAACCGGACATTAAGATCATACGTGCCACCCAGAAGAATAGAATATCGTAACCAGTTTCCATTACATCACTAGGGTGATACAACTTCAAATCTTCAGTTTGGTTTGGCCATCCCAAAGTGGAGAAAGTCCATAGACCAGATGAGAACCAAGTGTCTAGCGTGTCTTCGTCTTGCTTCCATTCGCTATCTGAATTATCTGCACCAGCAGGTGCTTCTGTTCCGCAATAAACTTCGTCAGGGTTGGCTATGTCGCCTTTGTACCAAATTGGGATTCTGTGACCAAACCAGATTTGGCGAGATATGCACCAGTCTTGCAAATTATCTATCCAGTTGTAATAAGTTTTATTGAAGTAATCTGGATTAATTTGAATCTGATTCGATTCTACAACATGGCGCATTAGTTCCTTTAAGGTAATTTCTTGGCCTTCAACTATGCCTTCAATCTCGCTATGGCGAATTTTAAATGGCTTATTTACGGCCAAAAACCATTGCATTTTTGGTAAAGGCTCAATTATTCCACCAGATCTTTCTGCTGTAGCTACATTCTGTTTTACATTTTCTTCGTTCTCTAAAAGATTATTTTCACGAAGCCATTCAACAATTAGCTCTCTAGCTTCTGTGGTTTTTTTGCCAAACAAGTTAGGCGCATGGTTAGTGTCATTTAAGTTGTCATCTTGAGCAGTTTCCACAGTCATTTTCGCAAACTCATTAATTACTGGTTTGCTTGGTAGGTTGTGACGACTAGCGATCTCGGCATCAATTAGACTGTGAGCAGGGGTTACTCCAAGTGCTCCTGTTCCAAATTCTTTTTCAACACTTTCATCTGCAATGATTTTTATGTGTAAAGGTACTCCCGCAAATTCTAAATCATATTCTTTGCCAACGAATTCTTTGTAACGTTCGTCTTCTGGATGAACTGCAACTGCTGTGTCTCCAACTTTTGTTTCAGGTCTTGTTGTTGAAATAGAAATAGGGAAGTCAGCGCTGTACTTGAATGTGTATAGAACTGCATCACGTTCTTGATGTACAATTTCTTCGTCAGAAATAACTGTTTGACCTTTAGGATCCCAGTTAACAACTTTAAAACCGCGGTAAATTAAACCGTCATCGTACATACTCCTAAAAGCAGTGCGAACTGCATGCGAACGCGCTTTGTCTAACGTATATGCTTCGCGACTCCAATCGGCAGATGCACCCATGGATTTTAATTGGCTAACTATTGTGTCGTGGCTGTTGCTAGCAAATGCTTCTACGCGTTTTAAAAATTCTTCACGTCCTAAATCTGTTTTTCGTTTTCCTTCTTCTTTGTCTAAAATTTTCTCTACTTTACTTTGTGTGGCAATTGCCGCATGGTCTGTACCAGGAAGCCAAAGTGCTTTACGGCCTTGCATACGACGGAAGCGAGTCAAAATATCTTGGATAGTAATGAATAGGGCGTGGCCTGTATGTAGGTTGCCAGTAACATTTGGTGGAGGCATGATAATGGTAAAAGGTTCACCAATTTCTCTTCCTGCTTTTGTTGCCGCCTCGCTTAAATTGTCTGGATTGAAATATCCAGAATTCATCCATTTATTGTATATATCTGCTTCGTATTTTGAAGCGTCGTAAGATTTGTCTAGTTCTATCATATTCAATAGTTAATTAATCTAATGTTATTAAAAATAAATTTTAAAAATAAAAACACTCAAATGAGTGTCTAGAGCGCTTGGCTTTTAGCGTTGCGCGGTACCATCTAGATTTTTCCTAAGCTTGTTTGATTTTGATAATGTTTCAACAAACTTTTGGACTTAATTTTACCTAATTACGGAAGGCCCCGGCTGGTTCTACTTACTTGTCGTATAGAATATGAGAAGTGTTCTTCCAGCGCCACTATGGTGACAGCCATAGTATTAGCTTGCAGTTAGTATATTGAAAAATACTTAAAAAGTAAAGCCTATAGTGAAGTATTTAGTTCAGCTCCCAAGCGGGATTGGCTTTGATCTTTGAAGTTGGAGTCGGTTTAATCCCTGATCGTAAGTTAAAGTAGGCAGCAAGGGCGATCATTTGCGCATTGTCTGTACATAGTGACGCATCGGGTACGATAAAGTTTAATTTTTCTTGATTACACATTTTAGCAAGTTCTGCTCGTAGTTTACGGTTAGCCGCTACACCACCCGAGAGCGCTATGGTGCTACATTTATATTTCTCCACCGCGCGAAGTGCTTTCTTAACCAACACATCTACAACAGCATTTTCGAATGACATTGCAATATCAGCTTTTTCTTGTGGTTTTAACGCGCGTGGTTTCTTTACTTCTCGTTTTGTGCCAACATTTTGTTTATTACCACCAGTAATGCTTTCTATATAGTAGAGCACAGAAGTCTTTAAGCCAGAAAATGAAAAGTCAAAGTTTTTGGTATTTAGCATTGGGCGTGGAAAATTCAAATCTTCCTTTCCTTGTAAGGCAAGCTTAGAAATCTCTGGTCCGCCAGGGTATGGAAGTTTCAAAAGGCGAGCTACTTTGTCGAAAGCTTCTCCTGCGGCGTCGTCTATGGTTGAACCAATGACTTTAAAATTTTTGTAGTCACGCATGAGAATAAATAAAGTGTGGCCACCAGAAACTATTATAGATAGAATTGGGAATTTCGTTGTCTCGTTGGATTTTTTATGTGCTTTATTTTTTAGAGCGCCTTTGTTTGTTTCAATATTAGACTCAATTGAACTAAAAGCCGAATACAAATGCCCTGCCATGTGGTTAGTTGGAAGCAATGGGATTCCTGTAGCTAAACTTAAACCTTTAGCAAATTCAGTTCCAACTATTAAAGACACAACTAAACCTGGGCCGCTTGTGACTGCTAAGTAGTCTAAATCTTGCAGTTCAAGTTTTGCATCGAGCAAAGCCTTTTCTGTAACTGGTAAGATATTTGCCATATGTTCTCGCGCCGCTACTTCTGGAACAACTCCACCTGTTTTCTTATGGATGTCAATTTGAGTTTTTACTACAGAAGAAAGGAATTGGAATTTAGGATTTTTGCTTTTTATGTCACCAACTAAAATACTAGCTGCGGTTTCATCACAGCTAGTTTCAATGGCTAGGATTTTTATGTCTTTCTTTGCGCCACCGTTTGTATTTCTGGTAGCACCTCTTTTGGGGCTGGAGTTCTGTTGTTTTTTGCCTGTCATATAAGGCATTTTAGCTTTTATTGTAATAATTTTCAACACATGGTGTAGTATATAGAGTATGGAAGAATTGACTGACGAAGAAATCAGTATAAAAGTCCAAAATGGAGATACCGAGGCGTATGGCGTTTTAGTGGAACGTTATGAACCTAAACTAAAGCGTTATGCAAGACGCTTTTTATTTGACGTAGAAGATAGTCAGGATATGGTTCAAGATGTATTCCTTAAAGCTTTCGTAAACTTACGCAGTTTTGATCCCAAACAAAGATTTTCACCTTGGATATACCGTATTGCTCACAATCAATTTATTAATGCAATTAAAAAGAAGGGGAGAGAACCTTTGTCCTTCTTTGATCCAGACACTTTGTTCCCTCATCCTACAACACCCGACAGAGCAGATACAGCCATTCAGAAAGAGGAGTTAAAAGTAATGATGGATGCGTATGTTGGGAAGCTCGAACCAAAGTATCGCGAACCACTGGTTTTATATTATTATGAAGATCTGGACTATCAAACAATTTCTGAAGTTTTGCACATTCCAACTTCTACAGTTGGAGTAAGACTAAACAGGGCGAAGAAAGCACTCCAGACTATTTATGAGCAAGCTAATTCGCTACTAAATCACAACAATGACTAACCACAATGACTAATTTAGAACATCAAACAATTCAAGAGAAAATTAACGAAGCCATAAAGAATGGCCAAGTTAAGATGCGTCCAAAATGGCAGTTTGTTTTGCAAACTATTCTTTTTATTGTGGCAATAACTGGGTTGTTCTTCGCAGTACTATATTTAGGTAGTTTTATTATTTTTACATCTCATAGAAACGGCGCATGGTTTGCGCTCGGTTTTGGAGCGGAAGGAATAGGGGAGTTTATTCGTTCTTTGCCACTACTTTTTGTACTTACCGTCTTAATTTTTATAGGATTACTAGAGATCCTTGTTCGTAGATACTCAGTAGCTTACAGCAAACCTATGCTCTATTCAGTGTTGGCAATAGTAGGCGTAGTGTTTGTAGGAACTTCATTAATTACATATTTTCAAGTTCACGAAGGATTGTTTAACCAAGCACGATTGAATCGATTACCTTTTGGTAACAATGTCTATGGAAGCTTTGCTCAGGGAAAAATGTCTAAAATTACACCAGGTAGAATTTTGCAGTTCACTCCAGAGGGGTTCGTAATGAAAGATTTTTTGGGTGATGACTTTGTCGTAATTATTTCACCAGATACAATGCTTCCGGACGGAGATGATTTTAACGAAAGAGAAACAGTTGTAGTGTTTGGGCCAGTTTCTGGTAAAACAATTAAAGCAAAAGGAGTAAGGGACATAGATGTCCACGAGGGACTATTTGACCCCATAGAAATGCCTAGACCTCCAATGATGAAATAATTTTTTACTACTGATGTAGTAATAGGTGAACAAAGATTTGTTCATTAATAAAAATTAATCATCAAACAAAAGCATGAGAACAATACATAAACCGGGGTTTGGGTTGGGATCTGTTTTCTCTTAACAGGTCACGCTGGTGCTATTAGTGCCAGCACCAACCCAATGAATACTCTATTTAAAGCAAAGTCATAAAAATCAATTCATATTTCACCCTAAAATCTAAATAAAAAAGCGCTCCTATTTTGCGAGCGCTTTCTTCAATAAAATATAAAATTTTAGATTACATTGAAGATTGGTTGCTTCCTTTCATAGAATTAACAGCAACCAAAATAGCTGAAAGACCTACTAGTAAGTAGACAACTCTTTCAATCATGGCCATGCTTCCAAAGATTGTATTAACTAGGTTGAAGTCAAAAGCACCGACTAGACCCCAGTTAAGGCCACCGACAACTACTAATATAAGAGCAATAGTGTTGATAAGTTTCAATTTTCTCACCCCCTTCCTTTCATGCTTAGCTATCTATATTATACACCCATTTGGGCATGTCAAGGGAAATTTGGTTATGCACCTTTTCGTTATTGCTAATTGACTTAAATATTGGAAACGCTCATCATGTAAGTATGAGCGTTTTTAAATTCCTCTATAAAAATATTTTTAAACCAATTGCGTTTTTATTGGACCCAGAATTTGTTCACAATTGCATCGTTAGTTTAGGAAAACTCCTAGGCAAGTTTAAATTTGGGCGTTGGTTAGTTACTAAGATGTTCTATTTTAAATCTTCAAAATTAGAACAGAATATTTTAGGTATTAATTTTGAAAATCCAATTGGTCTTTCTGCGGGGTTCGACAAAAATGCTGAACTATTAAATATCTTGCCTTGCGTTGGTTTTGGTTTTGCAGAAGTAGGTTCAATAACAGGGGAGTACTGCGAAGGAAATCCAACCAAGCGTCTATGGCGTTTAAAAAAATCAAAATCACTGCTTGTATATTATGGTCTCAAAAATGATGGCGCAGAAGCAATCTCTAAAAGACTACAAAATAAAAAATTTGCCTTTCCAGTTGGGGTAAGTGTTGCGAAAACAAATAGCGCAGACACAGTAGAAACCTCGCGCGGTGTTGCTGACTATGTAAAAGCTCATTCTTTAATGGCAGAAATTGGGAATTTTACAACGGTGAATATTAGTTGTCCAAATGCGTTCGGAGGCCAGCCATTTACAAGCCCAGAAAGTTTAGAGCTGCTACTAAAAGCGATTGACCAAGTGCCAACTTCAAAACCAACTTTTGTAAAGTTTTCTCCGGACATGTCCGAGCAACAACTCGATTCATTGTTGGAGGTAATTAGTCGCCATAAAATAGAGGGGATTGTGTGTACTAATTTAACTAAGAACCGCGCACTTACAACAATTAAAGACAAGGGTATTCCAGACGTTGGTGGAATGAGTGGGAAGGTCGTTGAAGAACTTTCCAATAAGTTACTTTCAGACGTTTATAAAAAAACTCATGGCAAGTATGTTCTAATTGGTTCAGGTGGAGTTTTCTCTGCAGAAGATGCGTATACTAAAATTAGACTTGGTGCATCTTTAGTCCAACTTATTACCGGCATGATCTATGAAGGACCGCAACTAATAGGGGAGATAAATTCAGGTTTAGTAAAACTATTAGAGCGTGATGGGTTTAACAACATTTCCGAAGCAGTTGGGGTGGACAGCACAGAGAATAATTCAAAACCATAACATACTTAAATTAATGAAAAAACTGTTAAGCACTCAAAATTTATTAGGCTTAATTTTGCTAGCACTGCTAAGTACTGGTTTTTGGATCTACGCTCAGCCATCTGTTAATAGTACATCTTTTCAAAAAGAGAACGCTAGCTTCGACACAAGTTCTTTTACTAAGTATGAACGAGGAGTAGTCAAACAAGTGTTAGAAGAAAGAATAGACTCTGCTCCTCAAAACCAATTATTGTTTCAACATCTTGAAGTTGAAGTTATTACAGGGGTTGCAAAGGGAAAGAAAGTCGAAACGGAATTCACTCAAGTAATAGACACAGCCGAGTCCATTAGGTTTAAAGTTGGAGACAAGCTAGTGTTGGGTGTTTTAGATATTCCTCAACAAGGCGATCAACTTTTCACAGAGGGACTGAAGTATATAATTGTCGATAGATTTCGTGCCAACGGCTTAATTTTAGTAGTTATATTCTTTGCTATAATCGCCATTTTATTTGGAAAGAGCAAAGGTCTGCTGTCTATGGCCGGGTTAGCACTAACTGCATTAATACTTGTATTCTTCACTGCCCCACAGCTTTTAGAGGGTAAAAACCCCGTGTTCATTGCAGGGGTTTCAGCAGGGGTAATTGCCATTACTACAATGTTTATTGCGCATGGTTTTAACCGTCGCACAAAAATTAGTATTTTAAGCACCTTGTTTGCTCTCGCTTTTGCTATCGGTGTTTCATATTTGTTTGTATATCTTGGTCAACTTTTCGGTTTAGGTCAGGCAGATGCATTCTTGCTTCAGACTGGTTATTTGGGTGCAGTTAATTTAAGAGGTTTGTTGTTGGCGGGTTTAATTATTTCTATCTTAGGAATATTGGACGATGTAACTACAGCTCAAACCGCTACAGTAGATGAATTGCTCAAAGCGAACCCACAGTTTAGCTTTAAACAACTATTTAGTTCTGCAATGTCTGTAGGAAGAGAGCACATTGCCTCTTTAATAAACACTTTAATTTTAGTCTATGTTGGAGCAAGCTTGCCGCTATTTCTCTTATTAGTATCAGCTACAAACCAACCTCTTTGGGTGGTATTGAATAGTGAAAATATGGCCGAAGAAATAGTAAGGGCGTTGGCTGGTAGTACGGCATTAATTCTTTCAGTTCCTATTAGTACATTGGTAGCGGTGTATTTCTATAAAAAATCTACAGATAAATAAAAAACCGACCTGAATGGTCGGTTTTTTTAGTAAAGCTTTATAGGTTATTAGCATTTACATCTTCAGTATGAACTTCTTCAATATGTTCATCTTCAGAGTGTTCCCCGCTAGAATGATTGTGAGTTTCAGAAGTAAAACCAGTGAGCGCTAACAATATAACTGCCCCAATTAGGGCAATCGCAAAGTGCTTGCCATAGGTCTTGTCTTGCTTAGCTACTCTGTAAGAGTAGGGAATAAGATCTTTTAGAATAGTGTAGATAATTATCCCAGCGGCAACAGAGAGTAAAGCAAAGATAATATTTTCAGAAATATTAGAAATAAAAAGTGCTCCAACTACACCAATTAAAATACTTCCAGAAGTTGCAAAGTTAAGAATCAATGCTTTTTTAGTAGAGTATCCAGCATTTCTCATCACAAAAAATTCAGATATTTCTTGAGCAACTTCGTGGATCATAATCCCTGCTGTTGTTAGAATCCCTATGCGTACATCTACTAGAAACGCTGGAACGATTAAGAATCCATCGGTAATGT
The DNA here is from genome assembly GCA_964402965.1 of uncultured Candidatus Saccharibacteria bacterium. Taxonomy (GTDB): domain Bacteria; phylum Patescibacteriota; class Doudnabacteria; order UBA920; family UBA920; genus UBA920. Next base: position 29,706 of record CAYODY010000010.1, read on the forward strand.
TGTGCAGGAAGTCGCTGAAAATAATTCTTTGGGCACCTGCTTTGCTATGTGTACCAACTGATTCTGTGTTGTCATGGTGATGGTGAGAGTTTGGAATAATATGGTCAATTAGATAGGCGATTAACACGCCAAATAGCATTATGCCTAGTAGGGTAGTTAGTGCGAATTCGCTATGAGTTGTTTCTTTAATTAGATTGTACGCAACAATAACAAATACTCCTGTTGCAAATGTTGCTAAGTACTTTAGGTTACGTTCCGCCCAATCTTTAAAGACATTGGCAGAGGTAAAAATACCCACCAACGACATTAACATCACTGCAAATGAGGCAATTAATATATATATGGTTGTCATTAAAATAGATTATTTATATTAAAATTATTTTAGCACAGCCAAAATAATAATGCAAGTCATTTGCATTTAGAATAGATAAATGTTAGACTAAATTTAATATGAATGAATCAAAAATCATCACTCGCTACGCTACACAACTCAGAGATGCGGGGTTTAAAGCCACTAAGCCTAAGGTAGAAATACTTACCATATTAGCACAAAGCAAAAAACCACTTTCTGTAAATGATATTTTTGACCTCCTTAAAAATACCAAACCAGATTTAGTTACAGTGTATCGTTGCTTGAAAGATTTCCATGCTGTTGGTTTAGTTAGGAAAATTAATGTTCAGCAGGAACAGTCGTACTATGAGTATGCAGGACATTCAGACCATCACCACTTTATTTGTAGTCAATGTGGTTTAGTAGAAGACATAAAAGATTGCGATTTAGGCGCAGTAATTAACTACGCAATCCGTCATTCTAAGAATTTCAAATCTGCTACCGAGCACTCGTTTGAAATTTTCGGGGTGTGTAGGAGTTGTGGTTAATAACTAGTCCTTAAAACAGGGCAGATGTAAAGACGGTTCTAACTAAACACGCAAACGCAATCAAAACAGAAAACTATTAGTCTAAAAGTCGAAAAGTTCTCCTAAAAACGATTCCTTCTTGCGCCCTTTATGGCCGCTGTACGAGCTATTGTAGTCGTTAGGTCTTTCATCGTATCTGCGATCTTCTCGGCGATGTGTTGGTGCTGAGTAGTTTTGAGGCTGTGGAGGTATGGAGTAGTTTTCACTACTAGATATTAATTTGTCTAACTCTCCTTTGTCTAGCCATACTCCTTGGCAGGTAGGGCAGTAGTCAATTTCGATGCCATTTCTATCGGTCATGGCTAGGGTTGTTTGGTCGTTTGGACATTGCATAACGAACCCTTTCTATTAATTACTATTTTTTGGTATAAAAAAATACCGGTTTAGCCGGTTGTAATTGATATTGGATCATCAGTTGAAGCGCTCACTAGATTTAGTCTGTGAGACCTATCGCTTCTTCCTCACCAGTACCCAAGGCTTTTAAATTATACTGCAGATAAAATATAAGTCAATATTTCTTTGGAAATATTTGATTTTAAGGTCAAATTATAAATATATTCCGAATACAAATATATTTTTGTAAAAAGTGATGTTATAATAGTATTAATCAAGTTTTCGCTTATTGGTGCAGAATAATGTGAATTACTAATCGATTTTGAAAAAAATATAAAATTAAGAAAAGTGCTTATGTATAAGAAATATCTTGCCAAAATCTCAATCGCCATTTTAGTCCTTGGACTGTTCGTATATTTTAGACCAGTTCAAGCAACTGTTCTATTGACCGACGATTTTACAGGGACAACAATAGACACGGCTAAATGGAACGAAACTGACGCGGGTGGCGTTGGTGGTACTTCGGGGAATATTCAGCAAAACGGTTCTTTAAGTATGACTGGTTCCGGGACTTGGGGTGCGAACTATGTTGTGACAGATACAACTTATGATAGAAGTCTTAGTGGTTTAGAAATGGAAGCAGATGTAACTTGTACCGCAGGGAGCAGTATTATGGGTATTGGGTACGGCGATCCTGGAGTGCTTACTGGTGGAGGCGAATCATATACTATGTATGTTGTTAGTAATACAATTTATTTTTCCCGTCAAAGTGCTAATTCAAATGCAGAAAACTTTTCTAATTTAGGTACTTGTACTAATAACGTATCTTTTCATATTCGAATTACTATTGGAACCACCACAGGGGCTTCTTTGTATATAAATGGAAGTGGTACCCCAGCGGCCACTGCTACAGGCGGTACATTTAATAATAAGGGATTCTTTCTTTCAGGCCATTCCGGTTCGGCGACTTTGGTAGATAACTTCGCTGTAAATGGGACAGGGGCAGCAACTGAACCAGATGCTCCAACGAGTTTAGTTGCAACTCCTGCCAGCACTCAGATGGGATTAACTTGGTCAGCACCTTCAAGTAATGGTGGTTCTGCAATTACAGACTACCTTGTTGAATACAAACTAAATAGCGAGCCTACTACTTGGACAACTTTCTCAGACGGTGTTTCTACTTCTACATATGCAACTGTAACTGGATTAACAAATGGGCTGAGCTATAACTTCAGAGTTTCTGCAATAAATGGAGTTGGTACTAGCACTCCATCTAGTACAGCTACGGCCACTCCTGCCTTAAGCGTTCCATCTGCACCTCAAAGCCTCGCAGCAACTAGTGGAACTAGCACTCAATCGGTGTTGACTTGGTCTGCCCCTATTACTGATGGTGGAGCATCTATCACTGACTACATAGTTGAATATAAATTAAATTCTGAACCTACCACCTGGACAACTTTCGCAGATGGCACTTCTACTTCAACTGGAGCAACAGTAACAGGTTTAACTAATGGATTATTGTATAACTTTAGGGTTTCAGCCGTTAACTCTGTGGGAACTGGAGCTGCATCTAGCACGGCTAATGCTACGCCAAATACCTATGCAATGACTGATGATTTTACTGGTACCACGATCAACACTAATAAATGGACAGAATCTGATGCCGGCGGTTTGGGTGGCACTACTGGGAATGTTACACAAAATGGGTCATTATCTATTACGCCTACAACAGCGAGCTGGGCTTCGCAAAATGGGGTCTATACTACTAACACTTACGATCGTACAAACGGTGATGTAAGCATGGAATTTTCTGTTACTCGCTCAAGTTGTGGTAGCGGTACGGGCCCGGTAGCAGCAGGGTATGGCGATTTGAACTTTACTGTAAGCGGCTCCGCTTCCTATATTTTCTTATCTAATTCCACTGGCTGGGAAATATACTATTGGCTAAATGGTTCTAACCAAGCTTCATCGCCTCAAACTCTTTCGGGTATAACTTCTTGTACTAATGGAGTACCAACTACTTTTAGGATAGTGGCAAAACAGTCCGGTGGGGTAGATATTTACGCTAATGGTGCAGGATCTCCAAACGCAACTATCGCTGGTGGTACATTCACCGACAAGCCTTTCTGGTTTGGTGGTTTAAACGCTGCAGGGACGGTAACATACGATGACGTTTACATTATTGAACCTGTTACTGGCCCTTTTGCTCCAACTGGGCTTGGAGCTACAGCAGGCGACGGACAGGCTAGCTTATCTTGGACCTCAGGGGGAGACAACGGCGCGGCGATTACAGACTATGTAGTTCAATATAAGTTGAGCACAGCTGGAAGTTGGACAACTTTTTCTGATGGCGCTTCTACTAGCACCTCTGCTATTGTTACTGGTTTAACTAATGGAGCTTTGTATAATTTTAGAGTATCTGCCGTTAATACAAACGGAACTAGCGATCCTTCAACAACCGCTAACGCTACTCCTGTATCTGCAACACCGACTGCTCCAGTTGCAAGCTCTGTTTCTATAACTGGCTCTGCTTCACTAGGAGAATTGCTCACAGGTACATACACCTATACTGACGCCAATGGAAATGCCGAAGCAACTTCTACCTATCGTTGGTTGCGTGCCGATTCAGCAGGTGGGTCTTACACTGCTATCCCAGGTGCAACTAGTATTAATTACACAGTCACATCTGACGACTTAACCAAATATTTAAAATTTGAAGTTACTCCAGTTTCAAGCATTTCACCAACTACAGGAACTCCTGTTCTAAGTTCTGCTACAGCGCAAGTTACAGAAATAGATTACATTAACCAAATTCTTTCTACTGGTCAAAGTCTTTCTGTTGGGGTTGCTTCTACTCCTGCTCTAACAACGACACAGCCATATTCAAACCTAATGCTTACAGGTGGTGCTGGTGGTCTTGGTACTGGTGCTAGCTTCACTCCTTTAGTAGAAAGTTCTGTTGAAACAATTAGTAGTTCAATGGCGAATACTATTACTGCAAACGACCCAGGAAATGACTTTGATGTTGCAGTATCTTTGCACGGTGTTAGCGGATACACCTACTCCCAATTGAAAAAGGGTACTGGTCCGTACAGTACTGGTATGACTCAGGTTACTAATGCGAAAAGTGCCGCAACAGCTTTGGGTAGAACGTCTAGAGTTATTGGCGTGACTACAATTCACGGTGAAACTGACAACTACAATGGTGTTAGCGGAGCAACTTATCAAGGGTATTTAGAAGAGTGGCAAAGCGATTACGAAACAGACGCTAAAGCAATTACAGGGCAAACTGGCACAATCCCATTATTCTTAGACCAGATGAGTTCGTTCATGTCTTCCTATGCAAATGATGCCACTTCAGAAATCCCGATCTACCAGTTATACGCGGCAGAAGACAATCCTGGAAAGATTGTTTTGGTTGCACCTAAGTACTACTTTAATTATTCAGATCGCCACCATTTAACTGGTGCTAGCTCTCGATGGCTAGGTGAATACTACGGTAAAGTAATTAAAAAGGTTGTAATTGATCATGAATCTTGGCGTCCACTTTCTCCAGATTCTGCGGTTAGATCTGGTAATATAATTTACGCGAACTTCCATGTTCCTGCAGGCTCACTAACCTTCGATACTACCTTAGTGAGTGCGAGAACAAATTATGGTTTTGAGTATTATGATTCTACTTCTTCCGCTACAATTAGCTCTGTAGAAATTTTAGATTCAGATACGGTGAAAGTCACTCTTTCTGGAACACCAACTGGTGCAAACCAAAGACTACGTTATGCGTATACAGGTGTGCCGGGAACAAACACAGGAGCTCAAAATGCAGGCTCTGCAGCAGGTAACTTGCGTGACTCAGATCCGTACCCTTCACTTTACGGTAACACCCTATACAACTGGGCAGTTCACTTTGATGAACCAATCACTTTAGACTCCACAGCACCAACTATCACTTCAGTCTCTTCAAGCAAGGCCAATGGAACATATGGCCCAGGTGAAGTAATAGATGTTGATGTAACTTTCTCTGAACCAGTTACCTCTACAGGAAATGTCACAGTAACTTTAGAAACAGGATCCACAGATAGAACTTGTACATTCACTGTTACTAACTCAGATACAGGAACTTGTGACTATACAGTCCAAGCTGGAGATACTAGCTCAGACTTAACAGTTAATTCAATCTCAGGAACAATAGCAGATCTTGGTGGTAATGCCATGAGCAGTTTCTCTATTGGGACAAACTTGGCGGCAAACAAAGCCGTGGTACTAAAAACCACTCCTCCTACCATTACTTCAGTTTCTTCCGACAAAGCCAATGGCACATATGCTGCCGGAGAAGTCATAGATATTGATGTAACCTTCTCTGAAGCCGTTACTACCACCGGAAATCTAACAGTAACACTAGAAACAGGTACTGTCGACAGAACTTGTACGTTCTCCGTTTTGAATTCAACTACTGGCACCTGTAACTACACTGTTCAAGGAGGGGATACTAGCTCCGACTTAACCGTTAGCTCTATCTCAGGAACAGTAGAAGACCAGTACAACAATGAAATGGTCAGCTTTACCCCAGCCACTAACTTAGCGGCCAACAAAGCCTTGGTCATAGACACCACAAACTCTGTTATCTCTCTAGTAACTTCTACTCCTAGCAATACTAGTGCGGTCGTAACATGGACAACAGATGAAGATTCTTCCAGTATTGTAGACTACGGATTAACTTCTAGTTATGGATCGTCTACATCGGAAGCAGATACATCCCCAAGAGTAACTAGCCACTCGGTTTCAGTATCTCCATTGTTAGCTTGTACCACTTACCATTACCGAGTTCGTTCAAAAGATGCTGGTTTAAACCAAACCACTGGTTCAGACAACACTCTCACTACTACAGGCTGTACAGGCTCTGCAGAAGTCATTGCGCAGGGAACAGAAACAATTCCTGACGCCACTGGCGGCACAGCAAGTCTAACTTCTGGTGGTGCCACTTTGGACTTAGAGATTCCATCTGGCGCAGCAGGAGCTGATGCAGAATTCCAGATTAAGCAACTTGATACTTCCGATGCGATTAATGTCATTGGTTCACCAAATGGCTTTTCACCAATTGATGGTTACTCTTACGAGCTAAAGGCTCTTTCTGGAGTAGGCACTAGTGTTACATCATTTAATTCAGCTTTAACCATTACAATGTCTTACCAAGATGGAGATCTTGGAGGTATAGATGAAGCCACTTTAGTGATTTACCATTACAGCGGTGGAGTATGGAGTGCTTTAACGCCATGCACAGTAGACACATTAGCTAATACAGTTACTTGCGAAACAGACAGCTTCTCATTCTTCGGATTATTTGGTGCTTCCGTAGCCTCTGCTGGCGGCAGTTCAGGCAGTATCGCTCGTCACGCAGTAGGTACTAATATAGTCACTACAGACGGTACTATTTACACTCTTACTGCAGATGGCAAACGTCGTCCATACACTTCTGCAGGTGCGTATCTATCTTATGGTTTTAATACTTGGAACAATGTTGTAAAAGCTAGAAGCGCGGACTTAACTCTTCCTGTTGGAGATTTTATTCCTCCACGTGATGGTTCAATTACTTGTTCAGATAGGGGAGCAGATAAAGGAACTTGTTACTTAATTACCGGTGGAAAGAAAGCTGGCTTTACATCTGCTACTGTATTTAAAGCTCTTGGCTTTTCCTTTGCAAATTCTCATTATGGAGATGTATCGTTCATGGAATCTGCTCCAAATATATCTACCTCTCAGCAAGCACACCATCTTGGTACTTTAATTAATAATGCCGGCACACTTCAGCTTATTGGTAGCAGTGCTTTGGTGGGAATTCCTTCCATGTCTATTCTAACTTCTTGGGGTTACAATCCTGCAACAGCTGTGTTGGCTAATTCTTACGACAAACTTCTTACCCAAGTTAAAGTGTTAAGCCAAAGATTGGCAGGGGTCTTGCAGTTCGAATAACTCTTCCCAAAAGCTTTGATTTACAAATAACGCGTATTAAAAAGCATCAGCTAAGCTGATGCTTTTTGTTAGGAGAGTTGGGTTGGAAGAATTAAAACTCAACTAAATTTGAATAAGTAATTCCATGATATAATTTATATATAATTTTTTGAAATAAAATAAATGAACAAAATGAAAATGTATGCTACTTTCCTAATTGTACCGGCAATAATTATATCGCTAGTTGGCTTCTCTGTCCCTCGCTATGCACAAGCTGCTACAACCATTACTACTTGTTTGGGATTACGAGATATCGATAACGATTTAGATGGTGACTATGTATTGGGAAATGACATCGATTGTAGTGGTATCGCAGATTGGGCGCCACTAGGTACTTTTACTGGGAAATTAGACGGAGCAGGATTCGCAATTCAACATTTAACTGTTGGAGGATATGTTAATGGTAATGCATTTTTCGGGAATTTGAACGGTGCAAAGGTGTATAATCTATCATTTACTGATGCTGATGTAGAGACTAACTTTGTAGGTGGAGTTTTGGCAACGACTGCAACTAATGATACAAAGATCGTTAATGTACACGTAGAGGCGCTATTAACTTCAGGTGCCGCAATCAGTATCACTGGTGGAATTGTCGGAGCCTTAAGTGATAGCCATATTTATTACTCAAGTGCAAATGTAGACTTAGTTGGGTATCAGTACTTGGGTGGGTTGGTTGGTAAAGCTGATCCAGACTCTACTATTCAATATAGTTATGCTACCGGTGTAGTTACTACAGGTACTGTGGGCTCAGATACTTATACTGGGGGTTTAGTGGGACAAACTGAAGATGCTGTTATTAGTAATTCTTACTCCCAAGTAGAGTTGAATGCGGCGACAAACTTAAAAATCGCTGGTGGTTTAGTTGGTAATAACGTTGGAGAGAGTAGTATTATAAAATCTTATTCTACTGGCAATGTACAAGCTGGTGGTACTGATCTCGGTGGTTTGGTAGGTAAAGATGAGGGCACATTATCTGTTGAGAGTAGTTTTTGGGATACAGAGACTTCTGGTCAAGCAACTTCTGTAGGCGGCACAGGTAAGACAACTGCAGAAATGAAAACTGAATCCACTTTTACAGATGCTAATTGGGGTTTCCCTGATATATGGGACATAGACCCAGGCCAGTATCCAACTTTAGTTCCATATGATGATACTCCAGGCGTTCTAACAGAAATTTCTCAAATACAACCCAGAGCAACCTATTCAGATATTGCTTATGTTTTTGATGCAGATATAATTGGGGATCATACTTATTTTGTTACTCCTTGTGGTGGTATATCAGAACCTTTAGTTGGAGAGAATGCTGGCGGACATATGGAGGTACAATTACAGCAGGCAGAAATAGGGAGTACCTACACTTGTGAGGTTTATACAGTTAATCTTACTGATATTGAGTCGAATCATTTAACTATTGGTCCTTTCACTGTTATATCTGGTACTCGTTCTGGTAGCATCACTAAGAAAGTGAATTTACCGATTCCTAATCAGCAGACTCCTGCGTTAACTCCAGAACAGCAAATTGCCACACCAACACTTGGAGTTAGCTCTCTGCTAACTCGTAATTTGTACTTTGGACTACGAGGGTCTGATGTAAAACAGCTTCAGCAGTATTTAAATGCTAATGGTTTTCCTTTGGCATCTTCAGGTCCAGGTTCACCAGGGCAGGAGACTGAATTATTTGGAATGCTTACTAGAAATGCAGTGATCCGCTACCAAAAGGCAAAAGGTATTAGTCCATCTGTTGGATATGTTGGTCCAATTACACGACGCTCAATAAACGGTCAGTAAAGTTCGTATAATTTAAAAACACCCGCAAGGGTGTTTTTTGGTAGGTCCTATAGATACAGGTGGAAAACCTTTATGGCGCTAGTAAGAGAGAT
>CAYODY010000011.1:0-29260 GCA_964402965.1 uncultured Candidatus Saccharibacteria bacterium
GTAACAAGGCATCGGTAGCGGAAGCTGTCGATGGATCACCTCCTTTCTAAGGATATTTTCTTAACTACACCGCTTTTCGAAGCGTTAGTCAAGACATTCTGATGGTCGTCGTCTAATTTTTTCGAATTTTAGATGCACTTAGTTTGACTCAAAAGGATACGTAATCGGTCTCCCATTTCGCCTTATGTAGCAATATATAAGGTCTCAGCAGGGGTAAATGCTGGGAATCACTATTTAGTTGTTAAACACTTTGTTTACATAAAAGCCTTATTTCAAATACTGAAGTAAGGCTTTTATGTTTGAGAAAACTGTCGTAGAAACAACACAAAAACTGGAGAGTAGCAATTTGCCACTCTCTCCCTCTACTTACTGTCCAAAGATGAGCGAACTGGTCGAAGGATTTTTAAGGCACGGACAATATGATTTAACTTGGTCATCTGAGACTATAAGAAAATACCGAGAATGTTTGGGAATGATTATTCGAGATATTGGAGATTTGCCAGTAACTGATATTCGGTTAGTGCACGTTACTGAGCTGAAGCAGAAAATAATAATGCGAGGTGCTGGCGAGTCTCGTGTTGGCTCAATGGTATTTGCTCTGAAAAGTTATTTGCGATATTGCAAAGATATAGTTGAACTCGAAGTATTGGAACACACTAAAATAAAACCACCTAAGCGGCATAGACGTGAAGTGTTGTTTCTAACGAATGAAGAAATTGAAGCCTTTGTAAGTGTAATAAAAATTAAGAATACGTGGGAGCAGAAAAGAAAAAAGAGTAATGTCCGAATGGATGGGCTAAGATTTAGAACTTTGGTTGAGGTGTTACTCGGCACAGGTATGAGAATATCTGAAGCCTTGTCGCTTAATCGAGATAGTATTAACTTTGAAAACAAGGATGCAAAGATAATCGGTAAAGGCAGTAAAGAGCGAACTGTATTTTTCAATGACCGCTCACTTGAATGGGTAAGATATTTGTTGGAAGAACGGAAAGATGAAAACGTGCCATTATTTATTTCGCAAAAAGGTAATCGATGGGATAAGGGCGAGGTAAATAAATTGTTTCAGCGATACAGTAAGAAAGCTGGAATTACCAAGAAACTCACGCCGCATATTCTAAGGCATACGATGGCAACTAACCTGCTCTTTAATGGCTGCCCTATTTCGCACGTCAAAGAGATATTGGGGCACGATAGATTGGAAACCACTTGCAGGTATTATTTGGGGCTGGATAAGAGCAAGGCTAAGGAGGCTCACGGCAAATTCCTGAGTTACTAATAAAACTTGACTTTGAATATAGTAGGAAAAATGTGCTAAAATAAGGTTAATATCATTTAATCCCTCTCTATGAAAAATTACATAGTTCCTGTAATAGGAATCATTGCTGTGGTCGCTCTTGTATTGGGTATCACGGCTCGAAACAAAAATAGCTCGCAAGCAGTTTCTGACAAAGTTATCCAAAATGGAGAAATCCGTATTGGGTATATTGTATATCCGCCACTTCTATTTAAAGACCCTGCAACAGGTAAGTTGTCTGGTGTATCTTATGATTTGGTAGAAGCTGCTGCCAAAAAACTTAACCTAAAAACAAATTGGGTAGAAGAAGTAGGCTGGGGTTCAGCCATAGAAGGTCTTAAAACAAAAAGGTATGATATGTTGGGAACACAAATGTGGCCAAATTCAGCCCGTGCTCGTGAAGCGGTATTCTCCATTGCCCCAATGAATAGCCAAATTTTCCCATATGTTAAAACTGGCGATAATCGTTTCAATGACTTAACAAAGTTAAATTCAAGTCAGTATTCCGTAAGTGCAGTAGATGGTGAAATGGCAACGTTTATTGCCGCTCAAGATTATCCTCAAGCAAAAGTAAATACGTTGCCTCAAGCAACTTCATATGCGGAAGTATTCCTTAACATTTTGAACAATAAAGCTGATATAACTTTTGTTGAGCCATCCGCAGCGAACGACTTCTTAAAAACAAATCCTGGAAAAATTACACGCCTTGGAACTAACCCTGTTAGAACTTTTGGAAACAGTTTTGCATTCGCCCGAGGGGAAGACTCAATGGTTGATATGTGGAATGTGGCAATAACAGAATTGGTAAACGAAGGCACAGTTGCCAGCACTCTTGAAAATTATAAAGTTACGAATGACTATTCGCTAAATAAATAGCAGAAACTTAGAATGATAGTATGCTCCAAATTCTTATTGATTACCATCATTTATTCGCCCAAGGATTTTTAACTACTTTAAAATTACTTGGTTCGATAATCCTTATTGGGGTTCCTCTTGGAACCCTTTTGGGTATTGTTGGTGGTCGTTATAGTAAAGAGCTTGGCTCAATGATAAGTGGTGCTCGATTTGTTACTAAGGTGATACCTGTTTTAGTTTTGCTATTTTGGCTTCACTATCCTCTGCAAGGATTATTGGGGATTGTAGTTAATCCTTTTTGGACTACTGTTCTTGCATTAGGAATGATAAATATGATTGCAGTTGCCTACTTAATTTCAGCTGAGTTGCAATTACTACCAAAGTCTTACAGGGATGCTGGTATTACCCTTGGAATGACTTCCAACCAAGTAATTATGTATATTGAATTACCATTGTTAGTGCGTAGGACTTTGCCAGCATTGCTTTTAATTCAAGCGGCGATGTTGGAGTATACCCTATTCGCAAGTTTAATTTCTGTTCCTGAATTATTTAGAGTTGCCCAGACAATTAACTCAATGGCTTACCAACCAGTAGCGATTTATTCTTTGTTAGTCCTATTCTTCTTTATTATTCTCGCACCTCTTCATATTTTAATTAGCTGGATTCAAAAACGATATGTTCCAAAATATGCTTAACGCAAAACAGCTTACAAAGAACTACACACAGGATAAAGAAATCAGGGGTGTTAACGATATTACATTTTCCGTTAAGGCTGGGGAAGTCGTCTGTGTTTTAGGATTGAGTGGTTCAGGCAAGAGCACATTATTGAGATTGCTGGCTGGGTTAGAATCTTTAGATAAAGGTGAGGTTTTAATCGATAAACAGGCTCTCGCCAGTTATGTGTCTCAAGAATATACTTTATGGCCACACTTAACAGTGCTTGAAAATCTGACCTTAGCTCCTCGATTAAAAGGCAGGAAACTAAAAGAAGTTCGTGAGGAAGCAATAAAATTACTCACAAGGTTTGACCTCGCTGCTTATGTAAATAACTACCCATCAGAACTTTCTGGTGGTCAGCGTCAGCGTGTGGCACTGCTCAGAGCAGTGATAATGAAGCCTAAGGTGCTTCTCCTCGATGAGATTACCTCCGCTTTAGACCCAGAACTGACTAAAGGAGTGCTTGACCTAATTAGAGCGTTAGCTAAAGATGGTTATACGATGGTTATCGTAACTCACCATATGTCGTTTGCTATGTCTGTTGCCGATAGAGTGCTATTTCTGAAAAAAGGAGTTTTGGCTCAATACGAAAAAGCAACGAAATTTTTCAGTAATCAATCAGACTCAGAAATAAGGTCATTCATTCTTGATATAGCCAAACGTGATGATTCAATAGAAGTATTTAAGGGTCGTGAACAATTCCAAGCTTATCATTTAGGGCTAATGAAACGATTGCCTGAGAATACTACAATTTATGTTGCGGGGGCGGTAGCAGATGCGTGGTATGCTCCTATGGAAGAATTTTACAAAACATATGAAAGCCTACGAATTAAAAAACATATCAAATGGAAAATGGTAACATACGACCAAGGAGAGATTGACCGCCGATTAGTTAAAGAACATCCTGAGTTGAATGAGTTTCGAGAGATGCCAAGGAACATACAAAACCCAGCTAATTATAATGTTTTTTATGACACTGTAATCACTCAAATTTTTGAAGACGAGCCAACAATTATTCAAGTAAAAAATCAAAGTATTGCAGATGCGTATATGAGATTTTTTGAAGAATTATGGAGTGTAGCTAAATAAAGTTAAATAATATATTTATGTCGCAAGATAACAAAGAAAGATTCGCTGATGAATTTGGCGAAAACTATGATATTTTCCACGAAGCTGTGCCTTGGCACGATGAGTTTCAATACTCAGTAGTTAAGGCTTTGAAGGAACACTTTGGAGATACTAAAAGCCCATTATTATTAGAGGCTGGATTTGGAACAGGGATAACAACCAAAATGGTTTTGGATTTATTCCCCGATGCCAAGATTATTGCTATTGATAATGTGGCAAATATGGCCGAAAAAACAAAAGAATATGTCGGCCAAGATAAACTTCAAAATACACAGCTTGTTATAGGTGATTTGTATGAAGAAATTAAAAAAATTCCCTCTGAATCCATTGATGGTTTTTACAGTGGCTATGTATTACATAACATCCATCACGAAGTAAGAGCTAAGATATTAGCAGAGGTGTATAGAGTTCTAAAATCTGGTGGTATTTATTCGAATGGGGATAGAATAGCTATGGATGACCCAGAGAAGCAAAAGTTTGCCTTAGCTCAAGCTATCGCTAACTGTAGCGTCTTCCTGACAAAGCATAATGACCCAGATTATTACTTAGACTGGGTTAGGCATTATTTGCGGGATGAAGAACCTGATTTAATTTTTAAAGCTGGCGAACAGGTTAAGCAGTTAGAAGAAATAGGTTTTAAAGAGGTAGGGTATGTGTTCCAAAAGGAATTAGAACAAACCTGCAAAGCCATTAAGTAATTGGCTATCTACTAAGATGAGCGATATTTTGCTAAAATAAGAGGTATTCAGCCTCTTTTTTAATTCCCCCTCTATGAATCCTGAAGAAAAGCTCATCAAAGAAATATGGTGGGTTATCAATGAAATAAGAAATTTAGACTTTGCTATTCCTAACAATCTTCCTGAAAACCGAAGCTTTAAGATTAAAAGTGGAGACACGGAAATTAGACCAGCCAAGGTTTTAACTATTGCTTGCAAAACCAAAGAGTATCTTATGGGAACTTTGGAGGCTGAACTTAAGCGAGCTCATATTTACCGATTAGAAGAATGGAAGATACTTAGAGTTGCCCAAGAGGGAAAAGAAAACGGCATATACATTATTAAGTTTCAGTTAATTAGACCACGTTTTGAAGAATTATATACTCTTTTTAAAAATGCACGCGAACAAAACATAGAACCAATCTATATTCTTACTATGGTAAATGAATGGGTTAATCCTATTCACAAGAATGAGCGATTGTCGTTTAACATTTGGCAATTGCTCAAAGGCAATCAAATTTCTGACCATAAGATGCCAAATGAGAAACCAGAAGAAACTCCTGAACAACCTACAGAGCAAGTAAGCGAGGAAGACAAGGAGCGGCGTAAGGCATTGGAAAGTTTTGACTTTAATCAAGCGTTATATATCATCAAGCTTTACTATGGAAAGATTATTCAGATACTGGAAGCGGAATGCAGAGGTTATTTTAATATAACCGATGAAGCCCTTAACTATTACTATACTCATCTTGATAAAATTGTTGATGACTTCCTTACTCTCAAAGGTTTTGAAGAACTGAGAGAAGCCAAGCCTGAGTTATTTGAAAGTTTGGTAGGTAATATCCAGGATATAGAAATTGAGTGGGAATATGGCTATAGTCAGCAAGCGAAAGAATTTTATGGCAAAATAGAACGTTTATATATTACGTCTGGCTCTAAGCAGATGGAGCTCTCAAAAGAGATAGAGGCGATGTTTAAATCCATTGATGAGGCTATCGCAGCCCATATTAAGCTCGACAAGGAGCTGATGGAGGAAAATGACGCAAAGTTTAGGCAGACAGATTTATATAAAAAGTTTCATACTGAAGAAAACACAGAAAATGGTGCTGAGCAAAAAGTTAATTCTACCGTAGTTATTTATATTTCTACTGATAATGGTATCTATGTTAATGCAGTTACCAAAAAGCCGAACTATCCAATTAAAGGGAAACGAGCTCAATTAGTGCGTTTTCTGAATAATGCAAAACAATCAGGAAGTGCTTTAGCAGGACTACTGGGTCAGACTATGCCTTTAATCAGTAAAGAGATTGATGAGATAAACAAAAACTTCAAACTAAAGTTAATTCTTGCCGATGACTTGATTGTAAAGGTAAATACTGGCGGATATAAACTGAATAGAGATAGATTTACAATTCAATTTTTAGAATAACCTTTGGTTGTTGTTAATAAGTAACCCGAGATGGCTTAAAATGCCATCTTTTTTGTTTGCTTAGGTTAAGCAGAAGTTAATTACAGGTATTATTGATATTTATTATCCTCATAGTAGGCATTTGCTTAATAAGTTAGGGTTAATTAGGTTGCTGTCTTGGCGGAGGTTCATCTCATAGAGGGGGTTTCCCAAAACCAAGTCAGCATCCTAATTACCTCTAAAGCTAACCCCCTTCTATGAGACGTAAATATAACCCAAGAATAATACGGAAGCACCGCAGCTACGCTACTAAAGAAGTAGCAGCTTTGTTGGGGGTGCATTCACGCACTGTTCAAAACTGGGTATCTCAAGAAGGATTGACCCCAATTGAGGGCAGTGCCAATCCTTACTTAATACACGGGGAAGTTCTGGCTCAATTTTTAAAGAAAAGGATGCAAAGCAAGAAGTGCAAACTTGGCGAGGGGGAATCCTATTGCTTCAAATGTTGCACTGGCAGGAAAAGCTTGCCATCAGCCGTTGTTATTACTAAGACTGATATTAAAATCGGTAGTAAGGGCAAATTTAAAAAAGCTATATCGGGTCTTTGTGAAGTCTGCGGCACTAAAATCAACCTATTTAGCACGTATGAAAAGGAGGCGTCTACCAAGATTATCTAACCCTTGAACCTATCTCTTAATCACTCACATTAACAAATATACTTATGACAAAAATTAACTTACAAAACGAACGCATTAAACGCAAGTATTATGATTGGCTGAAGGAAGCCGAAGGTCTTGCTGGGAGCACAATTGAAAAAGTTGAGCGGGCTATAAACTTGTGGGATGAATTTACTCAATCCGCCGATTATAGAACTTTCAAACCCGAAACAGCTAAAGCTTTTAAGAAATGGCTATTTGAACGTAAAAATCAGGCAACTGATAAACCAATATCCTTGACCACCTGCAATCATTATCTTATTTGTCTTGCTGATTTCTTCAAATGGCTTTCAGGGCAACAAGGATATAAATCCAAAATCTCCTTAGATAAAATTGCTTATTTGCAGTTGGATAAAAAACAAAAGAAAGTTGCTCAAAATCAAAGTAGAAAACGCTATCCAACCTTGGAGATTATCCAGAAAGTAGTTGGCTCGATAGAGATAAAGACTGAAGTTGATAGGCGTGATAGGGCTTTGCTTTGCTTCACTCTAATTTCTGCTATGCGAGATGAGGCAATTATTACTTTGCCTATTGAGTGTTTGAATATAGAAAGACAGCAAGTTCATCAAGACCCTGAGAGAGGAGTTCGAACGAAGTTTTCTAAAGATATTCTAACCACGCTTTTTATATTTGACCCCAGCTTTTGGAAGATTGTAGAAGACTGGGTTCAATACCTCAAACAGGAGAAGTTATTTACTGACCAAGACCCATTGTTTCCTGCAACTAAGAGGGAGCAAGGAATTGAGGATAGCTACTCATTTACAGCTGAAAATGTAGATAATCAGTTTTGGAAAGGAACAGATAGTATTCGAACCATTTTTAAGAAGCGTTTTGAAGCAGCAGGATTGGAATACTTTTCACCTCATTCTTTCCGACATACAGCAACCAAAACAGCTATGGAATTATGTCAGACACCAGCCGAGTTTAAAGCTGTTAGCCAGAATTTGGGGCACGAGAATATGGCAACTACTATGTTTGATTATGCCTCGCTCCCTGATGAAGAAGTCGAGAAGAAAGTTAAGAGCATCGCTAACAATGAAAACAATCAGGAGGAAGCCGAACTAATTCAGCGAATGCTGAGAAATAGCAATTTAAAACTATCAAAGAAGTAAGAATTGGGATTGATTTATGGAACAGAGTTATCAAAACCAAATTGCTTACACTGCTCAGCAGCCAACTGCTGTGGTTTTGACGTCTCTAACTTTCGACCAGCTCATACCTTTGTTTGCAGATTATGTAGTTTATGATTTGAATTACAGCCCTAAGACAGCCAAGAAATATAGCGAGTCGTTGAAGTGGATTTTAAGGGATTTGCCTCAGGTGGTATATCCTCAAGATTTAACTTTGCCTGCAATCACTGAACTTAAAAAACGAATTTTAATCAGAGGTGCAAAGGAGTGCAGAGTTAATAGTATTTTATTCCCACTACGAAAGTTCCTAACGTATTGCAACGAAGTTTATCAATTACCTACAATTAACCCAAAGGAGATTAAACCTATGAAAATCCCAAGACGGGAAGTTCCCTATTTGAAAAAAGAAGAAGTAGAACAGTTCGTCAGTGCTATGAACACTGCAACTTTACCAGGACTACGTATGCGAACATTGGTGGAAGTTTTGCTATCAACTGCTATGCGAATTTCCGAAGCCCTATCCATCAGCCGTGATGATATTGATTGGGCTGGTAAAGAAGTAGTGATTATCGGCAAGGGCAATAAGCAGAGAACTGTGTTTTTGAATGATAGAGCTATTTCGTGGTTACAAATGTATTTATTAAGGCGTAAGGATAACGACCCTGCGTTATTTGTTACGTTCGGCACACCGAAGCGGTTAGAGGCTTATGATTTATCCAAGCAATTCAAGCACTACGCTGAAAACGCAGGGTTGAAGAAAAAAGTAACACCTCACATTTTGCGACATACAGCAGCCACTTTAATGTCTCATCAGGGTGCTGATATTCGTATAATTCAACAGATATTAGGTCATAGTGATATTGAAACTACTGCAAGGTATTACTTAGGCACTGACAAAGCTTCATTAAAAGAAGCACACGCTAAGTTCTTAAGATATGACTAATTATAAGGTATAATTATTGTATGAAAGATGCTTCTATAAATTGGATATTTTTTGATATGGGCGGGGTCATACTTAATGATGATAAACCCGAGAGTTTAAGACAAGCTGCTTTACTTGAAGTAACTCAGAAATTTATTCCAAATATAACTATGGAAGATATTTATAATTCTTGGTTGGCAGCCTCGCAATTACCAGGAAGTGTTCGCATCAATGCTCTTAGGGAAATGTTCAAAAATTCTGCACATTTGGAAATAGCAGAAGCCGAATATATTAGTGTTTGTAATTATAACTATCACGCTTTGTCATATATAAGACCAGATGCTAAAGAAGTATTGACCGAACTTAGTAAATCTTACAATTTAGGGATTATGGCTAATCAAAACATAAAAACTATGACACTGCTGGAAACCGCAGGGTTACTTCCTTATTTTTCTCATCAGAAAATGTCAGACCATATTGGATTGCAAAAACCTGACCCTAATTTCTACTTAACTATTTTGCAAGATTCAGGTGCTAAGCCTGAAGAAAGTATCATCATTGATGATAATTGGTATAGAGGGCTTCTACCTGCTAAAAATCTTGGTATGTCCACTGTGCTGTATGAAAGGGATATAATACCCTATCCAAATACAGCTCAACCAAATTTCAGAGTAACAAATTTGAAAGATTTATTTAAGATATTTATTTAGGTTAGAGTTTATATTATTGAACCCCCTAAAATAGTGGATATTTAAAAGTCTCCAAATTTGGTAGACAATTGGTAGACTCAATTTTAGAGGAACAGTTTCTTAGAGGAGATGATGAAAAATCATCTCCTTAATTTTTTTTATGATTAAATGGTAAACTGTCCGAGGATGAATTAGTTCGCAGGCAGTTTTCACCAAGATTATGGGCATATTCGCTGACATTGACAAAATCGTCAAAATATGCTATTATATAGCATTAAATCAAGCACAGAGTTTTAAGCATCATTATTTGTGTTTAGAGCTCTGTGCTTAATGAAAGTTAGGTATAGCGTGTGGATTCGCACGTAATAATGAACACGTTTTGAATATAAGGAGGACGTCACCAATGAACGATGCGTCATTGAATCCGTCAAAAATCAGTAATAATCAGATTCGCAAACTGGGTGTCCAATTTGAGGATGCTCTGCGGAAAGCAGAGCCACTCTCAGCGGAAGCCCAAGACCTGATAGAAAACGGCTGGGATGAGTTGAAAGACGAAACCCTGGCTGCTATCAGCACCGCTGTGCAAACAGTTCTTGACCGTAAGCGTAACACCATCACCTTCAAGGTGAAGGTCAAGCGTGGCTTGACTGGTCAGCAGGTCTTAGACAACACGGGTCGCAAGCAGTATAAGACTCAGTCTGTCGTTGACAGTATGCCGTTGCTTCCTGGGGAAGGCGAAGAAGAAGTCGAGTTTGTCTTCTTCAGAGCTAATCGCTCTACGCCCGATTCAGAAGTAGAGGCACGGCTTAAGAAGCGTGGCTTGGTTCAGGACATCGCCGCTCAGGCTCAGTGCAATGCTGACCACCCTGAGTTTGCCGATGACCATCCGAACGGTGCAAGCTGGAAGGATGCGAACGGCAACTGGTGTTATGCCTGTTTCGACCGCGACTTCGACGGCGAGCGTTACGTCCTCGTCGACGAGAGCTGCAGCGGTTGGCTCGGCCACGTCTGGCTTGGCGGTCGCAAGGTTCAGCAGCCCTCGGTTGCTTGATTCCTTTGCCCTTCTCTTTGGGCACTGGTTTCTTAGGACACTACGACACTTGGAGTTTCACAATTTGTTTTGTGGAACTCCTTTCTTTTTGTCCAAATTTTGATACAATGAAACCAGATAAATTTGGAAAATCTGCGGTCACGGCTTCAGATTGTTTGTCTCGCAGCGTTTGGTATCAGAGTGCCGTCGGTTACGACTTATGGCAGAGTATTCCCAAGCGTGAAGTTTCTAAAGGAACTTGGTGCAGTTTACTGGTCGGATAATTTCCGCAAATAAAATACAGCCCCAAGAGTATTCAAGGGGCAGTGGTATAGATGGTATTCTGCACGAATGTTATGCCTATTTCAACCGCAACTTCAACGACGAGCGTTACGTCAACGTCAACAAGAGCAACAACGATTGGAACGACAACATCTGGCTTGGCGGTCGCAACTTCCTTTGGACTAACTCCTTCCCTGTTGGGAGGGAGTTTCTTTTATCAGTTGTTTTTGCCAACCACCTAACATCTTACCGACATCTTCCAAATTCACACACAAATCGCTATAAGCTTTAGTTTCAATGCTTTTTAATTCCCAGGCTACTTTTAGAAAGAACTTCAAAACATCCAGCTTAATACTTGCTTTGTTAATGTGTGGCAACTTGTGTTCCCGTGATGTATAGCCAGCAATTAAAATAAGTTCAGATAGCTCAATAAACAATGAGTCAATTTTCTCTCCCAGTGAATAACGAGTCATTTTAGCCATATGCGGCATTGCGGTGTGCCAATCTTTATATGTATCTACTAACTTTTGTAGTATCGGTAGATTTAGTGGAGAAAAATTGCGTTGGGGGGGGGCGAGTTAAATGCCATTTTGTATGAAAAGCCAATTACTAATTAAATACGAAGATATTATTTCTGTAGAAAATCTTTTTACTGCTTGGCAGGAGTTTTTACCTGGTAAGAAGAAAAAGATAGATGTGCAGCAATTTGGAATGCATTTATCTGATAACATTCTACAACTTCACGACCAACTTGCCAATTTTAAATATACGCACGGTGGATATACAGCATTTAACATCTCAGACCCAAAGCCCAGAAACATTCACAAAGCAAATGTAAGAGATAGAGTTTTGCACCACGCAATTTATCGAAAGCTCTATCCATTTTTCGATAAGGTGTTTATTGCTGACTCCTATTCCTGTCGCAATAGTAAAGGCACGCATAAAGCATTACAGCAGTTCAAGCAATGCTCCTTAAGTGTTAGTAACAACAACACTAAAACTGTCTGGATTTTGAAGTGTGATATTAAGAAGTTTTTCGCCAGTATTAACCATTCTAAGTTAATGGATATACTGAGCAATTATATTCCTGATAAGAATATACAATCCCTTTTAAAGGGAGTGATAGAAAGTTTTAATTTTCAGGATAACGGTAAAGGATTGCCTCTGGGCAATTTAACCTCACAATTATTCTGTAACGTCTATATGAACGAGTTTGACCAGTTTGTAAAACATAAACTCAAAGTAAAATACTATATTCGTTATGCTGATGATTTTGTGTTTGTCTCGTCCAGTAAGGATTGGTTGCTATCCATACTTCCCCAAATTTCAGACTTTCTAACTTATTCGTTACAGTTACGTTTACACCCCGACAAGGTTTTTATCAAGACTTTAGCCTCTGGTGTAGATTTTCTCGGATGGGTAAACTTCTCTCACCATAGAGTCTTAAGAACTACAAGCAAGAAACGAATGCTTAAACGGATTTATAAGAAACCTAAAAATGAGGTATTGCAATCATATTTAGGATTAACCAGTCACGGCAATAGTCATAATCTTCAACAAGAGATACTTAATTGGTATGGACTGTTGGTAGACGATAATAAATAACGTAGCGGGGATGTGTAAGTTGTGGCTACGGTCGGTCTGGCTTGACGGATAGTCTTAAATGTGTTATTATAATTCGTCCTATGGACTTACCTGAACCAGTCAAAATCTTCTTGCTAACACCAAGGGATATGGAACAGGGAAGCTCTTATGCTAATACCATACAGAGTCAAAACAAAATAAGAGGAACATTACAATGTCTGCTAAAACCAGAACGGATAAACAGAAGACGCTTGTTAACGTTAGTAGTCTTCAGAACCAATCGTATGCTTTGATTGAGTCGGGAAAACGAGACCCTGTTCAAGTAGAGGCTTTATTAACTGCTCTCCAGCTTTTCAAGGAAAATCGACTACTTGTCGCAATCCCAAAGACTGCCGACGAGATGTTGCCAGACCCTGACTATTTACAGCAGTTACTGTCTATACACCTTAAAGACTCGCGAATGAATTCAGTCACTCGAAATTTAATCATTCGCAACTTTGGTGTCGAGTATGTGGGCGAACTGTATTTAGTTAGATGGAGCTATTCAAAAGCTTTTCTGAAAAGTGTTGGGGAGTTTCTTGTATCATTAGGGTTGCCTAAGTCATTAGACCTTTCCACGGTGGAATGGACGCCGCCTTATGTCAATCGTAAGTTTTTGTGGATGATGAATCAGCCGACCCCATATATCTTGAAGGAAGGGCGATTGAACGGGTTCATTTCGCGGGCACAATACGCTGGCGAGATTTTTTCTCACAGAAACCGTCGTATAGAAGGTATGTATTTTAACCTCAGGCGGTTGAAAGAGTTACTTAACCCTGACTGCAAGCTTCGTGCTGGTATGTATGTCCCAAATTGGGAAGCACCAGCTGACCCTCCAAAATAAGCAAGCAGATAGCAGTATTGAGCGGAATCGATTTATTTCGATGTCCGCTCTTTTTTTGTTATGATTAGCAAGTAAGTTAATGCAAACAAATTATGCCTAACGAATTATTACAAGTTTACGATGAACAAGGTAAACCTATAAATCCGTTGCCACGTTCAGTAGTCCACGAAAAGCCAGTAAAGTATTGGCACGGTGTGGTTAATGTTTGGTTAGTGAATAAAGACTATCAGCTTATGGTTTCAAAACGTTCAGAGTCAGTAGCTGGCAATCCTGGAAAATGGCAAACCTATTTTGGTGGACACGTGCCAGCAGGGTTGTCTCACAGCGAAACTGCTGTTAAAGAACTTCAAGAAGAAGTTGGCTTAACCATTGAACCTGACAAACTTCACTTAATTGATAAAGGTCAATTCTCTAATGAAGACCATCTACATTTTTATGAAAGCTATGCGTATTTATACAATGGTTCGCCAGATGATTTAACATTTAGGGATGGCGAAATTGTGCAGGCAAAATGGTTTAGTATTGATGATTATTGGCGGGCAAAAACTGCATATCCTGAGCAGTGGTGCAATGCTTGTAATTTAGATAATCAACAACGCATTAAAGATTGGCTTGGCAATATAGATTAACTGACACCAATACTATAAATAGGGTAGTTTACATTTAGTTGACAATTATAAACGGTTAGTTTACAATTAGTTTACAATAGATTTTTAAAGGGTTTACCATATTTTATGGATTTAAAGCGTGTAATTCTAAAACTTGTTGACCATAATAAAAGGCTACAGACCAGCGATGTTCTTTCGGCTATTAAGAATGAGTATTCCAGACAGTATGTCAGCAGAGTTCTGAATAAGATGGTTGACGAGGGTCTCTTAGTAAAGGTAGGTAAAACTATCAGCACGTTTTATATATTGCCTGACAGGAAAGATGAAGTTCAAGAAAGCTTAGGTAACCAAATTAAGTTAAGGCTAAGCAACACTGACTTAAAGGAACACGAAGTATTGGATAAGATAAACGCTCGAATGCCTTTTATAGTAAAAGCCAAAGAAAGCATCCGTAGTATATTTGATTATGCATTTTCGGAAATGCTCAACAATGCTATTGAACACTCCAAATCGAAGTTTATTGAAATTGAAGTTTCTAAGGAAGACAATAACCTATGCTTTTCTGTGAATGACTTTGGTATTGGTGTATTTAAAAATGTAATGAAGAAACGTGGTTTGAAGTCAGAACTGGAAGCTATCCAGGACTTAATGAAGGGAAAGACTACTACTGAACCTCAGGCACATTCTGGCGAGGGGATTTTCTTCACTTCCAAGATTGCAGATGTCTTTGTTCTGGAAAGCTTTGATTATCGATTAAGGATTGATAATAATATACCTGATGTTTTTGTAGAGGAGCTAAAGCCCTTAAAAAGGGGAACAAGGGTAAATTTTAAAATCTCCTTATATACTAAAAAGCATTTAAGTGATTTGTTTAAAAACTTTTCGTCAGACCCTAACGAACCAAACTTTGATAAAACTAAAGTGGAAATCAAGCTTTACACAATGGGAACTATCTATGTTTCCAGGTCGCAGGCGAGACGAGTGCTGACCAGCCTCGATAAGTTCAAGCATATCATCTTGGATTACGATAAAGTGCCTACTATCGGACAAGCATTTGCAGATGAGATTTACAGAGTATTCCAGAGTAGGCATCCTGATATTAAAATTGAATCTATCAATGTTAAAGAAGCGGTTAAATTTATGATTGACCGTTCTAAGGGTTCGGGTAAAATGAAGTAGATTCAATAAATAATTAATACAGTAGCTTGAAGTAAGACTTTAAGCTAAATAGTGATTGGTAACGGCTCGGTAACACCTCCTTTCTAAGGATAATCACATCTCCAAAACTTTTCGAAGTTTCGGTCATGTCATTCTGATGGTCGTCATCTCAATATTTCGATATTTTGATGCACTAGTATAGACTCAAAACAATACGTAATCGGTAGGTACATTTCATGCTTGTTTAAAAGCAATTTTATTCAAGTAGCCAAACAGCCTTAATGTTTGGAATCACTATTTAGTTGTTAAAACTATTTTTAGAATTTGAAAGACTCTTGATGCTTAATGCGTCAGGAGTCTTTTTGTATGCAAGAAAATGAAACAATAGAATCGAATGCATTCTATGGTAAGAAATCGAATTTATTAAGTGAGTTAGTCCCTCAGTTTTTGGCTTACGGACAATATGAATGTTCGTTTGCGAAGGAGACAATTCAAAAGTACGGTGAATGTTTAGGTTGGATAATTAAAGATATTGGAGACATTCCAATTCAGCAACTAGACTTGGCTTACGTAGGGGTTTTGAGACAGAAAGTTGCTGATAGGGGCGCAGGTGCATCGCGCATGGCCGGAATGGTTTATGTGTTGAAACACTTGCTCCGCTTTAGTCAAAAGAATTTAGGTTTAACAGTGATGGACTCTAACTTAATTTCCCCTCCTAAGCGTCCAAGACGCGAAGTCATCTTTTTATCGAATGAAGAAATTGAACAATTTTTTGATAGCATCAAGATTGAGAATGTATATGCTTCTAAAAACAACACGAAGCAAATTAATTTAGATGGTTTACGCTTTCGCGCATTGGTAGAAGTTTTGTTAGGGACTGCAATGCGAATTTCTGAAGCTTTATCTTTAAACCGCGACTCAATTGATTTTGAAAAGAAAGAGGTAAAGATTATCGGTAAAGGAAACAAAGAACGAATTGTATTCTTTAACGACAGGTCATTGCGTTGGGTGAATTTTTATATGGAACAGCGCAAAGATGACTATGAACCCCTATTTGTAACGCATCACGGCACTAGACTTAACCGCGCTGACGTTAGTAAGATATTTCAAGGCTACGTAAAGCGGTCTGGTATAAATAAAAAAGTAACTCCGCATATCTTACGACACACAACAGCTACTAATTTATTGTTTAATGGTTGCCCAATGGCACACATTAAGGAAATTCTTGGACATGAACGCTTAGAGACGACTTGTAGATATTACCTAGGGCTTGATAGGAGAAAAGCTAAGGAGGCGCATAAGCAATATTTGAATTACTAAGGCTTTGGATGGGCATTCTTAACAATGTGTCTATAGACAACATAGTCTTTACCCTTAAGATACTTCAATTCTTTCATGGCGAGAACAAAGAAAACCACAAAGGGTATCACATAATAACACGATTGGAAGATTCCAATAAAAGTAGAAGTGTATATTAGTTGAAGTAAAACTAGGCGGTACACTGAACGTTCTATATCGTCGCTAACTGCCGGAATGGATTCTATAGCTTTAGATATATCTATTGGTGTTACTTCATTTGCTACTTGGTTTTGATTTAGCATTTGAAAATCAAACTCAAAAGCAAAAAGTTGGTATAATGATTTTTTCCAATCCATTCTTAACCTTCCAATGGGTTCGACTCTCATGCGAGGTATAAATATAAGTCCAATAATATAGATTATTTTTGAGTAAATAGACCGAATAATATCCCCTAATATCAATAATATTCTTCCCACGAAAAATCCTAGAATTATCAACAAAACATCTCTCTCGATTGAGTTTAGGTTTATTTCGTCCAACTTGTATCCGATTCTAGCATTTAACACACTGTAATAATGCGTTAGGCTAAATGCCACTAAAAATAACAAGCCTCCGAGAGTAGAGAGTATATCTCTAAACCCATGAGGTATTTTTATACTAACTTTGTCTAAAATTTTACCGATGTCTGTCATGTTGTTTATTTAAAATTCAACCGCCCATCTAGGAGAATATTGTTGGGGAATAACACTAACCCCTTCTATTCCTTCTAGAAAAAAGCTTTTAATAATTTGACCGCGAGTTCTGTCGTAACCATAGAAGTATTCTCTCCCAGATTTATATCTGAAGGAATATGGTTCAATATCCCTATCTCTGCCATGATAGCGTAACTTTATCAACATTCTTTGTCTACCTGCTTCAATGATGGCTTCTCTAAACCCTGAGTTTATATTGTAGGAATAAGATGGCATAATACCTACTGTCGCACCGATAGCACTTAGAATTTCGGGTTGAAACAAAGCTTGTATAAAGTTTTTAAATAAACCTATGGCATTACTAGCAACCATTAAGGCAGAAGTTGAACAGATTATAGTTTTGTCCCATGTACTTGATACGTCTTCAAACTTTTTTTCAAATAACAATTCTTCCTTCCCTGACATGGGAACATTTTTGTAAATAGTTTTTTGGAAAAAAGTTGATAGCACATTGGTCTTGCTAATCGGCACTCTACCACTTTCAACTATCTTGACGACGTCAAATAAATCTCTTGAACGGGTTCTTTGTACCCAGCTTCGCAATTTTTCTGCAAGGATTTCTTCTAAAGAGTAGCTAAGTACTTCAACACGGCATAATTCAGTGTCGGAAAAATTGTGAATCATCGGATGAGTTTGTAGGGGAAGTATAATTTTTTCATATTCAGATACATCAAATTTGATGCGCATGGTTAAGCTTGAATCTCCTGCAAAACCTTTAAAATAAACACGTCCTTCCAAAGCTTGCTGTTCTTGGATAGGGGTATCTTTTAATTCAACGTTCGTTCTTTCTTTGTCGAAGACAATACCTGATGCCTCTGTGACTTTGTCGCAAACAGAATCTAAGTGTTCGTGGAATCTTTGTTCGCTGTCTAACTCGTAGGTAGTAAAATCCAAATCGTCAGAAAATCTAGTATCTGGGAAATATATCTTGCGCAAACAATTCCCACCTTTAAGGATTAGATTTTCAGCAAGTACTGGATTATTGTAAATTCCCCATAATAACCAACCCATGACATAGTCTTTTTCAATGTTTGTTAGGGGAACTCCTTCGGTTATGGATAAACTTTTTAATTCTTCTTGTGGAACCATGTTTAAGATATTAAAAAAGCCAATATTAAGGCTTTATATTTAATTTTAGCGTAAATAAACCCAGAATAAAAGCCTTTTATTTGTAAGGAGTCACCAAAGCGTTTAAAAAATGCAATAAAATCTAGAATTTTGCTCAATCCGAGCGCTATAAAAAAGAGTTCAATCAAAAACCCCTACGAATAGGGGTTTTAACTTTATCCTTTAAACAGGTGGTGCTGTGCCTTAGAAACTAGGACTTTCTGAGGTATTCTTGTACCCATACCCCCACCCCAAGTCGCCGTTTACCGTTAGGTACTTAACTTTATAGGTCGCAGAAAATTTATAAAACAAAAAGAGTTAAGTTGTTTTATCAGCCATAACCCAGATTGCGCCAAAACCTATTAGCAGTAATATTGGGCCAATCCACCAACCGTGTTCGTTTTTGGATGACAATAGGTCTATTCCTAGTCCCCATACAATCAGAACACATATACTTAAACACCCCTTAGGTAAATCTTGGCGTATAAACTTTTCGATGCCCTCTGACCTACTCTCTAAAAACTTCATAGTGAATCCTTTCTCTAGGCGGGAAACACAAAGCCCCCGCCAAGTGATGTCTTGCGACACCCACACAAGTTTCCCTGTGTGACCTGAAACAAGCCCTTGGACGAGGGTTCTATATGTTTCAGGTTTTCATGCCATGCCCCGACTATCTGTAGGGGTTTAGGCAATAAATTGTGATTGTATTGTAACATGTGGTAAACCAGTACCACAAACTGCCTTTAACTTACATTCCATTTAATCAAATGAGTCAAATTCCTTATAAATAAAACATAAAAAATGCCGTCCTTCCTTCCCTCAAATGTGCTATAATATATATAGAAATACTTCGTTAACGTTGAAACAAAATAACAATTAAATTAGTGATTGGACTACCCCAAACACAGTTCCGACGGGTGATTTTTTGATATGCTCGTTCAGGAAGAAAGACTTAAATGTCCAACAAGACAACAAAAATTATTAATGAAAAAATAGATAGCTTCGTAATTTTACCTCGCTACATCATGGAGGATTTCCGCAATGGAATGATGACTCGTAATGAATACATTACCTACTTATACATTAGGCACCAAGGAAACCCTTATGGGAAAGCTAGTATCAGTCTAGACAATATTAAGAACGATATGTTCAATGGCGAGCTTGCTCATAATTCAGTAAATAAAATAGTATTATCATTACGCAAGAACGGTTACATCCACTATCCAAACAGAAGTGGGCACAAAGGTTCGTTCATGGTTGATTTAGGAGATTGGAAGCTTCCTGAAGGTGGAATTAAGCAATTAATTCAAGAGCACGACAAAGCTAAAGAAGATAAAAAGAACAACTCAAGCAAAACTGTAGCAGAGGTGCAGGAAGACCAACTAACCCCACAGCAGAGGTTAAAAGATATAAAAAGCCAAATAGCTATTGGTAATGGGGGAAGGATAGAAACCCCTACAAGCAGAGGTTCTTATAATGATACTGATAATAATAAAGATAATGATATAATCGATACTAAAAAAACTTTTAAAGAAGATGATTATATTCCTGTAAGTGAATTCATTCCCTCTAATAATGAAGAAGCTCGTTGTTTAGAAGTAGCGCAAGCAGTTAAAGAAGAAAATATTAATTTTCTATTAAGTGTCCTAAAAGAACATGGGCTAAATATAATTGATAGGGCTTATGGTTTACTTAAAGAACGAATGCTGGGCGGTGAAAGTATAAATAACCCTGCTGCTTATCTAAATAAAATTATCCAACAGTGTATTGACGAAGCTAATGCACACAGTAAATAAAAGTGTTAATATAGCCATAAGTTTACCTTTTATTATTATGAGCTTACACAAACTAGATTTCATCATTAAAGATGAAAGTTACCCATTATTAGTGGCGACCTTAGACGGCAAGGAAGAGCCTGCAACATTGGAGGACTTTGCTTTTATAAAGAGCACTGAATCAGACGGCCTTTTCCCTATACTTAATTGTACTTGCGGGGAGTGGGGTTGTGGTGGTTATTGGGTGAAAGTTAAACATGAAGGCGATAAAGTCATTTGGGAAAAGATTCGTACTTGGGGTTCTGATAAAAACGTGCCAAGGTTACACGTAATTGCCCCAATTGAGTTTGATAAAAAAGAATATTTAGAGTTGGCTAATAGGATGCTAGACAGGGTGGAGTCAAACGAAAATCATAAGAAATACTACGAGCAACAGAAAGAAGAATTTGAAAAAACAGGTAAATTCTTTTGGGCAGGTTTTTCTGCCCCAGAGGGTGAATTATGAAAACAGTAACTAAGAAAATTTTACCAGAGTGGTTTGATGCAATTGAGAATGGCTCTAAAACTTACGAGCTTCGCCTTGCTGACTTTGATATTGAAGTTGGAGATACTCTGCGTTTGGAAGAATGGGATGGTAAAGGTGAGGAAAGAAAGTTTACTGGCAGGTTTATTGAGAAGAAAGTAAATCATTTACGCCAAGTAGATTTAAAGTCTTGGGTAGAAGAACAGCCTGAGCTTCTGGATAAAGGATTTTACGTAATTGGTTTTTAATAATGATTATGGATAGATATTATACTGGAACAATCGTAGCTGAAAGCCTGATTGATAAATCCGTTCTCGATGGTTTAAAAGTTATCAAATCAGAAGTTAGCTCTAATTTAGGTTGGCATTTATTTACTGCAGAAGTATCTACTGAAGAAATACAAAATCTTTCTCAGAACATTGAATCAAATAAATGGTATATGCATTTTTGGAAAGACAGAGATGTTATAGCGGTATTTAAAGATAAGACTTTTGAATTTAATTACGATGACAAAGCAAGTTGGAAACCAGTTATTGAGTACGGATTGTCTATTGGTATCCCACAAGAACAATTAGATTTCCCAATCGAAAAATTAAGAGTATAATTCGCATATGATAAAAGCAATATTATTCGATGCAGATGGAGTACTATTAAAAGCTCAGAGATATTTTGCTGAAGTAGCTGCTGAGAAGTATAATCTCCCCATAGAAAAAATCGCTCCTTTTTTCCAAGGACAATTCCAAAAGTGTCAGACTGGTGAAGTAGACTTAAAAGAATCTTTACCAGAGTACTTGTCTGCTTTTCAATGGCCTAAGTCACTAGAAGAATATTTAGCAGAATGGTTTGAAAGCGGAACCATAATTGATGAATCAGTTCTAACATGTGTAGAAGAGTTGAGAAGCAAAGGAATTAAATGCTATCTTGCTACAGACCAAGAAAAGTACAGGGCTGAATATGTTAAAAATAATTTAGGCCTTTCTACAAAGCTTGATGGTTTATTTTTCTCGTGCGATTTAAAATCAACAAAATCGGATACTAAATTCTTTAGTCAAATAATTGAACGATTAGGTATTGAACCAAGTCAAATTATGTATTTTGATGATGATTTGAAAAATGTAAAAGTATCCCAGTCCGTAGGAATTATTGGCCATTTTTTTGAAAATTTAGAACAAGCTAGAAAGGTAGTCGAAGAAAATGTATAACCACGCGCCAGAAAATTATAAATGCCCTATTTGTTTAGGGGTTCAAGGTATCGAAAGTGACGATACTATGATTCGTCAGAGTGACATTGTATACAAAGATGATTTAGTTACGGTGTTCATCGGTTCAATTTGGGTGGGCAATAATAATCCCGGGCATCCCTTGGTGGTTCCAAATGAGCATTGCGAAAATATTTATGATATGCCCGAAGAAACTGGCCATAGGATTTTTGATGTAGCTAAGAAAGTTGCACTAGCTTTAAAAGAAGTGCGTAAATGTGAGGGGGTTACTTTCTTGCAAAATAATGAACCTGTTGGAGGGCAACACGCTTTCCATTACCACTTACATGTATTCCCTCGCTTTGCAGGGGATGAACTGCATTCAAACATGAGCAACTCTTATCGTCCCACAGGGGAGGAGAGAAAGCCATACGCAGACGATTTGAAGGAAATTCTAAATAAGTAGTATAATATAACTAGAACATTTCAATTAATCGCGCGTTAGTATCAAGAACCCCTACGTATTACTAAGTCTTGAGACACCTCCTTTCTAAGGAATAAAATCTCATGCTCTGTTGCTTTTCGAAGCACAGATATGACATTCTGATGGTCGTCGAGAATCTTTTCGAAGAATCTCGCACTGTTAATGATTCAAAAAAGACGCGTAGTTGGTGGAAAACATTTCAGTCACTATATAGTTGTTAAATATAAACATACATTCAAAAAGCCCGAAAGGGCTTTTTTGTTATATTTTCATTTATCCACTTCAAGTAAAATTTTGCTTGACAAGTTTTTAATTAATCTGTGGTATAATGTTTATAGATTAAATTATAAAATGGAAACAAAAGAATGAAGCTAAAAAACACTGTAGTACCACTACTAATAAGCATAGGATTGGTAACAACAGGATTTTGGTTCCTTGAACCTCAGACATCTCAAGCAGTAACGGATACTGTTTTAGTTAACCAAACAGTTACAAGTGGTATATCAATCTCTGCTCCTGCAGATATTACTCTAACAGCTTTGTCCACTTCACAAAATACAGCAGTAGGAAGTGCTGTGTGGACAGTAATTACAAATAACGCTGCTGGATACACATTAACTTTGTATGCTGGTGCAGCTCCTGCAATGGTTCGTTCTGGTGGTGGTGGTAACATTGTAGACTACACTCCAGCTGTAGCTGAAACTCCAGAAACTTGGAGCGTCTCTAACGCTGCTGAATTTGGATTCTCTGCGATAGGTACAGATGTGCCTACTGGCACATGGGGAACAGACGCAGACTGCATAGCTGGCGCTGATGTTCCTAGCACTACTTTAAAGTGGCGTGACTTTGACTTAACAGGTTCTGCTGATCAAATTGCTACATCTGCTTCACAAACAACAATGGCAGGAACCTCTGCAACAATGTGTGTTGCTACACAACAGGCCTCTGTCTTCGCAGCTAGTGGTTCCTACACTGCAACAATAACTGCAACAGCAACAGCTCTATAAATTTACTTAATTTCAAATGATAAACATCAAAAAGTTGTCTAAAACATTATCTGCCTTTGCCATAAGTGCGTTTGTTGTATTTAGTCTTTTTTATGTATTAGAACCTACTGTATCTAAAGCAGTAACAGATGATGTCCTTGTAAACCAAACAGTTACTACAGGTATTTCTATTTCAAGCCCTTCAGACATTAACTTAACTGCTTTGTCTACTTCAGCAAACAGCGCTGTTGGAAGTGCTACTTGGACAGTAACCACAAACAGTGCAGGTGGTTATACATTAACTTTGTATGCTGGCGCAGCTCCTGCAATGGTACGTTCTGGTGGTGGTGGGAACATTGCCGACTATACCCCAGCAGTAGCTGAAACTCCAGAAACTTGGAGTACTTCTGCAAGTACTGTAGAATTTGGTTTTTCTGCGTATGGAACTGATGTACCAACTGGTACATGGGGAACAGACTCAGATTGTATTGCCGCAGCAGATGTTCCTAGCGCTGGTTTAAAGTGGCGTGATTTTGACCTATCTGGTTCAGCAGATCAAATTGCTTCAGCAGCAAGCCAAACCAGTACATCTGGTACAGCTTCAACTATGTGTGTTGCCTCTGAGCAGGACACTATTTTCGCTGCAAGCGGATCATATACAGCAACAATAACAGCCACTGCCACAGCTCAGTAAAATATCAATATGAAAAAACTACAAATATCTTCAATTCTACAACTATCAGCAACTATCGCGTTAATAATCCCTACAATATTATTAGCAGCACCAGCAAAAGCTTTAGAAATTAAGGATACAAACGTAGAGCTCCGCAATGATTTTGTTTTGGAACCTGCAAAGATGGAAGTTTTCGTAAAACCAGGCGAAAAAACCACAAAAACATTGTCTGTAGTAAACCGTTCAGAATCAGACCAAAACTTTACTATTCAAATTGAAGATTTTGAAGGTTCAAAAGATGTTAAACAGCCAGTTGTATTACTTGGACCAGAACGTGGACCATACTCTCTTAAAGATTTTATTAAACCAGAAGTTAAAAACTTTAAATTAAAGTCAAAACAACGCGCAATAATTAATGTAAATATAGATATTCCTGCGGACGCTGAACCAGGTGGAAAATATGCTTCGGTTTTAGTTTCAACAGCATCAGTAGAATCTGACTCAAATGTTGAAGACAACAGAGCAAAAACTATTTCAAGAATTGGCGCATTATATTTTGTTAGAATTGCAGGACCAGTTACAGAAAACGGCCAACTTACAGATTTCCGATTAACAGGTCCAGAAAAATCTTTTTACGAAAAAGGACCATTCAACTTCGAATTACTTTTCCAAAACAATGGTAATATTCACTTAACCCCTGGTGGACGAGTTGAAATCAAGAATATGCTTGGCAGGAAAGTGAAAGACATAGATGTCCCTCCTTTCTTTAGCCTTCCAGACTCTTTAAGATCTGCTCAAGCTGTGTGGGATTCCCCATATTCATTCGGTCGCTATACTGCAACTGCCTACATCAATAGAGGTTATAGAGATTCTGAAGATGTTATAGACACAATTACAATTTCTTTTTGGGTACTACCATGGAAGATTAGCTTAATAATCTTAATAGCAATCTTGTTAGTCGCATTTGTTATCCGCAAAGTTACGAAAAACTTTGAAATCCGTAAAAAATAGATCTTATTAGAACATAACTCAGAAGTTCGCATGAACAACCCATTTTACAAAAAGTGGACATTTAAAAACAGTGCGTGCATAACTCTATCGTTTGCACTGCTGTTTTTTTTAGTGGGCCAAGGTAATGTATTGGCACAAATGAATAGCAGTTCATACAGAATTCCAAGCGATTCTATTAATATTGGTGGTTTACAGTCTGGCTCTACAAATTACAAAGAAATAGATACTATTGGGGAATTAGGTAGCGGTGATTCCTCGAGTACAAATTATAAACTAAGCGCTGGTTTTTTGGCTTCTCAATCGGTGTATCTTTCTATTACTGCAGGGGCAGATATTTCAATGTCTCCATCTATTGGTGGAATTACAGGTGGAAGCGGAACAGGTTCTACAAGTTGGACAGTTACCACAGATAATTTAGCTGGTTACACACTAAGCGTGAGAAGTGGAACTAATCCTGCATTACAAAGCAGTCCTTTTAGTTTCGCAAACTACACCCCTGCTAGTTCCGACCCAGATTACAACTGGTCAGTTGCGGCAGCAGATAGCGAATTTGGTTTTACTCCTGAAGGTACAGATGTATTCCCAAGATTTAAAGACAACGGAAGCTCTTGCAACACTGGGAGTTCAGATACAGCAGATAGATGTTGGGATAGCTTAACAACATCAGATAAAATTATTGCTCAGAGAACAAGTGGAAATCACCCATCTGGGGTTACTACAACTATGAAAGTGAAGGCAGAAGTTGGTACTAGTCATATTCAACCAAATGGCACTTACACAACTACAATAGAAGTAACAGCGTTACCTCTATAGAAATTTTTGTATGAATAAACTTTTTATTATCATCGTTTTGTCTATAGCTTTGGTTTTACCTACTTCAGTAGATGCGGCATCAGGAACAATGCGAGTCAGACAAACAGCTGACGATGGTACTACTCCCGTCAATAACGGATCGACCGGTGCAAGTGGTTCTTTAGATCATACAGCTCCACAAATTTTTAATGTTAGCGTTGAAGTAAAATATAATTCTGCGACAATTAACTGGCAGACAAACGAAAATTCAATTACAAAAATATCTTGGGGTAAAAGTGCGGACTACTCTATTGGAAATTCTTTAGATATAAATTATACAAAAAACCACACCACTGTAATTAATTCTCTTTCTGACAACACGCAGTATCAATTCTTAATTGAATCTGTTGACGCTTGGGGGAATGTTGGAAAGTACGGTGGAGTATTTATTACTTTAGCATTACCAGATTTAGTTCCTCCAAAAAATGTTTCTGGTTTTGTTGCAAGTCCAATGACAGACAAGATAGAGTTGAAGTGGAAAAATCCTATAGACTCAGATTTTGCTTTTGTAAGATTAGTTCGTTCGACAAAATTCTATCCTATAGATCCGTATAATGGCGAAGTAATATACGAAGGTGGAGCAAGTTCATTTATGGATTTAAATGTTTCTCCAGGAACAGTATACTACTACAGTATTTTTACAAAAGATTTTTCTGGAAATTTTTCTTCAGGTAGTTTGGCGTATGCCATGATAGCTTGGTTTAGTGAACTCGGATCTGATGGTGTGAATCCATCTGTACCTATAGTGGATGTTGACTTGCCAAATAGTATTGAGACTCCAGATAGAAATGTAAAGATAGAAGATTTTACTTTTTCATACAACGAAGGCCAAGTGGTTCTAGATGCAAATAATTTAGAAGTGCCAAGCTCAGCATTTTTGGAGATATCTATTCCTAAAAATAAATTACCTTCAACAACTTCATTCGTAATTGCAAAATTAGACTCGAACTATTTATTTAATTACGATGCTGTTTCAGAAAAATATGTACTGTTGTTTCCAAGAATGAACCAGGCTGGTAATTTGAATCTTAAAATTACAATCTTTAATTCCTCCAAACAAATTTTGCAGGAGATTGATGGATTCGTAAAAATTATTGGAGAAGATCAGGTAAAAAGAGGGGGTACCCTTTTTGGAATTGGCTGGTTCTCTCCGTTCATAA
This sequence comes from uncultured Candidatus Saccharibacteria bacterium, assembly GCA_964402965.1. Taxonomy (GTDB): domain Bacteria; phylum Patescibacteriota; class Doudnabacteria; order UBA920; family UBA920; genus UBA920. The sequence goes on from CAYODY010000011.1 coordinate 26,942, forward strand.
TTCCAATTCTATGCTTGTTATTAATTCTCGCCATTCTTATTATTTTAAGATTGTACAAACGTAGAGAATAAGTTGACAAAAGCTCAAAATTCTGCTATAATTGAAATATAAAAGTATCGGATAGCCAATATAGTTTTTGTTGCCAAAAATAAGCAATAAAACTATTGGAAACGAAATGTCTAGGGATAGACATTGAAACAAAAACAAAAACAAAATTAAATAATGTCAGAACAGGAACGCAAATCTTTTATTGCGTCTGGTGAATTGATCTCAATTGCAGAGGCAGCAGACTACACTCCGTATTCAGCTGAGTATCTAAGTTTAAGAGCAAGAACCGGACACTTAAAGGCAACTAAAATTGCTAGAAACTGGCTCACAACACGTGAGGCAGTTTTATCGTATTTAGATAGCCAAAACGAAAAGCATTCCAGAAGCTCAAACAACTTCTCTGTACACAATTACAGCGAGAACAGAGAGGTAGCAGTATGAGATATTTAGGATTTAAAATTTTAATAGCAGTAATTGTAATTTCAGCGATTCAGCCATTCGTTCCTAATAATGCAATTCCTATTGCAATCCCTACTGCTAAAGCGGCAATCAACAAACAGATTAACTATCAAGGAAAACTTACAAACTCTAGTTATGTAGCTGTTGCAGATGGAACATACAATATGGAATTCAAATTGTATGATGCAATTTCCGGAGGCACAACACTATGGACAGAAACCAGAACTGGTGGAGATAAAGTGCAAGTCACGAATGGTTTGTTTAGTGTAATGTTAGGTTCGGTAACTTCGTTAGCCAGTGTTGATTTTAACCAGACAGTTTACTTAGGTGTAAATATTGGTGGAACAGGTAGTCCTTCTTGGGATGGAGAAATGACTCCAAGAAAAACAATTGGTGCAGTACCTGCAGCGATAGTTGCAAACGGAGTTCAAGGAGATGGGCTTGTAAATATAACCAACAGTTCTGCTACGGCATTAACTGTTGCTAAGAGTGGAAGTAACTATGCTTTGCAAGTAGACACCTCTACTGCTAGTGCAGTCACTGGATTAAAGGTGACTTCCGCTGCAGCAGCAGGAGGTGTTGCTCTAACTGCAATTTCTTCTGGTACAAATGAAAACATAACACTTGATGCAAAAGGAAGCGGTACAATTTCACTCGGTTCTACTTCTACGGGAAATACTTTGTTTGGAGGAGGTTATGGTTCTACTGGTGTAAGTATTTCTTCCGCAGGAAATGTTCAAGCTAACGGAAACTTGACTGTAGATGGTACAGTCACTTCTGGATTAATTAACGGACAAACAATTTCTTCTACCGCTAACTTTACTGGAACAGTTGCTGTCACTACAAGTGTATCTACCCCATCACTTATTACTGCATCTGGTGCACTAGGAATAACTCCTGCTGCTGGTTCAAATTTGAACGTTAACCTTTCTACAACAGGTGACCTAGCGGTTAATACAAATCAATTTTATGTTGATACTTCAGCTGCTCGAGTTGGTATTGGAACAGCCACTCCTAGTGGCAAGTTACACATTTACTCTAGCGGTGGTTTGAATAGTGGTATAAATTTAGAAGCAACTTCTGCTGGGTCTTATGGGGTAATTGATTTTAATACAAACGCAGGCCTAGCAGGACAATTTTTAGCAACAGGAAGTTCGTTCTCAAACGGTATTTTCACTGGTGACCAATTAGCATTGGCAAACTACTTAACTAACGGTTCGACAACTTTGGTTTCTGGAGGAGCAAATGGTTACATTAACTTTGCAACCGGTGGTTATTCCGCTAGTAATGAGAGAATGAGAATAGGCTCTACTGGTAAGGTTGGTATAATGAATACTTCACCTTCAGCTTTACTCACTCTCGGCACCGCCGGCACTACCGCAGGTACTTTGTCCATGGCTGGATCTACTTCAGGTACTATAACTATTCAACCTCAGGCAGCTGCAGGAACATACAACTTTAATCTTCCAACAACTGCTGGAACTTCTGGGTATATTTTAACTTCTGCAGGTGGTGGTGCAAGTCCAATGACATGGACAGATCCATCAACATTTGGCGGCACTCCTAAAATTAGTGCATTAACAGCAGCAAATGCTACTAACTCAATTAATAATGCAGACTATGCTCAGACTTGGTCATGGAACTCATTAAGTTCAAACTCAGGGTTAACTTTGTCTTCATCTTCTACTGCCGCCGCATCCAACACTCAAACAGTACTTAACATCTCAACTAGTGGAGCTAACGCAACTTCAACTCAAACAACCTATGGAGCACAGATAGCTAACACTCACTCTGGAACAAGCTCAACAAACA
>CAYODY010000012.1:0-27226 GCA_964402965.1 uncultured Candidatus Saccharibacteria bacterium
TTTATCTCCCAAATTGCTATACTATAATGAGACGGAATAATACACGAAAGGAAATTTATGAAAATCACAAATTTAAAAACTTTGAAACCGAAGAAGCTGATTGTCTTCGATTTAGATGGAACTTTGGCAAAATCTAAGTCTGTAATAGATCAAGAAATGGTAGATCTTTTGACTGAACTATTAACTCACAAAAAAGTTGCAGTCATTGGTGGTGGGAAGTACGGGTTATTTAAACATCAACTTTTGGGAGAGCTTAAAATAAAAAAAGACCTATTAAAAAACCTATTTCTATTTCCAACAACTGCGACGGCATTTTACAGATACAACTCTGGTTGGAAAAATGTCTATTTGCATCAGTTGACTTCGGCAGAACGAGCGTTAATTAAAAAAACATTTACTCGTGTATTCAAAGAAATTGGCTATAAACATCCTAAAAAAACTTATGGTCCAGTTATTGAAGACCGCGGTACTCAAGTTACTTTCTCTGCGTTAGGACAAGAAATAGTCTCTCAGTTAGGAAAGAAAGGTTTGCTTTTGAAAGATAAATGGCGCGACGAGAATACTCCAACTAAAATGAAAATTGCAAAGCTGATGCAAAAATATCTTCCAAACTTAGAAATTCGCGCTGCTGGTCACACATCAGTTGATGTTACTAAAAAGGGAATAGATAAAGCATATGGATTAAAGCAGATTGAAAAATATATCCACATTAAAATTAAAGACATGATGTTTGTAGGCGATGCAATTTTCCCTGGAGGAAATGATTACGCCGTAACCAAAACGACTATCGATTACTATCCAGTTAAAGACCCTGAAGGAACCAAGAAAATTATCCGTTCCGTGCTAAGTATAAAATCCTAAAACACCTGAAATTAAAAAACGACCCGCTTTGCAAGCAGGGCCGTTTTTTTATAGTAAGTTCTATAATAAACCAATTTTTTCTTTTACTTCGTTTAGCGTAGCGCTCGCAATTTTTCTTGCGGCATTGGCGCCATCACCTAGAATTTCTGCTAACAGCTCAGGTTGTGATAGGAGTTCTTTTTTCTTTTCTCTGAATTCAGCAAAGTGTTCGCTGATTGCATCGGCTAAGGCAGTCTTAAGTTCGCTATACTTAATGCTTCCATCTTTTATAGCAGAACGGAATTGACCAACAATGCTTGCATCTCCAAAAGTTTCTAGTAAGTACATTAGGTTGTCTACTCCTGGACTTCCTCCAGCTCCAGATGCAGTAACTGCTTTTTTTAGTTTAGCGTGAATGATCTCTGGTGAATCGTAGATGTACAAAGGATCATCACCAGTTTTGCTCATTTTCTTATCAGGATTTTTGATGCTCTTAATGCGCAACGGTTTTAATAAGAAATTTTTTGGTTCAGGAAAAACTTTCCCAAAATTCTTATTGAATTTGCGAGCAATGTCGCGCGCTAATTCTAAGTGTTGAGTTTGATCATCTCCAACAGGAACCATGCTTGGCTTGTAGAGTAAGATATCTGCAGCCATTAAAGCAGGGTAGGCAAGCAGTCCTAAGTTAATGCTTTCTTTGTGTTGTTTAGACTTGTCTTTGTATTGAGTCATGCGTTCCATTTCCGCTAGAGGGGTGATGCAGTTAAATATCCATGCCAATTCCGCATGCTCTAAAATATGATTTTGCAAAAAGATCATCGACTTGTTCGGATCTATTCCTGCGGCAATGTAATCTGCCACCACATTTAAAGTGTTCTCACGAAGTTCTTTTGGCTCAAATGGGGTAGTAAGTGCGTGAAGGTCCGCAATAAAAAAGTAGCATTTGTGGTCGCCTTGATTTTGTAAGTCCACATATTGTTTTAATGCCCCTAAATAGTTACCAATATGTAGATTACCTGTAGCTCGTATTCCCGATAGAATTGTTTCTTGTTTCATATATATATTAGACTGATATTGACATTTTACCATAAAATAGGATAATATGGTTAATCTGCAGTGCAGATTTTCAATAGATTTTCAGTAGTGTTGGAAGCAAAAAATGGAGGATAGTATGTATATTTCATGCCCGAACCCAAGTTGTGGAAGAGTGAATGTTTTGGTGAAAACGGATGGAACGATTGAGGTTCATAGCCCTGAGTTCAAAAAAACGTATTCGCCAAACGATCTGTGCAGGCTTTCTGGCCAACCTTATATGGATTTTGCTAATAAGTCATCTGACACAGGTTTTGCATCTCACCGGAACCTGTCGGCTCGCCAGGAGAAGCCATCAATCAAGTCTCCGCAATTTCCGTTCTAAGAACGGAAAGAATGAAAACTAAACAAAAGCGGCCAGCAACATTTCGTTGCGGCCGCCCTTTTTTATTTAACTTTAATGGCTTTGATTACAAAACTGCTTGGCATTGGACTTTTTATAATCCGAAGTTTATCCTTACGCCCCATAGATGGAGTTTCTTTAATTGCTTCAATTAGAAGTCCTGCCTTAGCGCATTGCTCAACGTAGTATTCTAATGGTCGACTATATGCAAAATAGTTTCCCACCATAACTTTGCTGTTGACTAACCAATGTTTGTGCACGGGCTTTGTAAAATTTTTCGGGTACTTTTCCAATGTTTCAATGAGGGAATTTTTACCTTCTAATTTTGTTAGCCCAAGCTTTGCTCTAAATACCTGATACAGAGGATGTGTAACTGTAAAAATTACTTTCCCATCAGTTTTCAAAATACTTGCAATAGCTTTCATCAACTTGGGTATATCTTTTATATAGAAGATCCCTTGATGAATTATTACAGCATCAAAAAACTTTTTAGGTAGTTTTGTTGCATCTGCACCTTCTCGAGTAGAGAATTTAATTCCTAAATTTTCATATTTAGTTTCCGCAAAATGAATTAAAGTTGGGGATGCGTCAGAAGCGTAAACTTCTTTCGCGCCAGCTTTTTTAATTTTGCGAGATAGATATCCATTACCGCAAGCAATCTCGTAAACATTTTTACCTTTAAGGTTGCCTGTAAGTTTTAGAATAGCTTTGATGTTAGTTTGGTCAGAAATATTGCCAGAGTTTTTGGTTTTTGCATCCCAAAGTTCTGCCATGTGTTCGAACGATGATTTAATTTTCATAATTCTAAACGCTAAATTTAAACTTCAATAATAACAGGTAAGATCATAGGGCGACGTTGAGTCTTTTGGAAAAGATATTCACCGACTGAATCACGAATTTGTTGTCGTAGTTCAGCTGCATCGGCTTCGCTCTTTTGTCCACCACTTTCAATCATCTTGCGAACTTCATGTTTTACTTCACGAATTAGGTCGTCATTGTTTTTCATGTACACGAATCCTCGTGAAAGAATTTCAGGAGAATTCACTAGTTTATTTGTATGTCTATCTACAGTAGAGATAATTACGAACATACCATCTTGTGCCATTGCTTGGCGGTCACGAATGACCACTTCACCAACGTCACCAACACCGAGTCCATCAACGAATACATATCCAGATTCAACTTTAGTGTCTAGTACGCGCGCTTCACCATTACCATTAAATTCAAGCACAGAACCGTTGCTTAAAACGAAATTATTTTCTGGTGGAATTCCAATGCTTTGCGCCAATTTAGCGTGACCCACTAACATGTGGTGTTCTCCGTGAATAGGTACAAAGTATTTTGGTTTGGTTAATTGCATCATCAACTTTAACTCTTCTTGTTGAGCATGTCCCGATGTGTGAATGTCTAACATCTTGTTGTAAATAACTGTCGCACCTTGGCGAGTTAAGTTATCTAGAACTGCAACGATAGAACGTTCGTTTCCAGGAATAGGGGATGATGAAATAATTACTGTATCACCAGGTTTAATTTTTATTGAACGGTGTTCACCGCGGCTCATACGGGCAAGCTGTGAAGCTTCTTCGCCCTGAGCACCGGTTGTTAACACTGTAATTTGATTGTCAGGGTACTTAGCTGCTTGTTCAGATTTGATAATAAGTTTTGGAACAACATTTAAGTAACCGAGCGCAATCGCAGTTTCTAGTGTATTTACCATAGAGCGACCTGTAACAATAACCTTGCGATTATGCTTTGCAGAGAAGTCTAGGACCTGTTGCATACGAGAAATAAGAGATGAAAAGCTCGCGAAAACTACGCGGCCTTTGGCCTCAGAAAAGATTCGTTCAATACTAACGCCAATCTCTCTTTCAGATAGACAATAACCAGGTTTTAGAGCATTTGTAGAGTCGGACATTAAAGCCAACACGCCATTGCCACCAAAGGTCGCAATTTTGTGGAACTCTGTAATGCGTTCGTTAACTGGAGTGTGGTCGAATTTCCAGTCACCAGTGTGAATTATTTGACCAACTGGTGTGTTAATGGATAGACCAACAGCATCTGGGATGTTGTGGTTTACGGCAAAGAATTTAACTTGGAAATTTCCAATGGAAATTGTGTCATCAACAGTAATAGCTTGAAGCTTAACTCTGCTTTGAAGATTAAACTCTTCAAGGCGTTTGTTAATCATTCCAGCGGAAAGTGTCATGGTGTAAATTGGTGGATCACCCAACTTAGCTAGTAAGTAGGGAATAGCACCGATGTGATCCATATGTCCATGAGTAATGAACATTCCACGAATTTTATCTTTTCTGTCCTCTAAGTATTTAGTTTCAGGAATAATATAATCAATACCTGGAGTTGTTTCGTCTGGAAAAGCGAAACCACAGTCGACAATAATAATGTCGTTACCGTATTCGTAAGCCATCATGTTAGCACCAACTTCTTCTAAACCACCAAGTGGAATTACACGAAGTACTTCGCGAGAAAGAGTGGCTTTGGAGTTGCCAGTCATGCTGGTAGTGCGGTGCGGTGTGGATGAAGGTGTTGAATTTGAAGTTGCGCTTTGTGCTGGACGACTTGTCATTGGACGAGAACTGTTTGGTCTTGCACTAGATTGCATCGGACGTGATTGCATTGGTCTTGATTGCATTGGACGTGATGCAGTTGAGCTAGAGCCTTGTGAAGTTCTAGGAGCACTAGGACGAGGAGTCATTATTGTTGGACGACTTGTCGAAGGCTTGGTAGGTTGTTCCCCAGGCAAAGCAACTCTACGGGGAGTAGGTTTTCGTAGCATATTTTACTTTCAAGAATTCATAGTGTCTTTGGGAGGAGTCTCGTTGAAATTCTAGCTCGTGAAAATCGAGATAAACAAAGCCTCTCTGGCCGGAAACCGTTGGTGTATTTAGTAAAATACTAACGGGACACAAAAAATTCTATTTAATTAATTTTTATATTTTAGAAGTGATGAAAGTAGCTTCCGGGGCTGCCTTTCTATATCACAATTACCAAATGGGAACCGATGTATATTTTCCTTTTAAGGAAATAACACATAAACTTCCATTTAGAAACTGTCTTGCTTCGGATAACGTATAAAAGCATTATAGCTGAAGTAGGGGATTTTGTCAATGAACTTTGTATGTTTATGGGTATATTTCTGGCATATTTAAGCGATATTATTCATAGTAATATCTTTTGACTACACAAGCTATTACTACTATACTTTTGCTAATGGATATACTTTTGCTTATGGAGGAGTAATGGTTATGTTAGAATGGTTGAAAGACGTTCACTATCCAGCCGAGCCAAGCATTAATTGGTCTGAAGGGCTGGAGATTGAGGCAAGATGTATCGAACCATTTTTCACTTTGCGTTGCAAAGTTGAAAACGCTGGTAGTAAATACTCTCCGAAGTATCTAGTATTTGAGTACGAACATCAGTGCTTGGAGAACGATACTTTGGTTCTTAAAAACAGTTTCAGGCTAATCCTGCCTTTAGAAATTCTTAGATCCAGACGTTCTGTTGAGTCTAATGAGAAGTTCAAAGAGGAGTTTGGATTAGTATTAGAACGGATCGATGCAAATTACGCAAGACTCCCTAGAGAGCTTGTAGACGCTATCGAAATTTTCAGAACAATTTACTTTCCACCAGAAAGTTAATCAGAAGTTCCTAGAAAATTTATCCTGGTGCATTCACGTGTCAGGATTTTTTATTTGGTTATTTTAAAACTCTTTTTGTGTCTATGTACCAGTTTGGTAAGTCATAGAAGCGGGCAGTACTAGTAGAAAGATTGTTAATAGATAAACCTTTTACATCGCTTTTCATAGCGTAAGTGAATACATTTTGAACTAAGAAAATAGCTGGCGCATCGGCTTGAATAATATTTTGGAAATCACGATATTTTGCATCGCGAACAGTTTTATCTGTTGCGGCACGAGCTTCGCTAATTATTTTATCTGCTTGAGTGTTCGCATACATTGAAAGGTTCAACCCTGGATTACGGATTTGGCTTGAATGCCAAAACGGAAATGGGTCAGGATCGGCACCTAGTTTTTGAGCAAACAAAAGTGCGTCAAAGTTGCGAGGACGAATGATGTTGTCTGTTAAATCTTTTGTAGGTTGAATGTTTAATGTAACTTTTACTCCAAGCTTTGCCCATTGTGACGCAAGTAATTCAGCAGCTTTTGAGTTTAAACTAAAGTTGTTTGTAGAAAGAGAAAAGGCGAGTTCTTGGCCGTTTTTCTTTCGGACAACAATTTTGCTAGGATCATTTGTATTTGTGTCGTTTGGAAGTTTCCATCCACTAGCATCTAACATTGCCTTTGCTTGCTCAACGTTGGTGCTAATGGTTGGTTCTGGTAAACCACTAACGTGTTGACTAAGAATAGGACCATTTAAAGGTTTTCCTTGACCATTGTAAATAGTATCTATTATAGCTTGAATATCTGTGCCAGTTTGCAATGCTTTACGCAGTGAAACATCACTAAATATCTTTTTGCTCGTATTAAAAAACACTGCCTGATATTGAGGAAGAGGGATTTGAGTAACTTTGAATTGATTATTAGCTTCGTCTAGGCGTACGGTTTCATCAAACGGGCTAAAGCCAAAACCGTCTATTTGTTTTCCATGGATTGCATTCAATACACCTTCTGTGTTTTCGTAAAACTTTAACTTCACTGTGTCTATGTATGCTCGGCGATTATGATAGTCTGAAAAGCTTTGCAAGGTAATGCTTTGAACAGTTCCTTGTTCTAGTTTCTTAACTTCTTTTATAACATATGGACCACTTCCCAAAGCTTCAATATTTCCTTGGGAAAGCACAAAGTCAGTAGCAGATACATTCTCCCAAGCTTTCTTGCTCATAATTGGGAGCGTTAAGTTTCCTAAGAATGGAGCAGATGCTGAAGTTAGTTGAAAGCTAACTGTCTGATCATCTACTTTGCTAACAATAGTAGATTGCCATTCGCTACGTCGAGGACTATTGTATGCTTGGTTTTGTAAAGTTTGTATTGTAAAAACAACGTCGTCAACAGTTACAGGGTTGCCGTTGTGCCATTTTGCATTTTGCTTAATTTTAACAGTGTATGTGTGACCATCTTCAGAAATTGTAGGATAGCTGTCTGCTAAATCTGGGACTACATCGCCATCCGAATTGTATCTATATAGTCCTGAGAAAACTAATTTAATAATAGATTGGTCTACATCTGAAGTAGCAAGTAATGGATTGATAAATCTTGGTTGTCCAATAATTCCTTCGCTATAACTTCCTCCATTTGCAGGAGCTACTTTTGTATATGTGGTAAATAAATTAGTGCCAGAATAAACTCCTGTTATTAGTGTAAGGACAATCATAGCAATAAACGCTTTTCGTTCACGTTGTCCCATTAATGAAAAAACCTTCCGCAATACGGAAAGTCGAATCTGAGAGATGAGTTTTAATTTGGAGAATATGGGGTTCACAGCTGATTTAGGAAACTAAGTAACCTTAATTATTTGGATAATAGCACCACAGCAAGACTGATTCCTGCAAATAGAACTGCCAAAACTATTGTTGCGTAAAATAGGCCTTTTTCTGAACCTCTTCGAGTACTAATAACACCACCACCACCGAAAATATTGGAAAGTCCAGCAGATTTGTTCTGTAATGCTATTGAAATTATTAGACTGATCATTACAACCATATCTACGATTGTAAGAATATAAGCGAGTTTTTTCATATCTGTTATTGTAGTAATTTACTGAGTAAGTGTCAAGGTGGAGAAGGGGTTTGTGCTAGTTGTAAAAGTAAAATTTACAAAAGAAAAAAGCTCGCAGATTTCTGAAATTAATCATAATCTACGAGCTTCGGTTATGCCAACTAGACGATCGTTTGAACTATCGTGTTCGTTAGGCGTTCGAATTGTTCTGTTTGTCAGACCTTCTACACTAAACTGCAGTGAAGTTGGTCCTTTAGGCAATTTCCAGCGACATAAGTCGCTTTCTCCTTGGAACAATTCCGGTTGAAGTTGAGTTTTGCGTAAAGACTGATGGAGTTACCATCAGTGATCCGGTGTTTCCGATATACACAGACCGGACCTCCTCCTTACGATCATTACTGGTCAGTCCCAACGGCCGGTGCGTTTCGGTTTGCGCAACCGTTGAAATCCTTTCAAGGCAAACTGATGGATTTTGGACATTGGACAACCCGTTGCCGGCCAGTTGAGCTGGCAAACGGTGTTGGACCTCATCGGCGATTGCCGGCGAGATGCGTTCTCGGTTAGCTAAAACGAATTCGGTCGAAACCAGCGGCGGGCCGCAAGTTACGTTGACTGTTTCCGTTCTTTGAACCGAGGCGGCAGCGCTATCGGCCAAGATGGCCAGCATGGCGACGACGAACGTGGCAAAAGTAAACTTCGCAAAAGTGAAAAACACTCTTGTTGTCATTCGTTCTTCCTCCTCTTCGATTCGTTCCCAACTTGTACAACAACTCCACGTCGGAGATGTTAAAAGGATTATGCCAGAATAGACTGATATTGTCAATGATTTTGTACAGTGGTAAAATGGTGATGAGAGAAATACATATCGAATCGGGGGAGTAATTAATAATATGCCTAACTATTGTGCTATAGTCGCATTGTCACGTTCTGGTCGTAATGACCATCATATAATTCAGCGAAAAGCTGAAACTGACGAAGAAGCCAAAAGTGAGTTCTCTATATTTATACGCAGACAAGAAATGTCCAATCCACAGTCTCGGCCTAGGATTGTTAAGTTCTTTTCAGCGCATGAAAGTGAGCATCTCCATGGCTTAAGACGATCTGACCCTAGGGTTCTAATCGACTTTCTAAAGGAGCTTAATGCTGCTTAGTCTGTTTAAGCAAGGTGTTCAGAAATTTTTTTTGCAATAGTTGGACCGACTATTTTGGTCAATTCTTCAATCGGGGTCTGTTGTATCTTTGCAACGGTCCCGATTTTTTGTTTGAGTAATTTTTTTGTTTTCGGACCAATACCAGGAATGTCGTCTAGAGCAGATTTTGTTGCTTGTTTACTTCGTAAGTTACGGTGGAAAGTAATTCCAAATCTATGTGCTTCATCTCGAAGCCTTTGAAGGAGTTGTAGTGCAGGGTCATCGTGAGAAAGAATAATTGGCGTTGAATTATGCGGTAGGAAAATCTCCTCAATTCGTTTTGCAAGTCCAATGACTGGGATCTTTATTTTCATTTTTTCCAAGACTTCAACTGCTACGCCAAGTTGGCCTTTACCGCCATCTATTACCAAAAGATCTGGGTTTGGCCATATGTTTTTGTTTATTTTTATTTTTGAATTACTTTCTTCAGAATTGTGTTCTTCAGAAGAGTTGGAGTCTTTTTCTTGAGTTTGAAAATGCGCAAGTCGGCGAGTGAGCATTTCGCGCATCATCAAAAAATCGTCCGGAGTATTTTTAGACTTTATTTTAAATTTTCTATATTCAGATTTTGCAGCTAGTCCATCTTTTGCAACAACCATGCTGCCAACAGGGTTTGTGCCTTGAGTGTTGCTAATATCGTAACCTTCTATACGTCTTGGGAGTTTAGGTAAGTTCAAGATTTGCTGAAGATTCTTTAAAGTTTCTTTAATATTGTCCAAATTTGTTGCTTGGCTTCTTTGCCATTTTATTAGATACTGTTCAGCGTTTGCTGTTCCAAGCTTAATTAATTTTAACTTTTCACCTCTAACTGGAGATGAGATCTTAGTAATAGATCTGCGAGTAGAGAGTTCTTTATCTAAAGTAACTCGAGACTTAATTAAGTCTTGAATTAATTTAGGGTTAATTAGCGCAACTTGCGTAAATATCTCACTCGGTATGGTTGTGGTTTGCAAGTAGTAGTTCTCCGCAAAAGTTTGCAGAATTACTTTAGCTCTATCTTGTTCTGTTATTCCTAAAATGTTGTCATAAATAAAATCTTCTTTGTCTATAAGTTTGCCATCACGAACTTTAAACACATTCACACAAGCGGAGACTGGGCTAACGAAAACTGAGAGGATGTCCCAAGAAACCTTTTTTGCAAATAGCATAGTTTGTTTTTCATCCAATACTTCTATTGCGCGAAGTTGGTCTCGTAGTCTTGCAGCGCTCTCAAAGTGTTTCCATTTGGATGCGTTTTCCATTTTGCTTCGTAATGTCTTTTTTATTTCTGCATTTTTTCCAGAAAGAAATAGTGATATGCGTTCTAGTTGTCCTTGGTACTCTTCCATTGAAATAGCTCCCACGCAGATTCCAGGACATCTGTGTAGATAGTAATAGAAACAAGGACGTGTTCCTATTTCTTTATTTGCACAATAAGGAAAAACACGTCGGACGAAATCCAAAGTTTGTCTGATCTTTGCGGTAGATGAATATGGTCCGAAGTATTTATCTTGTTTTGAAGACGCGCTGTCTATTTTGCGTGCATATGTAATTTGAGGTATTTCAGTGGAGTAATCTATCTTAATGAATGCGTAGTTTTTGTCGTCTCTCAACTTAATGTTATAGATCGGCATGTACTGTTTAATGAGAGTGTTTTCTAAAAACAAACTCTCCAGTTCAGAGTTCACTACTATATAGTCAAAGTCCACTGCCTCTGCCATAAGAAAGGGAAGTTGAGCACGAGTGTCGTGACCGCTAAAGTATTGACTGACTCTACTTCTTAAATCTTTGGCTTTGCCCACATACAAAACAGTTCCGTCTTTAGAGAGGAATTTGTACACACCAGGTTTGTGGGGAATGTCTTTAACTTTGTCTTCTAACATATCTGTATTATATACAACTTGTGACCTCTTGGCTCTTGTTTTTTATGAAAATTTCTGCTAGGGTTAATAAAGTTATATTTTATTATCTTATTACATATCATGGCTACAAAACAAACTAAGAAGACTGCTGTAAAAGCGGTTAAACAACCCGCGACAAAGACCGCTAAAACAGCGGCAAAAACCAGCATGAAAAGCGATTATGGCAAAATTGTCATTCGCGGCGCTCGACAACACAATCTTAAAAATATCAATTTAGATTTACCTCGTAATCAACTCATTACTATTACTGGGCTTTCTGGTAGTGGTAAATCTTCATTGGCTTTCGATACAATTTATGCTGAAGGACAACGTCGTTACGTTGAATCTCTTTCTGCCTATGCTCGTCAGTTCATTGGTTTAATGGACAAACCAGATGTAGACAAGATCGAAGGTTTAAGTCCTGCAATTTCTATTGATCAAAAATCTGCTTCCCACAATCCACGTTCTACTGTTGGAACAGTAACAGAAATTTACGACTATTTGCGATTACTGTACGCTCGCATTGGAATTCCTCATTGTCCAGAATGTGGTAAAAAAGTTTCTGGTCAAACTTTACAGTCTATAGTAGATCAAGTTTTGACTATGCCAGAAGGTACGCGCATTATGCTTCTTGCTCCGTTCATTAAGGATCAAAAAGGGGAGCATAAATTGATCTTTGAACAGATCAAAAAGTCTGGTTATTCTCGTGTTCGCGTGGATGGAACAATGATGGATATAGAAGAAGCACAAGGATTGAATTTAGATAAACAAAAAAAGCACACTATAGATGTAGTGGTGGATCGTATTGCGGTAAGTAAAGAAGATCGAGGACGCATTTCCGAAAGTTTAGAAAAGGCATTAGACATTGGAGATCAATTGGTTACTGTGGTTGTACTAGATGGAGAACAACCTAGCAATGGCCAACCAAAAATTAAACAAGAATTACCATTTTCACAAAAGTTTTCTTGTCCAAACGGTCACGCTGTTGCGCTAACTGAGTTAGATCCTCGTGAATTTTCATTTAACAGTCCTCATGGAGCTTGTCCTGAATGTAAGGGTCTTGGTACTAAATTAATCTTTGAGCCTGACTTAGTAATTCCAAATCCTAGATTAACTTTAGCAGAAGGCGCTGTTCGCCCTTGGAGCAAAACCACATCTCGTTTGTCTTGGTATTCAAAAGTCTTGGAAGTTGTTGGAAAAGAGTATGGTTTTTCTGTGTCTACTCCAGTTAAAGATTTGTCTAAGAAAGATCTGGATGTGATTCTGTATGGAACAGGTGGTAAGAAAATCCGTATGCCAGCAGATTCTCGTTTTGGTGGGAACGGATATGATGCACCTTTTGAAGGTGTAATTCCAAACCTTGAACGTAAATACAAAGAAACAGACTCTGAATATATGCGCAGTGAGATTGAAAACTACATGCGTATTCGCAAGTGTCCTACTTGTGCAGGAAAGCGTTTAAAGCCAGAAGTTCTAGCGGTAACTATAGATGATAGAGGAATTGTAGACGTGTCTCAACTTTCTATTGAAGATGCTTCTGTGTTTTTTGGGCAACTTCCTAAAAAGCTTAACGCCAAGGAGATGGCGATTGCTAATTTAATTCTGAAAGAAATTACTGCACGACTTTCATTTTTGTTGAACGTTGGCTTGTCTTATTTGTCTCTCGACCGTGGCGCGGACACACTGTCTGGTGGAGAAGCTCAGCGTATTCGCTTGGCAACTCAAATTGGTTCCGGCTTAACCGGAGTGCTCTATATATTAGATGAACCTTCAATAGGACTTCACCAAAGAGACAACACACGCTTACTAACAACTTTGAAAGAACTTCGTGATCTTGGTAACACTGTAATTGTAGTAGAACATGATGAAGAAACAATTCGGGAATCTGACTGGGTAGTAGACATTGGTCCTGGTGCGGGCAAGCATGGTGGTGAACTAGTTGCTGAAGGAACTCCAAGCGAAATAGAAAAGAACAAGAATTCTATTACCGGACATTTTCTTTCTGGAACAGAAAGAATTGAAATTCCAAAGCGTCGCAGAGCTGGAAACGGTAAAAAGATTTCCGTTGTTGGTGCGTCTGAATTTAATTTAAAAGATGTTAACGTAGATATTCCTCTAGGAAAGTTTGTAGCGTTAACTGGTGTTTCTGGAAGTGGAAAGTCTACTTTGTTGAACGATATTGTGGCAAAAGCGTTGTCTCAACATTTCTGGAATAGTAAAGAAGAGCCTGGAGCGCATAAAAAACTATTAGGGATAGACAATATAGATAAAGTAATTAACATTGATCAATCTCCAATTGGCAGAACTCCTCGTTCTAATCCAGCAACTTACACAGGAATATTCACTTACGTACGTGATCTATTTGCTGAAACCCGCGAAGCAAAAATGAAAGGCTACAAAGCAGGACGTTTTAGCTTTAACGTTAAAGGCGGTCGTTGTGAAAAATGTCAGGGTGATGGTGTGATTAAAGTAGAAATGAACTTTTTGCCAGATGTATACATTACTTGTGAAGAATGTCATGGAAAAAGATATAACCGTGAGGCATTGGAAATTCACTACAATGGCAAAACTATTTCCGATGTTCTAGAAATGACAGTCGATGAAGCAAAAATGTTTTACGCTAACGTGCCGCCTGTAAAACGCAAGCTCGACACTTTGTCAGAAGTTGGACTAGGGTATATGCATTTAGGGCAAAATGCTACAACACTTTCTGGTGGGGAAGCGCAACGTATAAAACTTGCAACCGAGCTTTCTAGAGCATCTACAGGACGCACTTTGTACATATTAGATGAACCTACTACTGGTTTACACTTTGCAGATGTTAAACGTTTAATTTACGTACTAAACCAATTAGTCGAAAAAGGAAATACAGTTGTAGTCATTGAACATAACTTAGACATGATTAAAACTGCAGACTGGATTATTGACCTTGGTCCTGAAGGTGGCGACAAGGGTGGCCAGCTGATTGCCGCTGGAACCCCAGAAGATGTTGTAAAAGTTAAAGGTAGTTACACAGGACAGTATTTAAAAGGAATACTGTAAATCTTAAAATTTCAAAAAGACATACTTGGCAGTATGTCTTTTTTGTATCCTTTTTTCTTTGGGTAAATTACCCAAACGTAAACGAAAATATCTGTAAATCTTGATCGGGGATTTCTAAGCGCAGAGTGTGTTCACCGGGGGTGAGACTATCTAAGAGTTGGTACAGGTCTCGGTCTTTAACAATTATACCTTTAGCAAGTTTATCGTCTATGTAAATACTTACTGTGACAGGTTCAGGGGAGCTGGCGACCATAAATGCTTGTGAAGCATTGAAGTTTAGTAATACTCTGCTGTAGCCTTGTGTGTGGATTAAGCTTTCTTGGTCAAACTTCCATGAGCCTTCTAAAGCAAATTTATTCTTCCCTAATTTTTTAGGGAAAATATATATTTGGTCAGCAGGGCTAGGTTTTTCTGTGCCTCCAAATGCGGAAAGCTTTAGCAGTCCTGTAAACATGTCTGAAGTTTTATTTGCTGTGTCTACAATTGGAGCATCTGGAGTTTTATATTCTCCTTCAAGTCCCAAAACTGTTCGAACTGCTTTTTCTAACTGACCATATTTTCCACCACCAATTTGTGTGTAGACTATTGTGCCGGATCTATCTATTAAATACGTTGTTGGCCAAAATTGGGTATGGTAGGCAGACCAAGTTTTGTAGTCATTGTCTTGCGCGACAGGGTACTGAATTTTTTGCGCCTTAACTGCATTAGTAAAATTGTCAGAAACTTTTTCGAAAGCAAACTGTGGTGTGTGAATTCCAATAGAGACTAAGCCTTCATCTTTGTATTCCTTTCCCCATTTAGAAATATATGGAATCAGCTTTGTACAATCTATGCATGAGTAAGTCCAGAAGGTTATTAAACCAACTTTGTCTTTTAGATCATTTATAGAAATAGATGGGGCAACTGGTTTTGCAACTTTTTTAGAATTGGCAGTTTTTGCACTTTTGTCCTTTGTAGCTGTTGGTTTCTGTGTGTCTGTAATTTGAGATTCTGTTTGTGATTCCGATTCAGGCTCCCCAGTGTTAACCCAATTTGTTAATCCAACGAATTCAGGAGCAGGCCCACTATTTGTAAATTGAATTGGTTCTTCTGGCACTAAAGCATCTTGTTCATCTTGTGTAAGGGTGGTTGGGGGATTTTTAGTAGGGGATGCAGGCTGATTTTTTTGTGTGTACCAGAAATATCCACCAATCCCAACAACGAGAATGGCAGCAATCAATACGAAGGTGATATATTTTTGGACAAGTTTTTGCATATGTTTTAAGTATACGTCATTGGGAATTAATCTGACAATTTTAGCACTCTACTTGACAGAGTGCTAACTATTTTATACACTATTTTTAGTGCTGTTTTTAGTACTATTAAAGAAAAAATGATGTCAGAAATATTGACTGAATTGTCCGCTAGACAAGCCAAAATTTTGGCTGCAATTGTTAAACTCCATTCTGAAACTGGACACCCTGTGTCTAGTAAGGAGTTGGTAGATAAAGGATACTTCGATGTTAGCGGAGCAACGCTTCGCAACGAAATGCAAGAACTGGAAGAGTTGGGTTTAATTACTCAACCTCATACTTCCGCCGGACGTATTCCAACAGATGCCGGATTTAGATATTTTATTAATCAGTTGATGCATCGCGTAAAACTTTCAATGCAAGAGCAAGAAGTTTTAAAGAAAGAGATTTTGAAACTTCAAGCAGTTAATGCAGAAGTAGGTCGTCGGTTAACTAAACTTCTTTCAACCCATACGTCTCAAGCATCATTCGCTGTTTTCCCAGAAGAAGTTTCCGCAACAGGCTTGTCCAATATTTTAGATAATTCTGTCTTGCCAGTAGAGGATGCTCGTGAAATTGCAGAATTTTTTGACAACCTAGATGAGTACGCTGAGGAAATGTTAACAACTTATCAGAGCGATCAACCAACAGCGTTCATTGGAAAAGAGTTAAAACTTTCAACTCATTCGGATCACTCCATGATAGTCACTAGTTTGCAACTCCCAAGTGGAAAGCGTGGAGTAATTGGACTAATTGGGCCTAAGGGTATGCAATATAACAAAAACATTTCACTCATGGAATATATTTCTAAATTAATGAGCGGAGGTGCGGCAGTTATAGCGCTAACTATTCTAACAAGATAATTTTTTAAAAAATGGAACACAACGAAGAAGAAAATTTAAAAGGTACAGGCAATGAAGAAGTAGGTGAAGAGGTAAGTGAAGAGGTAGTAGATGAAGTCACCGAAACAGTACGAGCGATTACGGAAGCAAAGGAAGAGGCGGCAACTAATTTAGCAGGATGGCAACGCTCCATGGCCGACTTTGAAAACTACAAGAAACGCGAAGAAGCCAAGCAACGAGAGATTATGGATTTTGCCAAAGAAGTAACGATTGTAAAATTACTTCCAACTCTCGACACTTTAGAGCAAGGCTTACGCCACGCTCCAGCAGGCGTAGATGAAAACTGGCTTCGTGGAATAGAGGGAACACTTCAAAAGCTGGATAAAGTTTTGGAAGAAATGGGAGTTAAGAAAATCGAAGCAGTGGGAAAACGGTTTGATCCACATTTCCATGAAGCTGTTCGTGAGGTTCCAGCAGAGGATGGGGTAGATGATGGAATGGTAGTAGAAGATTTGCAAACAGGTTTTGAATTAAACGGCAAAGTCATTCGACCAAGCCAAGTAGTAATTAGTAAAAAGGAATAAACATATGTCAAAAATTATAGGAATCGATTTAGGAACTAGTAACTCAGCTGCAGCTGCTATTGAAGGCGGTAAAGCAGTTATTATTCCATCTGCCGAAGGAAATTCCTTGGGTGGAAAAGCATTTCCATCTTACGTAGCTTTTACAAAAGATGGCCAACTATTAATTGGTGAACCAGCACGTCGCCAAGCCGTTACAAATCCAGAAGGAACTGTGTTCGAAGCAAAGCGCAAAATGGGAACCAATTTCCGTTACAAAATTAACGACAAAGAATACAGCCCAGAACAAATCAGCGCATTCATTTTGCAAAAAATTAAGCGCGACGCTGAAGCCTACTTAGGCGACAAAATAGAAAAAGCAGTTATTACAGTTCCTGCGTATTTTGATGATGCTCAACGTCAGGCGACAAAGCAAGCAGGTGAAATTGCCGGTTTAGAAGTACTTCGCGTAATTAACGAGCCAACTGCGGCTGCGTTTGCTTATGGCATAGACAAGAGCGGTGCGGTAGATCAAAAGATTTTAGTATTCGACCTTGGTGGTGGAACTTTGGATGTAACTATAATGGAATTCTCTGAAATAGAAGAAGATGGCACAACCCAAGCAACCTTCGAAGTTAAGTCTACATCTGGAGACACTTCACTAGGTGGAAAAGATATGGACTCAGCATTGATTGACTATATTACTTCAGAGTTTAAAACCCAAACTGGAATTGATGTAACCACTGATAAAATGGCAATGAACCGTGTTCGTGAAGCTGCTGAAAAAGCCAAGATTGAACTTTCAACAACACTTGAAACTGAAATCATTTTACCATTCATCGCACAGAACGAGTCTGGTTCTCAAAACTTAGAGATGAAGCTTACTCGTGCAAAATTGGAAGATTTAATTAAACCAATTGTTAGCCGTATGCGCGCTCCAGTTGAACAGGCAATTAAAGACGCAGGTCTTTCACCACAACAAATAGATAAAATCATTTTAATTGGTGGTCCAACTCGTATGCCAGCTGTACAAAAGTTTGTTGAAGATTACATTGGCAAACAAGTAGAACGTGGTGTAGATCCAATGGAAGCTGTGGCAAAAGGTGCTGCTGTTCAAGCAGGTGTTCTTGGTGGTGAAGTTCAAGGAAAAGAAATTCTTTTGCTAGACGTTACTCCGTTAACACTTGGTATTGAAACTCTTGGTGGTGTTCGTACTCCATTAATCGACCGCAATACTACTATCCCAACTTCTAAGTCACAAGTATTCTCTACTGCTGCGGATAATCAAACTCAGGTACAGGTGCATGTTCTACAAGGTGAACGTGAATTCGCGGCGGACAACAAATCTCTTGGTACCTTTAACCTAGATGGAATCCCTCCAGCACCTCGTGGTGTTCCTCAAGTAGAAGTTACTTTCGACATCGATGCAAACGGTATTCTAAAAGTTACTGCAAAGGACAAGGCTTCCGGTAAAGATGCTCACATTACTATTCAAGGTTCAAGTTCTCTTTCAAAAGATGACGTTGAACGTATGAAGCAGGAAGCAGAAGCACATGCCGCTGAAGACCGTAAACGTCGTGAACTTGTAGATAAGCGCAATGAAGCAGACACATTAATTTCTGTTTCTGAAAAAACTTTGACAGATGCAGGAGATAAAGCAAAACCAGAAGACAAAACTGCTGTAGAAACTGCAATCACTGAACTTAAGGAAGCAAAAGATAAAGAAGATGTAGAAGAATTGCAAAAGAAAATCCAAGCTCTTTCTGAAGCTATACAAAAAGTTGGAGCAAGTATGTATGAAAAACAACCAGGGGATGTAGGCACAGTAGATCCATCAGAAAAAGAAATCCCTAACGATGAAAAACCGGTAGACGCGGAGTACAAAGATGTGTCCAAAGAAGATGATACATCTGCTAGTGGAACAACTGAAGAGAAAAAAGAATAAGTTTGAGTATGTTTTACGCACAAAAAGAAAGGACGTCTCATAGTTTGAGTCGTCCTAGTGCGGTCAAAGCGCGGTTTAACTGAGGGTTTGTACTGTAGAGTTCTGTTGTAGAGCCCCTGTGGTACTTAGTTAGGAAATGATCCCGGGGCAAAGTTGATCATCCCCAGAAAAATAGCTGCGTCGTTAAATGCTTTCGTCAAATTAGTAATTCCTCCGTTCTAAGATTTCGGTTTGATCGATTGATTCCGAGGTTCAAGTTAAACCATGGAACTGAAAATTTCGTCCAAAATGGAGTTATTTTCATGATATCATCACCTCCTCTTCACACCAGTATCGCATTCGATGGCAGTACATCAAATGCCGGATAGTCACTTGTAAACCTTACTGCTGACAAAATAATTATATCATCTAAATTCAATGGCACAAAATTATTACGAAATATTAGGCGTCAGCAAAAATTCATCACCAGATGAAATTAAGAAAGCGTACAGAAAGTTAGCGCACAAATATCATCCAGATAAAGGACAAGGAGATAACGGCGCGAACGATGCAAAGTTTAAAGAAGTAAACGAAGCGTATCAGGTTCTGTCTGACTCTGAAAAACGTAGTCAGTATGACCAATATGGTCAGACTTTCGAAGATGCCCAACGCCAAGGCGGTGCCTCAAGAGGGGGTTTTGGTGGTCAATATGGTGGAAATCCTTTTGGTGGTGGTTTTGGCGGTGGTTTTGGAGATGGTGTAGAATTTGACCTTGGTGATATTTTTGGAGATTTGTTTGGTCAGCGAGGAGGTTCTGCAAAAGCTGCTCGTGAACGAGGTATAGATTTAGAAATGCCATTAACAATTTCTTTTGAAGAAGCAGTTTTTGGTGTGAAGAAAACCATTAAGTTGGACAAGAAAGATAAATGTAAGATTTGTAATGGCAGTGGTGGAAAACCAGGAACAAAAATAGATACTTGTCCTGTATGTCATGGGCAAGGGCAAATTCGAACTCAACGAAATACTATTTTTGGAGCTGTGCAAAGTAGTATGCCATGTGATCGCTGTGGTGGTGATGGAAAAGTTCCAGAAGTTCCTTGCGAGACTTGTAAGGGTGAAGGAATTTTCCGACAAGAAAAAACTTTGGAAGTACAAATTCCAGCAGGCATAGACAACAATCAGCGCATTCGCGTTAGCGGAGAAGGCGAAGCAGGGTATAGAGGGTCACATGTAGGGGATTTGTATTTGCAAATTCGAGTGAAGCCGCACAAAGATTTTGTTAGAGATGGTCAGACTCTATTAACAGAAGTTCCTATTAGCTTTACTCAAGCTGCAATTGGAGCAAAAATCAAAGTTGCAACTTTGGATGGAGATATTGAATTAAAAATTCCAGCAGGAACTCAGCCAAACAAGGTATTTAAAGTTGCTGGTCGTGGCGTTCCAGAAGTGGGGCGTTCGCGACGCGGTGATTTGCTGGTAACGGCGCGCGTGGTTATCCCTCAAAAATTAGGTAAAAAAGAAGCTGAACTTTTGAAAGAGTTAGCAGACATAAAAGGTGAGAGTGTAGAAGTGAACAAAAGTTTTTGGGATTCACTAAAAGATAATTTATAGTAGTTTGTTTTTACATGTTTATTCACACATAAACTCTTTACAATGGGTAAATGTGGTATAATATAGTTAATGACAAGCTTCAGCCAAATTCAATTTTTGATTCACACTTTCAATTGGCATTCGCCATCTTGGGACTTATTTATTTTGGCTTTTTGGTTAGTAGCTAGTGTGTTGTTTGCGTTTTCTTCTGGACGTGGAAGAATGCTATTAATTTTAGTTAGCACGTTCATGGCACAGCTCATTGTTATACAAGCTCCATTTTTTACTAATTTTGCAGCCCAACGATTAAACATTGGAATGGCAACTTTAGCACAACTGGCTGCATTCGTTATTTTGTTTCTTATATTTTTTATTTTCTTAGGCAGATATGCATTTAAGAGTTCTGTAGATGGACGGGGGATAGTCTCACTTCCGTTTACTTTAGTATTTGCATTACTACAGGTTGGTTTGTTGATTAATATCATAATCAGCTACATTCCGGACTATATTCAGAATTCATTTTCACCTCTAATTCAGTTTTTATTCCTAAGTCCAAACGCTGGATTCGTATGGTTACTTCTTCCGGTGGTATTTCTAATTGTAGTTGGTCGGTTTGTTACAGATAACTCAGATGCTTAATCGTTGTGCACTCCGTTGTGCACTCTTTGAGAGATAAGAAAATAACTCTAATAGCCATCGCAAAACATTATCTATAAACTTGACAGAAAGCCTTTAATTAGCTATAATTGAGGGCTTTTTAAGTATTAATTTAAACCTATTTTATGTCAGAATTGAAGCCCCAAAAACTCGGTCTAAATGGCAAGATTGTAAAATTTTTCTTAGACCAAAAACAGCTAACTGCGATGCTTTTAGCAATTATTGTAATTGTTGGAGCTGGTAGCTTTTTTCAGCTAAGAGTTGAAGGATTTCCTGAAATTAAAGTTCCTATAGCAATAGTTACTACGGTTGTACCGGGAGCAGGGCCAGAAACAATTAACGACACAATTACAATCCCAGTTGAAAACACTTTGCGTGAATTAAAGGGGTTAAAAGAAATCACTTCTACTTCTCAGAAAAACATTTCCGTTGTAGTGCTTAGTTTTACAGATGGGATAGATACAAACATTGCTATTCAAGAAGCACGAACAAAATTAGAATCCGTAAAACTTCCTAGTGGAGTAAATAGTCCTGAAATTTCCGTACCAGAAACTGGTAGTGCGCCATTCTTTGTATCTGTTTCTGGACCAAGTAACTTACTTGACCTAAAAGCACAAGCTAAAACCCTAGAAGAAAAAATATTAGCCGTTGATGGTGTAAAGAGTTTTTCAGACATTTCTAGTGTTAAAGAAAAAATATACATAGATTTACCACCTCAGTATTTATTACCTGCGATTACTGCTCAAATTTCAGCAGCTAATTTAGGTTTTCCTTTAGGGGAAAGCATAATTGATGGTAAGCAAATTCCAGTATCTGGTGCTGTAACTTTACAGAATTTGGAAGACCTTAGAAATTTACTTATTAATATTCCTGCTATCCAGCCAAACGAAGCTCCTCGTACTGTTAAGCTTGCAGATATTGCATCTGTGTATGTTGGTTATGACGATGGTGGTAAAGTTAATCGTGTTGGTTATTTGGATGATGCTGAAAATAAATTTAAAATTCAACCAGCAGTACTTTACGAAGTTCGCTTAGATTCTAGTGCAGACTTAATTCAAGTTGGAGATGAAATTGTAAAAGTGGTTGAAGAAACTAAAGCACAAGACGGTAAAACAGATTATGCTGTTGTGTTTAACCAAGCTAAAGAAGCTCAGCGCCAAGTTGATGAAATCGTAGAATCTGCGGTAGGTGCGAAGTGGGACCTAGCTGGTCCTGTGGGGTATCTGGGGTATATTTTCGGAGGAATTTGGTTGTTAATTATTGGAATGCTGTTGTTCTTAGATTGGCGCAGTGCATTAATTTCTTCGTTAGCTATACCTCTTTCATTCCTATCTACCTTCATAGTATTGAACTTGCTAGGTATTCAAATGAATACTTTGGTTCTATTCTCATTTATTTTGGTAATCGGATTAATTGTAGATCCAGCTATTGTTGTTTTGGAATCCATTAAGCGATATATGGAAATTGGGTTTAAGGGTCGTGATGCCGTTCTTCGTTCCATTGACGTAATAGGGTTGGGTTTGTTTATAGCTGTTTTGACTTCCTTAATTGTATTCATTCCTTTCAGTGTTGTTTCAGGAACCTTTGGTCAGATTATTAAATACATTCCTCTTACAGTATTTCCTGCATTAATTTCTTCATACTTCATACCACTAGTTTTCTTAACTTGGTTGGCTGCGAAGTTCTTAAAAGCTGATGCAAAAGGAGCTTTGCACGATGAAGATGACGTTCATACTTTGTGGCCAATAGCTCAATGGTTTATTCGTACAAATAGATATATTCTAAAACGTACTTGGGTTCAAGTCCTAGTAGTTATTTTGGGTCTCGCTATTCCTATTTTAATTTCAGGCATATTGTTTGCAACTGGTAAGGTGCGTCAGGTTCAATTTGCTCAACCAGATGATGTGCAAAATATTTCTCTTTCTATCCCACTAGAGGCGAATGCAACTCCTGCTCAACTTCAAATAGAAACTGCAGAAGTAGAAAATATTTTAAAGGGACACATTAAAGAAATTCAAAATTTCTTCTATCAGGATTTCCGAGGTAGTGGTAGTTCGGACTCTTTAACTGTTTTCGTTACTCTTAAACCTATTTCAGAACGAAGTGAAAAGAGTAGTGAAATATCTGAAAAGATTGAAGAATCTCTAAAAGCAAAGTTTGGAGAACGTGCCATAGTAAGTGAATTTGGTGCAGGTCCTCCAGCGTCTAGCTACCCTGTATCTGTAAAAGTTTTTGAAAATGATCCAGAAAAATTAAAAAATGCTGTAAATAGAATTGCTCAAGAACTTCGCTCATACAGTGAGGTAGATACTGTAGTTACAGACTATGACAAGACCAACGCTGAACTCGTTGTGAAGGTAGATCAAGACAAAGCAAATCTTTCAGGTGTGCAAGTTGGTGCAGTTTACGGCCAAATTGCTGGGATGCTAGGCGAGAAGAATCTATTCCGTATTGGTGAGTTAGA
This sequence comes from uncultured Candidatus Saccharibacteria bacterium, assembly GCA_964402965.1. Lineage (GTDB taxonomy): Bacteria > Patescibacteriota > Doudnabacteria > UBA920 > UBA920 > UBA920. Next base: position 23,389 of record CAYODY010000012.1, read on the forward strand.
TACTATTTTAAGAGTTCCTGAGGATTCTAAACCAAATACAGTTGATGCTCTAAAAGCTTTGGATGTATTCGGACAAAACGGCCCTGTTAAAGTGGGAGACATTGCAGAAATAAAAGAATCGGCTGCAGCAGAATCCATTCGTCGTGCAGAAGGTGATAGATACGCTCAAGTTAATGCACGCTTAAAAGATAGTAGTGATGCTATTAACATTCAGCGCAAGATTACAGATTGGGTAAAATCATCAACAAATGAACTAGGAGTTTCTAGTCGTGCTTTTGAAGATAGAGTTGGTGTGAATGAATTTGAAAAATCTTTCCAAGAATTATTCTTAGCTATTTTACTTTCCATTCTAGTAACTTATATTGTATTTGTTGTATTTTTCAAATCCTTTATCCAACCATTAATTATTCTATTTGCTGTACCGCTAATCTTCATTGGCGTGTTCCCAGCATTAGCATTTCTTGCTGGTGGTCAATTTGGTTTCCTAGAAACTATTGGTATCCTGATGGTGATTGGTATTGCTGAGAATGTTGGAATCTTCTTAATCGATTACGCTAACAGAAAAGTACGCGAAGGTATGGATAAAAAAGAAGCAATTGCAATTGCTTCTGGTATTCGTTTCCGCCCAATTCTACTAACAAAAATTACTGCTTTAGCTGGTCTAATGCCTCTAGCTGTATTCTCACCATTCTGGCGTGGGCTTTCACTGGTTGTGATTTTCGGAATATTGAGTTCTGGTGTTTTGAGTCTATTTACAACTCCTGTGTTGTACAATTGGTTAACACGTGTGAAGAAAGTTCAGGACCCAACTGGTAGCAATTCAGATGTACAAGACAACGTGGACTTTACCAACGACGATGGTTATGTTCCCGCGGATCATCTTGAAGACAATACAGGGGTAGATAGCGACTTGCATATAGTTGATCCTCCACAAGATCAATTACCAATTAGCGGGGGAATGGTTGGCGACTATCACTCGAAGTTGCCACCGAATTTACCTGTTTAAGATTTTCCTGTTTAGGTTAATTTTGCCAACGAGCAAAAATTCCGGTCGATATTTGTCGGCCGGTTTTTTGTTGTAAGCAAAGCTCTCCAAATTCTAAGCTTCCACCAAGCTCTGGTCGTTTTGCCATAGAATCTTCTAGAATATTTCCTAAAGAGATTGCGGAGGAGTTTGTTGCGTAGCCATTAATTAACAAAAACTTTGCATTTTCAGAAAGAAGACCAACGCATTGCTCTAAGAGTAGGGGAAGGTCTCTATTGAATTTCCATGTTTTGCCAGATGGTCCATGTCCGAATGCTGGCGGGTCCATGATAATTCCGTCGTAAGTTTGTCCACGATTTAACTCACGTTGTACAAATTTCACTGCGTCATCTAAAATCCAACGAATACTATCCGAAGGAAATTTATTTGCCATTTGATTTTCTTTAGCCCAAGCAATGGCCGGCTTACTCGCATCTACATGAGTTACTGAATGACCTAGGCGAGTGAGTACCATAGTTGCTCCGCCGGTGTACGCGAAAAGGTTTAGAATTTTTAACGGACCACTTGCTGAAGAATTGGCTTGTCCGCAGATTTCTGTCATCCATTCCCAGTTACCAGCTTGCTCGGCAAAGATCCCTGTATGTTTAAAAGGTGTTGGTTTTGCTATTAATTTTATATCTGGTCGAAAATATACTTCCCATTTCGCAGGAAGGTTTGTTTTGGTAATCCATTTACCACGTTCGCCGGCACCAACAAATTCCGCGTTAACGCTGGACCATTCTTTTGGAGCTAAACTTGGTTCCCAAATAATTTGTGGGTCAGGTCGCTTTAAACGTACGTTGCCCCATTGTTCTAATCGGGAGCCATCACCTGTATCTAAGAGTTCGTAATCTAAAAATTGTTTGAATGTCTCTAATTTCATGTAGTTATATTAGCATAAAATAGACAAACATAATTGTGGTATAATTTGGGTGTAAGTCAAACTCTAAGAAACAAACAAATGATAAATAAAATTGTGCGTTATTTCGCACTAGCAATCCTATTGCTTTCAACCTTTGTGCCAAATTTTGCACAGGCTGCATCAAGTCCTTTAGGAACGAATATCAAAACTTCCGATGGAACTGTCTACACAATTTCAACGGAAAATAGCACAACGGTTCGTAGGCCGTATACTTCTGCAGGAGCTTTTCTTTCTTATAGCTTCAACAAATGGTCAAATGTAGTTGATGCGACAGCAGACGATTTAAATTTAATGGTAGGTAGCCTAATTCCTCCTCGTGATGGTTCTATTGTCTGTTCAGACAGGGGAGCGGATAAAGGTACTTGCTATTTAATTACTGAAGCGAAAAAAGCAGGGTTTACTAGTGAGGAAGTATTTAAGGGTCTAGGTTACAGTTTTGGTTTCGCGGCATACGGTGACGTATCTTTTTTGAATAGCACTCCACATATTAACGATGCTTCTGAAGGTCATAGAGCAGGGAATTTAATTAACAAAGATGGAACTCTGTACTTAAATACTCCATCGGGCTTAAAACCAGTACCAGATAAAGCAACTTTGGAATCTTGGGGATACTGGGCAGAAGATGCTTTACCAGCAAACGCTAAGGATCGTGATATTACTAAAACTTCTAATTTGCAAAAAAGACAGTATGGAGAAATTGCCCCATACGAAGTAGAGTTACATAATTCTCCTCAGTCTTACTATAGTATTTCAACAAGTAGTTTACCCGCAGGAACAGTTGGGGCGAGCTATAACACAACTATAAAATTTACCTACAGAACTAAAGGAACGAATTACGCAACCAACGCAACTTTTTCTAATTTACCAACTGGGATAGGCACAGGAAGCTCCTCTGGTCCAAATACTGTTATGGGGCTTTTGGTAGATAGTAGTGGTAATTCTTCAGTATCTATTTCTGGAATACCAACAATAGCTGGAACTTACAAAGTTTATCTAACTCTTACAGATCAACATGGTGCATACATAGCTAAATCTTTTGATTTAAAAATTAATGCTTCTAATTCAAGCACTCTCTCTATTACTAATTCATCTATGCCAGATGGTGCTGTGGGCGCAGACTACAGCTATCAGTTTAAAGCAATGGGTGGAACAGCTCCGTACACATTTAGTATCCCTCGCATTACTCATCCATGTTGTTACGTAGGGATCATGCCAACAACAGGTGTGTTTGGAAACTCGGGGAGTAGTCTCAAGCCGCTCGCAGGAAACTGGTACGTTACTGTTCAAGTGCAAGATGCAACAGGTACAAAAGTTGAAAAATCTTTTCCTTGGAAGGTAGTAAGCTCTACTTTGGAAATAACAACAACTCAAATGACTAGCGGCGTTTCAAATGCAAAGTACGAATTCCAATTTAAAGCGTCTGGCGGTAAAGGCCCATACACTTGGGATAATTACTATACAACTCATCCGTGTTGTTACGTAGGGATTATGCCAACAACAGGTGTGTTTGCTAGTTTCGGGGGTATGCCTCCATTAGAGGGCTCTTGGGATATCGGTATTTCTGTAACGGACTCGCTAGGAGTGAAAGTTCAAAAAATATTTCAGTGGTCAGTTGTGGGAATGAAGTAAATTGGAATTAGATTAATAGATAAAATTAAAAACACCTCGCTTTGAGGTGTTTTTAATGGTGGGTCCGGCGGGATTCGGTCACCTCACGCTGCGCTCAACTCACTCTGTTCGTTTCGCGCTACGCTACGGCGACCCCTGCCGCTATCACAAGCTATCCCACAGCTTGTGATTCCGAAACAAGTTTCGGACCGCTCTCTTCTAATCCCTCTAACAAACCAAAGAGCAGTAACATCACTTTCGTGACATTACTGCTCTTTGGTGGG
>CAYODY010000013.1:0-21365 GCA_964402965.1 uncultured Candidatus Saccharibacteria bacterium
TTCCACAAGCTAAAGCTTGTTCTGTGCTTCGCACAGGAGCCGATGCGGAGAGATTGCAAATTATCGGTGTAAGTGCGGTGCCTTTATCAATTTAATTCCCGAAGCTATGACAAAATATTTTATCTATTGTAGAAAATCGAGCGAAGACGAGGAACGCCAAATTTTGAGTATTGAGGCGCAATTGACGGAGCTTCGGGAATACGCCAAGCAACAAGGTTTATTTGTTGTTCGTGAGTATTATGAAAGTAAAACGGCAAAAGAGCCTGGTCGTGAGGTATTTAACGAAATGCTTGGCGAAATTGAAAAAGGCACTGCACAGGGAATTTTAGCGTGGAATCCCGATAGATTGGCGCGTAACTCGATTGATGGCGGACGAGTGATATATCTTGTTGATACTGGCAAAATCACCACGCTAAAATTCCCTACATTTTGGTTTGAGCCGACGCCACAAGGAAAATTCATGTTGTCTGTGGCGTTCGGTCAAGCAAAATATTACACCGACAATTTGCGAGAAAACATTTTGCGCGGTATTCGCCAAAAGATACGCCGTGGTGAGTTATCGGCAAAAGCCCCTCTCGGTTATTTTAACGAACCGCGACTTCGGACGATTGAACCTGATAGAAAAACCTTTGCGAAAGTAAAGGAGTGTTTAGGGGCTTTTGCTACGGGACAATTTACGCTCACTGGTATTCAGCGCAAAATGTTTTCTGTCGGCTTGGTTGGCAAGACCGGCAAGCACCTCGCCCTTGCCTCGGTTGAACATATTTTGACTAATCCCTTTTACTACGGACATTTTCAATATCGTGGCGAAGTGCATGCCGGATCGCATAAGCCAATGATTTCAAAGAAACTTTTTGACCAAATTCAAGAGGCGCGCATTGCGAACGGCAAACCCCGCAAAAAGCGAGGACCAAAGAATTTTCAGTTTTTAGGTTTTGCTACTTGTGGGGTATGTGGATATGCGATAACCGCCGAACGACACATAAAGAAAAGTGGTTTGAAATTTATTTACTATCGTTGCACCCACAAGAGCAAAACTATTTCGTGTACTGAAAATCGCTTTTTGCGGGAAGAAGTGCTAACCGAGCAAGTGAAAAATCTTTGTCAAAAAGTTTCTTTGCCCGACGAATGGCGGGAAAAATATCTTGCTCGCCTTGAAAGCGAGCAATCGGAATCCCGCCACTCGTCAGACCTTTTCATTCAAAATCTCCGCGATAGTATTTCCGCCATTAAAATGCGACTGGAGCGACTTACAGACGCATATTTAGGCGAGGCATTGGAACTTGGCGAATATCAAGAAAATAAAAATGTTTTAATGGCGGAAAAGAAAACATTGGAGGAGAAATTATCGGATTTTGAGCGAAAAGGCAATCATTGGCTCGAACTCATGCGAAACTGGATTATTGAGGCCAACCAAGCCGAAAATCTCTCTAAACAAGAAAATCTTTCGGGGATGAAAGATTTTCTTGTGGACATCGGCTCGAACCGCCGCCTTTCGGCGGGAATGCTTTTGGCGGAATTCAAAACCCCTTGGAATTTCTTGGCGGAAATGCCAGCCCAAGCCCGCGCCTTTGGCGCGGGCGCGGTCAATTCTGATGCAAATCAAATTTGGTGGACCCTGCCGGACTCGAACCGGCCGCCTCCTGCTTGCAAAGCAGGCGCTCTACCAGATGAGCTAAGGGCCCGCACTTCGTGCGAATTACTAACTTATATATTTTAGCAGAATTCTGGTTAAATTCCAGCTACTCCTGTTGTGGCTCCGAAATCTAGGTAGCCACCCATCCAAGCCAACCCAATTATTATAAAGAATATTCCAACAATTTTCCACCATGTGTAAGTTCCTGCTAGAGGAGCTTGCAAATACTTTTCAGCGAAGTCAATTTTACCAGTTTGCTGGGTAATCCAGAAAGAGTATTTCATGATGGCAATGCCACCGATAATGACTAGCGGACCGAGAAAGTATCTCATAGTTTGATTTTGTTTTTAGTATACTTAGTCTACTAAAATTATAGACAGGGTTTTAGTGGTGGGCGATTCAGGAATCGAACCTGAGACCTCGTCATTATCAGTGACGCGCTCTAACCATCTGAGCTAATCGCCCGAATAATTTTCAGTACCAACTTTCGGTATTATAACAAAGAGATTAGATTTTGACAATAGCGGCCTAATATAGTATTCTTAAAAAGTAAAATAGACAGATTTGAAATAAAAACAGAATGTTTTTTGGTCAAAAAAATTCCCAACTTGGCGTAGATTTAGGAACCTCATCTATAAAGATAGTTCAGCTCTCCCAAGGTGAAAATCCACAATTAGAGACATACGGCATGGTAGATATACCAGAGCCTATTTCGTCGCAGACCACAGACCAAGGGGTTCGCCAAATAGCGGACATGCTTAAAACTTTAATGGAAAAGGCGGGGGTTACTACTAATAAGTGCATTATGTCTTTGCCTAACTCAGCGGTGTTTACATCTGTTATTGATATGCCAAAAATGGCGGAACAGGAAATGGAAGCCGCTATGCAGTTTGAAGCCAAAAAGTATGTTCCATTGCCTATTGCAGATGTGACTTTGTCTTGGTCAGTAATTTCTGAGAATGAAGATGGTGCAAGCAGTAAAGTTCTGTTAATTGCAGTTCCAAAGCAGATCCGCGACATCTATATAAAGCTATTTCAGTTAGCAGGTTTAAATTTAGAGATCATAGAAATAGAAGCTTTGGCATTAATTCGCTCACTTGTAGCAGATAAGTCAAAAAATGATGTTATAATAGATATAGGTGCAAAAGTGACAGGATTGAATTTTGTTCGCCAAGGAACTTTGCAACTAACTCGCAACTTGAGCATAGGCGGAGATACTATTACAGATAGAATCGCGCAAGCCTTAAATTTAAGTGCTCCAAGAGCAGAACAATTCAAACGTGATTTCGGGCTTCATGGTACAGATTTTCTTCCAGAAGCTGTAAAACCTGTACTGTCTGCTATTAAGACAGAAGCAAGCAAGATTATGGGTGTGTATAAATCTCATAATGTCGCCACAGACAGGATAGTTCTAGTTGGCGGTGGAGCACAATTGCCAGGAATCGCAGAATATTTTTCCACAGAATTAGGTGTTCAAACAGTATTGGGAGATCCGTTAAGCCATGTGAGATATTCTGAACAAGTTCGTCCAATACTTTCAAGATATTCACTACATTTAGCAATCGCAATTGGCCTTGCTATACGAAACGAAGAATAAATCATCCTACTAAAATTTTCAAAACAAAATGCCAGAAATTAATTTGTTACAAAGAGAGTCTAAAATACCAAGCGTAAGCACTGGAGTTCTGTCTCGAGTGATTTCTCGTTCGGTGTTAGTTTTGTTGATAATCTCATTGTTAGGATATGGGCTAATCTATTTACTTACCTATCAAAGTAAGAACAAGCTAGAAGATGTTACAAAACAAGTTGAGTCTGCGAAGTATAATTTGTCTGTAAATACAGATAGGAATGAAGTTATTACTAGACAAGCACAGTTAATAGAGTTGGAAAAATTAGTTAATAATCATTTGTACTGGTCGTATTTGCTTCCAGAGTTGGCTAGAGTAACACTAAAATCTGCAAAATATTCCAACATTACTGCAGATAGCACTGGTAATCTTGCGTTAACAGTAACCTTGCCATCCTATGGTGATATTGAAAAGTTTATGCAAATTTTTGACTTACCAGAATATAACCAACAATTCAGCAATGTTCAAATTGTAGGTATAGGTAAGTCGGAAAAAGACTCAACTCTTCAAACAGAACTACGCGTTAAACTAAATTTTGACCCTGCATTTATTGCAGGAAGAATGTAATCTATGACTACCCCACCAGAAATAAATACAAATTATACAAGGAAAGACTTCGGCAACCCAATTATTCAAATTATTTTGATGCTTATTGTGTTGGTTTTGTTTTCTTGGTTTATCTTGTTGCCAAAGGTTAAACAATATAAAGAAGTAAAAGCTAATATTGCTGCATCTACAAACGAACTAAGTAAAATTAAGAAAGATCAAGAAGATTTAAATCAATTAATTACTAAATTACGAAATTCTTCAGATAAAGTTGCTTTAATAGACGAAGCGCTCCCTTTGAATGGTCGTATGAGTAAAGCGTATGTGCTTTTTGATAACCTAATTAGGTCTTCGGGAATGAGCATGGCATCGTTTAACGTTTCAGAAACTCTAAAACCTATTAGTGCTGGAGATAAAAAGATATTAGAAAATCAATTCCAGGAACCTCGTAAGTTAAATACCATTACTATGACTGCATCTACTACAGGAACGATGGATCAGCTTAGAAACTTTTTGCAACAAGTGGAAACTAATGGACGCGTATTAGATGTTCAGTCAATTGAAATAGTAAGCGGAGAAGATCTTGCTAAATTTAATCTTATTGTTAAAGCGTATTCATATGAAAAGTAATCAGTTAATAGCCTTAATAGTAATAGTGGTGGCTCTAGCAGGAGCTGGTGTTTTCGCTTATTTTGCTTTTACAGGCACTGAACAAGTTACTGTTCAACCTAGCTCAAGCATTAATGCATTACCTCACGGTACAACTTTGAACTTTAATACAGTGGAAAAATTTAACAAAAACGCTAAGGTCTTTGAATACCCACGAGTTTCCGCAGACGAAACAGGATTACCTTTGAACCAGTTAATTCAAGAGTAAATATGGCAAATAAAATCGTTAGTAAAGCTCAAAGCTCACATTTTTCGCAGTTTTTGCTTGAACATGGCTTTCTAACAGAAGCAAAACTAGAAAAGTTAGAACAAAAGCTCGGTGCAAAATATGGCGCTAGAAGCACTCAAGTTAATCCACAAGAAGTAGTCGATCTATTGCTCGATGAAAAAATTCTGGATGAAGAAGATGTCGCTAAAGCCAGAGCGGCTTTTTTAAACTTACCCTATGTTGATCTAAGAAAACCAAATATTACAAAAAAAGTCTTAGATATTATTCCAGAAGAGTCTAGAGTCTTTTATCATATGGCGCCGTATGAGTTAACAGGTAACGATTTAAAAGTAGCTATTGAAGATCCTAGCAATATTCAAGCTTTGGAAGCGCTAGAATTTTTGGGACAGAAGGCAAATTATCAGATTCATATCTTTTTGGCTTCAAAAACTTCTATTCAAGGAATTTTGCAGGGTGCGAAAAACATTTCTTCTGTTGTTGGAGAAGCTTTAAGCGATATTCAAAAGTCTGATGAAGTTCAGCTAGCGCAAGATAACATCAACAAGCCCGCACAAAGGCAATCAAATAGTGCTGTTGATGAAGCACCGATTATTAAAATCGTAGATGTTATTCTATCAAATGCAATTGATGCTAAAGCTTCAGATATTCACATTGAGCCGTCTGAAAATGATGTGCGCGTGCGCTACCGCGTGGATGGAATTTTGCATACTAGTTTGAGACTTCCAAAAAATGTCCTAAGTGCTATTGTTTCTCGTATTAAAATTCTCTCAAATTTAAAGATTGAAGAACAGCGTTTGCCTCAAGATGGACGTTTCCATGCGGAATTCGGTAAAGAATCTGTAGATTTACGTGTGTCTACTCTACCTGTTATGTATGGCGAAAAGATCGTTATGCGTATTTTAGACAAAACATCTTCTGTGCCAACATTGGAACAATTGGGTCTGCGTGGTTTGGCATTAAAATGGGTAATAGATAATATTAAAAAGACTCATGGAATTTTCTTAATTACTGGACCTACTGGTAGTGGAAAATCCAGTACTTTGTATTCAATTTTAACTATTCGCAACACTAACGAAGTGAATATTGTGACCTTGGAAGATCCAGTTGAATATTTTATTCCTGGGGTAAACCAAAGTCAGGTAAATCCAGATATTGGTCTAACTTTCGCTAGTGGTTTGCGTAGTATTTTGCGTCAGGATCCAAATATTGTAATGGTTGGTGAAATCCGTGATGAAGAAACGGCTGAATTGGCAGTGCACGCGGCGCTTACTGGTCACTTAGTATTCTCTACTCTTCACACAAACAACGCTGTTGGGGCCATTCCTCGTTTGGAAAACATGAATGTTGAAGAATTTTTAATCTCTGCTTCTGTGAACTTGCTTATGGCACAACGTTTAATTCGTAAACTTTGCGATAATTGCAAAAAACCAGCAGAAGTCTCTGATATCTATAAAGCAGAAATAGACAAAGCTTTGGTTTCTATGCCAAAAGAGTATTTAACTAAAATAGATACAAAAAACTATAAAATATTTCAAGCTGTTGGATGCAAAGAGTGTGGAAACATTGGCTATAAAGGACGTATGGGAATTTTTGAAGTCTTACCAATGTTAGAACAACTTCAAAGCATTATTTTTAGCAAAGTTTCTGTTCACAAAATCTACGAAGAAGCTGCTAAATATGGGTTCATTACGATGCAACAGGATGGTATTCTAAAAGTATTAAGTGGCGAAACAACTATGGATGAAATTGTTCGCGTAACAACAGAATAAAATACTGTCATGAATCAATCTACTTTAAAAAATCCATTCCCAAGTTTATATGGGCTTACAATTTTGCTGGTAGAGCCTGAGCCTGAAGCTCGTGCTTTCTATAGTCATCAGTTAGAGGGTTTGCAAATGAAAGTTGTGCAATTAGATAATCCAGAAGTAATGCTTTCTAAGGTACAAAAGGAAAGTCCAGACGCGGTAATTTTGAATCCTACTCAAAATATGCCTAAAGCTTTAAAGTTTTTAGGAAATTTAAAACAAGAACATCCATTTTTACCGGTTATCACCATGACTATGACTATGCCAGATGATGCTTTAGATGCTATTATGCAAACAGGAGTCTCGATGCACATAAATCGAGAGTTAACCCGTCCAAGAGATTTGTTCCTCGCTTTGGAACAAATTCTCTCAATGAAATAAAAAAGGAAATAAAAATATGTACAAAGCTAGTGAATTAGAACTAAATAAACTATTGGCAATTACGTTAGAGCGCAATGCATCTGACCTTCATTTGAATGTAGGAGAACCTCCTATTTTACGTATAGATAGCCAACTTCGACGTTTGGAAGATTACCAAGTGTTAAGCTCAGATGCTATTTCCGACTTAGTAAGCGTTTTGCTAACTCCTGAACAGAAAAAACGTTTAGAAGAAGTAAAACAATTGGACTTTTCCTATTCATACAAAGACAATGCTCGTTTTCGTGTGAACATTTACCAAGCTCAAACTGTGTGGAATGCCGCTTTTCGTTTAATTCCTACACAAATTAAAACTATGGAAGAATTAAATCTTCCTCCTATGCTAAAGCAATTTACACAAAATAAACAAGGATTGGTTTTGGTGGTGGGTCCAACTGGACATGGAAAATCTACTGCGTTAGCATCTATGATTAATGAAATTAACCTAACTCGCGCTGAACATATTTTAACTATTGAAGATCCAGTAGAATTTCTCTTTCAGCATAGAGAGTCGTTTATTTCACAACGTGAAGTAGGGCAAGACGTACATAGTTTTGAAGCAGCACTTAAATCTGCTCTTCGCGAAGACATTAACGTTGTCTTGGTTGGTGAAATGCGCGACCTGGAATCTATCTCTGCTACTTTGACTTTGGCAGAAACAGGTCACTTAATATTTGCTACAATGCATACAAACGATGCTGCACAGAGTATTGACCGTATCGTTGACGTATTCCCAGGGGATCAACAGGGTCAGATTCGCTCACAGCTGGCAAATACCTTGCTCGGAGTGGTGAGCTTACGTCTTTTACCTAAGGTCGGGGGAGGACGAATTCCTGCCTATGAGATTATGGTAGTTAATCATGCTGTAAGAAACGTCATTCGCGACAATAAGATTTTCGAAATATCTAATATTATCCACACTAGCATGGAATCGGGCATGGTACCGTTAGACAAAACCTTGGCTAATTTAGTTAAACAGGGGATGGTAGAATTAGACATAGCTCAGAATTTTGTATTAGATAAAGACTACTTTGCTTCCTTGTTGGGTTCTTAAATAAGTTAGATTGTTAACAAATTTCCATGAAGTTTATATATCAAGCCCGTAGTAAAGATGGGGAATTAAAAAAAGGAATAGTTACAGCCACAAACCAGTCGAAAGCTGAACAGCTTTTGTCCGACAATGGCTTAATTATTATTTCGCTCCGCAAACAGAGAGCTAATGTTTTAGAAAAGTTAGATATTTTTAGTAATCGTGTTAATTACAAAGAGCTTGTTCTGTTTTCTCGACAGTTTTCTACGTTAGTTTCTGCGCGCGTTCCAATAGTTCAATCTCTAAGAATTTTAGAATCACAACTTTCTAGTAAGGCGTTAATTAAAGTTACAAAAAGCTTAATAGATTCAGTGGAAAGTGGTGATAGTTTGTCGAGTGCCTTGGCAAAGAATCCAAAAATTTTCAGTAATATTTACGTAAGTTTAATTAAGTCAGGAGAAGCATCTGGGCAAGTTGCTGAATCTCTTGCGTATCTGGCAGATCAATTAGAAAAAGACTACGATTTACGTTCAAGAGTTAAGTCGGCGATGACATATCCAGCATTTGTGCTCTCTGCATTGCTTGTGGTTGGGGTTTTGATGTTCAAGTTCGTTTTGCCAAGTTTGACATCAGTTTTAAAAGAGCAGAACGCAGAATTACCTTTTATTTCTAAAGTCCTAATTTCTTTTACAGATTTTTTCCAAGTGTATTGGTGGGTTGTACTATTGGCTTTTGCGGGCATTGCTATAGGAGTAAGGTTTTACGTAAGCACAATTCAAGGACGCTACGTTTGGGATAGAGTTAAAATGAAAATTCCAATAATTGGTAGTGTGCTTGAAAAGGTATACTTAGCACGGTTTGCTAGAAATCTTTCAACACTGGTTGCTGGGGGAATTCCAATCATTCAAGCTCTAAGAATTATTTCAGAAATTATTAATAATGTTATTTATAGGGATATTTTAATTGAAACAGCGCAACAGGTTACTAACGGAAAGTCTATTAGCGACTCGTTAATGCGTCATAAAGAATTTCCACCACTTGTTACACAAATGGTTAAGGTGGGAGAACAAACAGCTCAATTGGATGGTATTTTGCTTAAAATGGCAGGGTTTTACGAGAAAGAAGTGGATGCAAAAGTAAGTACTCTTTCGAGTTTGCTTGAACCTATAATTATGTTGATTCTAGGTTTGGGTGTTGGTTTGTTGGTTGCGGGTGTGTTGATGCCGATTTACAATTTAGCAGGTGCCCAGTAAAAGTTTTCTTGAAAAAACATCACACAGTAGTGTTGACAACCCTGTGTATAAATAGCCTTGTTTAGGGTCTGCCTATGTTATAATTAAGGCAGACCTTTAATTATAGAAGGGCGGTGTAAAAACTGCTTATTCTTATCCCAAAAAGAGAATGGGGGTGAAAAAATTGAAAACAAATCAAAAAGGGTTTACCTTGATCGAACTTTTGGTAGTTATTGCTATCATCGGTTTGCTAGCTTCGGTGGTACTCTTAGCACTGAACTCTGCTCGTCAGAAATCACGTGATGCTAAGCGTCTCGCTGATGCTAGACAGGTAGCTAGTGCAATGGAACTGTACTTTAATGACAATAGTAGTTACCCTGCTTCATTAGGAGCATTAGTAGCTACTTACATGGGAACTATCCCATCTTATCCAGGTCCAATGGAAGGTAGCTGTTCTTCAGCATCATCCGGAACTCAGAATGCTTATACTCAAGGCTCTGGTGGTGCGACTTATTCGTTTACCTTCTGTCTTTCTGCCACAACAGGTGGTTTAGCAGGTGGTACTCGTACTCTAACTCAGGCAGGAATACAATAATCAATATTTCTGAAAATAGAAACTCCCTTGTAGGGAGTTTTTATTTTGTATTAGCTAATTTAGACAAGATTTTGTACAATTAATATATTATATTGTTATGAAATATTTATTAGAAAAACTTAATACCTTCAGGGATATATACGTACATGATCAGCTGTTTATGATATTGGTAGGGCTGTATCTAATAATTCCTTTATTTTTCACAACCTTTTTTCATGATGCTTTCGATACTCCTAAGCTAATGCTTCTATCTTTCGGTGTGGGCATAGCTTTAATAATTTGGATTTTCAAAAAACAAAATCAGTTGAAGTATCATAATTCGTGGTTTGTCTCAATCGCTAGTTTTTTTGTCTTTATTTGTATTTCCGCATTGTTTGCCCCAGATAAAATATACAGTATTTTTGGGCACTATTTACGACCTACAAATTCTGTATTATTTTTTGGTTTATGGTGCTTATTGCTTGCGTTTATAGTGCAAGTTATTGAAGAACAAAGAATATTTTTTTTGTATAAGATTATTGGAATATCTTCAACGATTATTTCAGTATATTTTATTCTTCAATCATTTGATATAGGTTATTATGCTGGAATTGAAACGCAGTCACGATCTCTTGCTCCAGGGTTTTTGGGAAATCCAAATTTTTCAGCAATGTTTCTTTCTGGAGTAATACCTCTGTATATTTTACTATCTTCACTCTCTAAAAATTTCCTAAGTAAATTTGGTTGGTGGATTGCTAGTATTGTCGCAGTGTTTGGTCTTATTATGATGAGCAGCAGAGCTTCTATTATTTCGGTAATAATAGTTAGTTCTCTAATTTTTGTTTACGGAGCTTATAAAAAGATGCCACGTTCACTCATTCTTCACAGTCTGGCAATACTTTTTTCAACTTTAATTTTGGCAGGTTTATTCTATAATACGTACCGTCCAGATTCTGTTAGTAATACAAGTAATTTCTCTGATAGAAACATATCAAACAGAATCTTACTTTGGCAGGATGGTATTGATATGATGTCTAAGCAACCTTTTGTAGGTGTAGGACCAGGAAATTTTTACAGCGCATTTAAACAAAATGCAAATTCAGTATGGACAGCAAATGAAAGATTCGATGATGCTCATAATGTTTTTCTTCACATAGGCGCAAGCGATGGACTGTTTAGTTTATTAGCATTTTTGTTGATAATTCTGATACCTATTACTGTTGGTATAAAAAGACTCTTTCAGCACAACAGTCCTTTGTTGTTGCTGACAATTGCAGGCCTTGCAGGGTTGATTTTTAGTATGGGTTTCAATCCAGTTGTAATTCCTTGCTGGATGCTTCTCGCTTTGTTTTTGGGAGTATTAATTAATGAAGAAGCCAAAGAAAAAAGTTTTTCAATCTCTTCTTGGTTTAAATTACCTCTATTTATTATAGGTCTATGTTTTGTAATGTATAGTTTTATTTTCAGCATTAGTGAAGTCTTAGAGTATCATTCTCGAACATTGTATTTAGATAAAAATTTCTCAACAAGTTTAACTTACGCTCGTGCCGCGGCATACATAAACCCGTTTAATTACGAAGCATCTATAATGATGGCGGTAAATATTATAGAGCTGGATGTATCTAATCCAAAGGTGCCGCTTTTATTAGAAAAGGTTATGCGTGAACATTCAACTTCATCAGAAATTTTAGGATATTGCCAGGCAATCTATCATCAGTTATATAAGAAATCAGGCAATCTTGAATATAAAAAACGTGGATATCAAATTGCCAATGATATATTAAGACTTGGGAGTAATCATATTTCAGTTTATAACCAATTAGGCTATTTTTATTTTGCGAATGAGGATTGGGAGAATGCCCAGCAAATGATGTATCACAACATCATAGCTTTAAATGACCAGTTCTATCCATGGACTTTACTTGCTCAAATATATTTAGAGTTAAATAAAACTAAGCAATTAGAGTTTGCTTTAAAAAATATTAATACTATTAATCCCGTAGACAAAAATTGGAGATCAGCATATGAGTATGTGAAAAATGGGAAAAATATTAGTGAATTAACTTTGCCAATCAGATTCCCTGAATTTGAATGGAAACCTCAATAAATTATGATCTATCAAAATCCAAATGATTGCATGGGCAATCGATCTACCTTCGAAAAATTTACAGTAGCACTTGGGATTTTAAAAAATTCCTGGATGCTGCTTTTAGACAAAGCTGGTCTCGTAAAAAATCCTGTGTATGTTAGTAAATCAGGAGTTAAATTTCAGACCCGAGGTGGCACAACAGATATAAATGACGCTGTGGTCGTATTGTCCGGGAAGGAATACCCACATGAACTTTTGGGAATTGATACTTTGGTTAATTCGGGGGTGGTGCCAACTATTCTGGACTGTGGTGGTCATATTGGTTGTTTTACAATGTATGTAAAGTCACATTACCCAAATACAAAAATTTTCACAATGGAACCAGTTCCAGATAATTTGAAACTTTTAAATGTAAATATTGGGTTAAATAAACTGAAGAATGTTAAAGTTATACCTTTTGCTTTGTACGGTAATTCAGGGCGATTTTATATAGATTTATCTGGTAAACAGTTTGATGCAGTATCTGTTACAACAGAAAAACCTTCGCATGAAAATTTTGTAACAATAGATGCACTGACTTTAGATGAAGTATTATTACAAAACCAAATTTCTAAAGTTGATTTACTTAAGATGGATATTGAGGGGGCGGAATATAATATTTTCCAACACAGCCTTGAAAGTCTATGTAAAAATGTCAAAAGAATTATTATGGAATTTCATCCTGCTGGTGATACTGAAAAAAGAAATGAAATTGTTAATCGGCTTTGTACAGACGGTACATTTAAGTTAATATACGAAACAAAAAATATTTTGGGATTCGAAAATGACAAACTCTCTTAATAGATCTAGTACTTTAGCAACGTGGCTTTTAATTATTCCGACAATAGCATGGTTTTATATTGGCCTTTTTTTGACCATGTTCATTTGGTATCCAGTCGGACTGTCTTATACTGAATGGCAAGCTCATATATATCATTTCTCGATTATTTATTTGCTATGGATAGCGGTCTTCTTTTCATATAGATTATTTGATTGGGATACTCTGAGAATACCTCGAAGCTTTATAACCAGATTGCTATGGGCAATGTCTATTTGTCTTGTATTGGCAGCGCTGTATTTTTATATTCAACCTGCCTTACTCATTACTCCTCGTCGATTTTTATTGGTGCATATATTTATATCTGGGATTGGGTTAATAATTTGGTTTGCACTCATGCGCCGCGCAAGCTTAAAAGGTTCACGAAGAAATGTTTACTCCCATCAGCTAGTTGATTTTTCAACAGAAATCGAGGAGCTAATTAAAAATTATCAACTTCTAGGGCTAGAATACGCAGGAAAGCTTTTAGATGAATCTATTATAGGCAAAACAGAAAGAGCTATTGTAGTTATGCCAGCTAGGTCTAATTTAAATCCAGAAGATACTAAGATATTATTTAGCTTAAGAAATAAAGGAGTGCGATTTGTAGAATTCCATGAATTGTATGAAAGCTTAACAAGGACTATTCATCTTTCTGTTCTGAGTGAACTTTGGTTTGTAGAATCAATAGACTATTCAAGCCATAGGATTTTCGACCTTACCAAACGCATTATAGACATATTCTTTAGTTTGCTTGGAACAATAGTTTTTCTCGCAACATACATTCCAATAGCTTTGCTAATTAAGCTAACTTCTGCAGGACCAGTTTTGTTCTCTCAAGAACGCGTTGGTCAGTTTGGCAAACCGTTTGTACTGTACAAATACCGCACCATGACTACCAGCGGTGCAAGTAATACTTGGACAGCGCCTAAAGACACCCGCATCACGCTAATCGGCAAATTTCTACGCGCGACCCGAATTGATGAACTCCCACAATGTTTAAACATCCTAAAAGGCGAAATGAGTATTGTTGGACCTCGTCCTGAACAGGTGAATATTGCCAAGGAATTAAATGAACAAATACCTTATTACGACGAACGCCACATTGTAAAACCAGGGCTTACTGGTTGGGCTCAACTTCATGTTTACGCTGGTACGCTTGAAGAGACAAAACGCAAACTTCAGTACGACTTGTACTACATTAAACATCGTAGTTTGTTGTTTGATGCAGAAATTATTTTAAAAACTATCTACAACATAATTAGCTTCGCAGGACGTTAAATTTTCGTATGCCGTGGTAATACCTCAGACATAGTCCTTGCGTGGCAATACCTCCTACTATACAAAATCGCTTGCTATATCAAAATCATCAAACTTAAACCAAAAAATGGTATAATGAATTCATGATAGAATCACGTTGGTCACAAAATGTTTTGATTGGTTTACTTGCTGTAATTTTAATTGCCCTTTCTCTATGGGGATGGTCAAACGGTGTAAGCTCTGCCAAAGCAAAGCGAGTTGTTAAAGATGCAAAAACCATTTCTCAGGGCTTCCAAGAATTCTACAAAGACCAAAATCGATACCCAAGCATTGTTGAGTTTGAAAACAATAACCTAATGCGCCAGTATATTACAAATTTCCCACCACAAGAATTTAAAACTTCAACTTGCCCTCAAACCTTCGATTACTATAATGTTGCTCCTCAAACATATGAACTCCGCTTCTGTTTGCCAAAAGCAGTTATGGGCTACAAAACAGGTTGGAACACAATTAAACCATGAGCGAATTTTTTGCAACAACTAGCCTTGCCGTTGGCTGGGCTTTTATTTTTGGAACATGCATTGGGAGTTTCTTAAATGTCCTAATTTGGCGTTTACCTCGTGAAAAAGGAGTTGGTGGTCGCTCAGAATGCCCTAACTGCAAACACGAATTAGCAGGGTATGATCTAGTTCCTGTTCTGAGCTATATTTTCCAAAAAAGAAAGTGTAGATACTGTGAAAAAAAGATTTCACCGAGGTATGCGCTCATTGAAATTGTTACAGGACTATTTTTTGGACTCGCAATGTACCTAAACCCTGTTTCAGATTGGTTATCTTGGATATTGCTCGCAAAGCTAATTTTCGTAATTTCTATTTGCATAGTTGTTTTTGTAATAGACCTTGAGCACTACTTAATTTTAGACAGGGTAATTTACCCAGCCATATTTGTAGTAGCAGTCTTTGCAATCGCACAACAGACCTTTTTAGTAAATTTTCTTTCTGGTGTTTTCTCAGCACTTCCTTTCTTCTTGATTTGGTTTTTCTCAAAAGGAAAGTGGATGGGTCTGGGAGATGTAAAGTACCTTCTATTTATGGGTTTAGCTCTTGGATTCCCATCAATCCTTGTAGGACTTTTTCTTGCCTTTACAATTGGGGCAATTGTCGGTGTAGGGCTTATTTTGGCGGGCAAAAAGGAAATGTCTAGCAAAGTTCCTTTTGGTACTTTTCTAACCATAGCGACCATTTTAGCGCTTCTTTGGGGCCCACAAATTTGGCAGGGGTATTGGCGTATGTTTATGTTATAATTAGACTAAATGACCGAATGTCTACCAATAGACCTATACAAAAATTACGAAATGAAACAAAAATACAGTAAAACAAAATATCAGTTAGGATTTACTTTAATTGAACTGCTTGTGGTAATTTCCATAATGGGAATTTTAGCAACTTTAATGATCGTTAATTTCGCAGGTCAGCGTGTATCTAGAAGTCTGTTGTTAGCTAAAAATGAGACAGTTACAAATATTCGCAAAGTTCAGAGTTATACGCTTTCATCAAAAAATATTTTTGAAGACGTTCCTGCAAAATATTATGTTATTCATTTCGAGAGTGGCTCGGGGATATATTACATAGATGCAATAGATAATACATATAAATATCATTCCATTACCGACAAAGGAGCTCTTCCTGGAGTTTTAGAGTCAATAACTTTACCGGGTGATTTGTATTTTTCCGATCTAAGAGTTGCTTTGTCGACAGATCCAGAAGGAAAATCGCAATCGTATAGGTGTTTAGATATAATTATCAGCACGCCTTTTGGTAAGATGTACGCTTCAGGGCAGGATTTTAACTCTGATGAAAAAAGATGTACGAAGTTTGATCCATCAATTTTGCAAGACCCAATTGAGTTAACTAAACTTGGGCAATACAGAGCGTATTTAGATTTCCCAAATTCAACAACATCTATTCAAATTAACCCAGCAACTGGACAGGTTGGGGTTTACTAAAATGGAAACACAACAGGGACAAACATTAATAGAAACATTGGTCGCCGCTTTTATTTTGGTTATGGGAATAACTGCCGCTTTAACATTAGCGACATTCTCTTTGGGAGCAACCACAGGGATTAAAAACAAAGCAGTGGCAATTGGTCTTGCTCGTGAGGGTATTGAAGTAGTGAAAAATTTACGAGATACAAACTGGCTACGCGCAACGCTTTCACAAGATTGTTACGATTTTTATTCTGGGCAGTTAGCCGCATATTGTTACAAAGATTGGTTGAACCCACAAGCTTTTCCTGGAAGCGATATTGCAGGATCACCTGAAGGTAGAACTTTTTATTTAGATTATTCATTGGGTGCGGACATTCCATGGCGCTTGGTAGAAACAAGTAAGGCGTATGGATTAAATTTCAGCCCAGACCCAAATAAATACGGAGTATATTATTACACAAATGGTGGAATATCTGCCTTGGAAGGTGATTCTGGATTTGCTCGTAAAGTAACAATTACTTCAGACAATTTTGAGCCGTTTAATCAGGAAAATGACTTAGGTCCAAGATTGAAAGTAACAGTAGACGTATGGTGGTCAGATAAAGAATGCCCTATGACTCAGGATCTAGACAACTCATCAACATGTAAAGTTCGTTTAGAAACCTATTTAACTAACTGGAAAAATTTCTAATGTATAGATTCACAAATACAAAAGAAAATAAGCAACATCAATCAGGATTTACTTTAGTCGAAATTTTAGTAGCTACTTCAATTTTCGTAGTAGTGGTTTCTGCTATGCTAAGTTTGTTTAACTACACTTTGCAAATTAACAGACGGGTACAATCTTTAAGAGAAATTGTGCAGGGAACTAGAGCCTTCACAGAAACAGTAGCTAGAGAAATTCGTAATGGAAAGATTGATTATAACAGTCCATTGTCTCCGTGTAATGCAGAAAATTATAATTCAGACAATAATCAGAGCTTAGGATTAATTACTTTAGAAGGAGATAAGGTTTGTTTCTATTTCGGTAAAGGAGATAATTTTGTTTTCGATAAACAAACAAGTACTGAAACATCTAATAATAATTTATTGTTTGACTCTCAAAAATTTAGAATTAATCAAAAAACTTTCAGATTTGCTGTGAATCCAAGAGTTGATCCAAATCCATCTAATGGCAAGTTCTACCCTGGTGTTCAGCCTTTTGTAACTATAGTAGCTCAGTTTGAATTATTGGACAGTCAGGGTCAGGTAACCACTACTATTGATTATCAAACAACAATTTCAACAGACTCATATGATATTCCACCGTTCAAAAAAAGCTAGTAACAACTTAAAAGTTCAAAACTCAGAAGCTGGAGTGTCTTTGATCCTTGCGATTTTGATTTTATCGGCAGTCACTGCTATTGCTTTTAGTTTGGCGACAATTGTGTTCATCGAAATTCGTTCAGCCGGAGATTCTGCAAGAACAGAACCTGCTTTGTATGCCACTTTAGGGGTTACAGAAGAAGCGATGTTTCAGTACAAACGTTTTTATGAAAATCCTTCAGAATTTAATGTTCCAACTTGTACGCCAGAAGATCAGCCATCAGAGAAGGGTTACGTACCAAAAAATGTTTGTTCTATTAATGGTGTAACTCTAACTATGCCTGGTACACAACCTATTCAATTTGATGATTCACCAGGAGTGATTACAGTAGACCCTATGAGCACTAAGACATTCCCGTTATATTTACCGAACTCATTTGATCAGCAATTCTTAGAAGTAATATTAGAGCTTCTGCCAAATAACTATTCTGTGAAATTTACCGGGTCTTTTTCAGCTACTTATGTTGATGGAACAACAGATGATGGTGGATGTGCGCCCTTTGTTTTGGTGGTTGATGTTCCTGTAAGCTGTACTCCAGGACCAAGTGGGCAATACGAATTGGTCTTGACTAACCCAAGTGAAAATCAAACATTAGCCGTAAAGGTTTCCACAAAAAGAGTAGATGGTTCAACCCCTTCTGGACTTCCATTCGTCGGCGAACAAGTTCTAAGAATAAATGCTAACTACTTAGGTCTTACTCGAACTTATCAGGTAAGAATTCCTATTCCATAAATAAAAATAGAAAGTACTATCACCTCGATCAGGTCGCTACGCTCACACTTTGTGTGAGCTGGGCTCCAATGATCTCGTTAGATAGTTCTTTCTATTTTTACTAGGGACATAAAAACGACCTTCTGTAATAGAAGGTCGTTTTGATTTATATTTAGATTATTGATTTGGAAGCTTCAGTATTTGTCCTGGGCTGAGTTTGAATGGAGCTTCTAAACTATTTAGTGTTGCTATGGTTGCCCAATCGATGTTACTTTTTTGACCTATTGAGAAGACTGTATCTCCTTTTTTAACTACGTAATCTGTGAAAGCTGGTTGAGTTTTTGAGTCTACTGCTCCTAGTACTTGAGGACTTGCTGGAACTTCTACTGGAGAGCGATGGAACACCATGTACCCTGCTCGAATTCCTAGAATTCCACTTACTAAGAAAAATAATATTGTTGCGTAGGGAAGGATTTTACCTCGGTTGGTGCCGCGTCCTACACCTAATTCAAGTTTTGGAGATAGTTTAACTTTGTATTTCTGAAGAGTCATATTTTATCTTTTCTTTACTTTAATTTTAACATAAATTTATCTAATTTTAAGTCTAGCGTGGGGATAAGTAGACAAGGTATAATGTATATATGCCAAATTTACTTACAGAAAAAGAAGCCAAAAAAAGAATCCAGCAATTAGAAGCGCAAATTGAAGAATATCGCTATCGGTATCATGTATTAGATGATCCCGCAGTGTCTGATGAAGTCTTTGATTCTCTAACAAGAGAACTGAGAAAAATAGAAGAACAATATCCTTCCTTGCGTAACGCAAACTCTCCTCTAAACAGAGTAGGTGGCAAAGCTTTGGATAAGTTCGATAAAGTCCAACATGCAATTCGTATGCTATCTTTGAACGATGTTTTCGGCATGGATGAATTAAAAGCTTGGGAGACTCGAACAAAAAAAATACTATTAGAAAATGGTCACAAAGAAGTGTCTTCTGCAAATGGCTTAGAATATTTTGCTGAACTTAAATTAGATGGACTCGCCGCATCGTTAATTTATGAGAATGGTGAATTTAAACGTGGTGCTACAAGAGGTGATGGTCAAATCGGTGAAGACATTACTTCGAACTTAAAAATGATTCAAAGCATTCCATTAAAACTACGATCACCAAAAAAGGACAATAATTTTCCAAAACTATTGGAAGTCCGTGGGGAAGTTGTTATGCGCAAATCAGTTTTGGCTGAGCTGAATAAACAACAAGAAAAACTTGGTAAACCGTTATTTGCAAATACCCGCAACGCCGCCGCTGGAAGTCTTAGACAACTAGATCCTAAACTATCCGCTGAAAGAAAACTGGATTTTGTTGCATGGGGAATTGCCCAAATTGATGAAGACTATTCTACTAAGTTAGGTTCGTCTTTAACAAAGCACTCAGAAGAACATGAGCTTTTGAGATCCCTTGGCTTTAAAGTAGATAGTCATGAAAAAGTTTGTAAAAATTTATCTGAAGCAGAAAGCTTCATTGAAGACATTAGCAAGAAGCGTAACTCATTTCCGTATGGTACAGATGGTGTGGTGGTTGCGGTAAATAGTTTAGAGTTACATAAAGTTCTAGGCGTTGTAGGTAAAGCTCCAAGATATTCTGCGGCGTATAAATATCCAGCTGAACAAGCAACAACGCGCGTGTTGGACATTCGGGTGAATGTTGGAAGAACTGGAGTGTTAACTCCTTTCGCAGTTTTTGAACCAACAGTTGTTGCTGGCTCTACTATTAGTAAAGCTACTTTGCATAATATGGATCAAATTGAACGTCTAGATGTTCGCGTGGGAGATACTGTAATTATAGAGAAAGCCGGAGATGTTATCCCTGCTGTTGTAGAAGTGATACCTAAACTTCGAACAGGCAAGGAAAAGAAATTTCACATGCCCAAGACTTGTCCTGTTTGTGATTTCTTAGTAGAGCGTCGAGAAATTGCGAGTAGTTCAAAAACTCAAAAAGAATCCGCTGCCTACTACTGCACTAACCCAACGTGTCCTGCAAAAAACCAGCGAGGTTTAGAACACTTTGTTAGTGCACTTAACATCTATGAAATTGGTCCAAAAGTAATTGCGCGATTTAAAGATGAAGGTTTAATTTCTGATGCCGCCGATTTATTTACTTTGGAAGTTGGCGACATAAATACACTAGATCGTTTCGGAGAGAAGAGCGCGGAGAACATAGTAAAAGAAATTCAAAGTAAGAAAAAGGTATCTTTGGCTAAGTTTATTTATGGACTAGGAATACAAAACGTTGGTGAGCAAACGAGTGAAGACTTGGCTCAGCATTTTTTGACATTGGAAAAATTAATGTCCGCCACGGAATCTGAAATTAACGATTTGGAAAATATTGGACCAGTGGTTTCGGCGAGCGTGGTAGACTGGTTTGCTCATAAAGAAAATATGAAGTTAGTAAACAAGCTTCTAAAAAATGGAGTGGAAATTCTTCCACTAGATAGAAAGCAAGCAGGTAAACTCTCTGGAAAGAGTTTTGTTATCACAGGAACTTTAAGTGCCATGTCCCGTGAAGAAGCTAAAGCAAAAATTAAAACCCTTGGCGGAAAAATATCAGAAAGTGTTTCTAGTAAGACTGACTATGTAGTTGTAGGGTCAGAACCAGGGTCTAAGTTTGAAAAAGCTCAGAAGTTGGGCATAGAGATCTTAGATGAAGCTAAACTTCTTGATGTTATTTCCTCTAAAATTTAGCTGAATTTTGCTGAAAAATACTCAAATTTTTCCTGAGAAAGCTGTTTTTAGTAAAAAGTAGAAATTTCCTCAAAAAATCCCCAAAAAACGCTTGACAACCCTCAGTCTATATATTAAGATGGCTATACGCCTGAACTGGCATAAAAACCAACAAAATTATGTTAAAATCTTCTTCAAATCTAAATCTCAAGCGGTCTATGTAACTAGCATTTTTCGTAAGCTAGATACAACCGCACTTGCGGTTTTTTTGTTGCCCTGCACATAGAGAAGAACAAACTAATTTTCCTTCACAATTTAATTGCAACGTAAGTAAATTTTTGTCACTACATATTTACTGCTCACGGACCTGAGGCCATTCCAATTTTACTTTGGGAATCCAGGCAAGTCAGTTACGGACCCTTAAATGGGCGCGAGCGGTAGTTATGTGGTTGTAAAAAACTTACAGTTAGATATTAAGAATTGCATGCATCATCTTTTGCAAGAATGCGTATTGATATAAACCTGTCTGGCAACCAAGTACTTTCCAAACTGAATAGTGGTAACGTATTCTGAAATTCAACCGTTCAGAATATGTAATTGTAAGTAA
>CAYODY010000014.1:0-14405 GCA_964402965.1 uncultured Candidatus Saccharibacteria bacterium
AAGCCATCAAAATAATAGAACAAAAAGCCCTTAAACAAGGGCTTTTTTAGGTTACACTCAGATTTTTTGATTTTAAACCGACTTCTCTACCCCAGCTACTCCTGCCGCCATCATATCTGCGACTTGGCTTGCTTTCAAAATTTCCGCTTCAACTTCTGCTCGTGGTCTGCCAAACTTCAACCTTGAAAGCTGACGAATTGCTTCACCTGTTTTCTTTTCTTCTTCTGTTGGTTTAGGCAATGGATACATAGCCATGTTGAAAGGTTTGCTTGCAGTACCGTTAATCATCAATTTAACAAACCCATTAAAACGATCAACGTTCAATAAATCGAATTCATTAAACACCGGAGCAAATTCTTTTGCCATAATTTCCGCATCTTCCACACCGATTCTAAAACTTACCATACTACCAACGTTACCGAAAATAGCATCACGCAAATCATTGCTTGCCGCACCTTGTGCACCTGCCCCTTGCTGAAGCTGACCCAAAAATTGATGAGCAATAATTAAATTCAATTTATACTTACGCGCCTCACTCAAAATACTAGAGAACGCATCCGTAATAAAGTTTTGGAACTCATCAACATACAAATAGAAATCTCGACGTTCACTTTCTGGCTGGTCGGCACGAGAAAGTGCTGCCATCTGGATTTTACTTACTAAAATTAAGCCAAGCAATTTTGCATTCATCTCCCCTACTTTACCCTTAGACAAATTCACCAATAAAATTTTACCGCTGTCCATTACCTTGCGAATGTTAAAAGAATTTTTAGGTTGACCAACAATATTGCGCATCATGGAATTTTCTACAAAACGTCCAACTTTAGAAATTAAGTAGCCCAACATTTCTGACTTATGGAAATCGCTAGTCTTTGCCATTTCCTTTTCCCAGAACGCACGAACAACTGGATCATCTAATTTTTCAATTTTATATTTCTGAAATTCTGTATCTGTGAAAATCCTAGGAATCTCTACCAAAGTTCCTGGATGATCTTTATCTGCCATTAAAGTCAACATGGCATTACGCATATTATGCTCGAACATTGGCCCAAGCATTGCTGGGTCTGTAACTAATTTGTAGAAAATGGAGATCATTTCCTGCACAGCAAAATCTTTTTGACTCTCTTCGGCAACCTCAAGCATGTTCAAACCAAAAGGACGATCTGTATCGAATGGTTCAAACAATATTACATCTTCTGCACGTTCTTTAGGAATATGCGGAAGCACATCTTCAATAAAATCACCATGAGGATCAATAATACAAAGCCCATCGCCATTTTTAATATCCTGCACAGACATGTACTTCATTATTTCGGTTTTACCAACACCTGTTCGCCCAAGAATGTACATATGACGATTCCTATCTTCACGCGCCATATGAATTTTTGTCTCTTGCCCTCGGTAAATATTTTTCCCAATTAAAACACCTTCATTAGAAAGATTAATTGGTGGTGGAGCTTTTTTAGAAAGCAACCACTTAATATTTGGGGTTTCCAAAAACGGTGTTGGCAAATGCCATAAACTTGCTAGTTCTTCCGTATTTAAAATATTTTTACGCCCATACCGACGATAGATGCGAAAAATAAAGTCTTTTACAATTGCATCAGTTTTACGTTTTTTAACTTTAAATCCGTTGAACGGAGGCATATTGTACTGCAAAAAAGATGAAACAATATTGTTCAAATTTACCGCAGCCGCACCTGCATTTACCGAAGAAGTAATTATGCGAATATTAGTTTTAAACCCTGGACGACTTGCCTTCTCTTCAAAACGCTTGACCATGTCTTGTTGCATAGGCGTTAAGTTAATTGGACTGTTGTATCCACTTAAATCTGAATTATGTCCAGATGCTGTTGGTGAAACTTTTCCAATAGTACTGTCGCGCACTGTTCCAACTGTCTCTGAAAATACTCGCATACCTGTACTTTTAACAACCGTGTCTGGATTTTTTCCCTGCTGAATTTCTAAAGCCATATGGCGAGGTTTGTGTTGCCAATGATTTCCTGCAGGATAGATAATATATTGAATTGCAGCGCCTTCTCCGTCTCCCAATTTAGACATTGCGTTTGTTAACGAGTTCAAAGGATCTGTTTCCATGTTTTTATATGTTCGAATTGGAAACATATATTTTCGCATAGGAATAAGTTCAGCCGCCGCAACTTGGCCACCTGGTTGAAACGGATTGTATCCACGAATTGTTTCTAAAAATGCATGAGGATATTGTGCCTGCAATTGCTTTTCAATTAACTCCTGAAGATATTGCGGACAATTTATATAAAACGAAATTTTCTTGTCAGTACAAGCAATTTCAAAACTAATATAATCTTTTGGTTGCCAAAACCAATTGCTATGACTAATTTCTGAAAGTGATGTAAATAGTTGTTCTGCAACAGAAATTAAATTCTTCTTGCCTTCTTCATTATTCGTCATCTGTTGATTCTTGTCTTCCGAACTATCTTTTGGCATTAGAATTTCCATGAAAACCCAATTTTTGGTGCGAGGTAAAATTACCCTACTGTAGTACCAATGACGGTGAATATAATATGCCAGAAATGCCAAAAAGACCGTTACAAGTACGGTCAAAACTGTTATTGCTATGGTTATTGTGCTAACTGATAGAGATCCGAATGGCATTTAATTTGTTTTTGTTTGAAAAAATTTAGAGTGGAATTTATTTTGGAGTAATTAGAGCTTTGGATCTGCCTCATCCATCGCCATCTCCATGATGCCTGCAGGATCTTGCAAACCTTCATCTAACAAAGCTTCTAATGCTTTGGAATGTTTTTCAGCATCTTCATCCTTTGACATAACTTCATTTGTTTCATTCTCAGTATTAACAGAAGTATTTTCTTGAGGTTTTATAAAATCTGTGCCCATCCAATCAGGTCGTTCTTGAGTATTTTGTCCAGAAGATGTTGGCGAATTTTCTATATACTCATTAAGTTCACCAGAACTAGTGCTATTATTATAAATATCTGGATTAGCTCCAACTTCTGTAATTTGTTCAGCTAACGACTCCCCTGTTGGAGTACCTTCAATGTTATGTTTAGATAATTCTGATTTATTTTCAGCTGGTGGCCACGCCATTTGTTTTAAAATTTACTGTTTAACTGAATTATTATACCACATTCACTGCTATTTAGGCTAGAAAATTTCTGAAAACAAAAAACCGCCGAAGCGGTTTTTATTATATCACCAAACTTTAGTAACCTTGATAGTCATGCATAGTCAATTGGGCTTCAACTTGTTTGATAGACTCAATGACCACTGATACCACAATCAATAAACTAGTGCCACCAAGAGTTAAAGATGTTGTTCCTGTGTAATATTGAACAATGAATGGCAAGATTGCAATGAATCCCAAAAATAGAGATCCAGGTAAAGTAATTCTGTTCAAAACTTTGTACAAATAGCTAGAAGTTTGCGCTCCAGGACGAAGTCCTGGTACAAATCCACCGCTGCGTTGCATATTTTCTGCAACATCATCCGGATTCACAACAACGTTAGTGTAGAAGTAAGTGAAAGCAACTACCATTACAAAATAAACAATGCCGTACCACAAACTTTGATTATTAGTAAAATCTATAGCTTTTTGAGCCCACAAAGCAATTGTCTGGCTCTTAGCACTCAAGAAGAATTGCGCAATGATAGCCGGGAAAAGCATAATAGATAGCGCAAAGATAATAGGAATAACGCCAGCTTGGTTTAAACGCATTGGCAAGAATGAATCCACACCACCAACTTGTTTATCCCCTCGCATACGCTTAGCATATGACACTGGAATATTTCGCTGTGCTTCTGAAACCAAAACCACTCCAGCAATTACTAGTACCACTGCGGCAACAAATCCAATAATTAAAGGTAATTTGCTTGGGTCGTACAATTGAATTAATGAAGATAGACTGTTTGGCAAACGAGATACGATACCTGCGAAAATTATCAAAGATAGTCCATTTCCAATACCGTATTCAGAAATAATTTCACCTATCCACATCATTAACATTGTGCCTGCTGTAATTGCAATTAAAGTTACAAACCATTGGAATGGTGAGAATACTCCCAAAATAGCAGCACCGCCTTGGCTAGATAGCAAGCGGATTGTTCCAAAACCTGAAAGCAATGCTAATGGAATTGTTAGGAAACGAGTGTATTGATTAATCTTTTGTCGTCCTGCTTCCCCACTTTCCTTTTGTAAGTCTTTTAAGGAAGGAACGATCATGGTCAACAACTGCATAATAATAGATGCTGTAATATATGGACCTACCCCAAGCATCGCAATAGAAAAGTTAGTTAGGCCACCACCTGAAAAGATATCCAACAAGTTTAAGAATTGATTTGTTTGGAAAAAATTTGCCAATCCTGCAGCATTTACCCCTGGAATTGGAATATGTACCAAAATTCGAGTTGCTAACAAAAGTAGCAAAACTGAAATAATTTTCCAACGAAGATCTTTAGTTTTCCAAATAAGTGAAATTGTATTCATAGGTATGTGTGTTAGTATGTGTATTATACAGGAAAAGCCCAAACTATGCTGGGCTTTTTGTGGACTAAGCTACTACGTTACCGCCAGCTTTTTCGATTGTAGCTTTCGCGGTTTCTGAGACAGGAACTTTGAAAGTAAGTTTAGCGGAAATTTTACCTTGTAAAATCTTAACGCGTTTTGAGTTTGTTGGTACTAAACCATTCGCACGGAGCGTACCAATGTTTACTACATCTCCATCTTTAAACATAGTCAACGCATCTAATTTAATAGCTGTAGCTTTTTCTGCTAAGCTCTTAAATCCACGAAGCTTAGGTAATTGACGAACCAACGGCTGACGTCCACCTTCGAATGCAGCAGGTGTTTTAGAGTGACCAGTACGCTTAGTTTGTCCTTTGTTACCACGAGTAGAATATGTTCCATGTCCACTACCAATACCACGACCGACAACTTTACGGCGTTTTGTAGACTTTGGATGCTTTTTTAATTGATGAAGTTTTATCATATAATTTGCGTTACTTACGAGCGTTTAAAATTGTCTCTTTACTACGCATAGATTTGAAAGCTTCAAATGTAGCGCGAACGTTATTAACTTTATTGTTAGAGCCAAGCATTTTAGAAATTACGTTCTTTACACCAGCCATATCTAGTACACTACGCACAGCACCACCAGCAATCACACCAGTACCAGGACGAGCAGGCATCATTATAATTTGGCTAGACTTGTACTTAAGCTTAACTTCATGAGGAACTGTGTCGTTAACCAAAGGCAAAACGATCATATTCTTCTTTGCTTCGTTTACAGCCTTGTTAACAGCCTCAGTTACATCGGCACCTTTTTTAAGACCAATTCCAACTTTTCCTTTGTGGTCTCCAATAACTACTAGTGCGCGGAAACGCATACGTTTTCCACCAGCTACCACACGAGTAACACGCTTAACTTCTACGACTTTTTGGTCGAATTCGCGTACTGGGCGATCTCCGCCTCGGCCATTTGGTTTTCTTTGTCTCTTATCCATCATAATATTATATTAAAATTCTAATCCACCAGCGCGAGCTGCATCAGCAAGAGCTTTAACGCGTCCATGGTAGTTATAGCCACCGCGGTCAAATACAACTTTGGTAATTTTTACAGCTTTAGCTTTTTCAGCAATTGCAGTTCCGACCTGTGTAGATGCATCTGTCTTTGCTGTTTTTCCTTTAATGTCTGTGCTAGATGCAGCAGCTAAAGTCTTACCATTAACATCATCAATAAGTTGAGCATAAATATGAGACGCTGAACGGAATACTGCTAAACGAGGGCGTTCTGCAGTTCCACTAACAACACTGCGTACGCGGTTATGGCGTCGTTCTCGCTTTTGTCTCTTTAATTGTTCCTTGTTTGTAGTCATATAATTATTATTTACTCAGCTTATTTACCAACAGCTTTAACAACTTTACCAGCCTTACGGATAATAGTTTCATCACTGTACTTAATTCCTTTACCTTTGTAAGGCTCAGGCTTCTTTAGTTCACGAATGTTTGCCGCTACTTGTCCAACTAGTTGTTTATCAATTCCAGTTAGGGTGATAGTTGTTTGATACTGCAAGATTGTCACCTTCGCTGGATCTTTTTCTACTTTAACTTCTACACCTGCAGGAATTTCAAAATCGATAGCGTGTGAGAAACCTAAGTTCAATACTAAAGTTGTACCACGAACTTCTGCTTTAAAACCAACACCGACTACATCTAGTTGCTTTGTGAATCCTGTAGTTACACCATCAACAACATTTTGAACTAGTGAGCGAGATAAACCCCAAAGAGCTTTTTCACGCTTGTCTTCTTGTTTTGCAACATTTACAACTATTTCATTGTTTTCAGAAGTAACTTGTACTTTTGGATGTATATCCAACTCTAAAGATCCCTTAGGGCCTTTAACAACAAGATGATTGCCGTTCAATTCAGCGGTAACGCCGGCTGGCAAGATAACTGGTTTTTTTCCTATTCTACTCATATATTTATTATTACCAAACTTGGCAAACTACTTCTCCGCCAACTCGGTCTTTGCGAGCTTGCTTATCTGTTAGAAGACCACGTGAAGTCGACACAACTGTCACGCCAAAACCACCATTAGTACGAGGGATTTCTGTAACTGGTAAATAGATTCTTTGACCTGGGGTAGATACGCGCTTAATTCCTGTAATTACTGGTTGACCATCGGCACTGTATTTCAAGTTTATCTGCAAAGTTTTTACGCGACCTGGTAATTCGTTTACACCACTAATAAAACCTTCAGCAAGTAAAACATTTGCTAAGCTGTGCTTGAATTTAGAATAAGGCATTACTAACTCAGTCTTGCGAGCAGCAAGAGCGTTACGAACGCGAGTTAACATGTCTGAAATTGGATCTGTGTACATAAGGGTTTATTTACTTTACCAAGAAGCTTTTAATACGCCTGGAATCTCGCCTCGACTAGCCAGTTCTCTGAAACAAATACGACAAAGAGAGAAATCTCTCATGAAACCGGCCTTACGACCGCACTTCCAACAACGGCGAATTACTCGAGTTGAGTACTTCGGTTTAACTAGACTTCTATTTGCTTTTGCGATTAGAGATTGTTTAGCCATTGTTAGTTACTTAGTTTCTGCCTTGTCGACAGGTTTAATAAAAGGAAAATTCATTGCTGTGAGAAGCGCTCGAGCCGGTTCATCTTTGCCTGCATTCGTTACTACTGAGACTTGCAGACCAAAGATGTGTTCAAGTGCATCGTTGGAAATTTCTGGAAATACAATGTGTTCTTTAAGTCCCAAGTGATAATTTCCACGTCCATCGAATCCTTTCGGAGAGATACCACGGAAATCTTTCACACGAGGTAGAGCAACAGAAATTAGTTTGTCTAGGAAATCGTACATGCGGGTTCCGCGAAGAGTAACGGCCATTCCCACAACTTGTTGTTCACGAATCTTGAATCCAGCAACAGACTTACGAGCTTTAGTTTCCATTGGGGCTTGTCCTGCAATTGCTTTTAGGTCACGCTTAATGGATTCTACAAACTTTGCGTCTTTAAGGAATTTTCCGATTCCAACGTTTAGTACTATCTTTTGAATCTTCGGAACTTCCATTGCATTCTTGTATCCAAATTCTTCTTTAAGAAGCGGTACTATTTCTTTATTATATTGTTCTTGTAATCTGTTCATAATAGTTATATAGCTTTCCCGCTTTTCTTAGCAATGCGTTGTTTAGTTCCATTTTCCAAGAATTGAAAACCTACACGAGTTGGTTTACCAGAGTTTGAATCAATCAGCATGACTTTAGAAACATCCATAGTTCCCGCAAAAGAAATTTGCTGAGCAACTTGCTGACGAGTCTTGCCTTTCTTAAACTTGGTGTGCATGTTGACGTTTTCAACAACCACTTTACCAACACTCGGTAGAGCACGCAATACGGTTCCAGTCTTTCCTTTATCTTTTCCAGAAAGGATTTTCACTGTATCACCTTTTTTAATTTTCATCTTGAAATGTGTCATATCTGTAAATATATAAATTAAATAACTTCTGGGGCCATAGATACAATCTTGTTGTATCCCTTGTCGCGAATTTCGCGAGCAATTGGTCCAAAAATACGAGTACCTTTAGGTTCATGCTTTTCTTTATCTACTAATACACCAGCATTTTCATCAAAACGAATATACGAACCATCCTTACGACGAATTTCTTTTTTGGTGCGAACAATTAAAGCATAAACTTTATCACCTTTTTTAACTTGGCCATTCGGTGAAACTTGACGAACTGAACCAGCAACTACATCGCCCACTCCGGCAAAACGACGAGCATTCTTTCCGTTCACGCTGAAAACATTCACGATTTTAGCGCCAGTGTTATCTGCTATTTTAATGAGTGATCGTACTTGTAACATACAGGTTTAGTAAATTAAATGGTTAGTTAACTTTTATGACAGTAAATTTTTTGTCCTTAGACATTGGACGGCAAGATTCAATAACTACTTTATCGCCCATTTGGCATGTGTTGCCTTCGTCGTGAGCTTTGTACTTCAAAGACTTTGTGTAGCTCTTATGGTACTTAGGGTGACGCATGCGTACATCCACTTTAACCACAACGGTCTTGTCCATCTTATTTGAAACGACCAATCCGGTCATTTGCTGTTTTGTAGATTTCTTTTCCATAATCGTTGGTTAAAAGTTAGTTAGCGCGAAAGTGAGTTAATATGCGAGCAATGTCTTTACGAACTCCTGAAAGTTCATGAACATTTTTTATCTGACCTAATTTGGTCTTACGGCGTAGATCTTGAGCCTTTGCTTGCAAGCTTTCAAGTTCCTTACGTAGTTCAGCATCAGTTTTTTGAGCAATTTCTTTGTACTTCATATATTTATTCCTTAATCAAAAACTTAGTGCGAACAGGTAGCTTGTGAGCTGCTAAACGCATAGCTTCACGAGCAGCGGGTTCTGAAACTCCGTCCATCTCAAACATAATTCTGCCTTTTTTAACAACAGCTACGAAGTGAGATACTGCACCTTTACCGCTACCCATAACAGATTCGTTACCGTGGTCTGTCATTGGCTTATCTGGGAAAATGCGAATCCAAATTTTTCCACCGCGATTAATTGAGCGAGTCATTGCACGACGAGCAGATTCAATCTGACGAGCGGTTACAAAAGACCCTTCAAGCGCCTTCAAAGCGAAACTACCAAAAGCGATAAAGTTACCTGAAGTAGCTTTGCCTTTGTTATCACCTCTATGGTGCTTACGATGTTTTACTTTCTTTGGAATTAACATTGTTTATAAATAAAATTAGAAGGTTATTTAGATTCTTTCTTCTCGAACACGTCGCCCCGGTAGATCCATACTTTAATACCGATTGTTCCGTAAGTAGTATGCGCAGTTGCCTTAGCATAATCTACATCGGCACGAAGTGTATGAAGTGGGATTTTTCCTTGAGATAGATGTTCTGTACGAGCAATTTCAGCACCATTCAAACGGCCACCAATTGAAACTTTAATTCCTTTAGCGCCTGCTTGCATGACGGATTCTAAAGATTGCTTCATTAGTCTACGGAAAGCTACGCGCTTTTCAATCTGTTCTGCGATTCCGCTTGCTATTACTTGAGCATGCATGTTTACATCTCTGATTTCTTCGATGTTAACTTTTAGCTCTTTCTTAATCTTTAGCTTAGTCTTGATCTTCTTCTTTAGTTCTTCAATTCCTGCTCCACCTTTACCGATAATAATTCCTGGCTTAGTTGTACGAATAATTACTGTAATGGTTCCATCGCCCATTCGTTCAATATCAACACGAGCAAGGCCAGCCTTACGCAAGTGTGTTTCTAAATATTCACGGATACGAATGTCTTCGCGGAGTTGTTCAACATAGTTGCTCTTTGAAAACCACTTGGACTTCCAAGAATCTGTAATATTTAAACGAAATGAAGTTGGATTGATCTTATTTCCCATTTTAGTAAATTAGTGGAGTTGATTATTTTTCTAAATTCTGTGGACTAGTATGCTCTTTAACATTTTGAGATTCATTACCGTGATGTTCTTCCTTTGCTTGAGGTGCTTCTGATGCTAGGTTTTCTACTTGAGTAATTTCTTTGTCAGAAGGTAAATTTGCTTCGGTAGGTGAGGTTGTGAACTTCTCTTCAGTTTCAATCTCGCCAATCTTAGGTTCAGCTTTTGCTTTCTTTGGCACTACTGGATTACGCTTCTTCTTGAGTTTCACATCACGTTCTTCTAGTACAACATTTACGTGAGACATCTTGCGACGAATCATGAATGCACTACCACGAGCGCGTGGGAAACTGCGTTTTAAAACAGGACCCATGTCGCAAGTAATAGTTTGAACAAAAAGTTTATCGCGGTTTAAAGAAAAATTATGTTCAGCGTTAGCTACAGCAGATTGCAAAAGTTTTACCAACATTGGTGCACCTTTTTTATTGGTGAACTGAAGTTGAGTAACTGCATCATTTACGCGCATGTTCTTAACTAAGTTAGTAACAAGACGCATTTTGCGTGGAGCAATGTGCAGATTGCGAGCATGTGCTCGAACAAGCTGCTTTGGAGCAACATCTGCCTGGTCCACTTTCTTAGCTTTTACAGCCTTTGGAGCTGGAGTAGCTTTTGCAGTAGTCTTATTCTGTTTTACAACTTTCTCTGACATAAATTATTCTTTATAGATGCGATTAATAAACGATACTATTTCTTCTTCTTTGCTGGAGCTGCTGCTGCAGGTTTGCTTGCAGATTGTGCAGCTGCTGCTTCGGCTTTAGCAATCTTACCACCGTGACGGATGAACTTACGAGTTGGAGCAAATTCTCCAAGTTTATGACCAACCATTGATTCGGTCACAAAAACATCCAAGTGCTTTAATCCATTATGAACCATGAATGTAAATCCAATCATTTCCGGCCCAATCGATGAATCGCGGGACCAAGTCTTGATTTTATCACCCGGTTTGCCATTTTCAACTTTCTTGGCTAACCGTTGATCTACATATGGACCTTTTTTTAAACTTCTAGACATATAATTATATTATTTCTCTACTATTTCTTTACACGGCGTTTAACTATCATTTTACCACTTGGCTTCTTCTTGTCGCGAGTACGAACACCCATTGCATGTTTACCCCAAGGAGTCTTTGGATATTTCATACCAATAGAGTTACGACCTTCTCCACCACCATGAGGGTGATCTACTGGGTTCATTACTTTACCACGAACTGTTGGACGGATACCCATATGGCGACTGCGACCAGCCTTACCAATGCGTACGTTCATCCAGTCTGGATTAGACATTGAACCAATAGTTGCGGAACAAGTCTCGCGAGCTCTACGGATTTCACCAGATGGCATCTTAAGTAGAGCATAACCGCCTTCAACGTTTTGTAAAAGTAATGAGCTTCCTGCGCTGCGAGCGATTTTTCCACCATGACCAGGAATAATCTCTACATCGTGTACAGTTGTTCCAATTGGGATAGCAGACATAGGCAAACGATTTCCTGGGTGTATTTCTGCTGTATCACTGTAAATAACTGTATCGCCTACTTTAAGTCCTTGTGGAGTTAAAATGTAACGCTTCACACCATCTTTGTAAAATACTAGAGAGATAAAAGCTGTGCGAGTTGGATCGTATTCTATAGTTTTTACAACTGCTGGAAT
Organism: uncultured Candidatus Saccharibacteria bacterium; assembly: GCA_964402965.1. Taxonomy (GTDB): domain Bacteria; phylum Patescibacteriota; class Doudnabacteria; order UBA920; family UBA920; genus UBA920. Next base: position 11,631 of record CAYODY010000014.1, read on the forward strand.
ATCTTTGCGATCCACACGAGAGAAATCTACAACGCGGATTTGCTTACGTGCACCTCCACCTTGGTGACGAACAGTAATTTTTCCAGTGTTGTTACGACCTCCCTGTTTGCCTTTAGCAACGATTAAACCTTTAGGGGTTTTAACTGTTTTGCTTAGGACAGAAAAGTCGGTCACGCTTGCGAATCGACGTCCTGGTGTTGTTGGTTTGTAAAGTTTAACTGCCATATAATTAACTTGGTTCTACTAAATCAATTTTCTTACTATTTGGTGCTAGAGTAACGATTGCTTTCTTATAAGCTTGAGTAACACCACTGCGGCGACCATAACGACGGGTGTGTCCTGCCATTGTGATCATATTAACAGTAGCAATCTTTACACCATAAATTTGTTCAACAGTTTTGCGAACTTCAATTTTGTTAGACTTTCCCCAAACTGTGAAAACATATTTATTTAGTGTGTTTAACTTACCAGCTTTTTCTGAAATTCTTGGCACAACTAAAGAACGAGATGCTTTTGCGTCTAGTGCTATTGTTGGAGTAGATTCTGTTACAACTTCTGTTGCTGTTGTTTCTGCTACTACTTCTTTATTCTCTTTTGTAGAAAATATTGCCATAAAAATTATTTAACTGCTACTTTATCTGTCTTAGCTTTTTCTTGAGCAACTTTTTTAGAAATTGCTGTGGACTTTTCTTTTAAGTAAGTCTTTTCAATTACTGCCAAGCTTTCTTTTAATACTACGCATGTGTCTGCCTTTAGAATGTCTGTAACATTTAAAGATGTAGCAATTGTAGATTCAAAGTGAGGAATATTACGGGATGCACGAACGATTGATTCATCTTTCTTCGGCATTACTAGTAATTGCTTTTTACCTAGGCCAGATAGCTTAGCTTCGAAAGCACCCATAATCTTAATGAATTCTTTTGTCTTAGCATTTTCAACGTTCAAACCATCTAGAACAATAAGCTTACCATCTGTTACTTTGTCTGAAAGAGACATAAACAATGCTTTAGTCTTGGCTTTCTTGTTGATCTTCAAAGACCAGTTACGGTCTGAAGTAGGACCAAAAGTGATTCCACCATGACGCCAAATAGGGCTACGAGTAGAACCTGCGCGAGCGCGACCAGTTCCTTTTTGCTTCCAAGGCTTCTTACCACCACCGGAAACTTCGCCACGGGTTTTGGTGTTTGCTAAACCTTTGCGAGCATTGCTTGCTTGAATACGAACTGCTTCAGCAAGTAAGTGCAAAGTTGGTTTGATAGCAAAAATCTTATCGTTCAACTCGATTTCACCAGTAACTTCAGCGTTTTGATTGTAAACAGAAATTTTCATAATATTCTAAATAGTTCTTGGTTATTTCTTCTTCTTATCTGTTTCAGCAACAACTTTAACAATTGGCTTTACTGTACCAGTAGAAGTAATGCGGATCATTCCACCATTAGCTCCTGGAATTGCACCAGAGATCATCAATATACCCTTTTCAGCATCCATATCTACAACTTGCAGGTTCTTTACAGTTACATTCTGTGTTCCCATGTGACCTGCCATGCGGTGTCCTTTGTTAACGTGTTGAGGATAACGTTGTCCAATAGAACCAACGCTACGAGGTTTGTCATGACCATGAGACGCAGGAAAACCGTGGAACCCATGGCGCTTCATAGCACCAGCAAATCCACGGCCTTTCATAACGCCAATAACGTTTACCACTTCCCCTACTTCAAAAGTAGATGAATTCAATTTTTTACCAACTTCGTATTCTGCTGTATCTTCTACGCGGAATTCTACAAATTTTCCAAATGTTCCCAAATTCTTAGAGTGGCCTGTCTTTGGTTTATTGGAATTCTTGCTGCCTGCCACGTCAGTGGAGATACCAACTTGAACTGCGTTGTACTTATCTTTAGAATCTTCTGTTTTGACTTGAGTAACTGTCATTTCGGGTACGCTAACAACAGTAACCGGAATTACTTGCCCGTTTTCTGCGAATACTTGAGTCATATTAAGTTTTTTGCCAACGATGAAGTTCATTTGTTTGTTCGGATTGTTGATTATTCGAAAATAAAAAAATACTGGGCTACTTGCCCAGCACACAAAAAACATCAAGAAAGGATGATTTATATGTTCGGCAAATAGTTTTCTGAATGGAGCAGTTTTCTTAGACTGCGACCCTCAGAACTTACTTACGTTCTATATATAGTTAACTCATTTTGATTTCAACTTCAACTCCAGCAGGCAAGTTTAGGTTGGTCAATGAATCAATGGTCTTGGAAGTTGGCTCAAGTATGTCAATAAGACGCTTGTGCACTCGCATTTCGAATTGTTCACGACTATCCTTGTGTACAAAAGTAGAGCGAAGTACTGTGTACTTCTTCTTTTCTGTAGGCAATGGGATTGGTCCTGAAATTGTCGCACCTGTTCTCTTAGCTGTATCGACTATTTGTTGAGAGCTTTGATCTATCAACTTATGGTCGTAAGCACGGATTTTGATACGAATTTTCGGCTTGTGGGCTTCTTTGTCCATTATATTAATGAGTCTTGTTAAGGTTTGAGTCTAAATTTCGCTTATCTAAAGGGTTTTTAGAAGCATTTTTGAGGCTCAAAAGATAGCTAAAACTTTCTTTAGCTATTCTTGAGTATTTTAGACTATATTTTTAGTTATGTCAAATGTTTTTGGGGAAAATTTGGATATTTTCAAAAGAACTTTTTTTATTTTCCGCTTATCTTGACAAAATAGCTAAAATGTGACACAATTACAAAATGAAAATGGTGTTACGGTGTATA
>CAYODY010000014.1:14505-20126 GCA_964402965.1 uncultured Candidatus Saccharibacteria bacterium
AGGAAAGCCCACACAATCAAAAAAGCTCTTCTATCTTAGGATAGTAGAGCTTTTTTATATTCTTTGTTCTATTTGGTCGAGCCGGTGTCCCATCACCAAAATTTCTTGCTGATTATCTTTTGATATCTTTGCTATACCGTCTACTGAGGTCTGAAGATTCGAGAATTTTTGATCCATTACATCGAATTTATCGTCCATATCTTCCTTAGTGTAGAAAAATTCCTTCATTGCGGTTATTAATAAATTTACATCTTTTGTAGTAAGCATATATTTTTTAAAGTTATTGACTGAAACTTACGCCGGTGCTGTTTTTCCTCATAAAGCCATCCATGTTTTTCTGTATAGTATAGATTGTGTCTTTTATTTCTTTTAAATCTTCCTTAGTCGCAAAGACTTCCTTGAAATCTTCAATTAAGAATGAGGACAATTGCTGTAGTTGTTTTATACTAAACATATATTTATCTTAACAAACTCTTTCGCGCAGTCAATGCTATTGCAGTCAATGCTATTTTAGTGGACAAGTATTACTGAATTTATTATAAAGTTTTAATAAAGCCAGATAAAATAAAACTCCCCTTTCGGGGAGTTTTGTATAACAGTGTATAAATGAAAATTATTTGCTTAAGGAGACTGTCTGCGCCCAGTTTTCCCTTTGGGAAAACGTAGCGCAGCCTGTCGACGTAGCAATAATTTTCTATTTATTACTTGATAATCTTAGTAACAACACCAGCACCTACTGTACGGCCACCTTCGCGAATAGCGAATTTACCTTTTTCTTCTAGAGCTACTGGAGTGATAAGTTTTACATCAATAGTTACTGTATCACCAGGCATAACCATTTCTTGACCTTCTGGAAGGATAACTTCACCAGTTACGTCAGTTGTACGGATGTAGAACTGAGGCTTGTAACCTTTGAAGAATGGAGTGTGACGTCCACCTTCTTCTTTGTTCAAGATGTATACTTCAGCTGAAAATTCAGTGTGAGGAGTAATAGAACCTGTTTTAGCCAAAACTTGACCACGTTCTACTTCTTCTTTCTTAACACCACGAAGTAATAGACCAGCGTTGTCTCCAGCCATACCCTTGTCTAGTTGCTTGTTGAACATTTCAACACCAGTAACAACAGTCTTAGATGTAGGGCGGATACCAACGATTTCAACTTCTTCGTTAATGTTGATCATACCACGTTCGATACGACCAGTAACCACTGTACCACGACCTTCAATTGTGAAGATGTCTTCGATAGGCATTAGGAAAGGTTGGTCAGTTGCACGAACTGGATCAGGGATGAAAGAATCCAAAGCTTCTACAAGCTTTAAGATAGATGGTTCACCCATGTCGGATGTATCACCTTCAAGAGCTTTAAGAGCAGATCCACGGATGATTGGAGTATCTTTTCCAGGGAATTCATACTTTGTTAGAAGATCGCGAATTTCTTCTTCAACAAGGTCTAGAAGTTCTGAATCTTGAACCATGTCGCACTTGTTCATGTAAACAACGATGTGAGGTACACCAACTTGACGAGCAAGCAAGATGTGTTCACGAGTTTGAGGCATTGGACCATCTGTAGCAGAAACTACAAGAATAGCACCATCCATCTGAGCTGCACCAGTAATCATGTTCTTGATGTAGTCAGCGTGACCTGGACAATCTACGTGAGCGTAGTGACGATTTGCTGATTCGTATTCAGCGTGTGAGGTATTAATTGTAATACCACGAGCTTTTTCTTCTGGAGCGTTGTCGATGCTAGCGTAGTCGCGAGCTTTAGCGCCACCAGTTTTTGCCAACACAGTTGTGATAGCAGCAGTTAAAGTTGTTTTACCATGGTCAACGTGACCAATAGTACCAACGTTAACGTGGGTCTTGGAACGATCAAATTGTTCTGCCATTTGATATCCTTTTTTTGAATAAATAGTTAGCGGGATGCCCCGAGATACCCTCGCTCTTTCCTCTTTCGCTGTCTCTATTTTATTTATGATAGAGGCAACCGTTTTTACACGGTACACGATGCGGGGAAAAAGAGAGGGTCTCTCTTTTTTTCGCTAGGAATCCAGGAACATCAGGACTGCTTTTTACCTATTCAAATGTTAATTAATAATGAGTCTAAGTGACTTTAAAATTGGGTGCTCAGAAAGCAACCAATCACAATGTATTGTATGGAGTTTTAATATAACTGTCAAGCTGTTTTGAGTTGCCAAAATATTATTAAACTGATATATATTATGTACAAGCAAGCAGGAGGTTACTCAAATGTCATACGAACTATTCAAAGTCCGTTGGATTGTCGGAAAATACGGATCTACTGAAGAAATGTACTCATTTCACATTTCCAGTGATGATGTAGGAAAATTTATTAGGCAAATAGGAGAACTTCAAAAGACATATTCTGACATCAAATACAAAACTGAAGGCGCAACTTCCAAAGTCTTACATGCGAATGGTAAATTGTATGATGAAGTTAAAAAAGCACGGGATCAGAAACAGTTTGGAATCTGGAAGAAACCTGGCACTTTTGTACTTCACCAACCTATGTACTAACGTACAAAAAAGAGCAGGTCTTTACGACAGCTCTTTTTTTAAAGTCAGCTTTTAAATATTTTCAAAGTTTGGAGAAAGTTCCTCATCGGAGTTTGTTGCAACATTCGGTGTGCGAAAATGTTCGTGAGGATGTGGCAATGGTGAATCTAACGGTACAGATTTAAACAATTCTTGAGATCTACGTTCTATTAAACTTTCAATTGACTCTGGTGCATACTTTGAATCTAAATCCAACTCAGAAATTCCAAAATCTTTTTCTGGCGCATCTCCTATTGCTACTCCCCCGCTTCCACCGTCCGCAGTTGCCACAACTTCTTCTAATTGTGCATTTAAAATTTCTCTATTAACTTTTTCTGTAATATCTACCTTGGATTTTTCTTCGTTTTTATTGGCAATTCCTGCAACTACATGGTCCATCTTTTGATATTCTTCGAAACTTAAAAAGACACCACGAACATTACCGTCATCACCTACAATAACCACTTTTCCTTGATCCCCCACTACTTTTAAGAAATCTTTTAGTTCCATATGAGTATTTTAGACTTCTAAACAATTATTGGCAAATATAGCTGTCATTGACTTTGGGTTGCTCTTTGCTATAATAAGCAATAAATCTAGTTAGACTAGAATTAGACTAGGATCAACAGGGGGAATAAATGAAAAATAACTCAGAAAAAGAAGACATGGAACGTAAAGTGTTCCTGCAAAAAGTCTATGACTTTGCCAAAGTTGCACTGAAGCAAAGCGGAACAACAACCTTAATGGAAGTCCATCACAGCAACACTCAAGTCGAATGCTTTGTAGAAGTTGGCAACTTCAGGATTGATTCTAATACAGGCCAGAACATGTATGGCTCTAGTGATATGACAATCAAGAAGAAGGATTCAGGCAAGGTCCTCCTACATCTAGGCTTCTATGGGAGCTTTGATGCTTATGACGAATCTCTGCAAATGGGATCCGAAGTAAGAACTTTTGAGACAGACCTGGGCTGGCAGAAATCCATGATCGAGTTAATCGACAATTTCAATACACAAATTGGAGGCAAGGATAAATAATGTCAAAGGGAAACTACTTTGTCTCCGCAGTAATAAAGACTATTGGTCATGAAGGAGCGGTTAGTCATGTATTTCACGATCTGTTCGTTGAAGGACCTTGGGCTATCGATTCTTCATTCAAATATGATGAATTTAAAAACGAGGTGGCCAAACGACTCAATTGCAACAAGACTGACCTGATTCTCTTGAACGTTAACCTTCTTCACAGACCTTTTTAAGGTCAGAGATAATATGTTTATACTAAAAAGACCGCTCTCCCGAACGGTCTTTTCTTTTTGCAAATTTTAAATGAATAAAATTTTTATTTCTATGAAGCTGTTCAGGTTTATTGTCCCTTACGAGCATTCATACCAGCACGAGCTTCGATGATGCCGTTTGCAACGTTCTTAGGAACTTCTTCATAGTGATCGAATTCCATAATAGAACTTGCTTGACCCTGAGTCATAGAACGAAGCTGTGTTGCGTAACCAAACATTTCTGCAAGTGGTACATGAGCAGTAACAACTTTACGTCCTGTAATGTCTTCCATGTCTTGAACCTTCGCACGCTTTGAGTTCAAGTCACCAATTACATCACCCATATTAGCTTCAGGAGTTGTAACAACTACTTTCATCACAGGTTCCAACAAAATTGGATCTGCTTTACGAACCGCTTCTTGCAAAGCTTTAGATGCGGCAATTTTGAAAGCCATTTCAGAAGAGTCAACTTCGTGATAGCTACCATCGTAAACTGTAGCTTTAAAGTCTACCAATGGGTATCCAGCGATAACACCATTTGCAGCAGATTCTTGAATACCTTTGTCGATAGGCTTGATGTATTCTTTTGGAATTACACCACCAACAATTTCATCAACGAATTCATAGCCTTTACCAGCTTCCAAAGGTTCAACGCGCAAGTAAACGTGACCATATTGTCCGCGTCCACCAGACTGACGAATGAACTTGTGTTCTGCTTCTGCCATCTTCTTGAAGCTTTCTTTGTAAGCAACTTGAGGCTTACCAACATTTGCTTCAACTTTGAATTCACGCTTCATACGATCTACCAAAATTTCAAGGTGAAGTTCACCCATACCAGCAATAATAGTTTCTTGAGTTTCAGTGTCAGAGCTAACTTTAAAGGTTGGATCTTCTTCAGCAAGTTTTTGCATCGCAATACCCATTTTTTCTTGGTCAGCTTTAGTCTTTGGCTCAATCGCCATAGAGATAACTGGTTCAGCGAATTTGATTTTTTCTAATTCGATTGGGGCGTTTTCTGCGCAAAGTGTATCTGCAGTGATTGTGTCTTTAGGACCAACCAACGCACAAATGTCACCTGCAAATACTTCTTTAACTTCATCACGTTGATCAGCGCGCATACGCACGATACGACCAACACGTTCTTTGTTACCACTACGTGCGTTCAAAACGTATGAACCAGCAGTCAAAGTTCCGGAGTAAACACGGAAGAAAGCTAGACGACCTACGAACGGGTCAGTTGCAATCTTGAAAGCAAGAGCAGTGAAAGGTTCATCGTCTGAAGGTTTACGGACAAGCTCTTCACCAGTTTTTGGATTATGACCTTTAACAGGTTCTTTGTCTGTTGGACTAGGAAGGAAGTTTGCAACACCATCAAGTAAAGTACGAACAATAATTCCGCGTCCATCTCCACCAAATACAGGATAGAATTCACCACTACGAGTAGCCTTACGAATTGCCATTAACAATTCTTCTTCTGTAAGTTCAGTGCCACCTAAGTATTTTTCCATTAATTGATCGTCAAATTCAACAACTTTTTCAATTAATTCTTGGCGATACTTTTCACACTTTTCTTTCATATCAGCAGGAACTTCACCAACTGTAAATTCTTTGTCTGTGTAGTCTTTGTATGTGTAAGACTTCATTTGTACAAGGTCAACCACACCAACAATGTCTTTTTCAAAACCAATTGGAAGTTGTACTGGGTAAGCGTTTTTTGTTAAACGATTATGGATAGATTCCAAAGACTTGTAGAAGTCTCCACCAGTTTGGTTAATCTTGTTGATGAAACACA
>CAYODY010000015.1:0-12799 GCA_964402965.1 uncultured Candidatus Saccharibacteria bacterium
TTTCTGGTGGGCGATAAAGGATTCGAACCTTTGGCCTTCTCGGTGTAAACGAGACGCTCTAACCAACTGAGCTAATCGCCCGAACAAATTAACTAACATATTATAGCAAACTCACAGAATAATTCAAGTAGTAAGCTTGATACTTAATCTTAGCTTTTGTATAATTGGTTAGCAATAGAAAGATGAATATATATGCGCGGGTGCTGTAACTGGTAGCCAGGCTGCCTTGAGGTGGCAGTGTCCTTACGGACGTGGAGGTTCGAGTCCTCTTCCGCGCACCAAAAAACACGCAATGGCGTGCTTTTTTAATTCAACTTTTTGAAATTCAATTTTTTTCTAAACTACTACCCATTTCCCATCGGTGTTTTTGGCTAACTTTCCTGCAACAGAAAAACCTGCAGCCAACTTATGACCACCACCACCCATTGTGTGTGCAATGGCTTGGACGTCCACTCCTTTGTACTCTTCACTGCGCAAACTTCCTTTAATAATTCCGTTATCTTGTTTTAAGAGCATGGCAAATTTTGCTTCTGGTACTTTGTTTAGAGTTTCTACTACTCCTTGGAAAACAGATGAAGGAGGGTTTCCTAGAGCTTCCATTTCCTCTGATGTAATAATAGAGTAAATTATTTGTTTAGATGGGTCGTAGTATGCGTTCTCAATTGCTTTAGACCAAGACTTTAGACTTGCAATGTCTTGTCCTTCGTAAGTGTGTTTGGTTACTGTCGCAACGCGCGCTCCTTTTTCCATTAACTCGCCCGCCGCCGCAAGAGTACTTGCTTGTGTATTGGAATGCATAAAAATTCCAGTATCTGTAACAATTCCTGTTAGTAAGCAAATTGCTACATCGTGATTAATTTCCCAACCGCAGAATTTAAAGAAGTCATAGGCTAACTCTGCAACGGAAGATTTTGTATGATCAACAATGTTTATGCTTCCATACATTTTATTATCCGGATGATGATCGAAATTAATAATTGGAATATTTAAATTTAAAATTTGTTCATGATTCACTCTGTCTTGAACACTGCACCCAGAAATTACTAGAAGATCGAAAATTTGATCTAAACCATTTTCGTCTTTTGGAAGCTGTTCCGAAACTTCTCCTGAAAGAGGAAGGTATTGAAGTTGCTTTGGCACTCCTCCCTTAATTACAATAGAAACTTTTTTACCCACACTTCGCAAGTGGTTTGCTAATGCTAAAACTGTACCGAGGTCATCTCCGTCGGTTCTTTCGTGAGTTGTAAGTAAAATAGAATTTGTTAATTCTAAAGTCTCTTTTGCAATTTTAAAATTTTCTTCGTTTTTGTTCACTTTATTTTCCAAACTTATTTACCTTTCAGAGTAGTCGTATATTAATTGTTTCCTTCTGCGTCTTCTTCGTGAACTTTTTTAATTAGCTCATCTATATGTTGTACGTAGCGAGGAGTTGTATCTAGGAAAAATTGTAGACGAGGTGTCATTTTCATTTTGAGTTTGTTGTTCAGATCCCCTTGGATGTCGTAAATATTTTTTTCAATCGCGGAAAAGATTTTGTCGTCGTCTCCACCGACAATTGAAATCCACACTTTCGCCCATCTTGAATCTCCACTTACTTCTACACGAGATACAGTAACAAGACCATCCATTCCGTATAGATATTCTTGCAAACTCAAACCCACGATTCGTTGAATCAGTGAATTTAATTTCTCAATTTTATTCGGATTCTTTTCGTTAGCCATTTGAAGTTAGTAAATTAGTATAATTTTAAAATTGGAGTAACGAAATAGTATAACCTATTTCTTGGCATTTATCAAGGCTCTGAGAAAGATTTGATAAGGCCTTGAACAAGATTTTTGTAGTACGTAAACAGTGATTAGATAAAAAAATACCCCAGCAGTCTTTAACTGCCGAGGTAATTAGGGTGTTCCCCCTGCCTTGGTTTCGCTCTTGGACTCGCCTAGGACTTTTTGAGCAAGTCGTTAAGAAGCTCAGGAATTCTGTACGGGATTTTATCTTTTAGGAGAAAAGCATCTGCGAGATGTTCTTCATCGGGAATTTCCTCTGATGACATCAGGATAATGCTACCCGGCCACTTACGGTCGCGAAGGTATTGGATTGTCTGGATTCCCCAAAAGGGCCTTCCAAGGTCAGATCTGTTAAATTCTGTCAGTTGATTGTCGATAATAATCAGATCAACCTCCTTTTCCCTTTCCTGAAACAGCAAACTTCTTGCCTCCCGTCCATTATTGGCTTCGATGACAACGCAACCTAACTTTTTGACTATGCTTGAGACAGAACTTCTCATTCCGGCATGGTCATCTACGACCATAACCAGTTTAGGAGGTAATTCCTTTTTCCCAATGCATTCTCTAACGAGACTTTTCAGTTCTTCCGCATTCGGCAATGGTTTCCGAATAAGAACATCAACACCGGACTCGTTCGCTATTTCAGTGGAAATTTTTCCCCCCGAAAGAAGAAAAATTTTCAGATCTGGTTGGATGGCTCGAATTTCAGGAACGACGTCCACCCCGTTTGCTCCCGACTTCGTGGTGTTGTCTATGATTAGTGCATCATAGTCTTGTGTTTTGCAGTGAATGAATGCACCGCTGACCTTGTCTATGGAGTTTACAAAAAAGTCGTTTTTGAAAACTTCCAATAACAGATTGCGAATCGGACCGTTTTCCGAAACTACTAATATTCTCTCCATAATAATCTCCTTATTGTTTCCTCGTATTTGATTGAATAGGACTGTTCATATTAACATCGCTCACAAAATAAATCAAGACCAGCGTTTGCTGGTCTTGAGAGTTTATAGTTTGCGATGTGCAAATGAATTAAATGTGTATGTAAATGTGTTACATGCAAAGGTGCTACAGAGTTTTTTGTTTTAATGTTTCTTCAAAGCTTTCGATTTGGTCACCTATCTGAATTTTTACGTGAGTTTTTAATTTCATTCCAAATTCACTTCCGCGAGGCACTTCTTTAGTGTCAATTTTATTTTGTTGAAGTTCAACAATTTCTCCACGTCCAATTTCTTGCCATTCTGTAGATGGTTCGTTCGTCTCGTCTGTCTCCGCAGGTGCAGTTTCAGTTTTGCGCCATATAGCAACAGGTTTACTCTTGCGAATTTCTCCTTCATCAACTTTACCACCAATAATCATTTCAGATTTTTCTGTTCTAAATATTCCTAAAATTGTACCTTTTCCGAAAGTTGCTTTTTCCATTTCTGGAGTGAACATTGCAATTACAGCAGTAGTTATGTTTTCTAGTAATTCGTAAATGACGTCGTAGCTATCTATAACAACTTTCTTTTGCTTCGCTAAATTAATCGCCTTAGGATTTGTTTTTACGCGGAACGCAATTACAGTTCCTTTGCTACTATCTGCAAGTAATACGTCACTTTCATTAACTTCTCCAACACCTTCACTTAAAATATTAATCTGAATTTCATCATTTTTAAGTTTACCCAAAGATTGCTTAATAGCTTCTAAAGATCCTGCAACGTCTGCTTTTAAGATTAAATTTAAAGTTTTGCTTTCGCTATCCCCTTGTAGTTTGCTACGGGTTGTAAGCTTTCGGCTGTGCTTCATTTTCTTTGCGTTGGTAGCAATTGTGCGAGCTTCTTCTAGTTCTTCTGTAGTTTGTAAAATGTCTCCAGCTTCAGGAAGATCGGAGAAACCAGAAATTAATGCTGGTCTTGATGGTCCTGCAAACTTTAGTTTTTTACCATGTTCATCTTCTAAAGATTTAACACGTCCAAAACCTGTTCCTGCAACCATAATGTCGCCAACTTTTAGTGTTCCATTTTGGATAATAATAGTAGCAACGGCGCCCTTACCTTGAGCAACGTGAGATTCAATTACAGTACCTAAAGTTTTGCCGTGAGGATTTGCTTTGAAGTCTTCTATCTCTGCTTGAAGCAAAACCATTTCTAGTAATTTGTCTATTCCAATATTTTTCTTCGCAGAAATTTCTACTGCAATAACTTTTCCACCCCAATCTTCTAGAAGTACGCCGTGTTCAGCAAGTTCTTGCTTGGTTTTCATTACGTTAGCGTTGTCTTTGTCTATTTTGTTAATCGCAACTATTAAAGGTGTGTTAGTAAATTTTGCACGATTAATAACTTCAATAGTTTGTGGGCGCACACTGTCGTCTGCTGCAACTACTAAAATGATTAAATCTGTTACGTTTGCACCGCGAGCACGCATTTCTACGAACGCTTCGTGTCCTGGAGTGTCTAAGAAAGTAATAACTTTACCGTCGTGTTTAACTTGGTACGCTCCAATGTGTTGAGTAATACCGCCGGACTCTGTTTCAACTACGCTTGCTTTACGAATTGCATCAAGTAAAGTTGTTTTTCCATGGTCAACGTGTCCCATTACGGCCACAATTGGTGGACGAGTTACAGTTTCTTCTTTGTGTTCGTTAGCGTCTGTACTTAAAGCTTCTTGAAGGAATCCAATTCCGAATTCTTTAACGTCGTCAGTTTGTTCGCTGGCAACTTCGAAGCCCAAATCTTGCGCAATAATAGTAGCGGTTTCAAAATCTACCTCTTCGTTAATAGTTGCCATAACTCCATTCTGAATTAACGCTTTAATTACGTTTGTTACAGGAAGCTCTAGTAAGTCTGCAAAATCGCGCACTTTGATGAATGCTGGCAAAGAGACTTTCTTTGCAACTGTGTTTTTTGGTGTTTCGTCTACTTTTGGTTTTGGTTTCAATGCCTCTTCAATTTGCTTGGCAAGATGGTTATCTATCTTGTTTGCACGAGGAGATATCTTAAAACCAGCTGCATTCGCTTTTGCGCGCAACTCATTTATGGACATATTTAGTTCGTGTGATAGTGAAGATAGATTCATAACCCGTTTACTATACTATATTTCCCCAATAAAATCAAGCTAGTTGGAAAAAACCCTGCGCTAAGTATGGTCGCGGGGTTTTGTTAAATCTAAAATTTCATTGGACGATTAGGCAACGCCTAAATGTGTTTCAATTTTAGTAACTCTTTTGTTTAGATCTTTCACATCAAAATTTGGCGCCATTTGGTCGAGACGAAGCTCCATCCTCTCAAATCTCTGACCCACTTGTTCAAATCTCTGATCCACTTTTTCAAAACTTTGTTGAACATCATTAAAGCCATTTGCAATCATTTCCGCTAATTGTTCAAGAGTAATTTTTGACATAATATTTCCTCAGCTTTCGGTAAGCTTACCAAAAGTACTTTTAATTATTTTACCAGCATTATATCTAGATGTACATAAAGTCTATGTAAAAATTTCTTAAAGAAATGGCCAATTGGTTTTAATTAAAACCAAAGAAATTTTTCTGCGCTTATTTAAAAAAATACCGATACAAGACTTGTGGGTCTGCATCGGCTATTTAATAGTAATTTGTTCGTCAGTAATTTGGTATTCCTGCCAAACGAAAAAAGTTGTGAGATTCTCTTCTCTGGTTATGTATCCTGCAGGATTGAATTGTTCAAAGTTCAGAAAAACCTTGAACCTAAAGTTCTCGCTTGTAGTTTCAATCCCAGGATAGCTTTTGGAATGAGCTTGGGTTATGTAGTAGTCGGTTTGGTGGAATTCCACTTCACCAACAATATCTAATTCTTCCGTTAATGCTCGGTAAATCGCAGTGTGTGTTGCTACTTCTGTAACTAAAAGTTTCTCTGAAATTGAACAAGTCCCTTTCCGTATTCTTTCACGTCCATCTTCTAAAACTTGTTTCCTTTCTACTAAATGCAAAAGCCTTGTAGAGTCAGGAAACTGATAGAAGATATCAATTAGTAGAACACGAATCCTCCTGTACAATTTATTTCCAGCTTTCAAAGTAAGAACGGCTTCTCCTCTTTGAATTTCTTCCAACAAACTACGAAAATTTTTACTTGCTCTAATTCCCCATTTAGTAAGGGGAATTTTACTCTGAATTAGAAGCCGCATTAGATCAACAGCTTCTTCTGAGTTTAATCTTTTTTCCTTCATATTCCCCTCCTGTGAGTTGTCCTGTGACTTCAAATGCTATCAAAATGTTACTTTTGTGTCAAAGGATTGGTCTATAACAAAAAACTCACAACAGTAATTTGTGAGTTTAAAAAGTTCTGTTCTTCCCTACTATCATTCTCAGGGCGCGAGGGTAAATAGAAATAACAGCAGGTACTTTGGCGAATGTTCGTCCTGCAATTGTTAAGGGGAATCCACGCGGTTCCAAGAATTCAACTTGCCTACATTTAATTACTGAAGTCCCAGGTATGTTTTCTAAAACACCCTTACCAATATCTGGTTTAAATTTTAATACATCTATTCGACTCATTTTTTCTAACACCATTAAGTCCAGAAAACCATCTGTTGGGTTTGCTATTGTTGAATTTGAACTAGATGTTTCTCTGCTGTTTGTAACTGTACCACCAAGACAAGTTATATCCATTGTATAGGAGTTGTCTACACGAATTTTAATATTGTGTTCAATTGCAGTCATGCCACGCAAACTTGAAAATAATCCCATTTGCTTTGCCCTTGTAGACGCAATTCCAAATTCTACTTGGCTAATGAAATAGTTGTCGTTTAAAGTAGCTAAATCTATTTTCTCAATGCGCCGCGCCGCTACTGTTTTTACAGCAGTGAGCATGCTATCTATGCCCATAATTTTGCTTAAAGACGTGTCTTCTGTCATTGGAATGAATCCCAAAGCAAAATCGCGACCTTTTAAATAGGCCAACATAAAATTAAACGTCTCGTCTGTACCACACGCAATTAAAGTTTTTACTCCTCGTTCGCTCGCTGTTTCAACTAGTTCTGCAATACCACGGATGCTAGTTACACGAGCCATTTCTCCAGATACTTTGAATTCTGCAAGGAGTCCCTGAAGCGTTACTTGAGCGCGCTCAAACTGAGCTTCGGGAATATTTTGTCCATCGAGAATATAGAAATACATTATTCATCTTCTGGTTCTGGGGCAATTCCGTTTGATGTTTTCCCACTGGAATCTTTTAGGCCACCTGTTTGTTTATCTACAGCAGCACCTTTCATGCTACATTTTCCAGTAAATTGCGCGCCATCTTCTACACGAAGAATGCCACAAGAAATATCTCCTGCAATACGAGCAGATGCTTGCAAAATTAAGTTACCAGAAACTTTAATGTTTCCCAAAACTTCTCCTGCAACAATTGCGTTTCCTGCAACTACGTCTGCTGAAAGTTTTGCAGCTTCACCAATGTGAACGCTTTGAGTTGTTTGAACTTTACCAACTACTCCACCTTCTATTCGAATGTTTCCTTCGGAGTTTAAATCTCCTTGAATTTTTACTGATGGTCCTACTACAGTCTCTGCTGGCGGGTTGTTATCTTGTGCCATGATAAATAAATTTCCGTACCAAGCGGTACATTAATTACTATGTTAAATATTTTTGTTTGAAGTAAGAGCACTAAGAATTGCTTCTCTCTCTTCCTCGCTTAGAGTGCTTTCGCTTGCCCCGTTAGTTACAACTTTCGTATATATACGATTGTTAGAACGGCCATGCAAACTTGTTAGAACTAAGCCATTTTGTTTTGCATCTAGGAATGCTGCAGAAAAACTTAAATTACCACCATCATCACCATTGCTGTTATAACGAATAACACCAACATGTTGAGTAGCAGTATTAAGTTGTGTAGCAAGGTTTTGTAAGTCCCCTTCTGTTTGTTTGCTAGTTGCATCTAATTGTTGGATTTTCTCGATGATTTGTTCGAGAACATCATCAAGATTTTCAGGCGTTGTAGTTTTGCCAAAAAACTTCTTCCAACGTCGCATTGGGTTTGTTGCAAAGATAGCAAAAACCCCTAAAATTAGGGCAACTATTGAGCAGAATAAACTTACATAGGTTAAAACTTGTGCACTCATAGTAGAGCTATTGTAGCATTGTTAAGCCCTTGCGTCCAAACCAGAGCATTGTTATACTTTTTAAGTAAATTATTTAATAATATATCAAATATGTCTCGAAGAAATCGTAATAAATTCCGTGTTCGTGAAGAGTCTCCTAGAGTAAATACATCAGCAATTGGTTCTAATTCAACTTCAAGTTCTGCTGTTGCTTCTCATGCTGCTGAGTATAAAATTATTTCAAAAGACCTAATCCGCTTAGTTGTGCTAAACATTGTAATGTTTGGTGCTGTTCTAGCGTTGTACTTTGCCAATCGTTCATCTGGATTTTTAGAAAAGGCTTTTCAGAACTTAGTTCGTTAATTGTAAATCTATTTAAAATCTTTTTTTAATAGATAAGCATAAAAGATAAAGGCGACATCTCTTGTAAAAGAGTTGTCGCCTTTTAATGTCCTTCCGAATAGATACGGTTGGAGCGAGGTGCGGGATTGTTTGGGTTAAGTTTTGCTCAACCCTAGAACCACCGCTTTGATGATTGTTTCCAGCGAGAGCTTTGTTGCCGGAATGTCCGGTGCGGTTTTGGATCCGTTGAAGATCATATCGTTACCAGAATCAGGCTTAAAGAGATTCCATTCCGGACACTCTTTAATTGTGCCAGCAACGTAGTAATTGATGCCGTCGACAACAGGCTTGCCGGCCATTTGCATTTCAAACCGCCGGAGCAACGAAATTGCCGGTGAGAGATTAATTTTCTTGCCATTTCTGGAGAAAATTTGGCACTGGCCGTTGGACCGTTTGCAGATCAGGACGTCAACTCGGACATTGTTTCCTCTTTTTTCAGAGAACACAAGTTTTTGAAAGTCGTCGTAATCGGTTTCGATCACCGCGACCCCAATTCTCTGTCCGTTATGCCTTTGAACAACAGAATGTTCTACTTCCGGAAGAAGCTTTGTGGCTTCTTCAAGAAGTGACATTTTCTGTACGTGCGCGGTCATGAACAGATGGTAGGCATCAATGGCCCAATCACCTTCCGAAAACTCGACGAGCTTGTCCAGGGACCAATTCGGTCTCTTCATGTTGACCTTCCCGTCTCGCAGAGCATTGTAGTAGCTCTTCACGAACTGAACGGCCGAGGGAACGACCCATTTTACGTTTTCAGGGTCCGTATTGTATGCCGTTTTCAGCAAGTTCGGCAATGTCTTCATTGCGTCCAGGTATTTCCAGTCCGACCTTGTCCCAGTGTCGTCGGCCAGCGCGTACCTTGCGATGTTCTGCCAATAAACATCGCTGTTCAGGTTGAGTAACTTTGCAGTCAAGGTTGCTGTGCAATGACCAGCTGCTCGAGAATGCCCGTTGCGGGGATGTTCATGTTCATCCAAAAATGAACCGGCCATTCCGACAACAAGACTTTTGTCTTCTGCGAGAAGACGGATGTCGTCCCCGAAACTCTCAAGGGTCGATTCCATCTCTCCCCTGTCTGCAAAGACTATTTGCAGATCGTCGGAAAGGTTGAATCTCCTCTCTCCAAAATGAAATATTGCGCTAATGGCGCAAATATCATCCAACGACGGCTGATGGTGTGTGTACACCTTACAAACCTCGGTTCTACCCAAAGTTTTCACAGCCTCAATTCTTCTAAGCTGGTAGCACATATTTGTTCCTCCACGGATGTGTTATTTTGTTTTATGATGCATAAACAAATAAAATTGCCCGTTTGCAATTTTATGGAAGCAGCAACTCATCATTTAAGTTGAAGCTAACTTGCAATTATACGATATTTATGTAATTATGTCAATATGTTGAAGATTAAAATAATTTGTTTGGGAAAATTCAAAGAAAAGGCGTATTTTGAGCTCGAAAAGGAATATTTAAAGAGATTATCCCCTTTCGCAAGGGTTAAAATTGTGGAACTACCAGAAATTCCCTACAAATCTAAGAGTGAGGTTGAAAAATCAAAAGAAAAAGAAGCAGAGCTCATAGTGAAACAGCTTTCAAATCACTCAATAGTAATTCTTTTGGAAGAAAAGGGAGATTTGCGCAGTTCGGTGGAATTTGCAAATTTTCTAGAAAGAATTGGAAATTTAGGTCAGGAACTTATCTTTGTGCTAGGAAGTGGGGTTGGTCTGCATAGTTCATTAAAGGCATATTCAAACTACACAATTTCGCTGAGTAAGTTAACTTTTCCGCATAATCTAGCCAGAATTTTGTTAGAAGAGCAAATTTATAGAGCAGGTACGATTCTTGCCGGAAAAGAATATCATAAATAGATCATTTTAACTCGGCAGATTAAGAAATCTAAAAAAGCGCTTATTTGAGCGCTTTTTGCATGTTTTAGTATTTGTGGTCTTAGTATTTCAGTATGTCGTATACGGGTGGGTTGCATTGGGATATGTTCCACATGAAACTTATTCTTCTGCAGAAGACTTTTTTTGTGATTCATTAAGAGTCAGCCCTATTACTACCCACAGTAATAATTGGGTTTGCCAGATTGTGTAGAAATAGTGATCAAGAATAAATAAAAACATAATTGCAACATTTATTGATATTAGTATTAGTCCCCAATCTGTAAATCCCCTCTTAATTAAGCGATATGTAGGTAAAACTACTAAGAGTATTAGTAAAATTGCCCCTATCCCCTGCTCTGCGATTGAAATTAAGAAATAGTTATGGATCGGTTGAATTTCCCACGGCTCAAGGTCTTCGTTAGAAAACTGTTTCATGTGAAGCACACTTTGTCCTGTTCCTAATCCTAAAATTGGCTTGGTTTCCATCATCTTGATTCCTATCGTGTTGTAAAATAATCTTTCCTTTGTTGCAGTGTCGGTAAATGTTGCTCTTGTTCCTAAGTATGGCCACAACATAATAATACTTAACAAAACTATACAAATCAGTGGATTAAGTAACTTTGAAATTTTAGAGAATGTTCCACGTGAAAACTCGCCATTGTATATGTAATAGCTTATGATCACAGAAATTCCTACAAATAAGGCAATAATTCCACCACGTGAAAAGGTAATAAATAATCCATAGATATTAAGAAACAGAAAAATGTATACTTTGTACAAATTCCATGTTCCACGTGAAATTTCTGCTCCAATTTCAGAAGAATCACTATTTTGTTGTTGTATGGTTTTGTTAAGTAAGTATAAGTTAAATAGAGTTGTGGTAACTAGGAATCCTGCGAGTAAATTTGGATGTGGGAAAGTTCCGTATCCTCGGATTAGGGTTGTTCCATGAGAAACAATTTTAGCAACACCCAAAAGTAGAGGACTCAGGTGAGATTCACCAACTATATATAAACCTAAAGAATGTTGAAGGTAGAATTGTAGAATAGCTATGATTGATTGAATGCCACCCAATAAGACAAAAAGCCAAGCTATGTTTTTACGAGTGAGACCTTTGCTTAGAAAATTAGTCTGTTGATCTGTTCCACGTGTAACATCATTTTTTGAAAAATCAATTTTGCTTATAAATAAGCCAAGTATTATCAAAAGTACTAAACGTAAAGAGAAATAGAGTTGTAATGGGAATGTGGAATAGTTCTGTACTAAGAGTTCTAATAGTAGCCACCCAATTGTTCCATAGGCGAGTTTGTTCCATAGGGAATCAAGAGACAAAAACCGGGGGATATGGAAAGCGGAGAAAAGTAGGAGAGCGAGCAATACAAAATCACTTATATATAGAGAGAGGGAGGTGAAGTCAGAATAGGCGCCAGTCTGAAAGTTCCATGGAGTGTGAAACACGTATCTAACAGAAAAGGGGATTAATATAATTAATAGAAAAAGTAGGGGAGTCGTAAATTTTTTCACGTTACTGTTAAGTGTTTCAAGAAAAGTCTTCATGCTATAATTGTAGCATCACTATTAAATTTTAGGTCTCTTCCCGTAGCTCAATGGATAGAGCATCTCACTCCTAACGAGACGATGTAGGTTCGATTCCTGCCGGGAAGACCAATACAAGGTAAGCGTTACAAACGCAAAAAAACAAATGTTCGAACAACAAAACAATTTAAGCAGTCAAAATACTTCACACATTAGTTCCCAAAACAATTTTGGCACTAATAATTCTTCTAAGCTAGAAGAAATAAATATAAATTTAGAAAGAATAGATAGAAAATTAGGAAACTGGTGGTTAGCACTTGGAAAAGGCTTTTTAAGTGGTTTTGGATATGTACTTGGTGCAGGTGTAGCAGTAATTCTAATTGGTTGGTTCTTAACAGTAATTGGAGTAATCCCTGCACTAACAAAAACTTCGAACCAATGGCGTGATGCATTTACGCAACTTAGAGAAATTAAAACTCCATCAGTAGAAACGCAGACTGAACAGTAAAAATGCAACTTCCTACAGAAACTAAATTAGATTTTGATCAGACTGTAACTGATGAAGACAGATTTGCTATCCGCCGTTTTGTTCAAAGTTTCGCAGATGCTGAAAATGCAGGTGATGTAGAAAAACTAAACCAATATATTTCAGATTCAACTGTGATTGAAGGGTTTTCAGATTTACCTTATATGAAAGCAGAATTTATTTCAGTTGTGTCGCGTTGGTCAGAAAAAAAATCTAAGAGAGTTATGCGATTCCCTAAACTTAAACTTTCATATAGTAGATATCTTTTTCATTTAACTGGAACATATGAGGAGTTTATAGATAACATTCTTGCTACAGAGGGGACTATTGAAATGGCTTTAGTTAAGACGGAAGATAGTTTTCAGTTTGTAAAAATTATTTTTTACCCTAGGATGCGTTTGGCTGAGGATTAATTCGATTGTTGCAGGTGCACCGAGAGCGCTTTTATGTTAATCTGTTTGAGTTAAAGTAAATATTTGGAGAGGTGCCAGAGTGGTCGAATGGGACAGTTTCGAAAACTGTTGTGCTCGCAAGGGTACCCAGGGTTCGAATCCCTGCCTCTCCGCCATGACAATTTAAATTATGCCAATAGATCAAAACTTAAATACGTTGCTTAA
>CAYODY010000016.1:0-9962 GCA_964402965.1 uncultured Candidatus Saccharibacteria bacterium
ATCTGGAGTTTGCGTAGTTTAATCCAGTGTCCACGTCATACTCTAGCCCCGTGTACTTACGCTGTTCTGGTCCACCTAAAGGATTTGCATTATGACGAATTGCACCAAACGGCAAGTAATCCGTTTCTTCAGCAATTGCACCACTTGCACCTGATGTAACTCTCACACTACCCAAATGGTCAGAGTGCAACATATACATCGCGCTAGAAGCACCTACCCCTTTAATTGTAGCAACTAGCTCTTCACCTGCAAAGATATGCTTTTGCACGCCCGCACCAGTAACACCACCAGTTGTATTAAACATCTTTGAAGGATACAAAGTTGTTACACCACCCGAGCCACTTCCTCCTGATGTCGAAACACTCACTCGCGCCCCACCAGCATCATAACCATATAGATTTGGCAACGCTACAATTCCATGTTGCGTTATGGACTTAATTCTATTGTTGTAATCCCATTTATAGGCATTAGTTGTATCATCAACTACATTTCCATTCTTGTCATACTCAAAAGTTTTATTCACTGTTCCGGATACAGATGTAACAGCATGAGGATTTGCATAACTATCTCCTGTACTTCCATCGTATGAATAATTCCCAACATCGGACTTATACGTTATGTTTCCAATCGCATCATACGAATAACTTTGTACATAATTTTGTCCTGCTGCTGCATGTGAAGTCCAAGCATTTGTTAACCTATACAGATCATCATAAGCGTAGTTTGTCGTCTTGCGTGTATTAAGTTCACTGATATCATTAATGCTTAAGATGTTTCCAACGGCATCGTAGGTGTAGTTTAAGTTCTGAACAGTTTTTGTTCCTTCACCCAAAGGCAAAGTAGTTCTCTTGTTTATCAATCTATACATCTGACCTAAGTCGTAGGTATTAACAGTCTTTCCACCATTCGCATATTCCTCGTTGGAAATAGATCCAGTTGGTGCATAGTCAATATTCAACACGACATTACCAAAGTTTGATGAGCCACTTTCTTTAGATTGCACCGAATCTACTTGTCCAGCAACATTGTACGAATATTTAATTTCAGAGGAATCTGGATTTTTTATTTTCACGACACTCCCTTGCCTGTCATAACTAGATTCGTTTATAAAAGTCTGGGAATTAATTACTTTGGTTTCTTTAACAACCTGGCCTAAAATGTTGTATTCACTGGACTGTGTCAACGCACTATTTACCACACTGCATACTCGTCCAATTCCTTTTGGACAAGTGTCGTATGTGTATGTTGTGGTTATATTCCCCCCAACATTTTCTGTTACAACTCTATTCAGCACATCGTAACTATACAGAACTTTCGTACCATTAGCGTCTGAACGAGATTCTAAATTTCCAACTAAATTGTACTGATAGTTCCAAATTCCGAAAGTACTATCACCAGAAGCATGTAAATCTTCTGCCTTAGTACGTCTACCTAAACCATCATAGGTAAAGTTTCTTACATTATTCAACGCATCCACAATCTTCACCAAATTTCCCATTCCATCATATGTATACTTCGTTGTATAAGTATTATTACCATTATGCTCATCCACTCGAACAAGCTTGTCGAATGCATCTTTGTATAAAGATTTAGTCTTGCCATTAGCATCGGTTGTGGTAACTTTCCAATCGTCATAGTTATTTGTAGAGTTACCTATAACATTAGTAGTAGAAACAACTCTATACACAGAATCATAGCTCAAACTTGCGAATAATCTTTGATCTGCGTTAGCAATTGTTCGTACATCATTGTCGCTGAAGTAAGGTAGGGATGTTTTAGCAACCTGGCCAATATTATTGTAAATTGTATCTACAGCAGTATAACGTTCAGATGTAGCACCTATTACCGCTTCTGCTTGAGTTCGAGTTTGTACAATTCTACCAAATCCATCGGTGTATGTTATGGATTTATTTGTTCTTGGTAAAGTAGTAGTTGTTTCATCTAAGAAATTTGTTTCAACTGTTTTCCAGCCT
Source organism: uncultured Candidatus Saccharibacteria bacterium (assembly GCA_964402965.1). Taxonomy (GTDB): domain Bacteria; phylum Patescibacteriota; class Doudnabacteria; order UBA920; family UBA920; genus UBA920. Next base: position 1,974 of record CAYODY010000016.1, read on the forward strand.
ACTACTCCCCCGTTTTGCGAATACAAATCATAACTTACTATTTTCTTGGTAAATAAACTTGTAGGTAAGGTTTGTACTGGATCTGAGTATTCTTCTTTTACACTACGCCCCAAAGCATCCAATGAAATTTTGGAAATTGCCCCGTTTGGATCTATAGTTTTCACAACTTGCCCAAATCTATAGTCATACTCATAGCTTGTAACTTGCTGAGCGGCATTGGTAACGCTAACAGCATACAGATTCATCGAGTCATACATGTAAGTTGTTACGTGTCCCAGAGGATCAGTTTCAGAAACTGGCAGACCTAAATTGTTAAATACTCTGTTTATGGTTGCGTAAGTTGTCCCGCTAATCCAGTTTTCTTCACGAGTTACATTCCCCAAGCTAATCTTCCCAAGTGGCAATGTGTCAAAATAATTTTTTACTTCAGAAATTTTAACATTATTGTAATCCTTAGTAGTTTTCTGATATATAACGCCAATCAAAAACGCATCAGCTCCATTCTCTGGTACAGCGTACAAATAGTCAGAAGTAACTTTGTCTGTACTAACGTCTTGAAAAGTACCATTATCTGCCCCAATCACTTCTCCATAGTCAATAGTGCTAACCAAGTTTCCTGTAGAGACTTCGTAAAAGAATGAGCTTGCACGGTCCTTGTGTGTAGCATTGCCGTCAAAGATGCGAGTTACTGTGTCTGACAAACGTGTGAAAGCACGTTCATCAGTAGAAGTTGCACCAGTAAATTTATTAAACTGCCACGTGTTTAAAGTTTGGCTAAATAAATTTCCTTGCGCATCGCGCAGTTCAACTCTATACACTTTACCTGCCTTTGACCAATCGTCAGAACTTTCACCATAATTAACATTTTCACCATTCCCTTGATGGTAAAAACTAGTCATTGTATTGTCAACCGAGTCTGTACGAACAACTTTTTCAAATCCAACAAAGCGCCTATCCATTGGTCCATTATAGTAAAACCAACCGCCAAAATAGTTAAAATCATTATGCCAAACTACTCCATTTTTATCGTCATAATCTATTCGTGAGACTGTTTTTATAGCAAATGGCAACTTTGGGTTTTGCAATGCTCCGCTTGCATCTCTGTACTGAGCAGAAGATTTATATTTTACAGTTGTCTCTCCACCAGTATTTTGTTTAATTTTGGTAAGTAAATCCATTTCATTCGCTCCACCATAACTAAATTGCGTTTCTCCATCCGAGACGGAGACACCATCTGCATCAAATCCCGCAAATACAATACTCGACAAAAGTGAGCGTTTATTTACACTTTCAGTAGAATAGCCCAACGAATACCGACCAGCTAGAATATTTGAAACATACACCTCAATATTTTGTATGCGCTTTGTATCTGTAACCATAAAACCGTATTTTGCGCTCATGGTTTTATCTGGTCTATCTTGCAAATTAAACCGTACACTGTAAATTCCCAAGTCTGTTCCATTCCCAGAATATTTAATGACCGAGGGATACACTTGTCCATTTTGCTTCGTATAATCGTAAGATACAAAGTTACCATTCTTATCTTCTTGACGAGTTAAATGCCAACGAAAAACTTTTGAAGCGTCAGCAGGATTGCTCAAACGAGAGTCATCAGTCGAGCCAAAAGTGTATTTCGTTCCTGTTTTAGTTTTCAAAGTCCAAGCTCCACCAGTAGCATTATCCACGAACTCGTATTTTGAAAAATTACCTCCATCGATTTTTGCAGAAAAACTTCGTACCGCACCGTTCACTCCTGTTTTTCTTAAGTCTCCATCTAACGAAGATGTAAAATTTTCACTTGTATACAATTTTTGTAGACCATCAACATTTTTTCTTTCAATAGATGGAAGATCTAAATTCCAGCCAAAACCCACAGACGATCCTTCTTCACTATTTTGACTGTTATATGAAAGGTTTAGACTAGGTTCTGCTCCGGAACGTCCTTTAGGTATTCCTAAAGCATACCCATATACCAATGCTCCAGAAGCTATATCAGCATCTGGTATTTTCTGTTTGATTGTCGTCGGAGGTAAGAGCATTTCTGAACTTGCTGGAGGCTCAGGAATAGCATCTACTGTTGTCTCTTTCTCTATAGTTGTTGTGTCTTCAGTTTCCTCAACTGGTTCTGTTTTAGGCTCAATATTTTCAGTATCACCAGAATTACTATTCCCTACAGATACACCATCCCCAGAAGTTTGAACTGGCTCTGAGACAACCTCGCCTGCTTCTTTAGCCGATTCACTTTGAGCAGACGAAATCATATCGGAACTAATGGCTGAATCCGAACTCACCGAATCTGTCTCCGAAGCAAAAGCTTGCTGAACAGGTTGCAATAAAAACCCGACTATCAGAAAAACGCTTACCAATTTCCACAAACGACCTTTTATAATTATTTTCATAAAATATTTCTTAGTAAGTTATTGTTTATCAGAATTTTCAGAGATCATGCCTTCTTCTTTGGAAGACGCAGTACTTCCTGCACAATCCCCACGATATTCTGAATTAGTAATATTGCCGGTTTCAAGGTCTTTTCTAGTAGTAGCAAAACATCTGTATGCTTTAGTCCAACCAGCGCCATTATTTAAATATATACAGCCATAGTGAGAATTCTCCGCAATGTTATTCACAACATTACCTCTGCTATATGAATACAAATAGTCAGGTAAATTATCTCCGTTTATATCCTGCAAAGTTGAGATAGTTGGACTATCGTCTGTGGACATAAAAGCAGTCTCATACTGAGCGTTTGGAACATAGGTCGTAGAAGATGGAAGTAAGTAAATAGCGCTCATTCTACAACTTGGATGTGTGAATGTTGCAGAAGTGGCATCAAAGGTATTTGACCCATAGCCTTCAGGCAAGGTGCTATTACCACTTGTTTTAGTTCCTGAAGGAAACGATCCACCTTGTTGAGCAGAAGCTTTGTAAGATAAAAAGCTTACGCTAGATACAATTATCAATACTACAATTACGGTACTGTAGATAAAATCCTTTTTGGATATTGTAAACGTCATATAAGTATAAAATTATTTAATGAATTAATTATTCCTTAATCTCTTCTGAATTTTTTTCTTCAGAAGATGCAGGCGCTCCTGCACAATCCCCATAGTAATCTGAACGTACTATTTGCCCAGTTGTACCAACTATTTCTGTATTAGCTGCGCATTCATACGCTTTAGTCCACCCAGAGCCATTGTTTAAATAAACACATGCAATATAATTTTGGACAATATTATCTCCGCCATTGATTGTATTATGAACTCTTACATAATCAGGAAGATTATCTCCATTAACGTCTACAAATCCTGAATACAGATTACCTCCATACATATCTAAGTTGTATGGAACGTTTCTATTGTATGTATGTGATGGTGTTGTAGTATACAACAACCTAACATCACAAGTTGAATGCGGGAAACTAGAACTTGGATAAGTAACATTTTGTTCAGGGACAACTTCTTGTGTACTATTGATACTCTCTTCAGATGCCAATACTCTATTTCCTTTTTTATTTAATTCGTTTCGTAATTGTGCATTTGAAACAATTAACCCAACTACCGCAATAACAGAAAACAATGCAATTATATTATTCTTTGACATGATTATTTATAATTATTAATTAGTTACTTATAATGATCCCCCTACCTCAAAACTCACCCACTTGGAGGTGCTAACATGTGCCAAGAAATCCCTCCTCCAAAAAACATAACTACAAAAAAAGCGACCACAAATATGGTCGCTTTCATAGTAACAATAGAGGAATTTAAAAACATAGCTTGCTTATAAGCTTGGGAGCGGTGACCGAAAAATAGTTTATTTAATCGAATTTTGCTCATATGTATGCGAGATACTCTCGTATAGCTAAGTAGGATATATGAAATAAAAAACCTTGTAAAGCAATTTTACAAGGTTCCACATAAAGTTTTGATAAAGATTTTCTAAAGTTTCAATAAAATCTCCATATTTCCGCTTATTTAAGCCAGAAGAAATTATCAGAATTTAACTTTGAGCTAACTTTATTGGTCTTATTAATTTTTCCAGCTTACTGATTCGCTTATCGTGAACAACAAAGGACTTAGCCAAAGAATTACTGTCTTCCAAATCACGCTCATCAATTCTTTTTACCGTCTCTTTAATTTCAGATACGTCTAGTTTGAGAGAATTATATACAGTTTCTAAATTGCTCACACTATCTTTCAGACTAGCTACATCTGTCTTGAGTTCAGAGACGTCTGCCTTCAATCCCGATACATCTGTCTTAAGTTCAGAGACGTCTGCCTTCAATCCCGATACATCTGTCTTAAGTTCAGAGACGTCTGTCTTCAATCCAGAGACGTCTGTATTCAAAGTGCCTATACCTTTTTGGATAGGGTCTAATTTTTCACCCAATACTTTTTCTAAGTGTTGCTCAAAATATTCTTTTGTCAGTTGCATATTTATTTCCTTTCACGATAATCGTATATTCATAATAACAGACCTGAAAACTTAGTCAATGCTTTTTTTGATCAAGTTTTACTGAATTTTTTCTCAAATTTAACTGAAGATTATTATCTATATTTCTTTACTCACTTTTTTACCATCACCATTATTATTCAAGTGTTTTATAAGCTTTTCTAAAATTTCGAGCCTTACAAAATTAACACCGAACTCTATTTTCCCTAGAATGAAACAAAAATGAAATAAACACTAATAAGTACAATATATAAAATTTCCTTTGGCTTAGTTATATTATTATTTTATAATTTTTCGTTTGACATCCTTATTAATCAGAGATATACTTGAAAAGTAGTGAAAGCTACCATGCCTACAGATGTAGGTCCGAGATTCAAACTCCGCTTTTAAGGCGGGGTTTTTCAGTTATCCTCGTAATATACTTTTTAACTTGTTGTCCATTAATGTTGATGGTTGCCTTATTTTTAAGCTCTTTTGTAATATGCCCAGCACTAATTAAAATAATCTTCTTTTTCTTCTTAATTAAAAAGTCGAGTAAATAAGCGAAATCTGAATCGCCTGTCCAAATACAAAAAGTATCATAATATTCAATTAGCTTAATACTGTCAACACAGATCTCAACATCGAAATTACATTTTGGTATATAAATATACTTTCCTTGTTCGTCTTCGTTTATTGATCGAGTTTCCGCATTAAGTTCCTTGCTTGTTAAGTAATGTTTTATCCATTGAATGAGTTTGCTTCCTGTGTAGTCAAAATTCTTCCTTGCTTTTGAGATTATATGGATAGATTTTTTATTTTTATCGTCTAATCCAAAATAGAACCTAGTTTGCTTGGCAAACAATTTAGAGAAATCTGATAATTTTTCTATATCTACAATTAGTTTTTGTCCTTCAAGTAAAATTTCGTTTTCTCCTCCACTTCTTTCATCTCTTTCAAACCAATAATTCACATTCCCAAAGTCAATAAGACTGTAAATTCGTCCTAGATCGGGTTCGTGAATTCCAAGAGTACTCAATGTAAATGCTTTTAAGTCCATATAATCAGATTATACATGATACTTGATAAAGTACTGTTAAAATAATTCTAAAGTTTCAGTAAAATTTGTTAATTCTTCCATATTTAAGCCAAAAGAAACACCCAAAATAAAACCGCCCTAACAGGCGGTTTTGATTAACTAAACAATTTAAACTATTTTTGCAAACGAGCGATTTCAGCGTCGTAATTTGTTTTCTCTTGAGAATTTGACTCCCCTGCTTTTACCCACATAGAAATTGCACCAGGTTTATCTCCAATCGCTTCTAAGAATTTAGCAAAAGAAATTACTAAGTCAGTGTCTGCATCTGTTTTCTTAACAGCATTTAGGAATAACTCTTTAATTTCATCATTAGACTTTTTAGCAGTCACTGCAATATCGATGTATGTTTGCCAGTTCTGAGGGTTTTCTTGGTCTAGATCAACTAGTTTTTTTGCAGATTCATATGCCTTAGAAATGTCACCCATATCCCTATAAGTAAAGGTGTAGTAAGACCAAAGTCTAGTACTATCTTGATTATCTGGTGCAGCAATATCTAAAGATTTTAGTGCATCAGAGTATTGTCCTAATTTATACTGCGTTCCTGCTAATAAAATATATACTTTGTTGCGTTCCTTTGTTAAAGTATCTCCTGATAGTCCTTTTATTTGTTCAGAATAGCCTTTCATTTGCGCCTCAATGCGCTGTCTTTCTTCTACTGATAGATTAACTGTCTTTTCATGTATAACCCCTGTCTGAGCTAATTTTTGACGTTCCTGAGCTTTCCAGATTCCAAAACCAACTCCTAATACTATTAAGAGTATTATTAGACCAAAAATGTATTTTATATTTTCTTTAAATATATTCATAGGCATTTATTGTAACAAATATATATTGTTATTACAAAGTTTTGCCAATCAAAAAACCCTCTCCCGAAGGAGAGGGTTTTGGATTGTTAAATTAGAAATAAATTCTGATTAACAATTGACTAGTTAGCTTTCAAATACTTGGAAGCAGTGTAGTAGTCATTCATATTGAATGCATATACTTGATCACCGTCAATAGCAGTTGTTGCCCATAGTACACTTTCTAGTACACCATTAGCAAATGCATCTGCACCTGTACCGCTCATAGATAGTGTGAAGCGTTCAGTTTGACCTTCAAGGATCTTGTATGTGCTATTAGCAGCAGTGTCAGCGTCAGAGGTAAGAATACCAGTTCCAACTGCACCATTTACTAAGATATTTTGGTAAGTTGCACCACCAGCTTCATCAGTAATAGAAGAAGCATCAATGTATGCATCTGTATCAAACGCAGTAACATCAAAAACAATTTCAAAGTTACCTATGTCTGGCACAGTAGCCACACCAGGAGTTACGCTTGCAGAAGCAGAAACGAATTCTACCATAATACCAGCGTCATATAGACCATGAGTGTTACCAGTAGCAGTACCAGTTAAGTCACCACCAGCAATAGTATCGCCTTCTGAATCATCAGCATCGATACCAGCAGTTGTAACTTGAGCTTGTACTGTATCTCCGTTATCTGCAGCACCAGTAGTATCTTGGATATCTACAGTTACTGTGAAGTCTTCGGAGTCACCAGCGTCGATAGTCATATCAAGATTATCGAATACTAGAGCACCACCAGTTACCATGCTTTCTGATCCAACTTTAGTTGTACCATTCCACAAAGTAGCCTTTAGTAATAGAGCAGCTTCGTCTGTTTCACCTGTTGTTGTTACAACAACAGGGATGTCATTAACTGTAACGTCAACATCACCCTTGTTTTTTAATGTGAAAGCAAGAATTTCTTCATCTTTAGTATCATCTACATCGTCGATATCAATAACGTGAGCGTCATTAATAGCGTCTGCAGCAGTTGAATCTGTCAAAGAAACATTTAATTCAATGTCTGAAGCACTAGCAAAGCTTGTCCATGTGAAAGTCTTTTCTAGAGTATCAGCATCTGTATCTTCAGTAGTTGTTACGCCATCACCGTCTGTGAAACGAACATTTAGAACATCAACGATCCAATCTTCATCTTGATCATTTGAGTCAATTGTGTTGTTTCCATCAACAGCAATAGTAAACATACCTGTAGAATCAGCAGCTACAGCAGCACAGTCCAAAGAAATTGTCTTTGTCCATGTACCGTTTGTAGAAGTTTCAGTGAAGTCAGATACATCTGCTGTACCTACAACATCACCGTCTAACATTACAGATACTTCTGAAGCGTAGTCTTCAAGATCCATAGATCCTGCACCATCTTCATCAAATTCAACTTTAACTGAAGTTACAGCTACGTCAGAATCATTATCAGCTTCTACTTCGAAAGCCATGATAGGTACTTCTGATTCACCTTCACCAACTTCTTCATTGTTGTAATCTGAAAGATCGTTAACAGTGATAGAACCTGTAGAACCGCTTAAATTGTCGCAGTTTGCAGTTGTAGTAGGAGTAGTAGCAGCAGTTGGAACTAGGTCACCAGCCATACGAGATGGGATAACACCAGTTTGAGAT
>CAYODY010000017.1:0-8855 GCA_964402965.1 uncultured Candidatus Saccharibacteria bacterium
GAATATACAGGCTCAGGATGACCATCACCCTAGCCAAAACTCGATCAAAATGGCTGGCACCCGTTGTACCATCCGTTAATTTCTTAAATTCTTGCACGATTTGTTCCTCTTTTTTATTGAAATGTACTGCACGCCCAATTTCATGAGCGAAATTTATATTAGCACATTTTAGAGGTTTTGTCAATTGTTTTAATTGCGACTACTCTCTGACGACTCTAGCTTGGAAACACTTTGAGAGCTTCGGCTGGGGTTTTCAGATCCAGTCCGAGGTGTTTTCTCTTGGTGTTGTAATAGTTTAAATATTTAGGGAGTTCTTTGTTAATTAGTTTAACATCTTTGGGGAGTGCAGTCAGTAATTCATCTTGTATGGTTCGGTTGAACCTTTCAATGTGAGCGTTGTCATTTGGTTTCCGTACTCTAGAATGCCGATGTCTGTGAGGAAGCCTGGAGGAGAAGTACTTACCAAACTCTGGTCCATGGTCACTTTGAGTGCACGAAGGCTGTATCTTTGTTTTCTTGAGTGCAGTGCTCAGAAATTTAATACTCTGTCCTGACGTAGCTTTTACTGAAGCTTTGGCAAAAGCTACTCGGGTTGCCACATCAATGAAGGTATATACATAGATCCTTTTCTTTTCTGACACCATTAAATGAATGGTATCCATTTGCACTAAATCACCTGGTTTTTCAGCCTTTGGACGTTGTCCTGAAAGAAATCGCTTTTTCCACGGAGAATACTTTTTCAAAAGCTTTCTTCTTTCTAGTTCTCGTTGGATGGTCCTCACTGACACAGAAATACCTTCTTCTTTGAGATGAGCCTGTATTACTTGAGCACATCGCCCCTTTAGTTCCAGCCGGAGTTCACAGATTCTGCTGCGAATACCTTCGTCAATTCTCCATGGGTGACTCTTTGGGGCAGAAGACTGAGTAGGTATTTCTCTAGCACCACCTACGGGTATTTTCTTCGTCCATTTACTGACTGCAGACTTACTAAAACCAAAATACCTTGCTACCTCTGTCACACTTTTGCCATCTTGAACCATTCCCACCGCCTGAGCGCGAAGCTTAGGAAGCCTTGGGTTTGTAGTATATGCCATAGCTATTTCCTTTCCTCTACAGCTTACCAGTGTTTCCAAGGTAGTGGCACAATGCGCGACTATTGACAAATATGCATATTTAGGGTATAATGTTGGGTAAATTGAATAGTACGTTTTAATTCCACTTTTGAATCAAATTTTAAATTGATTTGGATTGAAAGTGGGTTTGAAACTGGTGCATTCAGCACTAGTCCCAATTTTGACAACTTTTCGGAGGAAAAATCATGCGTTTACTCAATACTGTTTTTGCAGGATTGCTCTTAGCAATCATCGTTATGTTTTCGTTCACTTCTGAGGCCACTGCTGCCCAAACAAAACAGCAGCCGAAACAACCGTCCATGACGACGGTTACGACGACGAAGACCGCCAAACACGCCGGCAAACATAAGAAATGTTCTTGTGTCTGTCATAAAGGGAATTCCGCAGGTAAGCACTGGCGACGTCACAAAAAAACTCCCAAGGTCGCTGCAATCCCGCCGGCATCGGTCCAACCAAAAACTGTAGAACCAGTTGTACCGAAACAACCACTTGCAGTCGAAGCCAACTATCCCAACATTACACTAAATACTGAAATGGAAGGATCAAGCGCTCCGACAGCATTAAGTCTTGCTGGTGGTGGTGAGATATCGGAAGCTGGTGAGTTTCTGAGTATTAACTCAGGAAGCCTACAGGCCTGGTTCAAAGGAACAAGCCTGAATGTCTACTCACCTGACGGTCGTGGTGGTCGTGTTGTAATTTCCGACAAAAAGGGAAACACTCTTTCGGTCGTAAAAGTCACTGCTCCGCCAGCAGCCCCAACGGTTCAAAAACAACAGTTAACTGCCATTGCGGCTAATACCGCAGCTGCCAATAACTTGTTGTTTAAGTTTGCGATGATTGTCTCAGTTTTGTTGCTGATCATCGCTGGGTTCATGCTGGTGGCGTTAATCCAAAATCGAGCAACAATTGTTCGCCTTAACAACGCCAATAGCGCTCTTTATACTATCGAGGGTGATGTTGTAAGGATCAGCAGAAGCGTTGGAAGCATCAACCACGAAATGCAAAGAAATACCGAAGTTGACCCCGACAACGGGAACTAACACTAATACCTATACTTGTAGGTGGTGAAAGGGAGAGGTCCCGGGTTGTTCTGAAGAGGAACATGTAATCCCAGTTGAGATCCTAGGCCCTGATTGTTTTCAATCAAGAGGAACGGAATGTAAACGCACCTATTTAAAAACACTTGTCTCATTTCTGAGTCAGGTTGTTTTTTTTGTTTAATTTTTACTAACTTGTTCGTAACTCGCCTTAAGAATTTCTAACTCATCGCGAATAGCGACTTGAATTCTAAAATACAAGCCAGGAATTCGCGAAGATATTTCTTGAATTCTTTGCTGTGCCTGAGTAGGATTTTTAGATAACGCCCTTTGCAAATCCTCTGCCTGTTCCTCAGATAAATTATCTGATAAATTTTCAATAATAATTTCGGAGAGATGACTCATCAACCCATCAAGTACTTGGACTTTTTGTTCTTCAGGCAAATGATCTAAACCCAAAAATTCTAAAAGATTCTCGGCTTCAGGTATTAAGTTTTCGTTTATATCTTCCATATTAATCTTCTTAAATGTTTTTTGCTTTTTTTTCTACTTTTTTATACAACTGTCTGTTTAATTTTCTAATAGCCGATAGAATAGATTCTAAGTGCCCTAGACTTGCATCATCTCCTTTAAATTGAGCTTCTTTTTCTTTCAGCATTTTATATAAAGGTAATAATTTTGCAACTTTTTCTTTATCTGGTGCTTTATTAGGCTCATTCGGATACCTGTCAATGGACCTCAAAACTGATTTAATGTATTTAGCATCTTCCTCCGTTAACGGCTTACCCTCGCCTACGGCATTCATAATTCTTCCATCTTTATCTCTCATGAGTTGCGACCATGCCCTTGCTTGAGCTGGATTCAGACCTTTTTCTTCTCTCGCTTCGACACGGATTTCTTCTAAAGTTTTGATATTTTCAGGTTTTTCATTTTCAGGTTTTTCATTTTCTACGCTTTCATTTTCAACCTTTTCATTTTCAACCTTTTCATTTTCTACTACTGTTGGTTCAACAGCTGAATCTAGCATTTCATTTGATTGCACATTGGATTTGCGAGCATTTTTTACAGCACGGTATTTTTGAATTAGAGGGATCTTGCTATTGTATTTTTCATACATATCGACATATGGAACACCTAGGATATTCTGTACACCAAAACCTTTTGATTCTTCAAAATATTCACTGGCAGGAGTAATCATGTCACTAGCTTGAATCCAACTTTGGCGCAGACCTGTAGACTTAACAGAACCATTTGATTCTATTGCTGCAATCCAAGTTCTATCCAGTTCATCAGTGCAAAAAATATAATTCACCTCACCATTTTTTGACTTATACAATTCAACATCAACAACACCTTCTTCCACATCTGGTCTTCTAGTGTATACGTTAGATTTTTGACTCCAAACTGCTATAGGCTCAACTGAAAAGTCTGGCTCAAACTCTTTGTCTGATATAATCAAACTTTCTGGCCTAGCTTTTGGTTCATTATAGGCAGTGTTTGCATGTTCCAACCCAGGAATCACCTTACCAACCTTGCTGACTTCAAAAAATACAGTTCTATCTTCTTTTCCTTGTTCGATTTTTGCTAAATTTTTAGCTGTACCAGCAAAAAGGAAATTAGGATCTTTAACATTTAGTATATTATTGCTATCATATGAAACGTCTGCAAGAACCTGCTGAACTTCAGAAGGTAGCGTTAAAGCTTCTTGCGACATGGCTTTGTCATACCAGTTTAGCTGTCCATTAATTTCTCTATATCCTGGTAAATATCTCCACATTGAAGAAGATCCACTAGTATAGTATGACCTCGCAACAAACGCATCGTTCTCTTTCACATATGCTGTAACTGCCAACCTAGTTTTATCTATTCTATATGGCTTAGAAATCTTAATTTCTGTATCACCAATTTTTATATCATAAACCGGAGCTAATCCTGCCTTTTCTAAATCTTCTATTGTTAATTTTTTATTATTGAATTCATGTCCATGAATTTCAATCTTGTTTTCTTTAAAGAATTCTTTTCTTTGTTGAATAGCTTGTTCAATTAACTCAACTTTCACACCGTCTTTACGTGAAAAAATAATGGTGTTTTCAGATTCAGTTCCTTCTTCTAATGCGACTTCAGAGTCGTGCGCTATCTTAGATAGCCAACTAAGATTTTCATTTTTTGGGATATCCTTTACATTTATGTCAATTTCATTTAGAGAATTAGCTTCATTTTCTCCTTTAGTGTTAAAATAAATCGTCCTTGCTTCAAAGAATGAAGGATTTGATAATATAATTTTTTCAAGATCATTCATATAATCAACAACTTCATAAAGCGCACTTGGGTCGGTAAGAATAATTTCAGTGCCGAATCTGTTCTTCATATCTTCTTGAAATATTTCAAAGTTTTTTCGGTATTTATCATATATTTCAGAATCAAAGGTTGTTATGTCTTCGTTAATTTCCCCTTCTGTATCCGATAATTGAGATTCCTTCTTGTTTTTCGGACCTAATTTTTTATTTAAGTATGCCAAACTTTTCCAAGCGCCATAACCCAAAGCTCCTGCTGTTAAAAGACCAATAGCCCCTGTTGCTACTATTTTCATAGTGGTTGAGCTTGACTTAGGTGCAACCTCTTTAGCAGCCTCGACCTCAGCAGAAGCCTTTGTTACTTCTTCTTGAATTCTTATAAGATCTGCAGATTTTTTTGGACTTATGCTTTCCTTAATTGATCCATCAATAATTTCTTTATTGTTTTCTATGACATGTCCTGCAAAACTATTTGCTTGATTATTTAATGTGTCACTATTGAATTGTTCTATTGTTTTTTCTGACAAATGATGTCCTGGACTATTCAAAAGTTTTGTTATATTTGCAAGTTTTTCAGGAGAAAGATCATCCGCTCGATTTAATGCATTCTCAATTTGAGCACCGGTCAATTCAAAATTTTGACCAGGTTGAATAATATGTTCAGGTCCAACTGACTGGTTAAGAAATTCATCTTTTAGCAAATCTTCGGCGTATATTAACTTTGCCAATTGATCTTGAGTTAATTCTTGACCACTCTTTCCGCTAATCTGCATCTTATTTAACCAATAATCATGGATTAAATTCCTTGCTTCATTAGTTAAACCTTCACCTTTCTTTGCAGCAATAGTAAACTTTTGCTCAAGCAAAGCTGACTGAAGTTTTTCCATTGTTTCAGCGTTATTCGCATTGGCAAATTCTTGTTCTAAAGATCCAATATTATTCACAAACTGATCAGATGCACTGGAGTTCAAATTTAAATTCTTACTGGCAGATTTTGCAATTTCTGCTGAGTGTTCTGCTGTAGCTGATGTTGCAGATCCACCACCAGTTACCCAATTTACTGCTCCATGAACGAACTCACTATCTAAAAGTGCATGCATTCCATAACCAGCGGCACCACCAAAACCTCCGGCTGCAGCTCCAACGGCAATATTCATCGCCATTTGTTTAGAATAAGTTGGGTTAGCTTGCATTACTAACTTGATTTGATTTTCAAGTTTTTCATTTTTGATGCCTTCTAACTTTCGCAGTTCTTTACGAGATCCTTTCGATGCTGTCATTGCTTCTAAAAATTTCTGTGCATCATTTTTACCCTCTAATTTATCTTTATCCAACTTTAATCTAAGGCTGGTCTCTGCTTTTTGTAACTTTACTTTTAATAGCGCTGTATCTTTAGAAAAAACTTTTCCTTTCTTGAGTTCTTTACGTGCTTGGTCAATAATAGAAGCCATTTTTAAGTTATCAACTGGTTGATCAATATTTTCCAAATCTTCTAATTGACGAAAAACATCGCTAGTCACTAGTTTCTCGCGGTCCTTTCTATACGTTTCAATTGCTGCAGCCACTCCGCCAATACCAGCACCAAGAACAATACTTGATCCCAAGCTAATACTACCAAGGTATATCTTAGCTGTATTTTTCACTACTGACCGCACCGCCATACCTGTCACTGCCCCTAAGCCAAACTTTGATGCAACACTTTTTAAGTGTTTACCAAACCAAGTCTTTGCTTCTTTACCTTGAATTTTTTCTAATAAATCTTTTTTGAGCTGATCAATAACTTCCTCCGAATTGTCAGGAGACTGCTCTCTAATTTTCTCAAATTGATCTTTAAAATGTTCTTCTATCAAAGCTTTAACTTGCTCTGTCTCTGACAACATTTTTTCAGCGACTACTTCAACTTCCTGCTCAATCTCTTCACGCGTTTCTGGAATATCTAAATCAACCTCAGATGAACCATCTGGAGCCTGATTTAATTCTTCAACCTGATTGATATTTGATCCTTCTCCCTCAACAGAAAAAAGTTCAGATTGCTCGGTGCTATTCTCTAAATTATTTTGGTTTCTTTTAGATCTGTTCCAAAAAGCCATTATTTAAGGCATTATTATTACCTGTATTATAACACGAAATTATTATTTCATGAGCTTCGACACTTACATTAAATTTTCCATACAAAAAAGGCGAAGTTCTTTGAACTTCGCCTAGATTAGTATAAAACTTAATTATCCCCCTTAAAATTTCCGCTAATTTACAGCGGACACAAATTTGGCTGGCACCCAGAAACGACGGTCTATCCGAGTCTTCACTTGTATCTTCTGAGGATCATTTTCATCCGGAAAATACAACTGAATCATAGGAACTGGTCCTGAAGTATCCAATTTTGGAGTCGGGTCTATAGTGACAGCAACAGAGCCCTTTCTGATAAATATTTCCGATGATGAGTGTATGGGCTTAAAAGCTCCCTGACCATCATCGAAAAACAAATCAGTATTCGGACGCAAATCTTCAAGCACTACATATTCTGGAAATTTACTTGTTGATGTCCCGACGCCTAAAGAATTCGCCTTCCTACCAACATAGTTTCCCCCATTTGCTATGGTCATTACAACGCCATTAGCAAAGGTAGGAAACCAATACGCAGAAAGAACTAAAATCAGTGAGAACAAGGCAATCGTTGCCATCACCGTACCTGATGCAGGCATGCCTTTCATTCCTATTGTCCAATCTAACAATACCCCCATTGCGAGAATAATGCTAAAAAGTAACAATAACAACAACATGCTGTACAGGTCGATGATTGTCATCCCGAATTGAATTTGTACTAAGCCAATAGACATTAACGCGAGCAAATATATATTTACCAAAGCTAATGCCCTCCCGATAAACTTTAACCAGTCCGATCCGGACTGAATTAAAGTACCGAAAGAAACCAAAGTCCCTATGACCATATTCCACGGAATCATTATCACTGACCTTAAGGCATTTACTAATGTCAGTCCCATGAAAGCAAGACTGTATTCCAACCCATTCAAGTCTTTATCGGGGACCAGAACAGTCGGCATATAGTTTTCACCAAGGCCAACCAATGACTTCGCGAGTCCTTTAGATCCTGCGTGCAATGCCATAAAGACATACATAACAATCATTAAAGGGACCACAACCAACAGCAAAGCTACTAACATGAGTGGCATGTAGGACAGTGCCACACCAAGAAAGAAAAGCGACCCACAATACACTCCCCAAACAACGGCCCAAACAGCAACGACGAATCCAACAGCTCCAGTCAACTGAGCGCTGAACAATCCTTGATAGTAAGTTCCGACGATAACATCTTCGACTCGCTGTCGAAGATTAGGGAAATGCATAAGAGCCGCAACGACTACAATCGCAATCAATGCAAAACTAAGTTCAAGCATCAGAATTCTCCTTTTATCAACGGCCCGCTCGTAGCCGTGCACGCTTCCTGTAACTGGTAGTAGCTTTACCTATTGACGAATCATTCGCCAATATATTCCGGTCAGCTTCTTCCAGAGCCTGAATAGTATTCCGTGCTGGAGTCAGCACAACACTATCCACCGTTTTCTTTACCATATCAGGAAAACCTAATATGGTTGCCTTTATTGCTGGGTGTTCATCCATGAACTTCATCAGTTCATTTTCCGGTATTTTAAGGATACCGTCGTTAAACGCCATCTCAAACCGAAGAGCATTGGCACGGAGAGTTTTCTCTCCATTAGTCGAATCTTTTACCTGAGCCAAACGGCGCAGATAATTAACTCTCCACTGCTCATCTTCCACCTGCAAACCAACAAAGTACACAAACCAAGTCCGAAGATTCGGATCCATGTACTCAAGGTATGACAAGAAATTGTCGATGATATCGGCCAGAGGCCGTTCAGCAACTGTCAGATCATCTCCGTCCAATTTCATCTTGGCATCGAAGAAGTTTTTTTCATCAACTGGACCATTTGCGGTCCGCTGACTGTTACGCTTAAACTTTGCCGCAATTTCCGGCGTAAAAGTTTCGGCGGTCTTCTGTGCGATCGGAAGTAATTTCTTAATCCAATCGTACACGATTGTTGCCCCAGCGATTGCTTCACCAATGTCAATCAGCTTATCAATCACTTTTACACCTGCTCTTTTCTTTGCTCCTTCTGACATATTCCTCCTAGTAGTGTTTAGCACACCGAGCTCAAAATTCTAACCAAATTGTTAAAGTTCTAGCAAAACCAATTGTTTTGCCAGAGAAAACCAAAATCATTTCAATCTTCTCCGAAAAAACAAAATACCTATTTTAAAAAATATTATATCAAATTTCAATGGTTTTGTCAATATTAAGCCATCAAAATAATAGAACAAAAAGCCCTTAAACAAGGGCTTTTTTAGGTTAC
>CAYODY010000018.1:0-8548 GCA_964402965.1 uncultured Candidatus Saccharibacteria bacterium
AAACCACGCAATAGCAAAAGAGGAGTGTGGAGCACCAGCACTTTGAGCACAATGCTTCGACATAGGGGTTACATAGGCGAAGCCCATTACGGAGCTTCTTATGCTGTTGTCCCTAAAAATCCACACAACACCGAGAAGTATAAGAAGATGAAGAAGACCAGTCGTAAGTTACGGCCGAAAGAAGAATGGATAACCATACCTATTCCTACAATTATAGAACCTGAACTTTTTGAAAAAGCTGGCAGACAGCTAAAAACCAATTTCGCTCTCTGCCAACGTAGTAAGAAAAACGAATATCTTTTGGCTGGTAAAATTCAGTGCGTATGTGGCCAAAAACGGGCTGGCGAGGGATATTACAATAAACCAAATCTATATTATCGCTGCACAGATAGAACATTAAACTTCCCGTTACCGCCAAATTGTTTAGAGAAAGGACTTAACGCCAGAGTTGCCGATGAATTGGTTTGGAAGAAAGTCGCAGGTTTGATGAGTTCTCCAAAACTGTTAGCAGAACAAGTAGAACGTTGGTTCAAAAGCAAGCACACCAAATCAAAATCTGATTTGGTTGATGTAGAAGCTCTCAAAAAAGAAATCAGCAAATTAGCCGAACAGCTCGAGCGATACAACAAAGGTTACGGAGCAGGAGTATTTACTTTGGAACAGCTAAAAAATTATATTGCCCCACTCCAAGAGAAAACCAGCCAACTTAAAACGCAAGTCGCAAACGCCACCAGTGAGGAGAACCAAATACGGTTAGAAACGCCAAGCGAACTTGAGATGAAATCATTTGCCGCAAAAGCCAAAAAGACTTTACAGGATTTGAAATTTGAGGCTAAACGAGCAATAATACTTAATACTGTCGAAAAGGTCGTCGGCAATAGAGACCACTTACAAGTAATCGGATATATTCCAGTTAATCAAAATTATGTCAGGAAACTCTCACTCCATCGGAATCGTAGGCTTGCCCAACGTTGGTAAGTCCACACTATTTAACGCTATTACAAAGTCCTCAGTTGAGGCAGCAAATTACCCTTTCGCAACCATTGACCCAAACGTTGGTGTTGTTGCCGTACCAGATGAACGTCTCGCCAAGCTCGCAGAACAAGAAAAATCAGCAAAAATTGTTCCTACTACTATTGAGTTTGTAGACATTGCAGGCCTTGTTTCTGGAGCACATAAAGGTGAAGGTTTAGGAAACCAATTCCTAAGCCATATTCGCGAAGTAGACGCCATCTTAGAAGTCGCTCGCCTATTTACCGACGATGATATTATTCACGTAAATGGTTCAGTAGATGCAAAACGCGACATTGAAACAATTGGAATTGAATTACAGCTTGCCGACCTTGCAAACGTAGAAAAACGTTTAGAATCAAACAGCAAAGCTGTAAAGTCTGGCGACCGCGACGCAAAAATCCGCCAAGTTGTTTTGGAAAAATATAAAGTCGCTCTTGAAGCTGGCAACATGGCCAACACCGTTGAATTAACAGATGAAGAACGAACTGCTTCCAAAGACGTCCAGCTACTTACAACCAAACCGTTCCTTCTTGCCGCAAACGCTACATACAACATGTCATCCAAAAAATACGAAAGTGTTGATGCCAAAGGAGTTAAAAGCGAAATAGATACATCAATTTACAAAAACAACAGTAGCAACGAAGCTGGTGGAAAATTTGGCGACATTATTTTAGTGGACGCAAAACTAGAAACTGAACTCTCTCAACTAGAAGATGCTGACCGAGACGAATATTTAAAAGATTTAGGTTTAACCGAAAGTGGTTTAGACAGAATTATTACCGCGGCATATAAAACTCTAGGATTAGTAACTTTCATAACTGCAGGTCCAATTGAAAGTAAGGCTTGGACCGTGCGTGAAGGAAGCAAAGCACCAAAAGCCGCTGGCGTAATTCACACCGACTTTGAAAAAGGGTTTATTCGTGCAGAGGTTATTCAGTGGGACAAATTACTAGAAGCAGGATCATACGGTAACTCCCGAGCTAAGGGCTGGCTAAGGATTGAAGGTAAGGAATATATTGTCCAAGACGGCGACGTGATGCACTTTTTGTTTAATCCTTAAGTACTGGACAAACTCCCCCAAAACTGTTAGAATTTAGGAACTTTTGAGAAAATATTCAGTAAAACTTTATATTTTCTTTAAGCTAACTTTATGTTGGTTTAACTACAATATTCTTATGAGTATTAACGGGAACTGCCTATGGGCCACCGCAAACTATAAGAATACGACCGAGAGTGCTAAAAATTAATGTTTTCTACATCAATTGGGATGTAGAAATAAGGAACCCATCCTTATGCCGAGATATGAACTTATGTACATCCTCGCATCGAGCGTATCAGACGACTTGATACCTCAAACATCTGCTCAAGTTGAGCAGTTCGTCACCGATCTAGGTGGCACAGAAGTTTCCCAAGAACTTTTGGGAAAGAAAAAACTTGCATACCCTATCCGCAAGACTCGCAACGGTCATTACGGAGTCATCAACTTCTCTATGGAAGGAAATGGCGCAAACTTGCTAGATGCAAAACTTCGCACACAAAAGGCAACAGTTATTCGTCACATCATTGTAAATATTGATGAACACTTAGAACGTCTTGAAAAAGATAAAGTTGTTCAAGCAAAGATGAATCAAAGCCGTACACCAGAAGCAATCGCAGCTGAAAAGAATTTAGAAAAGCTTGCCGCTGAAGGTCGTGATGCAGTAAAAGAAGTTAAGGAAGTAAAAACTCCAAAAACTAGCAAACCGAAGACCGTAGTGACTGAAGAAGTGCTCGACGAAGAAATCGAAAAAGCACTATCTGAAGATATTACTAAATAATATAAAAATACTATGGACCTTAATAAAGTTATGATCATCGGTCGTTTAACTCGCGACCCAGAACTCCGCAACACACCAAATGGTGCAGCGGTCTGCCAACTAGGTTTGGCAACAAACTATGTTTACACTAACCAGCAAACTGGTCAGAAAGTAGAACAAGTTGAGTATCACAGCGTTGTTCTCTGGCGCAAGCTAGCGGAAATCGCAAATCAGTATTTGAAAAAAGGTCAACGCGTTTACATTGAAGGACGCCTATCTACTCGCTCTTGGGATGCACAAGATGGCACAAAGCGCAGTAAGACAGAAATTGTCTGCGACAACATGATAATGTTGGATGGCGGTCAAGGTGGAGCCCCTCGTTCTGGTGGTAACTTTGCAGGCGGAAACACTCCATACAACAATTCTTCAAATGGAAACTCGGATATGAACAATCAATCTTTCCCTGATGAAGAACTTCCAACTATTCAAGCTGGCGAAGACATCAGTGTAGAAGATATTCCGTTTTAAATTTAATCTAATTAACCAATCTAATGGCTTACAATAATAACAAGAACAATAACAATGCTCCTGTAGTTAAGAAAGTTTGCTACTTCTGTTCAAACAAAATTAGCACTGTAGACTACAAGGATACACAAACTTTGCGTCGCTTTATGTCCCCTCACGCAAAGATCTTAGCTCATGGCCGTACTGGCACATGTCCTAAGCACCAACGCATGGTGACTAGCTCATTAAAGAGAGCTCGTCATATGGCATTGCTACCTTTCGTAGCTCCATAAGCTAAATAAATAAAAACCTTTGCCCCGAAAACAAGGCAGATGCATTGGGCACTGAAAGTTTTCTTAGGCAAAGGTTTTTATTTATCACAATATTAAAGAACAAACAAAATGGATTTAAATGATGTAAAACTCGGCGCTATTGTGCTGATGAATAAAGAACCAATGCAAGTTATCTGGTCTAACCGCATGCGCACAGCGCAACGTAAACCAGTTATGCAAGCTAAACTTAAAAATGTTATTACTGGAAAAGTTTTAGAATACAGCTTTAAGTTTGGTGAAAAAGTAGAAGAAGCAGATGTCACTCGTGAGAACGCAAACTTCCTTTACGCAGATGAAGATGGTACTCACTTTATGAACAACGTGACTTTTGAAACTGTAGACCTTCCTAAGGACGCAACAGAACAACAGGAAGATTTTCTAATTGAAGGCACTAAGGTTCAAGTACTTCGCTTTAACGGTAAACCTGTTTCTATCGAACTCCCAATTAAAGTTGACCTTAAAGTGGTTGAAGCACCACCAAGCGTAACAGGAAACAGCGGTGGAAGTATTACCAAACCTGTAAAAGTTGAAACTGGTCTAATGGTAAACGCACCAATGTTCATTAAAGAAGGTGAAGTAATTCGCATAGACACTCGCACTGGTGAATATGTAGAACGTGTAAATAACTAAAACAAAATAAAAAGGTGTTGCCTAACGAAGCTAGTTGAGTTGGCAACACCTTTTTATTTTGTCTATTTTAGTTTTGAAAAGTAATTCGAAACTGCCATAGCGGCTTTGGCACCTTCTCCTGCCGCAATAATAATTTGTTCGCCCCACGCGTCATTAATATCCCCTGCTGAGAATATTCCTGGAACACTCGTTTGCAAATCACCATCTACTTTAATTTCACCTTTTTCATTTTTATCTACTAGATCTGCAAAACTATTGCTTGGATCATAACCTATTTCTACAAACACACCACTTACTGCCAATTTTTCTGAAGGTTTGCCAAGGGTGGCAATTTCAATATTTTCTACCTTGTTTTTCCCTCCAATACTATTCACCTTTGTTTGGTGAAATACCTTCACATTCTGCAATAGTGCTATTTTGTCTGCAACAACTGCTTCGCCAGAAAAAGTATCACCCATATTTATAACGTAAACACTCTTAGCAACTTTTGCTAAAGCTACAATAGAATCCATTGCTGAATTCCCAGCGCCAACTACTGCCACATCTTTTCCATGGTAAAGTGGCGCATCGCAGGTTGCACATATTGCCACACCCTTTCCAAAAAACTCTTTTTCCCCTGGAACGCCTAAGTGACGCGGAAGTTTTCCAGACGCAATAATTACTGTTTTTCCGTAATAGACATTGCCATGGGAGTCTTCTACTGAAAAGCTTGTTATATTCTTTTCTAGCTTTACCACCTCTACGCCAAGCTTTAGCTCTACGTCATCTTTTAATGCCGAAAGATGTTCCTGAAATTTTAAAGTTAAATCGGCACCAGTGATCATAGAAAAGCCGCTATAGTTTTCTACATCTGAACTCCATACCATTTGACCACCAACTTCTTTGGCAAGTACTAAAGTTTTTAGTTTACGGCGCGCAGTATAAATTGCAGAAGTCATTCCTGCAGGACCTGCGCCAATAATTATGCAGTCATACATGACTTAATTATACCATGCAAAAAGCACCTTACGGTGCTTTGCAATTTCTATTTGCTATGTAGCTCACTAAAAATAGTTCAAGCATTCTTCTCTGTTACATCTTTTCTATTATACGTTCTGCCGCAACAATATATGCAGCAGTGCGCATTGTGGTATTGTGTTTTGCCTGTGCTTCACGAACAGCTTTGAAAGCTGAGACCATGTGTTCATCTAATTTTTTTAGTACATCTTCTTTAGTCCATTTTTCATTATTCTGATTCTGATACCACTCAAAGTAACTTACGCATACTCCCCCGCTGTTAGCTAGAATATCTGGTACAACTGTTACGCCATTTTGAGCAAAGATTGCATCGGCTTCTGGGGTTGTTGGACCGTTAGCCATTTCTAAAATAAACTTTGCTTTTATTTTACCAGCGTTCTCGCCAGTTAATACATTTTCAAGCGCTGCTGGTACGAGTACGTCTACATCTAGTTCTAATAATTCTTCATTTGTAATTTCTGTTGTGCCTTCTAATCCTTTTAAGGAACGGTTTTCTTTTTTATGTGCCTCTGCAGAAGCAATATCTATCCCAGCTTCGCTATACACACCACCTTTACTGTCGGACAAAGCCACTACTTTAAATCCAAGCTCTTTTACGTATTCTGCCAAGTACGTAGCCACATTGCCGAAACCTTGAATTGCAATGGTCTTACGGCCTTCTGAAGCGCTCACATTTGGCACCAAACCGCCGTTTAAGGCCTCACGAAGCACATATCCGCCCCCAAAACCCGTTGCCTCTGTTCTACCCTCACTTCCGCCATTTTCGACGGATTTGCCGGTTATAAAGCCTGGGGCAGATGTTCCTGTTTGCTGTTCAAATTCATCACGCATCCATGCCATAATTTGACCGTTAGTATTTACATCTGGAGCTGGCACGTCTACAAGTGGACCAAAGTTACGCCACATCTGTTTAATATACCCACGACTCAAACGTTCCAATTCACCCTCTGAAAGATCGCGTGGATTTACTATAATTCCACCTTTACCTCCACCAAAAGGAACATCAATAACTGCGTTCTTAAATGTCATCCAAAAACTTAAGGCTCGAACTTCGTCTAAGTTAACATCTTGATGATAGCGAATTCCACCTTTGTAAGGACCACGCGCGTTGTTGTGCTGAGAGCGGAAACCAGTAAAGATTTTTTGCTCTCCGTTGTCCATAGTTACAGGAATAGAAACTTCGATATATCTATCTGGATTATTTAATTGCTCTACTTTCTTTGCATCCAAGCTTGCGACGGAAGCAGCTTGGGCTAATTGTGCTTTTGCACTTTCAAATGGATTGTTCATATGTTTATGTTAATTATTTTAAGAGAATGTTTTGTGTAACTTTATACTTCAGAGCTTTATGATTCAAGAGAAGTTAAATATTTTTCTACATCAATTGCGGCCTTACAACCTTCTCCAGCTGAAGAGATTGCTTGACGATAGCGATGATCGTGCACATCCCCTGCTACAAACACCCCTTCAATATTTGTTTGAGTAAATTGTTTTTGAGCTATGTATCCTTTGTCATCCAATTCAACACCTGCATCTTTGAAAATTCCTACCACTGGAGTATGTCCAATTGCTACGAAATAACCTTGTGCGGCAATGTCTCGTTCTTCACCAGTTTCATTGTCTCGGACACGAATTCCTTCCATAGAGTCCTTACCTAGAATGTCTAGAATAGTTACATTAGTTACAAAAGAAATCTTTGGATTGTCTTGTGCTCGTTTTAACATTATTTTTGAAGCACGAAACTCGTTACTGCGGTGAACTATCGTTACTGACTTGCCAAACTTTGTAAGGAACGAAGCTTCTTCCATAGCACTGTCTCCACCACCAATAACTAATATGTCCAAACCTTTAAAAAAGAATCCATCGCAAGTAGCACAAGCAGTTACACCCTTGCCACGTAATCTAGTTTCGTTTTCCAAACCAAGCCATTTTACTTCTGCTCCTGTTGCAATAATTATGCTCTGAGTCTTAAATTCATTGTTATCTGTTTTAACCATGTAAGGCTTACTAGATAGATCCACCGACACCACACTTTCTTGAACAATTTTTGCACCAAAACGCTCTGCTTGCTTAGTCATGTTCATCATCAACTCTGGACCTTGAATTGCTTCTGGAAACCCTGGGAAGTTTTCTACATCTGTAGTAATTGTAAGTTGTCCTCCTGGTTGAATCCCAGCAATTACTAATGGTTCTAGTTCTGCACGTCCTGCATAAATTGCGGCTGTTAAACCTGCTGGGCCTGATCCTACAATAACTACTTTATGAATTTGTTCAGTTGTTTCGTTCATATTTTCCTTTCTTTGCACCTAGCACGGCGCGTTATTTCTATTTTCTTGAATAAATTTTAATTAGTTCTGCTACTGCTTCTTTACGTTTTGCAGGGTTACTACTTTTGGCGTCTATCATACACTCACCAAGATAGCCTTCTAAAATTAAGTTATTAACTTTTTTCAGAGCTTCTATTACTGCGTGATTTTGATTGATAATATCCATGCAATATATGTCTTTCTCGACCATACCAGCCACAGCACCAAGGTGCCCCTGCGCCGTTTTAATGCGCTTAATAATATCCTTTTGTTGTTGGGTCATAGATATTTGTTAATTTTACTTAGGGTAATTATACCCCCCTATGGGGGGTGTGCTTACTCAGCATACTCCCCCTCTTAACAGGTGTCAAATTTAGGAGTATACTCTAGCGTCGGACGCGTTTCTTGTGTCCAACACAAAAACCGTTCGCGGAATTAATGGAGGAATTGCACTAAGTCTGACCAATAGACTAA
Source organism: uncultured Candidatus Saccharibacteria bacterium (assembly GCA_964402965.1). Taxonomy (GTDB): domain Bacteria; phylum Patescibacteriota; class Doudnabacteria; order UBA920; family UBA920; genus UBA920. The sequence goes on from CAYODY010000018.1 coordinate 8,074, forward strand.
GTGCGGAAAGGAAGCTATGCTCATCTTCTTAAAGAGCAACATCCACCATTTCTTAGGAGTAATAGTGGTTGTGTCTCACGCCTCGGAGATTGGCTACGTAATGGGTCACCTAACTTGGTGGCACATTCTCGCAGCAATTCTCGTGTTTGCGGTCTGGTATGTGACCAGAACCAAGGCTAGTGAATCTGAGATAGTATAGTCTTCAAACACAAAACTGACCTTGCCTAACAGCAAAGTCAGTTTTCTTTTAAGAAATTCACCTGAACTTCCAATCCTGATTAGTATTTCAAGGGACTTGAAATTTTCAGTTAAATATGTTAAAGTTTGATAGTTATTTAAGAACTGTTATACATCCCTGTGCATACCAGCACAGAAACCAATGTGGCAGTTAAACAATTCGGCGCTATCGTCTAACGGTTAGGACAGACGGTTTTCATCCGTCAAATCGGGGTTCGATTCCCCGTAGCGCTACCAC
>CAYODY010000019.1:0-5454 GCA_964402965.1 uncultured Candidatus Saccharibacteria bacterium
TCTTCTTCAAGTTTTTTGAAAACACTGCTTTGGTCTTTCCTTGAAAATATAGTTGGCCCATCTTCGTATTCAGTGAGTGTATATAAATTTAGATGCACCTTACCTGTGGGACTGATTTCAGCAGCCTCATCAATAAGGTTTTTTACGTATTTAATTTTCTCTTTTATAGTCACGGTATTGTAATTTTCATAGTAATTTAGCTTAATTCTAAGCTATTTGGGCTGTAACATCAATCACAATAAAACCCCAACGGTTAAACTGGGGTTGTGGGGAACAACTCGGTTTTAAAGCAGAAAATATTAGATAAAGTATCTGTCCTTCAGAAACTCTGTAAAATCAGCCATTTCTTGTTTGTATGCTTTAACTTTTTCAGCAAGGTCTTCTTTGTTAAGTAATTGCATAGTATCAGCTCCCATACTTTGAATGCGAAAACCACCGAATGCTCCAACTTTATCAAAGGTAATACGAGCGTCAAAAGGTGTATTCCTGCTTTGGTAAAATTCAGCCAATAAGTCTAACATTTTTTGCTGCTCTTTGAGATTTTCCCGTGTCCACTCTTTTTGCTTTTCTTCGTCTTCCTGCCAGCCTTCTGGCTCAGGAGCGTAAATTTGCATCCAAGGGTAAGGATGATCGTGTTCTCCTTCCATATGTCCTTCGCAGGATTGGTCGGTAGGAAATTCATAGGCTTTCAGTGCAATTACCGTTTCTTTGATGCCTTCATCAACACCCTTGCCTAAGCTATCAGTTATTTGCTCAACTTCAGCTGCAATTTGCTCCCACTTCTTTTGCTTTTCTGATTTTTCAGAGGATACCTCTGGAGCTTTCCAGTTAGAATAATTTTCTTCTGGATGTTCATTTTCAATATTCATAATTTAAAGTTAATACTTGGACTGCTTTATTTGTTCTACTCTTTGAGGATATTGCAGAATATGGGTTCAGCAATCTAAGTAATTCTAAGCTATTTGCCCTTGATTATCAAACATTCAAGAATAGGGATAAAGCTTAGCAAGTTATATTCAAGTAAGGTTACATCATTCATTTTATGGTATAATAATGCCAATAAACAGTTCTCTGAAACAAAATCCCTTCTATGGAAATAAAAACTGCCCAAAGTAAAATAGCTGAAGTGTTGAAACATTTTGAGACTTCTTTTGATGGATTGACTGTCGAAAAGGTTCAGGAAAAACAGCAAAGAGACGGGGCAAACGAAATAAAATCAAAGCATATTTCGTTGGCAAAAATATTTCTGCAACAGTATGCTAATTTTTTAATGCTGCTTCTTATTTTTGGAGCAGCACTTTCTATTTACTTAGGTGAATATGTGGATGGTTTAGTTATTCTCGGAGTTCTGTTGGTAAACGGTATTTTAGGCACAGTTCAAGAATATAAGGCTGAGAAGCTTACTCAAGCCCTAAACGCACATATTCCGCAGAAAGTAACTGTTAGACGTGAAGGCAAAGAAACTGTTATTGACCGCAAGGATTTGGTTTGCGGGGATATAGTAATTTTAACCAGTGGGCAGTTAGTTCCCGCTGACCTTAGAATTATCAAAAATTATGGAGTTATTGTGGATGAGGCAATGCTGACAGGGGAGGCGATGGGGGTAATCAAGCAAGTGGAAGAATTGATAGATGAGCCGAGAGGAATATCAGAAATGACTAATATGCTCTTTAGTGGAACACTGGTATTAGAAGGTGGCTGCGAAGGTGTTGCGGTGGCTACTGGCGAGGTTACGGAATTTGGTAAGATAATTTCCTTTACCCACCACACCAAAAAACGCAGTTCATTTTTGCAGCAAGTTAATGGGTTATCCAGCTTTTTATTCAAAACAACATTGCTCATAAGCGGTGTGCTGTTTATTGCTCTGGCTCTATTCAAATCCGATTTAGGGGTTACCCATATCTTTTTATTTACAATCGCTTTGGCTATTGCCATAGTGCCCGAAATGCTGCCGCTCATTTCTACTATTGCTCTAACCCGAGCCTCATTGGTGCTTATCAAAAATGGCGTATTGATTAAACGGTTATCTTCTTTAGAAGACTTAGGCGGCGTAGAAATAATTTGCACTGACAAGACAGGAACGATAACCAAAAATGTGTTAAAAATCGCCAAGGTTGTAGCAGATAGTTCAGAGGAATGTTTGAAGTATGCTTTGTATTGCTCAAAGGAAATTAAAGATGAAGATTTTGTTTTAGCTGGCTCTTTTGATGCTGCGATTTGGAAGAAGGCAAATAAGGAGATAAAAATCGGTCAATGGAAAACTTTATGGCAGGGTTCGTTTGACCCTCATTTCCGTTGGCAATTTAGTGTGGTTACATCTGAGGAAACCTATATCGCTATTAAAGGTGCACCTGAGAGTATTATTGAGCGTTGCCAGCTTCCTGACAATCAAAAACAGGACTTGATTTCGCAATCATCGGATTTTGGCAAAAAAGGATTAAGGGTGTTGGCTGTTGCCACAAAGTCCGTCAGTTCTAAGGAGCAATATACAGAAAAAGATATTACTGGCTTGCGATTTTTAGGCCTAATTGTTTTTGAAGACCCCATAAAAGAAACAGCTGCTCCAGCCCTGGAGCGTGCAGAAGAGTTGGGGGTTAAAATAAAGATTTTGACTGGCGATGCACCCGAAGTTGCGTTGCAGGTAGCAAAGAAGGCAGGTATGAATATAGCAGCCGATGAAGTCATTACTGGCTATGAATTGTCTAAAATCAGTCCAGAAAAAAGAGTTACTATAGTGCATCACGCTAAAATATTTGCTCGGGTGAACCCGAAGGAGAAGTTTGAAATCATTCAGATATTAGGCAAACGCCATTCTGTAATGTTTCTTGGAGAGGGTATTAACGATGCTCCTGCTTTGAAAAGTGCAGACGTGGGAATGGTTGTGCAGGAAGCTTCGGACATAGCAAAAGAAACAGCAGATATTGTTTTAACTAAACCTGACTTAGGAGTAATTATCCAGAGCATTTACTTAGGTAGACAGATAATGAGCAATATCGCCAAGTATATTTTAATTACTTTAACTGGAAATTTTGGCAGCCTTTATGCGATTAGTCTGACCTCCGTAATTACGCCTATATTGCCATTGCTACCAACACAAGTCTTGTTAGAGAATATCCTGACTGACGTGCCTATGGTTGGTCTTATCAATTCTCCAATAAGTGATAGAGAGCAGCGAAAACCGTCTCGCCAAAATATCCGTGAAATCTGTTTTAATGCCGTGATATTGGGGTTTGCTATACTGATAATACAGTTCCTCTTTTACAGAATGTTCAGTCATTTGCCCACAGACTTATTCCGAACTTTATGGCTGATTGAAATTATCCTGTTTGAGTTTACTTTAATTATTTCCCTGCGAACGAAGGATTGGTTTTGGAAGGCAGCAGGGCTGGCGACCAACACCGCAATATTTTTTATTTTAGTCGTTATATTTACAATATTACTTCCATACATCCCTTTACTTGATACTTGGTTTCATTTACAGCCTTATAATATAACTTACTTAATCCCGATATTTTTAGTAATTGCTCTGGGATTAGTGATGATAGAAATTATGAAAAAGTTTATATTCCGAGACCATACAATTAACAGTTACCGCAGTTAATTTTAACTATGAACGAAACACGGCCACAACCTAATCCCCAAGAAGCTGAAAAGAAAAACTTTACCGAAGTAATCGAACAGCAACCCGAACAGCCCGAGCAAGCCAGTCAAGAAAAAGACGCACAGCCACTTGAAGCAAGCATTGATAAAATAAAGAATGAAATTGCGGTTTTGGAGCAATCCAAAAATGATGCTAATAAACGAGCTACGGAAGAATTTGGGCAGCTGAAGCAATTATGGAAAGACAAGATAATTACTTCTACTGAGGAGTTTGCGGCATTATCACAAAAGATTTCAGCTTCGTTGGAATTGGCAAGTGAAAAAGTGCGAGAAAAGTATACTGAATATCGGTTGGCAAGGATTGATTTTCTATCTCACTCTGTTAAGCCTGATGAAGCACGAGAGCGGGTGCTTTCTCAGCATATCCCTGAACGAATAGATGAACTGCAAGATAAGGATATTCAAGCAGGCGGTTCAAATGCCAGAGGTGTTTATGAGATAGAAAACGAAAACTTAATTATCGTTAAGAAATCTGGCGGGTCATATGAGTATGACGGTGCACTACCTTTTGTGATGCAGGATGTGCAGTCTGAGAGAGTTCCGAGAGTGATGGAAGTCTTTCAGAAAGGGGATGCTACTTATAAAGTAATGGAGAAAGCCTCGGGCACTCAGCTTGACCAGCTTTCTGCAGAGCAGGTAGCAGATATACCACAGGAACACTACGACCAGTTAGTTGAAGATATACGCCACTTGAACGATAAGGGGTTACAGATTGACCCGTCAAAGACCAGTAACTGTTTCTATAATCCTGATAAAGGCTTTATTATTATTGACCTTGCTGACCATTACTCGGAACGGCCATATACTGAGAAACCTAATCAAATAGATGTTGATGTAATCAGGGCAGCTGTAGTTGGAGGCGGGCAAGACCAACGGGTAATTGAGAAAATTCGTAAGGCAATCGAACAGCATTAAAAAACAAGCAGTATGACCTGCTTGTTTTCTTATATAGGCACAGAGCGGATAATTTGCCCAGTCTTCTTATTTCGTGCCACGATAGCCCGTTTATACTGCGGAGGGGGTAATTTAATCGTAAAGCTAAATGGTATGAGTTTGGTTGTTTCTTCTATAATAGAATGTCTGGTTGTGTTCACTCCATACCGATTTGAAATGACATAGCCTATATTGTACGTGAATTTACTGTTTGCGACAACTGTTCACTTTATCCCCATAAACTACTTGCCAACTATCTAGAGAATTGATATATTTAGCTTCGAAGTACAAACCTGTTCGCAAAACAAAAGAGGAGAAACAATATTTTATGTCTGAGCGTTTCAAGAGTGATGATGTTCCTAATCTTAAACCACCGTACCACAACGGCCCTGTCGGTAAGAATTCTGGACCATCCCACATTTCACGAAATCCCAAAAATTACGACGCCAGTCATTGGTGGACACGTATGAGACAATGTTTACCAGACAGATCCACCAGCATTCATCAAACCGGATCTTCTAACCGGAAATAGTTCAGTTGTCAAAATAATTGAATGGAGCACCTTGTTGTTTAAGGTGCTTTTTTATTGACATGAGTAAGTTCGTATTGTAATATATATTCCTAGTCTGTTGTTTAGGCTAAGATTAGCAAGTAGACGGAGGATCTATTTTTTGTGAAAAATCCATTGGAAGTGGCAACGACTCAGAAGGCAGACAAGGCTTTGCCTCTTACTAAAGTTCTGTCGGAACAGAACATCAACATCTTGAAGGAGCAGTTCAGTATGAATTGCATCTCCAAGATCGATCTGAAAAGACCACGTGTTGTCAAACCTTTTTTGACCAGGTTGCCTTCTGTCAAAGA
>CAYODY010000020.1:0-5191 GCA_964402965.1 uncultured Candidatus Saccharibacteria bacterium
CAACTATATTTTCAAGGAAAGACCAAAGCAGTGTTTTCAAAAAACTTGAAGAAGACAATTATGTAAAGGATGTTTTGTTCGACGAAGATGGTGTAGGCGTATGGTTTGAAAAAGTAAGGAGTAAACCCCGTCGCAGTAACTTACTCGCTCACATTAAAACAACCGATGAATTTTTGCAGCAACGAGAATTATTTGAGAAATTTTTGAAATTGATTGAAATTCGAGATGTAAAGCCAAATCATAGTTACAAAATACCTACTGAAGAAAGGAATGACGACCTAATCCAACTTTTAATTGACCTCGGGGTTGTTGAATACGATTGGGAAGTAATGAAGGAGCAAAAGCATCATCCCGTCGGTAGCAGAATTATTGAATTTAGTTTGGATGGTAACAAGGCGTTAAAACTCTATGCCCGCACCACTGGTAAAGATAGCCGTATTAAAAAACAGGCTCTTGAACTAATTTCAAAAGAAATTGGAGAAAGATTTACATTTAACAAAATCACTGATATATTTGCTGACTTGGGTGTGCCAGAAAGTATGTTTGTTCAGGACACAAAATGGCGAGCGGTTTTTTATGTGTTATCTTACTACACCACTTCCAGTTCTGATAAGGATTATTTATTCGCTCTGAAAATAATTCAAGAACTACTCCATCCCCTAATGTTTTCGGGCAATGAGGAGCAAGCAAAAGAAACTCGAAAAAAATACAAGGAATGGCTCAAATATGACGGGATAGACATAGACGATGATGGAAAGCTATATTTAGCCCCGTCAGAAGAACAAGCAGAAGTCGGTATAGACGACTGGGTTAGTTTGGATGGTAGGGTCGTAGAACCAAAAGCCTATCTCATATCACAGGCACATATAGCTGAACTATGGGTGCTTATGAGCCAAGTAATACTGTTAGTTCAAACATACCAAAGTAACGTCTCCGCAGACAAGAAAGAATTAGAAAAATTATATTTAGAAGTTATTGGGAAAATCGAACACTTAATCGAGACTGGCGATGTCGGTAAATTGAAGGAGACTTACATCAGACCATTTACATCATTATCAACCGCAGAAGTTGAAACCATAGCTAAAAAATCGGACAATCCATTAGATTTGATTAGCACCATCCTTCTGGAAATTACAAATCTAAATCCCAGCCCACAAGAAATTGCTAAACAGATAGAAGAAAATACTCCCCTTTTCGAACGCATAACCTCTGCAACCAGAGCTATCACGGGAGATACTATCGACCACCTCAAAATCTCCTACGAGCAAGCAACCTTCTTGCTGAAAATTATTTACGGTAGAATTTTTCAAATTCTTGAAGCTATCTCTACTGGTCATATACATATGACCGATGAGCATTTGAATAAACTCTATGTGATGCTATCGGATAATCTCAACGGTCTTCTTGAACGTGAAGATATGAAAGACCTCAAACAAAACCTACCTGATTGGATGCCAAGACATCTCTTTGAAGGTATCGATGAAATGGATGTTTGGTGGGATAATGAAGGTAAGTCCAGTATGATGCGCCTCTATGGAGATATTGAGATGATGTGGATTAGAACCGCACAACAGACCTTCCCCCTGCCACAATGGTTTGGTTCATTTTTAGACCAAGTCGATAAGGCTATTGCGGAGCATAAGAAAACAAAAGCAGCACATTGGTCACGAATAATGAAAAACATTGATGATAATAAAAAACACGACGAGCCTGATTTCAATGCGTCAAAATCTGATAACAGTAATTCACAGCAAAAACCAGAACCTATACATATAATTATTGATGATATAAAGAAAGATATTGGGATAAGAGGTCTTAAAGAAAAGGTTGTTATGCAAAAATCAAAAAACACAAAAATCCATATACGAAAACTTCCCGATGACACAATATGGCAAGATATAACCATCAAATTTTTGAATGGGCAGGAAGCTATAATAACAGCGAAAGGTGAAACTTTTCAAACTAACTACGCTGAAATGGGGTTTGAAGATGAGAAAAAGAAACAACCCAATTCACAATGGTCTTTTCTAAAATTATTGGCAACAAAAAACGGCGAATTGTCTTGGGACAATAATAATGATATGAGCCAAAAACAAATCAATTCGGCCAAGAAAAAGAAGCAAATGCTGTCCGATGCCTTAAAAGCATATTTTCAAATAGATGAAGACCCATTTGAAAACTATAGGACAGAAAAAGCATATAAAATCAAAATAACCCTGACCCCAGAAGACAACAGCGAAAGTCACTCTGGTGATTTCACCGAGAATTTTTAAAAAATAAGTCAGCAAAAACACCCTCCAAATACGAGGGTGTTTTTTAGTTTGCCAATTTTTCAGTGAATTATCGCCATTAAGGGTAGAGGTCTTAATCATTAACCAAAATTTATGACCACAAAATTACGAACGGGTCAGTTAGACGCCCAAAGTGCTAACGAAGATTATCGCACCTATCTTTACACTTACGATTTAGGAGCAGCCACAGCTCTCGTTTCTGCAGATTTTAAGCTGGCTCTGCTGGACAAAACCAATCCTAACAAAGTCCAGTTTGCCTTTGTGAGAGAAGTAGGAATTGAGAGGATTGTAGACGACTATTGGGCAGACCGTCTCGACGTTAAAGCGAGGTCTTTTTTCGACAACCTAAAAATGCTTAAGAACCGCCTATACAGCGAATAGTTTTATGAACAAACCTAAACAATGCCATCACTGTTCCGTGCCATCTGTTAAATACAAGTGTCTACTCTGCGACTGCACGGGTAAAATCGAAGTGCCAAAAGACATCATTTGGCATAGCGACAGACTGGATGATTTTACAGTCATCGGCACTGACTATTTGACTTGCGATAACTGTAATGGTCAGGGCTGGATACTACTGCCACCAATGATTGCAAACCAGTATCCAGAAAACATCTTGGAGTATTCCCCGAAATTTCGGGACAACAAAAATGGGAAACCAAGACAAAAGTAGACACAAGAAAGATAAAGAAACACAGAGTTTATGCTCGATACAATTGCCATCAAAATTACATATCCGAGCTTTATGGTTGGGAACCCCAACCTTTTTACTCCTGCGTTAAATATCAATGCCAAAACTGATGATTTTAGTTATGGGCGGCACAAGTTCCAAAAGTTCATTCAGAACGCTACCCTTGCAGACAAACAAGCTGGTATTTACCTGCCACGATTGACTGTCTATCAACGTTTTGAGGACTACAGAACAATCTATGACCTGCATATTGAATTTTCAGTCCCAAAGCTTTTGAATGGTAATAGTGTTCAAGAATATGACGAGACTGATTTTGACCAAGTAATTAGCATTCTAAAAGAACGCCTTACTCGGATGGAGATAAGGATTTTTGAGGCTCTGCTTCGTAAGGCAATAGTGGTTAAAGCACACCTTGGTAAGAATATCGTGCTACCTACTCCATTAACCGTGCAGGACGCAATTTCTACGCTTTACAAAGCTGATGTTGGTCGAGCCAAAGATGTAAACATTCGACATTTCGCCAATAACGGCCAAGCTTTATATTTTTATTCTTCATCTGTAAACATTATCTTTTACGATAAGCTCAAAGACATCGCAACACCCAAAGCTAAAGCCGTCGATAAAGATAAGCCCAAACAAGAAAAACTTTTCGTTGACGCCTTAAGTCGTGAACAAAAACCAGAAATACTGCGGTTTGAAATAAGGCTCGCAAAGCAGCAGAGCCTTATTGCTTTTCTTTCAAGAATAAAGGGCGAGAAAATCAAACACATTACCTTTGAAGAGATATTCAAGAAAGAGCTTTGGCAAAAAGCTTTACTCGCAAAATGGACAGAAATAATTAAATCACCTGCAAGCCAGCTGGCTTTCAAGTTGGAACGACCGCTTGAAGAAGTGTTTGATGCAATGATTGCAGGTTTGAGTTCTAAAAAGAAAAAACAAGCTCATTCACTCAATACTGCACTGTGTAGTCTCGGTCTTTACACCCTAATCAACCAATATGGGGTCAGGAGAACAAGAGACAAAATCGAAAAAAACTGGACGAGCAAAAGTTGGTCAAGGTTGTCGGATAAAATCAAAGTTTCAGCCACTACTCTACGAGGACTACCCCCATCGCTGGCAATCAGCGACATACAATTAGCATTAGAGAAATTTGAACGGTATGACTTCAAGCAAGACTAAAAAACGAAGTCAGCCTTCAGTGAAATATAAACTCGCCGAACAAACCAGCGAGATTATTGATAATGCCTTTGACATTTTATTTGAAGAAACCTTCAAGGAATACGACGATTTGACAACTAATGACAATTAGGATTATAATGAATTTATGGAATTTCTCACATTAGATGAAGTGGCAAAGGAGTTAAGGGTTCATAAACGCACCATATTGCGTTGGCTTAAAAGTGGCTCTCTGAAAGGCTATAAGCTGGGTGATGGTAAGACTTCCCTACTTCGTATTCCTAAAACCGAAGTTAATAAATTTTTAGAAAAACATAAAATCTAATGACTACTGAAACAGATAAACAATTAAAGCTGATTGCTACCTACTCTCGTGTTTCTGAAAACCCTGATGAGGAAGAACAAACCATCAAAAATCAATTGATGACTTTCGCTGAACAAGCAGAAAAGAATAACTGGCAAATAGTTCAGGAGTATAAGGACGATGACTGGAGTGGCGACATTTTAGAACGACCTTCACTTGATAGGCTACGATTGGATGCGAAAAGTAAAGACAGGGCTTGGGAAGCCGTGCTTATCTACGACCCAGACCGCTTGGCTCGCCGTTATTCCTATCAAGAACTGGTGATGGACGAGTTGCGAGAAGCAGGTGTTGAAATAATATTTGTTACAGTCTCTGCTCCCAAGAACAGTGAAGATAAAATTTTGCACGGTGTTAGAGGTTTGTTTGCTGAATATGAGCGTGCTAAAATCGCCGAGAGATTTAGATTGGGCAAACTTCGCAAAGTCAAAGACGGACATATCCTTACCACTCAACCATTGTATGGCTACAACTATATTCCAAAGCGGGAGAAAAGACACGGCTATTATGAAATCAATACAGAGGAAGCCAGAGTAGTTAAAATGATATTTACTTGGGTTGCCAATGATGGAATGACTTTAAGAGCTATTGTAAGAAAATTGCAACAACTTGGAATTAAACCACGCAATAGCAAAAGAGGAGTGTGGAGCACCAGCACTTTGAGCACAATGC
>CAYODY010000021.1:0-5132 GCA_964402965.1 uncultured Candidatus Saccharibacteria bacterium
GTAACCTAAAAAAGCCCTTGTTTAAGGGCTTTTTGTTCTATTATTTTGATGGCTTGCTATTGACAAAATTGGGAAAATAGTGTATAGTAGAGAGTTCGAATATTGAATGCATATACTCGTTTTCCTGTTGAAGTTCATATAAATATATGGTTTTCTACAGGTCATGCATGAGTATGACCGTTGTAAAACGGTCATTGTTGACCTTAAAAATTAAAATAAACTCTAAAACTCTGGGAGGAGTATATAAAGATCATGACTAAAAATGTCGCTGTCGTTGTTTCAATTATTGTTGTTATGTTTTTTGGACTGTCAATCTCGGTTTCGGCCCAGAAGACAGTGGAGAATTTCTCCAAAGTTGATCAGGAGCAGAATCTTCGGCTTGACCGGCTTGAACAGGCTCGTAAAGCACGTATCGCTGCGCGGAAGTCGAGTTCTGTTGCGACGGCTAAAACTAACGGTACGGCCATAGACAAGACTGCTCGAGATAATAATCTCAGGCAGGATGAACAGATAGGTGATCTGGAGAAATCCAATCAACAGCTTCGTGACGAGGTTTTTGGAAAGGACAAAGTTAGCTTGTCGGAAAGGATTGACGCCGAAGGGCAGATTCGAGATAAAGCTGACAAACTCTTGAATGCCGGCATCGACGAGGTTAAGAAGCAAACTGAAAACGCTTCTTGGTGGCATTGGGGATTGTTGATTTTCGGACTCGTCACTTTTGCAATCGCAATGATTGCGCTTCTGCTCCACTTTTTCAGTGGGGTGAATGTAAATCAGGTAAATAATCCGCCAGCTAACAATGGTGACGGAGTACTTGGTTTAAATGTTGATGATAATCCGCCAGCAGTTGCTGCCACTACTGCGGTTCCGCCAATACCTGAGCTTACTGTTCAGGCACCTGCTCATTTGACGATGAACAATGTAACGGTTGTTCGAAATCAAAACTCACCGCTTCAAATTGTGGAAGCCAATCCGCAAGAAACTGAAGAAGTTCTGGCTCAGGCTCCTACGATAACGGTTTCCGCAGTTACAAATGCGGGATCGCTTCTGATTACCCCGGTTATCGACTCAGTTGATAATGGCCGTAATCCTTATGATGCGATGGCAGGTTGGGAGATTACCATCAACGGTAGTAACTTTATGCAAGATGCAACCGTTTTCCTGCAGAAGGGAGACGATGAGCGAGTTGCAGCAACTGAGGTTTTCTTTAACTCGGGAAACCAGCTGGTGTTCGTTGCACCGGAAATGGAAGTCGGCCGTGCGACCTTGATTGTCCATAACCCTGGCGGTCAGGAAGCAATTCTTGTCGATGGCGTTAATTACATCGGCTAATAACCATGATCGAGCTTTTCGGAGCTCACTGACTCAGAGCTAATTTCTTAGGAAATTAGCTCTGTTTATTTTACTTGCTTTTTTCTAATATGGTATAATTTAAGCGTATTATTATATTCTAAAATAAGAAATCAAAATAAAAATGGCTAAGGCTAAGCAGGAAAATACAATCAATCATTCTGGTGGGCCAGAGAAGAATTCTAATAGCTCTCTTTCCGCATTTAAAGAAGCTTTGCCAGAGACCTCAGACTCATTAAGACATAAAGAGAATATAAATAAATCTCAAGCTGAGATTCACGCTTTGGAAGCAGATATGAAATTAATGGATGCTAAAGAGCAGCATGCAGAACGGTTAGCAAAGCATAGAGATAAAATGAGAGAATTAGGGTTATTAGAGGAAAAAGATATCATTACTGAAGCGGTTAAAGCTGGGAACCCAGAAAAGAAAAACGTAGAAGAGGTTCAGAATGAATTAAAGGCAGATACTCAAGTGGTGGTTGAACAGACAATTGATGATTCATTGAAGGTTGCAGAAAATTTAGCTAAAGATGGGAAAATTACTCCGGAGCAACTTAAAATTATTCAGTACGAAGTTAAGTCTCAAGAGAAGAAAAATTTTATAAAATCAGCATTAGATTCAGGGTTTCGAGGGACGGCAACAGGCCTTGCTGCAAGTATTGTAGCAAAAAGTGCGGTTAGGGCTGGAGCTGTAGGTATTTTTGGTGCAAGTTTAGGAACAATGTTAACAGCTGGTGCAGTGGCGGGCGGTGCAGTAGAAGCTGGTCGCGCAATGTGGCGTGAAAGTAGGAAGTTTGAGAATAAAGAAAATATTGACAAGTTAGAAAAGGAAGAAGATTTCCTTAAAAAAGCTGCAATTTTAAATAAATTGGAGGAAGCGTATGGTAATGGTAAACTAAAAGGTTCTCCTGAAGAGTTGCAAATGGCAGCTGATGTTCTTCATCGTGCTCGAACTCACATGGAGGCAGTCCTGCATTCTAAGGATACTAAGTATGAAGGTGAAAGTGATAGAGATAAATTGGCTTTTCTCTTGAAGGTTTCTGATTCAAATCGCAAATCTTTAAGTTGGTCACATAAAAGACAAGCTAATAAACTTATTAAAGAAGCAGACAAAGGCTTATCTTCTGAGCGAAATTTTGCTAATTTGAAAGGACGTTGGGGTAAGGTCGGTTGGGCAACTCTTAAAGGTGCTAGTTTTGGTCTGTTAGGTGCAGGTGTTGGTTACGCAGTAACTTCAACAGGGGTTGGCCGTGGAATAGCAGATGGAGTAAAGAGCTATTTTGGCTATGTACCAACTGAACATGGCAAGGCCATTGTAGAAATAAGTAAGACATTAAAACCAAACATAGACTCTGCTAATTTCTCTGAACATATTGGTTCTAAAGGAGTTACAGGGGCATATAGGGAGATGGTGAGGGATTATATTATTGAACGTATGGCAGTTGATCCTCATTTTGCTGATAATATAAATATAGAAAATTTGGTCTTTGCTGAAGATTTCTTAAAAGATAGAGCACTCGAGCAAGGTTTGGGCGGAACACAGGGAGTTTTAAAGGCATCGGGAGCAGAACTTAATAGAGCTTTGACTGAATCAATGAAGCTTGATGATAAAGATGTAAAGCATATTGCAAAACTTATTTCTGGGAATAAACATTTGATTTCTGCAGCAGTCCGTCAACATATGTTGGATTGGCGTCCAGGAATGCTTTCTAATCCCGATAATGATATTTTGAAAAATGTGGTCGACACAGCTAGAAATAATATTATTGCCACAGGTTCAGTTTCGAGTAATGAAGCAATTTTTGCAGGAAGTCGTTTTTATGAAGATATTGCTACAGTAATGATTGTTAACTCCTTGGTTGAAGAAGGTTTAATGCATAGTGGAAATGCAAGCAATCAAGATCAGGTTCGTGGTTCAGGTAAGGAAAAGGATAATCAAGGCAATGAAAAACCGGATGCTGATCGTCAAAAGCCAGAAAAGAGTGGTGAAGAAGTTGTTGGTGATAGTTCACAGGCCATTTCAACTAGTCCTAAATTGAATCCAGAAGGCGCGGTTGCAGATAAAGATCCTGAAAATAGAGAAAAAAGGAACGCGATATTTAGCCAGTTACAAGCTAAACTCAATAAAAATGGAGTTAAAGCAACTATTCCAAACCACGTGATTAATAGTAAATTTGTAATAGAGAATAAAGATACTATAAATAGTATTATCGACATTTTTATTGACGAATATAAAAAACAACCAGATAAGACCGGAATGGAATCAATGGTTATCCAGTTTGTAGAAAATGAGGGAAAAGTTGAAACAAAACCTAATGCAAAGTATGCAGTTGCTTTTAAAATCCCTTTAAAAAACAAACTAAATTCTTACAAGAAAGAATTTAGAAGTATATTTAATTTGCACCCTGAAACAGGGGATTCTAATGAAAACTTAAAAGATAGCGAAGCTAAGCTTCAATTAAAACTTGAAAATGAAATTAAAAATAGTCAAGAGCTAGTTGAGTTCGGAGCAGAGCTCAGAGAATATTTACGTTCAAACTCGGATCTCAAGGCTATTAAAGGAGCTGATGTAAAATTTTCAGCAGGTATTAAGGAAGAAATTGCTAACGGTGTGAATTTACACAAAAATAAGATCATAGAAATCTCAAAGATATTAAAAAATAATCCAAGTTTGTTTAAACGTAACAATGTGGTAATAGATTCAGGACATGGAGAAGTAAGAATTGAAAATGGAGAAATAATTATTCCATACAAAAAAGATTTCTCTGTAATAGAAAGTGAGATAGCTAAATTGATTTCAAATATAGATAAAGAACCTCAGAAGAAGTTTGAAAAAGATAGGCTCATTAAAGAGTATTCAAAATCTTTAATTAATAAGCACAAATATCTTAAAAAAGTTTATATTACGGATAGGGCTGGAAGTAAAAAAAATAATTTACGTAATGAGGAAAGTGCGAAACAAGTTTTTGATAAGTTAGATAGTTTATTTAATTTCCTAGAGGAACGTGACTGGTTACCAAATGAACAAATTGAAGCTAGTCTAAATGGGATTCAGCTATGTATCCCAAATGACAATTCTGAAAAAGTCCTTCCGGGTGTTCTGACAATTAAAATACCTTTTGATTTTGAGACAGAAAAGCAAAAAAATGCTCAAGCAAATATAGTTATGCGGGGAATGGATAGAATAGTAGATCAATCTAACTCCAATAAATGATATTGGAGATGCCCTAAAAAATAATTTGAAATAACATGATATTCAACGACAGAATTAAACAAATGCTTTCTGATTTAGGTGTTAATGAGCCTTCATCAGAAGATCAGGAAGAAATAACTCAACAGCTGCTGGCCCATTTCAACAAAATCATTGTTCAAACTTTAATAGTTAATTTAGATGACAATCAATTAGAGAGACTGAATAATTATATGGAATCTGTGCCAGAAGAAGAATTAGATGAGAAAATTATGAGTCTCTCCGCAGAGATTCCTGGTCTTCAGTTAAAAATAGAAGAAGCGGTGACAAATGAGTTTGAAAATCTTAGAACAGCGAAAAAAGTATTAGATAAATAACTCTCAGCACTAGAAATAACTTCCTTGTGGTATTGACAAAACCTCTAAAATGTGCTAATATGAAGTTCGCTTAAGAAATTGGGCGTGCAGTACATTTCAATAAAAAAAGAGGAAAATAGTGCAAGAATTTAAGAAATTAACGGATGGTACAACGGGTGCTAGCCATTTTGATCGAGTTTTGGCTAGGGTGATGGTCATCCTGAGCCTGTATATTC
>CAYODY010000022.1:0-4078 GCA_964402965.1 uncultured Candidatus Saccharibacteria bacterium
AGCAGTTGGAACTAGGTCACCAGCCATACGAGATGGGATAACACCAGTTTGAGATAGAGTTTTGTCTGCAGCGTTAGCTGTTACAACATCGCTCATCTTCCAACCCCAAGAGTTGAATACATCCATTGAAGGAACACCCCATAGTCCACCAGTAACAACAAGTTGGATAGTTCCACCATTGTTTACTAGTACACCAGCGCTGTGTCCAGCAGCAGCGTTATCAATGTTGCCAGTCTTTGCTAAGAAAGAAGAGTCACCATTGTAAGCGTTTGCAAAAGAGAAGCCTTGACCAGTGAATACAGAAGCGCTTGTGAAAGCAGCTTTCTTACCACCAGTGATCAAAGAACATTCACCTTTTACATCAGTATCTTTAGTTGCAGTTGCACAGAAAATACGACCATCTTGAGGAGCAATGAAGCTACCTGTAGGAAGTGCAGTTACTGCAGCATCAGCATCTTTGATTTGAGCAGCAGTTAAGAAACCGTAGCTCTGAAAAGCACCCCAAGATGTGAAAGGACGCTTTTGCATATCTTTAGTAATGAAGTAAACTGTACCGTCGGTACCTTTGTATACTTCACCTGCAGTTGCAGCGTGAGTTGCTACTGGAGTAACCAACATCATGGAAGCCATGGCGATGGATGAAACACCAGTTACAACTTTACTTAAAAATTTTGACATTTTTAACTCCGTTTTATAAGGTTGTCGTTTCTCGCTTGTGTTCATTTAAGACAAAAGAGAGGCGGCATAATTGATTATTCAATTGAGACAATCAATGGCCTTAGAAAACATATTAATTAATTTTTTAACGAGCTTAATCTTTTGCATTCCCCTATCGCTCTAGAGTTCGCTAGAGGCGCGCGAGGTAAAGACCGATTATTGATTGTCCTTCCTAAAACCATTTTTCCCGGCAGTTCGACCTAGGAGCTTAATTACAAGCACCTGCACAGGTGAATTTATAGGAAGGTCAATAATTATAGTAATAGAACTCATCGCAGTTTCTAGGCTTTACAGTGTATTTCTGGGTTGTTTTAAAGGTACATATGCACAGACGAGGGTTATTTCTGACTGTTACATACATTTTACAAATACCTGTATATTATAGGATATAGTTGGGTTTAGGTCAAGTTTTTCTATTCAATCTATACCTAAAGGCAAATTTAACCAATTCAACCAGAGCTACATTCAAAACGCACCAACCTACCACCAGCCATAGCCATTTTAAAGGCATTGGCGCTATGTCGAACAGGTCACGCATAAATGGAATAGACATAGTAGCAGTTAGAATGGCTAGTCCAAGCAAAACAGCATAGTTCAACTTTTTGTTGGAGAAAGGATTGTACGAGAAAATAGATCTGTACAAACTTTTGAATGAAAAAGAGATTGCTAGAATGTATACTGTGAAGCAAACGAAGAATACAGACTTAATGACTTTCAAATCTAAGTTAAATTGTAAGAGTATGTAGTAAAGAGCAAATATTAAAACTGAACTCATGATTCCTAATCCGAATGACAGTATTTTAACTTCAGAAGTAAGCAGTTCTTTTTTAAAAGTTTTCTTACCAAATCCCCTATCTAAGTTTTCGTCGTATGCAAATGCTAAAGCTGGTAGACTTCCAGTAAATAAATTGACCCAAATTATTTGCAGTGCAGTAATTGGCAAAGGTGAGTTTAAAATTAAGCTACCACCTACAATAAACACAGCATCTAGTGAATTGGATAGCAAATAAATGAAGGTTTTCCTAATATTCGCCAAAATTCTGCGTCCTTCGTCTATAGCCATGCTAATAGTCTTGAAATTGTCGTCGAGTAAGACTAAATCTGCCGCACTTTGGGCTACATCTGAACCAGAGCCAAGCGAAATACCAATATCTACTGCTTTTAAGGCAGGGGCATCGTTCACTCCATCCCCTGTCATTGCCACTATATCTCCTTTTTGAATATATAACTTCCCTATTCTGAGCTTATCTTCCGGAGTAACACGAGCAAAAATTTTAATTTTACCTATAATATCTAATAATTGCTCATCGGACATAGAATGAAGATCTTCTCCAATTAAGACTTCGTTCTCTGAAACGTCCCAACCAAGACTTTTTGCAACAGACAAAGCAGTGCCTTTTAAGTCGCCCGTTATCATCACTACTGTTACGTTGTGTTGTTCTATGTCTTTTAGCGCCCTTGGAACTTCTTCTCGAATTGGGTCGAAGAAAGACAAAATTCCATCGAACTGAATGTTTTGAAAATCTTCTAGTTTTAATTTTTTACTTGATTTTGAATTTAACTGCCCCAGAGCTATTAAACGCTTGCCGTTGTTGCTTGCATCTTCTATCCACGCGGAAATTTTTAAATACGCAGTTTTAGTAAGGTTTGACCTTTTAAGCAAAACATCTGGTGCGCCCATTAAAAAGTATTGTTTTCCAACTTTTGAAACAGAGAATTTATTTGTTGAGTTGAATGGAAGGTGGAGAGAACTTTCTGAAAGAAGGCTTTTTTTCATGGCTATGCCATGTTCACCCAAAGCTTTGGCAATATTTACCTCCAAAGGTCTGCCAATAAATTCCCATTTATTTTCTGGTTCAGTAGGGTTTTTAACTACTACGTCTATGTTTTGCAAAGCTAATTTAAGGAGTTGTGTTTGAGCAGGAGAAATTCTTTTTAAGTCAGTTTCTTTGTGTTTGCTGATTAACATTGATTTAGTTGAATTTACTCCAACTAATTGCATATTAGCTTGGGTTAGAGTACCAGTTTTATCGGTCATGATTATGGTAGTAGAACCCAAAGTTTCTGCGGCAGCAAGTTTTCTTATGACCCCTTTTTTTGAGGCAATTCGTTCTGCTCCAACAGAAAGAATTATGGTTAGAGCAATTGGTAATGCTTCTGGAACCGCCCCCACAGCCACTGCGGCTGAAAGAATTAGCATATGGAAAATAGGTTCACCTCTAAATACTCCTAAAGTAAAAATCAACGCAACAATGAATAATGTAATAAAGAAAATATACCAAGAAAGTTGGCTTAAACCTTTTTGAATAGGAGTTACTGCTCTATCTATTCCAGAAACTAAATTAGCAATTTTACCAATTTCTGTTCTATTTCCTGTATTCACTACTACCGCCACTGCAAAACCTTCAACTACAAGAGTTCCCGCATAGACCATGTTAGTACGGTCTGCCATTTGAGTAGATTCCTTAATTGTCGCAGATACTTTAGTTTCAGGAACCGACTCACCTGTTAGAATGGCTTCATCTACTTTTAGATTATTTACAGAAATTATTCTGGCATCTGCTGGGATTCTAGAACCATACGCAAGCTTGATTATATCTCCTGGAACAATAATAGATGAGTCTATTTCCTGCTCTTTCCCCTGACGAATAACTCTAGAACGGTCTTTAATGTAAGTTACGAGTTTCTCTAAAGTGTTTTCCGCCTGATACTCTCTGTACAATCCAAGGCTAGTGTTTACTAAAATTGCTCCAATAATTACAAACATGTTGGCCCATTCATTCAAAACTCCAGTTAAAACAGCAGCCATGATTAAAATAAAAATTAAAGGGCTCATTAATTGCTTAACGCCCAGTTTTAAAATGCTTTGTTTAGTACGGTTTTTGAAATTGTTCGGACCAAATTTTTGTAGTCTTTTTTTCGCTTCTTGTTCTGTTAGTCCACTAGTAGAAGTTTTTAATCTTAACAGAATTTCTTCTGAAGAATAAAACCATGGAGTTTCAATTGTAGTTTTGTTTTGCATAATTTAATTATACACTACGAAATATTTAATTTTGTGGGACATTTTTACAGTTGGTGTGTATATTTACACATAGGCATAGCCACTGGACGATTTCCTCTTTTTCAGGTATACTGCTTGAGTATTTGTTACGGGAACTGGCTTCAAGGTTCGTGTGACATGTTACGGGAACTGGCTCAATTGGGTTTTGCCGAAGGCAAACCAATAGTAGAGCACTCGGAGTGCCTCTAGCCAATATCCCAAGATTGGCGCGACGCGAGGTAGAATTTAAATAGTTAGAATGAAAAGTTACGGGAACTGGCTCAATTGGCTAGAGCACTCGGTTTGGGACCGAGAGGTTCC
>CAYODY010000023.1:0-2834 GCA_964402965.1 uncultured Candidatus Saccharibacteria bacterium
CATCCCACCACTGTTTGGCGTATTTCTGCGTTTCATCCATTACAAAACCAACATATGCAACCGGCGAGAGCATATACAAAACCCACAAGGCGACTAATCGCACCATTAAGAATGCTGCTATGGCAACGAAAGAGAAAAACGCGGCGATTGATAGGATTAACAAGACAATCGGCTTGATAGTATCTGACAAAGCAAGCTCAGAATTTTTATCATCAAAATTTCCCGACCCACCTGATATTTCCGCACGGAAATTCTTTAATGGCTCAACCATTAACTTGTGTCCAAGTGCCTCAATTATTTTAGTATTACCTGGCAAGAACTGAGACTGAACAGTATCTGCAATACCAATAATTCCTTGGCCAATTACCAAACTGAAGTTAACTAGCAAAGCCATTATGATTAACCTCATGATGAACCCACGCGCAGCACTTGCAGCGGATTGCTGGAACAAAATTCTTAAACCGACGACTAACAAGCTGACAATAAAGAAAATATTGGCTATGTTACGCAAGATTAACCAACCAGGATAAATAACATTTACAAAGGCATCTTGGTAAGGCCTTACACGAAGAAGAGCATTAATAATTGGTACAACTATGTACGCAAAAATTCTATAAATAATACTCTGTAGCCAAACAATAATGTCGGAGATTACACGCACAATGAAGGCGTAAAGAGTTTGGGAAGCGGTTGGAGCAGGTGTAGCTGTAGTCCCACTTGTTGTGGAAATTTCTTTTCCTACGGAATACCTCATTTTTTGAGGATCATTACAAATGTCTTCGGCTAACCCATCGGCAATACAAGCAGCTTTAATATCTGCAGCAGTATTGAAAACCTCTATTTCAAACTTTGCAGGATTCTTGTTCATAAGAACGGCCCAATCTTTTGCAGTAGCCGATGACTTATCTAAATACATGATAGGCAAATGAGCCATCTTTACTGAATAAAGAGGCTTGCCTTCCTTATCGGTTGTACCATCTGCGGTGACATCAGCAGGTTTTTTATCCTGCCATGCTTTCTCATAAATAACAGGGTCTAAACTATCAACAGGGAGGCTTCCCGCCTTAACAGTAGAAATATCACCGTAGATACTTTTATTAATAAAAACGCCTTTTTTACAATCAACCGTATTATAAACCCAGCCTTTATCCCAAACACATCCAGCACCTTCTTTAGGAACCGCTTCTTCATAGTTAAAACCTGTTTGGAACTCATTAAAAAGTGGGGTGAAGTCAGGCCAATAACTGGTATCATACTCTTTTGGCAACTCTACATAGTTCCCACGTGTCAAAGAAGACTTGGGATCTATCCAATCCATACTTACAGCCTTTAGACCGTTGGTGCCAAATTTTAATTGCTCAAAAGCTGCTGCTTCATCATACAAAACCCTATACTTATCGAGCATTGTTGTTTTTAAAGCGATATCAGCCAGCTTCCTAACTTCATTATTCGGATTAGTATTTGATTCTTTAGTTTCAAAGCCAGTAGGTACGGTGTCGAGGGTAGTTACAGGGTTTTGCTGAGCCAAAAAACTAATTTCTGCGATATCTTTATAGTTAGTTCCTCGGAAATCTGCTGCTATCCTAATTCCGATTTCATTTCCATCAATGACGTTAATCCTAGTGAGATTCTTAAGTACAATTGGTGGGAAATTTGCCGCAAGCTGACCATCAGGCTCAGATTTTAGTTTGGCAACATAAGAATAATTATCTTCGGTATTAATTCCGGTATAATTTATAATCTTCAAACGAAAATTTAAAATACCTTCCTTAGCTTGCCTAGCACAGTTTTCCTGCAATTTTTTCAAAGGTGCCGCTGTACTGACCCCCGTCGGAGGGTTAGGAACAGTTGGCTTCATTTCTATATATATCTTGATTGAATCTCCTAATCCTACTGGGGTCAATCCCCCTCTAGGAGGGGACGGGTGGGAGTAAACAATTTTCCCAGTTATCGGCATTTTATCTACAGTACAATTAGGCTCTGCTACTTGCCCGTTAACTTCTTCCGGGAGAACGCCTCCTAAAAAGTTAAAATCCCATCCTGCTGCGTTTGCAGGAGGGGCTTGAAATAACAAAACACCCAGTTGCCCAATAAGAATGGCAACTAGTATTAAGGATAGTGTTATGCGATTTTGTATTTGTTTCTTGAACACGAATATGTGGATCAAAAGCTGAATTTCTTAAAATAATTATACCACATATACCCTTCAAAACCCAAACCCTATCGTAAAATAACAACACTGGATAAGTCTATGAAAAACCGCCTCTTAATAGAGGCGGTTTTATGTAAATCTTAAGCAAATTTTTAGCGGAATCCTGGTGTTGGCCCTCTAGGCATGACGATCATAGCAGGATCCCGGGTTTCAACACCCGCTACATTACCTGGGGTTCCACTTCCTTGCCCACTAGTCGTAGTGGTAGATGGTGTTGTTGATCCAGGAGGTGCATAAGGCGGAGTGCCTATTGTTGATGAAGGTTTAGATAACGATGCTGCCACACCTCCAGCAACAGAAGTTAACGACTCATTAATCATTTCCCCTGTACTTGCTGAATTTTTACCAAACACGAACTTGTTAACTAAGTTGTCTGCTAAGTCGATAATAAGTTTTTGGAAAATTGGTAAGTTGTTATCGTTGTAGTCAGTGAAGTTTTTAATTTGGGAACCGATTAAATCATGAATTGTGTCTTTAAACTTTAAGGCTGGAGTATTTGTACCTTCGCAAATATGAACAACTGCTTTACCAAAGCTATCTGTGAACTTTGCTAGCTTAGTCTTTGCATTCTTTACGTCTGTATCGATAGTGTTCTTTTCAGACTCTGAAGAATTTGGTAATG
>CAYODY010000024.1:0-2433 GCA_964402965.1 uncultured Candidatus Saccharibacteria bacterium
AACCTATAACTTGACTTTTAAAGGCTTGAAAGCCATAATTTGATCTATGTATATCGCTAAATAGAAAATGGCGGTATAAAATGTTCTAAATTTTCAATTTTTGTGGAGGAAACATGAAAAGAAATCTGTTTACGGCTTTTGTTGTGATCGCACTGATTACGACGGTGGTAGCCTTTTACCACTACTCGCCATTGGGCTCAGCACGCGAAGCTAACCCAAACATAAAGCTGCAGGCTGTAATCGAATCGGATACAGTGCGCAAAGCACTCATTAGTTTGGAGTCTAATGCGAACACTACGAATTTTAAGACGTTTGATTATTCTGAAGAGGTAGCGCAAGATGCGCAAATGATAATCGATTCAAAATTAACTCGACCCGATGCAATTAATGTTTCGATGGAAATATATCGAATTTGGAACAATATGGAGGATCGGTCTAAAGTTAAAAGTGAATTTGCTTTGAAAAACGAAGAGCCTTTTTTTGCTCTTCTAAGTAATTCTATTACCAGGGCAAAGATTGATATCAGTCCCGAATCACAAGAACACCTATCGAACGCGGAAGTCTTTCTTGGATACAAGTATCTCGAGAGAGACAATACGAACGAAGGGTTCAAGTGGCTGACGAGAGCAGGCCTTTCGGGCGACAGAGCCTTGAAGATTTACCTAGATATAAAGGACAAGCGCAAGTCGAACCAACCACCCTAGAACTTTATGGATAAAAGCAAAAGAGCGAGAAGCTAACATTAGCCTCTCGCCTTTTTTATTTTACAAAAATTTTATGATTTGCTTACGTACTTCTCTTTGCGGAAATAATTTTGCAAAGACTTAAAATAGTACAAACTCCAATTTGCTAGGTACACGGGCAAATCCATTAAATGCCAATACTTCTTGCTGTACCATTTTTTATAGTAAATCCAGTTAGCCTCGTAAAATGCATAGAGTAATTTTTGCGGCGTCTTCTTAGTAGACTGTCCACGGAAATGCATACATGTTGTTTTCGGATACCACCAAATCTTCATTCCCGCTTCCCTAACTTCGCGACACAAATCCAAGTCTTCTGCGTACATAAAATATCGCTCATCAAAACCACCAGTGATCTCAAAAACTTTGCGAGGCATAATCATATATGCTCCACTACAAGCCTCAAGCTCACTCTCTACTTTTGGATCACTATTTAGCATGTTATATGCACCAAAAAGTTTCGGGAACAATGCTTGGAAACCGAATAATCTAAAAAATGATCGAACTAAGTTTGGCTCGCTGCGCCTTGAAGGTTTATCTATTTCCCCATTTTTTAAAACTAGCTTACAAGTTGCTATACCAACATCTGGTCTAGATTCCATAAAGCTAACCATTGTCTCGAAATTATCTGGGTCAACTTTTGTATCTGAATTAAGAAGTAAAATATAATCCCCTTTGGCTTCTTTCATTCCGACGTTATTAGTAATACCAAAACCGTCGTTTTTTGGCTTTAAAATCAACTTAGTCTTTGCAGCGATATCTGGATTACTTAAATATTTTTCTTCAACTAATTGCGGTCCGTTATCTGGTGAAAGGTCATCTACTATAATAACTTCATATGGAAAACTGACCTTAGATGAATACACAGCATCTAAAGTCACTTCTATTACGTTAGCCGAGTTATATAGAGGGATAATAATTGAGAGTTTCATGCGTTCAATATTTTAACTAAATAATTTTTCCATGTCTTCCACAGAAATTTTGCGGGTTTTTTTTATGTGCTTACGCTTGCGCCAGATTGATCTAAACTGTTTAAACATTAAAGGCAAAATTTTGTAAGTTTTTGTTTCCCAAAAAATTGTGAAGCAGTTTAAGAAAAACTCTCTCGCGAAGAATTGCCAATACCATCGCGGTGAGTTTTTTATAAACATAAAGATGTGGTTCTTGTAGTTAAACTCACGAATCCATTGAGGGATTTGTCTATGGAATTTAATGAACGCCCACACCTTTTTGTAACCACCAGGGCTAGCAGCCGCAGTACGGCCATGGTAGCCAACTGCATTAGGTACATATTTACATTTCCAACCAGCGTTAACCATTCGCCAAGACAGATCGACATCTTCCCAGTACATTTCAAAGTCTAAATCAAAATATTCCGTCTTGCCGTCAGGTCTATGATATTTTACGCTTTCCAGCGCACTTCTGCGATACATACACGCAGCGCCATCCACCGCGATCAAATCAAGTTTGTCATCATACTGTCCAGTATCAACTTCGTGTTGGCCACGAGCCTTAGCCCGACCAGTCTTAGAAATCACTACCCCAGTTGTATCGAATTTATCTATCTTTTTGTTCGCAGCAAAGTCATACTGATAGATCTTACCATTCGCAGCGCCAACTTGCGGATCTGTAAAAGCTTTAAGCATCTCCTCTACATGTGTTGGTTCTAAAATTAAATCTTGATTCACCAACT
>CAYODY010000025.1:0-1892 GCA_964402965.1 uncultured Candidatus Saccharibacteria bacterium
TTCTACGTGGCCGTCGAGTTATGCTCGATCGCGATTTAGCTTTGCTTTATGGAGTGCATACTAAGAGGTTAAATGAGCAGGTGCGTCGAAACATTTCACGATTTCCAGAAGATTTCATGTTTCAACTAACAAAAGATGAAGAAGAATATATCTCTTCAAGGTCGCAAAATGCGACCTCAAACAATGATTCGCTCTTGAAGTCGCAATTTGCGACTTCAAGATTAGGCTATGGAGGAAGGCGAAAATTACCTTACGCCTTCACCGAGCAAGGCGTTGCCATGCTGTCTTCAGTCCTGAAAAGCGAGCGGGCTATTCAAGTCAATATTCAAATCATGAGAACTTTCACAAAAATTCGTGAAATGTTGGTTAGTAGTAAAGAACTCCGAGAAAAAATCAACGAGTTAGAAGAAAAATACGATCAGCAGTTTGCGGAAGTGTTCACTGCCATAAATTTATTACTAGAACCACCAGAACAGCCAAAACCTAAAATTGGTTTTAAAACTTAACCCCTCACTCTTTAATTGATATTACAGCAATAAATTGGTACCATTTAGGTATATAAAGCCTTTCAAATTAAAAGAAACAAATGAAAATTCTAAAGTATCTTATTGTTTTGGCAGTGATGCTTGTGCCGCTTAACTTTGCGCAAGCTGGCTCAACTGTAATTGGTCCAGTCACTGTAACCGATTTAACATTTAGCGCTACGCCACTTGTGGCTGGTACATCAGTTAACATCGTCGGTACTGGTATGACATCAATTATAAGTGCTTTTTTGAATCCAATGAATGGCACAAGCGGGGGAAGCTATGCAATTACCCCAACAACCAAGTCTCAGACCTTGTACTCGTTCACGATTCCTTCTAATGTCACCCCTGGTACTTTCACTTTGCAATTGAATACTGACGACAACTGGGGCAGGACTTTTCAATTTAATAATCAAGATTATCATTTTGTAATTGGGATGGGTGCAAACTCTGCGCCTCCAGTTGTCACTAGTATCTCTCCTAGCTCAGGCACGATCGGTTCAAATATCACCATAACCGGAACAGGTTTTAGTAGCCAAGTCGGCTTATACTTTTATAGCGCTACACGCACAATCACTCAAAATCTAACCGCTACATCAACTAATAACGGAACGAAGATTGTGTTTACGATTCCTGATTGGTTATACGATGGAGCATATACTTTTATACTTGGCCAACCTTCCGGACAAAGCACAACACAATATCTTACAGTTACCACTACCGCGCCTTTCATTACAAGCATAACACCTGCCTCCGGACCTGCTGGCTCGACCGTTACTATAACAGGTGGAAACTTCTCTGGTTCTAACAGTGTTTCGTATAATTCTCCTTATGATGCATCAGGCTCAGAAAACTATTTACCAAGTGGCAACGGAGGAACCACTATACAATTTATCACTCCTGTCAGTTGGCAACCTGGTGTCCATAATATCGCTGTAGGAACTCTGAACGGATATAGTAGTTACAAACCTTTTGATGTAACTTCTACAGGCCAACAACATTCCGAAGGAACTAATGTTTTAGCACCAAACGGTGTAGTATATAGAATCATGGGGAATGGTCGCAATCCGTACACATCTGCTGGAGCATTCACGTCATACAAGTTTAATAGATTCGCAACTGTTGTACCTGCTAATTCTTTCGACTTAGCTTTGCCCGTTGGTACGTATACACCCGAAGGTTCAAATACAGCCGTGCCTTACTATATTCCACCACGTAATGGCGCCCTCATTAATGACAAAGGTACTGTGTATATTATTACTAATGGATTGCGCGCAGGATTTACTTCCGAAAAAGTCTTTAAAGATTTAGGATATAGCTTTAGCAATGTTTATGCTGGCGACACTTCGTTCATGGTTACTATGAGCC
>CAYODY010000026.1:0-1605 GCA_964402965.1 uncultured Candidatus Saccharibacteria bacterium
TTTTGTTTTTGGGTCCCAGTGGGGTAGGTAAAACTTTATTAGCCAAAGAGTTTGCCCAAAAGATTTCGGCACTAAACAGTTCCAACAAAAATGAAAAAAAATCCGTTGCAGAAATTTTAGAATTCGACTTTGCCGACTCTGGTAGTGTAGAAAATCTTCGTGAGTTAATGGGTTTTACAAGCCTCACTTCTGCTAACAATTCACGTAAAATTTTCTTACTAAAGAATTTTGACCTCGCCTCTGTTGCTAGTAGTAACATCATGCTAAAAACTTTAGAAGAACCGCCTGCTAGCAGTATGTTTATACTAGTTGCTAATAGTAATGGGGTGTTGCCAACAGTCATGTCTCGATGTATTCGCATTCGTTGTTTTCCTGTTGCGGATTTAAAAGTTGATTCAAAATTACCACAAAATTTAGTTACAATTGTTTCCGAATATCCAGAATTACTCCAGAGGTTAGAGAGTGACCCCGAAAAAGCTAAAGTTGTAAGTGAACTGTTAAACAAGCTTCAGGATCGTCATTTAGGTTTAATGAATTTAAATTCTCTAATTGATCTAGAAACAGAAGATTTAAAATTGTTGATCAAGTTGTGGATTCATTCTTTAAAACAACATCTTGGCCAAGACAACAAACCCGAAATGTTAACTACCATTATTCATAATCTTAAGGTAGCTCAAAACACGAATGAAGATTTACAACGAAGTTATAATACAAAATTAGTTTTACAACAATTTTTAATTCAAACTCACTAATACAAAAATATGAAAAAGATCTTCCTTTCATTAATAGCCATCAGTTTAATTGGAGCGTCCTGTACTTTTAACCAACAAGAAATAAAAGTGGGAATTGTAAAAACTGCGAATGGTGGAGTGGATTGGCAACCTGCAAATAAAATCGTGAATAACGAGAAGTCTTTGCTAGCTCGTAGCATCTCTCAATTAAAATTTAGTGGTAATAAAGAAAAGATTTTTGCTTCCAGTTTTGACGGAGGTTTGTACTCCACAGAGGATGCTGGGGAAAATTGGACCGAGGTACTTGGTGGTGTAACGATTTATGATTTTGTTATCAACCCTTACGATGATCAAGTTATGTACGCGGCGAGTTATTTAGGTGAACGGGGTCGCTTAATCGCTACTAAAGATGGTGGAAAATCTTGGACAGAAGTCTACAGCGATGCCAGTACAAAAAATCCTGTTCGGGCTGTGGCGTTAAATCCGAATAATCCAAGTGAGATTATGATTGGTTTAGGTAAAGGTGCTCTCATTCAAAGTTCTGATGCTGGGCAATCTTGGAGATTAGTCAATAATTACAATGATAGAATCAGTTGGATTTATTGGCAAAGTAATTCTGAGGTATATGTAGTGGTTCAAAAAACAGGATTATTCAAAAGCGTGGATAATGGCACAAGTTTTCAGCAGATTTCTAAAAGTTTAGTAGCAAACCCAGACCGTTCTCGTTCCTCGATTTTTGGAAATAGTATCGCGGACTACCGTCAGCTGGCGATTGATCCAAGTAACTCTCAAAGTATGTGGCTAACTACCGATAAGGGTTTATACCAATCTTTTGATGGCGGAAACAGTTGGAATTATGTTAGTATGCCCTTTG